>NZ_CP107008.1:602639-1205279 GCF_025725685.1 Halomonas sp. M4R1S46
CTCCCCTCGATCCATGCCAAACGCCTGCAGGCACTACTCGACATGGTGGGGGCCCTGCTGGGGGAGCGCCGCCTGGGCTTGGCCGCCCTGGGGCGTGCCTTGCCAGGACCGGTGGCGACCAAACACACCATCAAGCGGGTCGATCGGTTGCTGGGCAACCCTCATCTGCACCAGGAGCGGCCGCTGTTCTATTGGTTGGTGGCCACCCTGCTGATCGGCCACACGACGCGCCCGCTGATTCTGGTGGACTGGTCACCGGATCGATGATCGCGGCCAACAGTTTCTGCTACGCGCGGCGGTGCCGTTCGCCGGGCGGTCATTGCCGATATTCGAAAAGGTCCACCACAAGGATGGCTGCCAACACTGTGAAGCGTACTTGCTCGCGGCCTTGGCCGAGATCCTGCCGGCCAAGGCAACGCCGATCCTGGTCACCGATGCGGGCTTTCGCAATCCTTGGTTCAAGGCGGTCGAGGCGCGTGGTTGGTACTACGTTGGCCGGGTTCGCAGCCCCACTCGCTGCCAGGTGTCTGGCGACGCGTGGCGGCCAGTGACCGCCTTGTTTCAACAAGCGAGCGCGGTACCGCAAGCGCTGGGTTCCGTCCAGATCGCCGAGAGCAACCCGCTGACCACCCGCATGGTGCTTTATCATCGGCCGCCGAAGGGGCGCAGACATCGCAATAAGCGAGGTCAGGTCTCCCAGGGCGGCCACAGTCGGGCGATGGCCCAGCGCCAGAAGGAGCCCTGGGTGCTGGTCAGCAACCTGCCGGAGCGCTCCTCGCTGGCGGACAAGCTGGTCGCTATCTACCGGCAGCGCATGCAGATTGAAGAAGGCTTCCGTGACATCAAGAGCCCCTTGTTTGGCCTGGGCTTCGGCATGCACCAATCTCGCCAGGGCAAACGCATCGAGATCCTGCTGCTGATCGCGATGCTGGCCGGCCTGCATGTCCGTACAGCGGTCAACAGCGGCGCTACCAGAGCAACAGTATCCGGCACCGGAACGTGCTCTCCGTGTGGCGGTTAGGCCTGGAATGGCTGCGGCGTCATCGTGCCGGTGCGGCTCCTTGGCCCGCCTGGAGAACACTTCGAGCAAGCCTTTGGGAGGAGGTCAGGGGGCAGGCCTTATGCGACGGATAGCCGAAGTTCGTGGGGATCCCTCAGGGACGGACCCCGATTCCCGACCCCGATTCCCCTTTAACATGGTGGATTTACCGGCTGTAGCCACCTTTATCGATGGCCAAGCGCCGCTACCGCATCAACACTTGGTCCACATAGCTTCCATCCTGCAGGCTCTCGATTGTCATTTTGGCCATCTCCGCTTCCATCTCACCCTCGGCCCTTTCCTGCTCAAGATATGCCTCGACCAGCTCTGGAGCAGCCTGGCTGTCAGCCAGGATAGCCGCGCCCACCCAGTTGGCAGGGATTTGGCTGTCTTTACTATGCTGCTCGGCGTAACTTTCCTCGACCGCTGAGTAGCACTCCTTCCCGGTGTCATCACCCTCGACTTCCTCTATCAGCATGCAGCGAAAAAGTGGTAGTGAGTCATTGCTCAGCGCAATGTCGTAAGCGCTTTCCACATCGCGTAGTGCGAGCTTGTAGTTCTGCTGGTAGACGGCGATCTGCGCTCTATTGAGTAGCGCTTCATGGTTGCTGGGATCTGCTTGAAGTGACTGTTCTATCAGATCCTTAGCCCTGTCCAGTCTGTCGCTATTTCCTTCCGCTATGCCGAAGGCGACTTCCTCGTTGGCTTGCCTTTGAAGTTCGACAGAGTCGTCATGAATGTCATTGCTCACGCCTTCCTGGCAGGCCGATACCAGCAAGGCTATTGGTAGGATAAAGAATATCTTCTTCAGCATGCTATTGCTCTACTACCTGAAGGGAAATCGTCTTGCTGGTGCTGGGTGGTATTGGCGTCGCCGATCCTGAACTGGTCTGATAAATAAAAGTGCCTTGGAGATGAAGCGAAAGCGCCTTGCCAGGCTGTGGCTTTGGTAAGGGCAAGGAAGCGTGCCCTATCGGGGTGTACTGTGGATCGTCTGGCCAGGCATTGATGCCGGTGTTCTCCAGAACAGCCGCTTCCAGAAGCTGGTCGCCATCCTTCAGCTCAGCACGCATGTTGAGAACGGCAGTGCCTGAACCCGGGGCCTGGGCTGAGGGTGCCCCACCTCGTGACGAGACATGGAGGGTATTGCCCCTGATAGTGACATGGCTTCGAAAGACATAGCCACCATTGATGCCAACACCCTCCACCGGAAGATAGGCGGGCTGGTTCATGATGACTTCGGTTTCTTCGGCCACATACTCGTATACGGCTTCTGTGTTGTTTCCGGTAAACGAGCTCATGAATGCTTCATCCACGCGCCCGGGTGCATCATCAGCGGTAACACGAGTTTGAGAGGTAGTTGCCTTTGTGCCTGCTGTGGTGGGTGAGCCGGTTGTCACAGTAGACGCTGCTTCGACATGCCCGCCACATGAAGTGGTACTGCCGTGAATGGCGGCTGGAGCACCATCAACCGAATACCAGCCCGCACCAGAGGTGATGGCGGCTCCACAAGAGCTCTTGTCTCCTACCCTGGCAACCGGGATGCCATCGACACTGGCGGTAGAGGCACCTGAGATAATGCTATGTGGCCCTCCTTTACACTGACAGGCAACCCTGTCGCCTACCTTGGCAAGATCCATAGGACGCTCCTTATCCATAGGGAGAGTAGATTAGCACTCACATGTGCTGCCGTACTACTTGTGGAAAACTCCCTCTCCCTGCGGCATCACGGCCAGCCGGCGTGTGACGAGGGCCGACAACGAAGCTGCCATCTGACGCCCGCCTACCACTACCACCGGTCGGAGGTCTGGGACCCTCCGTGTCTTGGTCTACGCGATAGAGCGTAGATCGGGCGTGATCTGAGCGGCGAACGCCTTGGCCGTGTCGCTTCCGTCATCGGCCAGATAGATGTGGGTCCGGCCCAGCGGCGGCAGGCCCCAATGCTCCGGGACTTCGACGAGATCGCGGTCGGCAAGCGATCCGGGCAGGGCCGCCACTGCGAGGTCCACGCGCAGGGCTGCGACCTGGCCCATCGAGGTGTCGCTGGAATAGGCAACCCGATAGGACCGCCCGGCTCCCTCCAGCGCGCGGAGGGCGGCGTCGCGCCAGGCACAGCCCATCTGGGCCACGGCAAGCGGCAGGGGCTCTCGCTCCACGGCACGGCCGCCGTCCCGCATCAACCAGCGGAGTTCTTCGGAAAAGAGATCCCGCGCCGGAATCTGCGGCGTGCTTGCCTCGTTGAACAGGGCGAGATTGGCATCGCCCTCCACGAAGAGACGTTGCACCGTTTCACTGGAGTCGAGCCGGACGTCCACGCGAATCCGCGGATGCGTTTCGGCCAGGCGTCGGAGCAGCCCCGGCACAAGAGAAACACCGAGGTCATGGGGAGCGGCGAGGCGCAAGCTCCCGGACAACGGTGAGCCGTGGAACACCGCCATCGCCTCGTCGCTGATCCCGACGAGACGCCGCGCGAAGCCGAGCAGCACTTCTCCCTGGTCGGTCAGGCGGACGCGGCGCGCATCGCGATGCAGCAGCCGGACGCCGAGCTGCTCTTCCAGCTTGCCGACTTGCAGACTGACCGCCGAGGGCGAGCGGTTCACGCGTGCCGCGGCGCGCCGAAAACTCCCCGTTTCGCAGATCGCAACGAAGGTTCGGGCGGCGTCTAGATTGAGCGTCCGGGTGGCGAGATGCGGATCGCCGCTCGGCCGGTTGGTTGAGATTTCCTGATCCATTGAATGAAAACATATCGTTTTCCTCAACATTGGTCAAAGCCTACGCTCCTACCGGAAACGAAGCCGAGAGGAGTGGCAATGTCACCGTTACCGAAAGAGCGCGTGCTCGGTCTTGTCTGGGCCGCGACCGCGGTCGCCATCTGGTCCGGGTCGCTGGTCATGCTGCGGCTCGGCGTGACGACGAGCCTGAATGCCTACGACCTGACCGCGCTTCGCGTCGGTGTCGCCGCGTTGGTCCTGGCGCCTGTCATCTGCCGGCGCGGCTTTGCCCTGGACCGGCTGGGTGCCAGGGGGCTCCTGGCCATGGTGGCCGGGTTCGGGGCGCCGTATATCCTGCTCATCTCGCTCGGCCTGGGAACCGCGCCGGCATCGGCGGCCGGCTCCCTCAATCCCGGGGTGATGGCGGTCGTCTCCGTGCTGTTGGGCTGGAGGCTCTTCGGCGACAGGATCGGGCCTGCACGGATCGCCGGGGTCGTGGCGATCCTGGTCGGGGCGTCGTTCTTCGCGGGTCTGCTGGGTGCACAGACGGCGTCGGTCGGACATCTGATCCTGATCTTCACCGGAATGATGTGGGCGGGGTACACGCTGGTCGTCCGCCGAGCCGGCATCCCGGCCCTGCACGCGACCGCCATCGTCGCCGTGGGCTCCGCCATCCTCTACCTGCCGGTCTACGTCGCGGCCCTGCCCACGCAACTGCCCGTCGCCCCGGTGCCCGACATCGTGATGCAGGCGGTATTCCAGGGCGTGCTCGTCAGCGTCGTCGCGGTTTTCGCCTTCAACCGCTCCAGCGAGCTGCTCGGGCCAGTCGTGGGCGCGACTCTCCCGGCCCTGATTCCGCTGGTGACCCTGGGCCTCGGTGTGGTCGCCCTGGATGAGGCGGCGGGCGCTCGAGACCTCGCCTCGGCGACGCTGATCGGCGTGGGCGTCGCACTGACCCTCGCGGGGCACGCGCCCGGCCGTTGGCCCGGGGCGGCCCTCTTCAAGAGAGTCTTCCGCGACGCCTGATGCGGAGGCGAGGTGCGCCCCGAGCTTCTCCTCGTAGATCGCGCTGATCCAGTCGACGACCCCCCGCACGCGCGGCGACAGGCGGCTGCATGCGGAGATGTCGTCATGAGCCGCTCCTCTACGTGGTTGGCTGTGCCCCGGCGTTGCCTGGGCGGGAAGGATTGGTCTGGTCGTGCCTGCGGACTCAGGTTGGTTGCGGGGCGCTCACCACTGCATCTCGCCCGTGTTGACCTTGGCGCCGATCTCCAGCGCGATGCCCAGGCCCGCTTGCGGGTAGGCATCCTGCACTGCTAACTCGCCTTCATCGCCGCGTCTTGGCCGGCACGTCGTCGGAGGGGGCGGCGAGCTCTGCCTCCATCCGGTCGATGATGTCGCGGCTCAGCCGTTGCAGCAGAGGCCCGGCGGCCTGGTGCACCGTCTTCTCGGCCAGACGGTTGGCCAGGTGGTACTCCAGCCAGAGATGAATGCGGGTGCCGTTGGCGGTGGGCATCAGCCGGTATTCGCCGCGATTGGGCACGCCACCCACCGAGCGCCAGGCGAAGCGTTCGGGTGGCTCGAACGCGGTGATCGCGATGTCGAACGTCAGCCGCAGGCCGGCGACGCGCACTCGCCAGCGGTAGCGACCGTCGCTGAGGCATTCTATGGTGTCTATGACCTCGCTGTAGTCGGCAAACCTTTCGACCCGGCTCACTAGGGCGAACACCGCGTCACGGTGGGCCGCAATCTCGGCTTCGTGTTCGATGACAGGCATTGGGGCGCCTCGCTTTCGCCGCCCCCTTCGACGACAGGATTCAGGATGCATTTCACCTGGGGGGACACGTCATGCACTGACCGCAGGCCGGGCGATGCCGCCGTGGTGCGGCCTCACTTGACCCTAGCATGTCCTCTTGCCGTCCGGCAGGGGAGGGCCGGCGGGGGGGCGCGCCCCGTGAAGGTGCTGGTGATCCTCGGCCATCCCCGTGCCGACAGCCTGTGCGGCGCCCTGGCGGACGCCTTTGCCGAGGGGGCCCGCGCGGCCGGTGTGCAGCTGTGCCGACTCGACCTCGCGAGCCTCGACTTCGACCTACACGTACACCTGCCTTCGCCCAACGACCAGCCGCTCGAGGCGGACCTGTGCCGGGCGCGGGAACTGATCCTGTGGGCGGATCACCTGGTGTTCGTCTATCCCACCTGGTGGGGCACGATGCCCGCGCTGCTCAAGGGGTTCCTCGATCGTCTCCTGGCGCCGGGCTTCGCGTTCCGTACCTGCGAGGGCGGCATCGGTTACCAAGGGCTGCTGGGTGGTCGCTCGGCCCAGATCATCACCACCATGGACACCCCGCCGCTGATCCATCGGCTGCTCTACCGCCAGCCGGGTCGCCACGCCATGGCGCGGGCGACCCTGGGCTTCTGCGGCATTCGCCCGGTGCGTGCCCTGGCGTTCGGTTCGGTCAGGTCGACCGATGCCCCCCGCCGCCGGGCCTGGCTGGCACGCGCATACCGCCAGGGGCGGCAGCTGGCGCGCGGCCGGGTCACCCCCGCGGAGCGACTAACGGACAAGGCCGGGGCCTGGCTGCGTGCGCTGCGCCTGCAGTTTTATCCCATGACCTGGGTGGCTTATGCGGTCGGGGCGCTCGCTGCCGCGGCGGATGGCCGCGTGTTTGGCAACCCGGCGTTCTGGATCGGTTATCTCGGCCTGTTCCTGCTGGAAGTGGCCACGGTGCTGGTCAACGAGGTGGTCGACCTGGGCAGCGACCGCCGCAACCGTTTCTTCAGTACCTTCACCGGCGGTTCGCGGGTGCTGGTGGAGGGCCGGCTCGGTCGGCGCGAGGTCGAGGCGGGGATCGTCCTGGTTCTGCTGGGCTTCTGCGCCACCACGGTGTGGCTGCTGGGTGTGGTGCCGGCGGCGTTGCCGGCGTTGGCCGTGCTGGGGGCGCTGGCGGTCCTCGCCCTCGGCTACACTGCCCCGCCCCTGATGTTCAGCTATCGTGGCCTGGGAGAAATCGATGTTGCCCTTACCCACAGCATCGGGGTGATGCTCTGCGGTTTCGTGTTCCTCGGCGGCAGCTGGCGTGACCCCTTGCCCTGGTTACTGAGCCTGCCACTGCTGCTGGCGATCCTGCCGTCCATCACGCTGTCGGGCATTCCCGACCGCGAGGCCGATGCCGCCGTGGGCAAGCGCACCCTGGCGGTGCGCCTGGGCCCGCGGGGGGCGCTTGGGGTGGCGCTGCTCTGCACGCTGTTGTCCGCCGCCACCGCGGTGGCCTGGGGACTCGCGGGGCTGGGGGCGGGGGCCTTCGCCGGCATCGGCTGGGTGGTCGTGCCCCATGCGGCGTGGCTGGCGCGGCGGTTGATCTGCCGCCTGCGTGCGGAACGCTCGCCTGCACGCATCGATGGCCTGATGGCGGTGTCACTCGGCTATGTGCTGTGGTTCGGGCTCTGGCCGCTCTTCCGCCTGGCCGGCGCTTAGCGCCGTGGCCACAGGCGTGCCGCCACGGGGATCCCCGCCGCGAGCAGCGGCGGCCAGGCGGCCGGACCATCGCCGTCAGTCCCAGGGAGGCGATGGCCAGCGGGACGGGGGCGAGGGCGAACACCTCGGCGCCGGCCATGCCGCGGCCGAAGGCCACGGTGGTGAGGGGATGCAGGAAGACCGCGTAGGTGACGAGTCCCACCGTGACGACAGGGCGAGCCCGCCTCGCCACTCGCCCAGCACGAGCAGCAACCCCGCCTGGAGCGTGAAGAGTGGCACCGCATAGCGCACGCCCTGGTTGATAGGGGCGTAGCGCTGCCACAGGCAGGCCCAGGCGACGAAGCCTCAGGCCGCCGCCAGCAGGAGCGTGGCCAGCCGCAGCCGTCCGGCTCCCGGGCGCAGCAGTGCCAGGCAGAGTCCGGCGCCCAGCGGCAGGGCGAGCAGTTGCGCCGTCCAGAGCGCCTGGTTGTGCAGCACGAAGAGCCGCTCGTAGACGTGCAGCGAGAACATCCGGAAGTCCTGGGGCCGGTAGGTCCACCATTCGCTCATCGGCACGGCCGCCGTCCCGCATCAACCAGCGAAGCTCTTCGGAAAAGAGATCCCGCGCCGGGATCTGCGGCGTGCTTGCCTCGTTGAACAGGGCAAGATTGGCGTCGCCCTCCACGAAGAGACGTTGCACCGTTTCACTGGAGTCGAGCCGGACGTCCACGCGAATCCGGAGATGCGTTTCGGCCAGGCGTCGGAGCAGCCCAGGCACCAGAGAAACACCGAGGTCATGGGGAGCGGCGAGACGCAAGCCCCCGGACAACGGTGAGCCGTGGAACACCGCCATCGCCTCGTCGCTGATCCCGACGAGACGCCGCGCGAAGCCGAGCAGCACTTCTTCCTGGTCGGTCAGGCGGACGCGGCGCGCATCGCGATGCAGCAGCCGGACGCCGAGCTGCTCCTCCAGCTTGCCGACTTGCAGACTGACCGCCGAGGGCGAGCGGTTCATGCGTGCCGCGGCGCGCCGAAAACTCCCCGTTTCCTCTACGTGGTTGGCTGTGCCCTGGCGTCGCCGGGGCGGGAAGGATTGGTCTGGTCGTGCCGGCGGACTCGGGGTGGTTGCGGGGCACTCACCACTGCATCTCGCCCATGTTGACCTTGGCGCCGATCTCCAGCGCGATGCCCAGGCCCGCTTGCGGGTAGGCATCCTGCATCGCCTCGATCAACGCCGCGCTGTCATCGGCCTTGGCCAGTTCCGTCTCGAAACGCTGCAGATACTCCTGGGTGTAGGCCAACTGCGAAGTGTCCTGCGGCAGGTCAGGCAAGGAATGGCCCGGTACCACGGTGGTCGGATTGAGTGCGGCGATGTCGTCCAGTTTCTCCACCCAGGCCGTGCGCTCTGCCGCTGTCTGGGCATCGGCGGTCCATGCATGCAGTCCGGCGTATACGTTCACGCCCCCGGCCACCGCTTCGATCGACGGGATCCACACATAGCTCCGGTGCGGCAGGCTGTCGTCCAGGCCGCGGATTTCCAGTACCTGGTCTTCGAGCGTGAGGGTGTTGCCGGACAGTACCTCGGGCAGTGGTACCTGCTGCGGTGCGTTGGCGCCCAGCCGCGGGCCCCAGACCTGCAGCTTGGTCGGCAGCGTGGCCTCGATCTTATCCACCGTCGGCTCGGTGGCTACCACCTCCGCGTCGGGGAAAAGCTGCTTGAGGACGTCGATACCGAAGTAGAAGTCGGGGTCGGCCTGGCTGATGTAGATCGTTTTCAGGTTTTTTCCGCTGTCCAGCACCATGGCCGCGATGCGCAGTGCATCGGCGCGGGTAAAGCCGGTATCGAGCAGCACGGCGTCGCTCTCGCCGGACACCAGCACGGAATTGACGTGGAAGCTTCCGGCATCGGCGTTGTAGACCTGCAGCGTCAGCGGGGCCGCTACGTCCTCTTCGGCCTGCGTGTCGGCGCTGGCGGACGCGAAGCCCAGCGAGGCAATGGCGAGGGTGAACCAGCGGCTCGGAGAGAGGGAGTTTTTCATCGCACTTATCCTGGGGGAGGTGAGGGAACAGGTGTTGTGCGCATGGTATTGGTTCGAAATGGTTGGATATACGCTATTCTGATCGACAGTTTGTCAACCAAATCGAGCGAATAGATGGACCGTTTTACCGCCATGCGGGTGTTCGTTGCGGTGACAGAGCGCGGCAGCGTGACCGCAGCCGCCGAAGCCTTGGACATGTCGCGGGCGATGGCCAGCCGCTATCTGGAAAGCCTGGAACGCTGGCTGGGCGCGCGGCTGCTGCACCGCACGACGCGCCGCATCGCACTGACCGATGCCGGTCACGAGGCACTGTCGCGCTGCCGCCAGATGCTGGATCTGGCCGATGAGGTACAGACTGCCGCCGGGGTGCGCAGCGTCGAGCCCCGCGGCCGGCTGCGTATCGCCACCAGCCAGTCGTTCGCTCAGGCCTGGCTTGCCGAGGCGGTGGCGGAATTCCTCGCCGGTCATCCCCAGGCGCAGGTCGAGCTGCTGGTGCTGGAGCGGGCCGTCAACCTGGTGGAGGAGCGGGTGGACTTGGCGGTGCGCATCACCAATCAGCTCGATGCGTCGCTGGTGGCACGACGGCTCTGTTCTTGTCGCTCGGTACTGTGTGCGTCGCCCGGCTATGTGGAGCGGAACGGCGTGCCGCAAACGCCCGAGGAGCTGGCCGGGCACACCTGCGTGGCACACGCTTATGTGAGCCGCAGCGAGATCCGCCTGTGCCGGGAGGGCCGCAGCGTGACCGTGCCGGTGAGAGGGAGACTATCCAGTAACGAGACCGGCGTGGTGCGTGTGGCCACATTGGCCGGCGCCGGCATTGCGATGCTGCCGACCTATTTCGTTGCCGATGACCTACGCCGAGGCCGGCTGGTGCCCGTGATGCCGACTTGGGAGCCGGAGCCGCTGGCGATTCACGCGGTGTATCTATCGCGCCACTACCAGCCGCTGCTGCTGCGGGCGATGATCGACTTCCTGGTTGAACGGCTCGGCGGCGATGTCGCGCCTTGGGATCGCGATGGATTTCAGGGACGGACCCCGATTCCCCGCTGGCATACAACGAATCAGGGCCCGCTAAGCGGGCCCTGATCATCGAACCGGTGAGGTTCGAGAGCGCTCGTGATCCGTGAGATTAGGCGAGCGACTTGATATTCGAAGCCTGGAGGCCTTTCTTGCCCTGAGTCACGTCAAACGAGACGCTTTGACCTTCCTGCAGGGACTTGAAGCCTTCAGCCTGAATTTCGGAGAAATGTGCGAACACGTCATCACCGCCATCGGCAGGAGAAATGAAACCGAAACCCTTGGAATCGTTGAACCACTTGACGGTACCAGTCGTCATGAATAATCCTCTCGCGCTTAGCGCCTTGCAAAGTTCCTGGCGTCACCCAGATGAGTAGCGGGTAAAACAAGAAATACAATTACAGGCGATCGAAAGGGTTCGAATGCTGCTGAAACCATGCTGCTTGCTAACCAACTGACACCACGGTGTCACGCCCGGCCGCGTGGGTCAAAGACTTTCGTGTTATTTGATATGAGGGACAGACACCGATTTCCCGCAGGAGTGACGAGGATGGAGAAGGTCCTGGTGAGTGCTTGCCTGCTGGGTTGGCGGGTTCGCTACGACGGTGGTGCCAAGACGCTGGCGTCGGAGACCCTCGCGCGGTGGCAGGCCGAGGGCCGGGTGGTGGCGGTGTGTCCCGAGGTCGATGCCGGCCTGCCCACGCCCCGGGCGCCTGCCGAGATCATCGGTGGCGACGGCGCCGACGTGCTGGCCGGTGCGGCACGGGTGGTCGACCCGAGTGGCGAGCACCTCACCGAGGCCTTCGTGGAAG
This sequence comes from Halomonas sp. M4R1S46, assembly GCF_025725685.1. NCBI lineage: Bacteria > Pseudomonadati > Pseudomonadota > Gammaproteobacteria > Oceanospirillales > Halomonadaceae > Halomonas > Halomonas sp. M4R1S46. Next base: position 613,712 of record NZ_CP107008.1, read on the forward strand.
GCGCCGCCCTGGCGCTGCGGCTCTGCCGGCGGCATGCCATCCGGGTGGCGGTACTGACCGAGCACAGCCCTTCCTGCGGCAGCACGCACATCTACGACGGCAGCTTCTCGGGCACCCGGCAACCCGGCGCCGGCATCACCACGGCCCTGCTGCGTCAGCAGGGCGTGCAGGTCTTCGGCCAGAACGACATCGCCGCGGCGGATCGGGCTCTGCGGGCGCTGTAGGGGCCCAGGCCGTTGCGCCGGCCACGGGCACCCGTCGACAAGCCCATCGCGGGAAAGTCGGTCGCCCCGGTGCCGCTCGCCATCACCCCCCGCCGGCGCCGGCGCTCTGGAAGCCGCGTACCAGGTAGTCGAACAGCAGGCCGTAGGCGATGCCCAGGGGGATCGCCACCACGGTGGTGGCGGCCATCAGCGACGGCCAGAAGTAGACGTCGCCGCGGATCAGCTCGGTGGGCACCCCGGCGCTGATGTTGCGCGCCGCCGATTCGCTGACGAAGGTCACCGCGTAGATGTAGTTGGACAGCGACAGCGAGAAGGCGAACACGATGCAGGCGCCGATGCCGGGCAGGGCCTGGGGCAGCACCACCTTCCAGAATGCCTGGAGGCGGGTGCAGCCATCCAGCAGCGCGGCCTCGTCCAGTTGCGGCGGCACCGAGCGGAAGAACCCCAGCAGCAGCCAGGTGCAGAAGGGGATGGTGATGGTGGGCAGCACCAGCACCAGCGACCAGATGGTGTTGGCCAGCCCCAGCGCCACCACGATGCGGAACAGCGGGATGAACAGCAGGGTGGGGGGAATCAGGTAGACCAGGAAGATCGCCATGCCGGAGCGCTCGCCCCAGTTGCCGGTCAGCCGCGCCAGGGCGTAGGCCGCCGGCACGGCCAGCGCCACAGTGATGGCCACCACCAGCAGCCCGATGATCAGGGAGTTCATGGCGAAGGTGGGGAAGGCGGTGTCGGTGAACAGGTAGATCAGGTGGTCGAGGGTCGGCGAGGTCTCGTAGATGAAGGGGTTGGAGCCGAAGCGGTAGAGCTCGCTCTCGCGCTTGAAGATGGTGATCACCGCATACAGCACCGGCAGGGTGGTGAACAGCACCAGCAGGGTGATAGCGGCGTAGAAGAGGGGCTTGCGGGCGGCGCTTTTCATGGCCTTTCCCCCTAGTCCTTGCCGGCGCGGTAGGCGAAGCGCAGCGCCACGATCGCCGCCGCCAGCAGCACCGGGAACAGGAACAGGGCGATGGCCGCGCCCTGGCCCAGGTCGCCGCTGTTGATGCCCTTGAGGTAGGCCCAGAGCGGCAGGATCTGGGTGCTGTGGCCGGGGCCGCCGCGGGTCAGCAGGGCGATGGTCGACATCTCGCCGATCACCAGCAGGGCGGTGAACAGGATCGCCACGGTCAGCACCGGGGCCAGTGCGGGGATGATGATGCGGAACAGGATGCGGAAGAAGCCGGCGCCGTCGAGCTGCGCCTGCTCGAGGCGCTCGCGGGGAATCGACAGGCGCCCGGCCAGCACGATGATGGTCGCCAGCGGCAGCGTCCGCCACACGTCGACCAGCACGATCGAGGCGATCGCCAGGCCCTCCCGGCCCAGGTAGAAGAGGTTCCAGGAGGGGCCGAAGGTGCCGCCCGGGCCGAGCAGGCCGATCTGCACCAGCACCCAGTCGATGGGGCTGTACTGGGAGTCCAGCACCCACAGCCAGGTGATCGCCGACAGCGACACCGGCATCGCCCAGGGGATCATGAACAGCACCTGCACCAGCCGCTTGCCGCGGAAGTCGCGGGCCAGCAGCTCGACGGCGGTGGTCGCCAGCACCAGCAGGATCAGCACCGTGAGGGTGGTGATCAGCAGGCTGTTGCGCAGCGCCAGGCGAAAGCCCGACTGGCTGAGCACGGCGATGAAGTTGTCCAGGCCGACGAAGGTGTCGATCGCCGGGTCGCCGACCGTGGCATCGCTCACGCTCAGGGCGATGGCGATGAAGAAGGGCACGGCCACGAAGGCCACCACATAGAGCACCGCCGGCGCGAGCAGCAGCGCGCCCAGCACCCGGGGGCGCTCGAGGGCCAGCGCCAGGCGGGCCAGGGCGCCATCGGGCCGGGTGGGGTCGGCCCGCTCGGAACCCGTGGGCCCGGCGTTCATGCCACCGCCACCTTGGCCTGCGAGAGCCGCTGGCCCGTCTCGGGGTCGAAGAGGCAGGCATCGCGGCGGGTCACCACGAAGTGATGCGTCTCGCCGGTGGCCAGCGTCGGCATGGCGGCCTGGCGTAGGCGGCCGATGACCCGCGGCGGGCGCCGCTGCTCGGTCACCCCGCGGCGCACCACGCCGTAGACCAGCCATTCCGCTCCCAGGAACTCGAGGTGCTCGACCTCGATGTCGAGCTCCAGGGCGATCTCGTCGTTCGGCGCCTCGGCGGCGAGATGGAAGTGCTCCGGGCGCACGCCGATGATGCGTTCGTCGAGGGGCAGCAGGTTCATCGGCGGGTCGCCGATGAAGCCGGCGACGAAGGTGTCGGCGGGGTCGTAGTAGAGCTGCTGGGGGGTGCCGATCTGATGCACGGTGCCCTTCTCCATGACCATGATGCGATCGGCCAGCCCCAGGGCCTCGGTCTGGTCGTGGGTCACGTAGAGGGTGGTGATACCGGTGCGGTCGTGGAGCTCGCGCAGCTCGCCGCGGGCCTGGCTGCGGATCTGCGCGTCCAGCGAGCTCAGCGGCTCGTCGAACAGGAAGAGGTCGGGGGTGCGCACCATGGCCCGGGCCAGCGCCACGCGCTGGCTCTGGCCGCCCGACAGCCGGGTGGGGCGGCGGTCGAGCAGGTCGGTGATCTCGAGGATGCCGGCCACCCACTCCAGCTGGCGGCGCTGCTCGTCCGACGGCATCTTGCGCGCGCGCAGCGGAAACAGGATGTTGTCGCGCACCGTCATGTTGGGGTAGAGCGCGTAGTTCTGGAACACCATGGCGATGTTGCGGCTGCGCGGCGGGACGCCGACGATGGAGCGCCCGTCGATGAACAGCTCGCCGGCGCTGGGCTCCTCGAGGCCGGCGACCATGCGCATCAGGGTGGTCTTGCCCGAGCCGGAGGGGCCGAGCACGGCGAGCAGCTCGCCGTCGCGGGTTTCCATGTCGACCCCGTCCACGGCGATGATGCGGCCGTAGTGCTTCTTGAGTGCCCGGGTGGTCAGAATCGCCATAAGGTTCGTCGTCAGGAGATGACGCGGCCGGCCCGGGAGGGGCCGGCCGGTGGTCGTCAGTCGCTGCCGCTGCCGATCATCCCGCGTTCCCGCCACTTGGCGAAGATCTCCTCGATCTCGGCGTTGGTGTCGGCGATCGCCTCTTCCGGCGTCTTCTCGCCGCGGGTGACGTCGGCCATCATGCTGGAGAGCAGGTGGGACTCGTACACCTCGCTGATCGCCGGGTTGGCGTAGCCGGGATAGCCGAGCCAGGCGGTCCACTCCTCGGCGGTGCGCAGCAGGCCGAGCTTGTCCGGCGGCTCGGCGCCCCAGGGGTCGTCGCTCAGCCAGCCGTCCTCGGCGAACAGCTGCTCGCTGCGCGACGGGAAGGCCGGGAAGTTGTAGAACTTCGAGTAGTAGGAGGCGCTGGCGTAGTTGTTCTCCAGGTCGAGCATGAACTTCTTGGCCGCGGCCAGCTCGTCGGGGTCCGTCACGTAGTCGGGGATCACGTCGATGAACCACACGTGGGAGGGCATCTTGACCTCGCCGCCGGGCCCCTTCAGGCCGGGACGGAAGCCGGTGTCCGCGGCGATCTCCGGGGCCGACTCCTGGGCGCTGCGATAGAAGGAGATGGAGTTCTGGATATAGGAGGCGCGGCCGCCGATGAAGGTCTGGTTGTTGGAGGCCGCGTTCCAGGAAAAGACCTCCGGCGTCATGGCGCTGTCGAACAGCTCCTTCTGGAAGCGCACCGCCTCGAGGACCTCGGGCGAGTCGAAGGTCACGTTGCCGTCCTCGTCCTGGATCGAGCCGCCGTGGGACCAGATCAGCGCGCGGGCATAGAACTCGGAGTCGATCTCCGGCGACATGCCCAGCGCCACCGGGAGGCCGGTGTCCTCGAAGATCTTGGCGCCGCCCTCGAGCAGGTCCTGGTAGGTCTCGGGCCCTTCGGGGAAGCCGGCGTCGGCCCACAGCGAGCGGCGATAGTCGCCTGGGTCCGGCACCCAGCCGTGGCAGAATCCGTACCAGGTGTCGGTGGCCGGCAGGTAGCTGGAGCGCTCGCAGGTGCCGGTGCGCTCGCCGAAGGCCGCCGCCGCGGCCTGGTTGACGTCCGCCAGCGACTGCAGGCCGTCGATGAAGGCGGTGGGCGGGGCCACCATCTCGAACACCGTGGCGCCCTCCTCGGCGGCGATGGAGGCCGACAGGGTCGAGGTCAGGTCGGCGAGGTTGATCATGTTCACCGTGACCTCGACGTTGTGCGCCTCGCCCCATTGCTGCGCATACTCCCGGAACCACTCATCGTAGCGCGGCACGAAGTGGCTCCATTGGGTGAGGCTGATGGCGGTGCCGTCGGGGAACTGCTCGGGGAAGGTCATGTCACCGTAGCTGGTGCGGAATTCGGGGGCGGCCGGCTCGTCCTGCGCCAGGGCGGCAGGAGCCAGGGGGGCCAGGGCCAGGAGCATGGCGCTCAGGAGGCTACCGGTTCCCTGCAGGCCGACGAGACGGTCGCGTATGCTGTAGTGCAACATACTGGCACCTCTCGATTGCTTGTCGTTGATTCCAGTCTAGGTGGTGGCGGGAGGCTGTCAAAACGCCGCGCGGGCGCTCTTCCTTCGCCGGGTGTCGCGCCAGGGGGCGCCGTCGGCCCGGTTGGTGCCGGGTCATCCATTGGTGAAGAAGCGAGAGAAGAACTGGGGACAGGCACTGATTGACTAGCTCCAGCCCTCAGAATAACAAGGGGTCTGTCGCCGATTGGCCGGCTTGCGCCTCCCCAGAGCATGCGCCAACATGCCCTGGCCGCCCGGCGGCGCTTACCCGGCAACCCTTCGAGGCCCCATGATACTCCTGGCTACCTTTGCCACCCTCTCCATCGGCGTGTCCTTCCTGTGCTCCCTGCTCGAGGCCGCGCTGCTCTCCATGACCCCCAGCTACGTCGTCCAACTGCGCGAAACGCGACCGGTCCTGCACACCCGGCTGGCCCGGCTCAAGCAGAACATCGACCAGCCGCTGGCGGCCATCCTCACCCTCAACACCATCGCCCACACCGTGGGCGCGACTGGCGTCGGCGCCCAGGTCACGGTGGTGTTCGGCGAGGCCTGGCTGGGGCTCGCCTCGGCGGTGATGACGCTGCTGATCCTGTTCCTCTCCGAGATCATCCCCAAGACCATCGGTGCCACCTACTGGCGCCAGCTGGCCCCGCCCATGAGCATGCTGCTGGTCGGCATGATCTGGAGCATGAAGCCGTTCATCTGGCTCTCCGAGCGCATCACCCGGCGCATCGGCAAGGACGCCCCGGAGACCGACATGCGCGGCGAGATCAAGGCCCTGGCACAGATCGGCCTGGAAGAGGAGGCGCTGGACGCCGACGAGACCCGGGTGATCACCAACATCCTCAACCTGCACGACATCCGAGTGAACGACGTGATGACGCCGCGCACCGTCTCGGTCACCGTCAAGCCACAGATGACGGTCGCGGAGTTCGACGCCGAACTGGGCCACACTCCTTTCACCCGCTTCCCGGTGATGGACGGCGGCGAGCAGGCGCTGGGCTACATACACAAGGCTGACACCTACCACGCCGAACCCGACGCCACCCTCAAGTCGCTGATGCAGCCGGTACACCAGGTGATGGCCGACGACAACGTCGAACGGGTATTCGCCATGATGGTGCGCGACCGCCAGCACCTCTGCGTGGTATACGACGACCTGGGCACCTGGGTGGGGCTGATGACGCTGGAGGACGTGCTTGAGACGATCCTCGGCCACGACATCGTCGACGAGACCGACAACGTCGCCAACCTGCGCAAGTACGCCAAGCAGCGCTGGACCAAACGGGTCAGGAAGGAAGCGGCCCAAGGCCAGGCGCGTGGCTAGCTCCAGTCCTCGGTTCTCAGTCCTGGCCCCCGCATAAACTCACGAAGGTTGTTGGCAAGGAAAATCGGGGACGAAGGAAAATCGGGGACGTACACCAATTGCACCCTCCAACTGCACCAATTGAGGTTCCAGAGACACTTGTCGGTGAAGAAGCGAGGTCTGCGCCATGAAGATGTTGATCAATATCGACGTGCCCGAACTGGCACCGGCCATCGCGTTCTACTGCGCTGCCTTTGGCCTGGAACTCGATCGCCTGCTCGATGATGACGTTGCCGAGCTCACGGGGGGCGAATCGACGATCTATCTGCTCGAGAACGAAAGCGGCTCGGGGTGCGTGAAGGGGCCCATGAAGTATCGGGACTATTCGCGGCACTGGACGCCCGTGCATCTCGACATCGTGGTCGAGGATATCGAGCAGGCCGCCGCGCGTGTGCTCGATTGTGGCGCCGTTCAGGAAAGCGACTGCATCGAATGGCGAGGCTCGAAATGCATCACGTTCTCCGACCCCTTCGGCCATGGGTTCTGTCTTATCGAATTCCTCGGAGACGGCTACAGCGACGACGTCGCCTAGCAGCGGCGCCAAGGGGCTGTGCCTTGCCGGCGGGACGGTCGGATGCCTGGCCGCCGCATGGGCCATCATGGTGCGGGCTCGAAGAGGAAACCAAGACAGGCGATCGCCTGTCATAGCTTGATAGCAGGCTAACGTGTCCCCATATGGTAGTGTGAGCCAAGCCATTCGCTACCGAGGAGCCCTCATGAGCCAAGGCAACGACTACACCCCGCCGAGGGTCTGGACCTGGGAGAAGGCCAGCGGTGGCACCTTCTCGAGCATCAACCGTCCCGTCGCCGGGCCCACCCATGACGAGGAACTGCCGGTCGGGGAGCATCCCTTCCAGCTCTACTCCCTGGCCACGCCCAACGGCGTGAAGGCCACGGTGATGTTCGAGGAGCTGCTGGCGCTGGGCTACCAGGACGCCGAGTACGACGCCTGGCTGATCCGCATCGGTGAGGGCGACCAGTTCGGCAGCGGCTTCGTCGCGATCAACCCCAACTCCAAGATCCCGGCGCTGGTCGACCACGGCCCGGCCGAGCCCATCCGGGTGTTCGAGTCCGGCTCGATCCTGCTCTACCTGGCCGAGCGCTTCGAGGAGTTCCTGCCGGGCAGCCTGGCCGGGCGCACCGAGACCCTCAACTGGCTGTTCTGGCAGATGGGCAGCGGGCCCTTCCTGGGCGGCGGCTTCGGCCACTTCTACGCCTATGCGCCCGAGAAGATCGAATACGCCATCGACCGCTACGCCATGGAGACCAAGCGCCAGCTCGACGTGCTCGACCGTCGCCTGGCCGAGACGCGCTACCTCGCCGGCGACGACTACACCATCGCCGATATCGCGACCTGGCCCTGGTACGGCCAGTTGGTCCTCGGCCGGCTGTATGACGCCGCCGAGTTCCTGCAGGTGCCGGAGTACCGGCACGTGCTGCGCTGGGCCAGGGAGATCGACGCCCGCCCGGCGGTGCAGCGCGGCCGCATGGTCAACCGCACCTTCGGCGATGCGGCCATGCAGCTCCACGAGCGCCACGATGCCAGCGACTTCACCCACAAGACCCAGGACGTGCTGACGTCCTGAGCGCCTCGACGCGGCCCGCGCCGGAACCAGGCGCGGCCCCTGTCGCGCCTGCGCCCGTGAGCCCCGCCCCTCGGCGGGGCTCTCGCGTTGCGTACTCGCCCGGTGCCGGCTTCACTGCAGGGTAAGGGCGGCCGGGACGCCACCCGAGACCATACGGCGCCGCGTCGGGGGATGCGGCTTTCACGGCGCCGAGATCGCCGGCGGGGAAGGCGGCAGCTGCCGTCGCGTGGCGCTTCGACACGGAGCAACGGGCGTCCCTCTCCGCCTGGCCCTCGGCCGGCAAGAGGGGGAGATCATGATCAAGCGCAGCGGGTATCTCGGGGCCGGGCTGGCCATCGTCCTGATGATGGCGGCCGGCATGGCCCAGGCCCAGGAGGACGCCGAGGCATCGCTCTACGATCGTTTGGGGGGCCTGACCCCGATCTCGGTGGTGGTCAGCGACTTCATCGACGTCCTGCTGGTGGATGACGTGCTCAACGCGAACCCGGCGATCGACGAGGCCCGGCAGCGCGTCCCGGCGCCCTACCTGAAGTATCGGGTGACGTCGCTGGTCTGCCAGGCCGCCGGTGGGCCCTGCGAGTATCAGGGCCGCTCGATGCAGGCGTCGCATGCCCATCTCAACATCACCGAGGCCGAGTGGGCGCAGATGGTGACCCTGCTCGAGGGTGTCCTCGACGAGCATGGCGTGCCCGACCGCGAGACCGAGGAACTGCTCGCCATCGTCGGCTCGACCAAGGAAGACATCGTGACCGTCCGGGACGAGAACTGAGCGACGCGCGTGACGTAGACGCCAGCATCGGGGGCGGCGCGTGGCCGCGTCGCTCCCGATGCCCCCGGCGGCGATCCCGGGCCACTTCACCCGGCGAGGCGAGCTTCGAGAATCAGGTTGAACGGCGTCTCGGCGGCGCGCCGGAAGTGGCCGAAGCCCGCCTGGCGGAACACTTCGGCGAGGCGCGCCTCGCCGGCCTGGGCGCCGAGCACGAGCGTGCCGCCCTCCGAGATCGCATGCGCGCAGCAGATGGTGGTGGACGCCGCATAGTACATCCGGGAGACGGTCGACAGGTTTTGCTCGACCCGGTCCTGGGCGAACGGCTCGACCAGCATCACCGTGCCACCGGGCGCCAGCACCCGGGCGGCGTAGCGGGCCGCGGCGACCGGGTCGCCCATGTCGTGCAGGCAGTCGAAGAAGCAGATCAGGCCGTATTGCCGGTCGGGGTAATCCGTCGCCCGGGCCAGGTCGAAACTCACGCGCTCGGTGACACCCGCCGTGACCGCGTTGCGCCGGGCGGCGTCGATCGAGGCCGCGTGCCCATCGATGCCGTGGAAGCGCGAGCGCGGGAAGGCCTGCGCCATCAGCACGGTCGAGTGGCCGTGGCCGCAGCCGACGTCGGCGACCTCGATGCCGGCCTCGAGCTTGTCGACCACGCCCTCGAGCGCGGGCAGCCACTCCGGCACCAGGCTGGCGCGATAGCCGTTGCGGTAGAACGCCGCCACCCCGCACTGCAGGCGCCCGTCGTGCTCGCCCCAGGCCACGCCCTCGCCGGTGCGGAAGGCCTCGAGGGTGCGCTCCTCGTCGAACCACATCGAGGCCGGCACCTGCCAGGCGTGGGGGATGAACAGCGGGCTGTCCTCGTCGGCCAGCACCAGCGCCTGCTCGGGGGACAGTTCGTAGGTGTCGCCGACGGCGTGGTAGCCCACATAGCCGCCGGCGGCCTGGGCGTTCAGCCACTCGCGGACATAGCGCTCGGCGCAGCCGGTGCGGGTGGCGAGTTCCGCAGCGCCGAGCGGGCCGGCGCCGGCCATGGCCTTGTACAGGCCGAGCTTGCTGCCGAGGCTGACCATCACGCCGCCGTAGGCGGCGGACAGGTCGTCAACGGCGCGGGTCACAAAGGTTTCCAGCTTCGTCTGATCGATCACGGGGGCGTTCATGGGGGCGGCTCCTGGCTTGACGGGGCGAGTGGTGTCGACTGCCCGTCCATGATCGTCGCGCCACCCGATCGGCAGAAGAGCCGGAATCGCCGCAATCGGTCCGTTCGTGCCACACTGAAAGCCCCGCCACGAGAAGCCCTTGCGCCATGAGCGGACACCCCCCGTCGGTCGGTGCGAGCCCCCGCCACGTCAGCCTGGTGGCGTTGCCCGACGCCGCGATCTCCACGCTTGCCGGTATCTTCGACGTGATGAACAGCGTGGCCCTCATGGGCATGACGCCCCATGATGCCCCGGCACCGTTTCACATCGAGATCGTCGGCGAGGCCGTGGGGCCGCTGGAACTGGCGAGCGGCATCCCGATCACCGTGCAGCGGGCGGTCGACACCGTCGAGACCAGCGACATCGTGATCGTCCCCGCGGTGCTGCTGCGCCCGCCGGGCTGGGGGCCGGGCCGCTATCCCGGCCTGGTCGCCTGGCTGCGCCGCATGCACGAGCGTGGCGCCGTGCTCTGTTCGGCCTGCTCGGGGGTCTTTCTGCTCGCCGAGACCGGGTTGTTCGACGGCCAGGACGCCACGGTGCATTTCGGCTACGCGGCGATGTTCGCGGCCACCTATCCGGCCGTGCCGATCCATCCGGAGCGTGTGCTGGTGATCGGCGGGCGGCGCGAGGAACTGGTGAGTTCGGGGGCCTCGATGAGCTGGCACGACCTGGTGCTCTATCTCATCGCGCGCTACGCCGGGGCGATCACGGCTCAGGAGGTCGCGCGGATGTTCGCGCTGCAGTGGCACCAGGATGGTCTCACGCCCTATCTCGTGTTCGAGGGCCGGACGGATCACGGCGACGCGGAAGTCCTGGGGGCACAGCAGTGGTTGGGCGAGCACTTCGCGCTCGCCCACCCGGTGGAGGAGATGATCAGGCGCTCGGCGCTCGCCGAGCGCTCCTTCAAGCGACGCTTCGCGAAGGCCACCGGCCTCACGCCGATCGCCTACGTCCTGCGCCTGCGCATCGAGGACGCCAAGCGTCGGCTCGAGCGCTCCGACGCCTCGGTCGACGAGATCAGCTGGCGGGTCGGCTACGAGGATGCGGCCTTCTTCCGGCGCCTGTTCAAGCGCACCACCGGCCTCACCCCGAGCGCCTATCGTCGGCGCTTCCGCCTCCCGGACTTCGCACGACCGCGTCAGCCATGATGCCGCCACGCCAGAACGCCACGAACCCTTCCGCCAGGGGCAGGCCGAGGCGCTGGGACCAGGCCGCGGTTTCCGTGGCGCCCTCGGCGCTGCTTGGACATCGACTCGAGGTACATCTCGGAGCGCTGGTATGCCGGGGCTGACCCCGTACTTCGGGTCATCGCCCTGATCGTGATGGGGGGCATGAGGTCTGCCGGACGTCGAGCAAACCGTAGCGGTTCACCTAAGCTGGGATATGCCTCGGGACAAGGATTGCCGATGACCGCCCAGCAACGCTTTACCCTGACGCGCGCCGACGCCCGCCGCCTGCTGGTGCGCTATCACTTCCGGCCGGCGCCGCTGGCGACCGTCATCCGTCGCCTGGGGACCATCCAGTTCGATCCCCTGGCGCCGGTCGGTACCAACCCGGACCTGGTCCTGCAGGCCCGGGTACCCGGCTATCGGCGGGGGGACTGGCTGGAGGCGGCCTATGGTCGACGATGGCTGGTCGATGGCTGGGACAAGCAGGCCAGCCTGATCCAGCCCGGGGAGTGGTGGGCCCAGGCGCCGTTTCATCGCTGGTTGGCCCGGCGCTGGCAGCAGCGTGGCGTGGACGTCGATTCCCCGGAGGCCCATGCCCTGGTCGCCCAGGTCGAACGCCATGGCCCCGCCACCAGCCTCGAACTCGGCGACCAACGAGCCGATCCCGCCTTGCGCGGCAGCTGGTACGGTCCCAAGCGCTCGCGGCATCTGCTCAAGGCGTTATGGGACGCCGGACGCTTGATGACGCACCATCGAGTGGGTGGTCGCCATGCCTACGACTTGCCCGAACGCGTGCTGCCCCAGGGCGCGAGCGTGGCGGAGACCACGGACGCCGATGCCCTGCAACGGCTGGTGGTCCGGCGCGTGCAGGCCGTCGGCCTGCTGCGTCCCGGCGCCGATGCCGCCGTCTGGTCGCTGCCTTGCCCGCGCGCGGAGCGTGACCGCATCGCCGCCCGGGCCATCGCCCGGGGAGCGTTGATCGAACTCGACGTGGAGGGCACGGGCTACTGGACCACGCCCGAGGCCCTCTCGGTTCTGGAGGCGGGCCTCGACGCGTCCGAGGAAACGACTCAGGGGATGCGTTTTCTCGCGCCCCTGGATCCGCTGATGTGGGACCGGGGTGGCGTCGCCCGGGTCTTCGGCTTCGATTACGTCTGGGAGGTCTACAAGCCCCAGGCCCGGCGTCGTTGGGGGTACTATGTGGTGCCGGTGCTGTGGGGCGAGCGTTTCATTGCTCGCTTCGACGCCAAGTGCCAGCAGGGCACCTTGACTCTCCTCGCCTGGCACTGGGAGCCCGACATCCTGCCGGCCAGGCTCCCCGAGGGTCTGCCCGAGGCACTTCGGCAGGCCGCCCGTGATTTTCTCGATTACCTCGGGGCCACTCGTCTCGTCCTGCCCAGGGGCCTCGGTCGTGAGGCCCGACGCGCGTGGCAGAGGGCGGCCAGATGAATCGGTGAGTATTTGGCCGCCTCACGTGCCCGATGAATGAGGGGCGTCGACGGCGAGGGCCGGTTTCAGGCTGCCGACCAACAGGGCGCTCACCAGCGCACCGAGGGCGATCGCCAACAGGTAGTGAAACGGGTGTTCGACCAGCGGGATGACGAAGACCCCGCCATGGGGGGCCGGCAGCTGGCAGCCGAAATACATCGACAGGCCGCCCGCCAGCGCCGAGCCGACGATGCAGGCGGGCAGCACCCGGAGCGGGTCGGCGGCGGCAAACGGGATGGCGCCTTCGGTGATGAAGGAGGCGCCGAGCACGAAGCAGCTCTTGCCGGCACGCCGCTCGTTGGCGCCAAAGCGGCTGCGAAACAGCAGCGTCGCCAGCCCCATCGCCAGCGGCGGCACCATGCCGCCGGCCATGACCGCGGCCTGGGGCAGATGGTTGCCCGCCGCGATGGCGGCGATGCCGAAGGTGTAGGCCGCCTTGTTGACCGGCCCGCCGAGGTCCACCGCCATCAGCCCGCCCAGCAAGGTGCCCAGCAGGATCAGGTTGCCGATGCCGAGCGCATTCAGCCAGTCCACCAGCGCGCTATTGATATCGGCCAGCGGCATCAGCAGCAGGTACATCAGACCGCCGGTCAGCAGCAGGCCGATCACCGGGTAGATCAGTACCGTCTCCACCCCCTGCAGGCTACGTGGCAGATGGCGGCAGAGATGGATGACGGCCAGCATCAGATAGCCGCCCAGCAGGCCGGCGATCATGCCGCCGAGAAAGCCGCCGCCGGAATGCACCGCCATGAAGCCGCCGACCATCGCCGGCATGAAGCCGGGCCGGTCGGCGATGCTCATGCCGATGAAGGCGGCCAGCACCGGTATCATCAGGCCGAAGGCGCCTTCGCTGCCGCCCAGGGTCATCAGCGCGGCCGCCAGGGGGTGGTAGTTCGGGCTGTCCGGGTCGAACGCATCGACGCCGAACATGAAGGAGAGCGCGATCAGGATGCCGCCGCCGACGACGAACGGCAGCATGTTCGAGACGCCGTTCATCAGGTGCTGGTAGATGCCCGGTCGGGTCGCGGTCGGCCGCGGCCCGGCGGCGTCCCCTTCGCCGGCGTAGACCGTCGCCTCACCGCTCAGGGCCCGTTCCAGTAGCCCCTGCGGGTCGCGAATCGCGTCCCGTACCGGCACCCTGATCAGCTTCTTGCCGGCAAAGCGCTCCATCTCGACCCGGGTATCGGAGGCGATGACGACCGCGTCGGCGGCGGCGATCTCCTGCTCCGTCAGGCGATCCCGCTCGCCGATGGCGCCGCGGGTCTCGACCCGGATCGGCAGTTCCATCCGTTCGGCACAGACGTTCAGCGCATCGGCGGCCATATAGGTGTGCGCGATGCCGGTCGGGCAGCCGGTCACCGCCACCAGTCTCGGCATCGGCGGGGCGGCGGCTGCCGCCGGCCCGGTGTCGGCGGCAGCCTCGACGGCGTTGCCGCTCCGCGCTTCGCCGGCCAGCAGCCCGATCAACTCGTTCGCGCTGCCCGCCTGCAGCAGGCGCTGAATATACTGCGACTCCTGCATATGCCGGGTCAGCGCGGCGAGGATGTCGAGATGCTCCTCGTCCACCGCCTCGGTTTCGGCAATCAGGAAGAAGATCCGGCTGGGCTGACTGTCGAGCGAGCCGTAGTCGATTCCGTCCGGCGCGATGCCCACTGCGATCGCCGGTGATCGGACCGCGTCGGTGCGGGCATGGGGGATGGCGATGCCCTTCTCGAGGCCGGTCGGAAACTCTGCCTCACGCTTGAGAATCGCCTCCTTGAACGCTGTCGGATCGATCAGCTTGCCCGCCTTGGCCAGCACCTCGATCAGCTCGTCGAGAACCTCGGACTTGGTGTGTCCCTGCAGACGCAGGCGGATCGTATCGGCACTGATCAGGCTGGTAACCTCCATCGCGCTCCCCGTCGTTGGTTGTTGTGTGGAGCTTAGCCGGTTGTTCCTTGGTGATGCTCGCGCGTTTCATCGCGGACCACGCCATCGCCATGCTCGACGTGGTCGGGCCGCCCCGGCCCGGGTGCGAGATGGCGCTGTCGGGCGCTTGCCTGCGCCGCTTCCAGGCGCCTTCGACGCTATCGACGTCTCGGCGTCGGCGCGGCGCCACGCCAGCGGCGAGTGGCCGGTATGACGGCGGAACGTCCGCCAGCGCCAGGTGAACGGTGCCCCGCGTCAGGACGTGAACGAAGCCGGTGCCCGCCTGTGCCGGATGGCGGGCGCTGTAGCAGAGCGGACCGGCATTGAACACGCTGGCGGCAAGATGAAAGCGGGAAAGCAGGGCGGCGAGTCGGTCCATCATGAGACTCCTGGACGCACTATAAAGACATCTGGAGTCCAGTCGTCTATCCGTCGTCCTAGACTGTCAATCGGAGGCGATCCAAGCGGCACCTGAACACTGGCACCGGAACGAGAGGAGCGAGGTCATGACGACGACCAGAACCCTGGGCCTGGCGGCACTGCTGACGCTGACCGCTGCCCCCGCCTTCGCCGCCGATCTGGCGACGACGACCTTCCGGGACCATGTGGACAGCGAGGGCACCATCTCGCTCCCGACGGATGCCCGGGCCAGCTGGGTGCATCTGGGCTCCTGGGTGGTCAATGACGCCGAGGCCCCGGGTGCCGGCTTTCACGATGTCTACACCCAGCCCGAGGCCGCCCAGGCCTACCGGGACAGCGGCGAGTTCGCCGATGGCACCGTGCTCATCAAGGAAATCCGCGGTATCGAGTCCGCCGAGAAGACCACCGGGCCGGCGCTGTGGGCCGGTGAACCGCACGTCTGGTTCGTGATGGTCAAGGACGCCCAGGCGCGGTTCGACGGCCCCCATTGGGGCAACGGCTGGGGCTGGGCGCTCTTCAAGGCCGACGACCCGGGCGTGAATGTGTCCGAGAGCTTCGAAGGCACCTGCATGGGCTGCCATGTCCCGGCGCAGCAGACCGACTGGGTGTTCGTGGAGGGCTACCCGACACTGCAACGAGCCGAGTGATGGCCGGCCGTGGCCCCCCGTGAGGTTTCCGTGGATGACCGCCTACACTGGAAGTCACAGTGGCAGTCGGGAGTTACGCCATGGGCAATCGCCTGGTAAGAGGGATGATGGCCGGGTTCGTGGCCACGCTGGTCATCTCGATGATCCTGATCCTGCGTCTGGCGGCGGGGATCATCCCCTGGTACGACCCCATCGAGGTCATGAACCTGGCCGCCCAGGACCTGCTCGGCACGCCGGACAGCCGGATGCTGGCCTGGGGCATCCACTTCGCGGTGGGCACCCTGATCTGGGGCGTGCTGTTCGCCTTGCTGGTGCCCTACCTGCCGGGGCGCACCCCCACGCGACGGGGCCTGGAGTTCGGCGTGGCCAGCTGGCTGGTGGTGATGGTCACGGTCTTCCCCCTGGCGGGGTCCGGCCTGTTCGGCCTGGGCCTCGGGCTGGTGGCGCCGCTGTCCATGCTGCTCGCCCATGTGGTGTTCGGCGCGGTGATCGGCGCCGTCTACGGCTGGGCGAAAGGCGTGCTCTAGGTATGCACCCCCAGGCGCCTGTCGGACGTGACGCTGCGCGGGCATTCGGTCAATCGCGTTTCTGCGTGTAGCCCCGCGAGGAGGTCACAGCATGGCGGAGATCACCGAGGCTCGACAGCTCTGCGACGACCTGGCCGCGCACTGCAAGGCCGTCGACCGGTGCCTGATCGGCGTCGAGCACGAGGTCTTCCTGTTCACCCGGGCGGACCACCGTCCCTTGCCCTATGAGGGGCGGGAGGGCATCCGGGCCGTGCTCGAGGCCTTCCAGCGCTTCGGCTGGTGGCCGAGCTGGGAGCGGGAGCGACTCGTCGGCCTGACCCGCGGCGAGGCCGCCATCACCCTGGAGCCGGCCGGACAGCTGGAGCTGTCCGGAGCGCCCTGGGCGGACCTGCACGGCGTGCAGGCGGAACTGCTGGGCTACCGTCGCGAGCTGGCGGAGGTCGCCGAGGCGATGGGGCTGGGCGTCATGGCCCTGGGCTTTGCGCCGGAGTGGACCCGCAGGGAGATGGGCTGGGTGCCCAAGAGTCGCTACCGGATCATGCGCGCCTACATGCCCAGGGTGGGGGTGCACGGCAAGGACATGATGACCCGCACCTGCGCCTTCCAGCTGAACCTCGACTTCTGCAGCGAGGAGGACATGCGCGCCAAGTTCCGGGTGGCCATGGCGCTGCAGCCGCTGGTCATGGTGGCCCTGGCCAATTCGCCCTTCGCCGATGGCCGCGACAGCACCCTGACCTCCTACCGCAATTACGTCTGGCTGCATACCGACTCGGCGCGCTGCGGCATCCTCCCGCTGGCGTTGTCGCCGGCGCTGTCCTTCGCCGAGTTCGTGGACCGGGCGCTGGCGGTGCCGATGTACTCGGTGGCGCGCCACGGCGAGCACCTCGACCTCGCCGGGCGCCGCTTCCCCGACATGATGCGCGGGGCCCTGGCGGAGCTGCCCGACGAGCGACCGACGCTGCAGGACTGGAAGGCGCACCTCAACACCCTGATGCACGACGTGCGCCTGAAGGATCACCTGGAGTTGCGGGGCAACGACTCCCTGAGCCTGGAGTACAGCCTGGCGCTGGCGGCCTTCTGGACCGGCCTCCTCTACGACCGCCAGGCCCTGGCAGGCGCCCTGGCCCTGGTGGCGGATTGCGACGTCGCCCGCCTCAATCAGCTGCGCCACGAACTGCCCCGCTACGGCCTGACGGAGAGCGAGCGGATCCCGGTCGCGGGCGTCTATGCGGCCGACTCCTTCCCCGAGGCCCTGCAGCGCGCCCTGGCCCTGGCCGAGGCCGGCCTCCAGCGACGCCACCGCCTGGACGCCCAGGGGCAGGACGAGCGGCGTTACCTGCGTCCGCTCCAGGCGGTCGTCGCACTGGGGCGGAGTCCCGCCGAGCACTGGCGGTCGCGCTACCATGGCCGGTGGCGGGGCGATCTCGGCCCCCTCTACGAACGCGCCAGCCTATGAACCGTCGCGAGGTCTGCGATGATCTATCCGCAATACCGGGCCTTCGTGGTCGAGGACATCGTGCGCCTCCGCCGGCGGCTGGCGCGCGCGGGGATTCCACCGCGGTGCACCGACGACAACTTCATCGTCGGCACCTGGAACATCCGGGATTTCGGCGACCTGTTCGATGACTGGACCGAGAATCCTGACTCGCCCAAGCGCAACCTGCGGGGGCTCGCCATCATCGCCGAGATCGTCCGCCACTTCGACGTGGTGGCCCTGCAGGAGGTCAAGCGGCAGACGACGGCGCTGCGGGTGCTCCAGGAGCGCTTCCTGGGACCGCACTGGGACCTGATGCTCACCGACGTCACCGCGGGGGACAAGGGCCGCCAGGAGCGCCAGGCCTACCTGTTCGACCGCCGGCGGATCTCGCCGTCGGGGCTGGCCGGCGAGATCGTGCTGCCGCCCACCGCCGATGGCGATCCCCAGGAGCAGTTCGATCGCACGCCCTATCTGGTGGGCTTCCAGGCCAACGGGGAGCACTTCGCGCTGCTCAGCGCACATATCCGCTATGGCGATGAGCCGGCCGAGCGTCTCCCCGAACTGCGCCGGCTGGCCCACTTCGTGGCCCGGGAGATCCGCGACCGCGCGCGGGAGGACGCCGCCGAGGAGGCGAACCTGATCGTGCTCGGCGACTTCAACATCGACCGGCGCCAGGGCAACCCCCTGTTCGATGCCTTCGTGGCCACCGGGCATGTCCCTATCGGTGGGATATCGGTCATTGAGGACACTGCCCCCTTCTTCCAGACTCGAGGACGTCGCGTTGATTCACGGAGCTCCCGATGTCCCCCCCATCTTCATCGCCCCCTGCACGCCGCGTGGTGCTGCTCGCCTATCCCGACTGCCAGGTGCTCGATGTCTGTGGCCCCTGGCAGGTCTTCGCGAGTGCCAACGAACTCTCGGGCCAGACACTTTACGCACTGAGCCTGGTCGCTCGCTCCCCCGGCAGCGTGGTCACCAACGGCGGCCTGGTGATGATGGCCGAACTCGACTGGGCAGGCCTGGAGGCACTGGGGGCACCGGATACGCTGCTGGCCGCCGGGGGCAGTGGCGTCTTCAGCCAATGCCGCCAGCGTTACCATATCGACGGCCTGCGCGAGCTGGCTCCCGATGTCAGGCGCCTGGGCGCCATCTGCAGCGGTGCCTTCCTGCTGGCGGAAGCGGGATTGCTGGACGAACGACGGGCCACCACCCATTGGCGTCACTGCAGCGCCCTGGCCCGGCAGTATCCGCGCCTCCGCGTCATCCCCGATGCCCTCTACGTAGAGGATGGGGGCCGCTATACCAGCGCCGGCGTCACCGCCGGCATTGACCTGGCCCTGTCGCTGGTCGAGGCCGACCATGGGGCCGCCCTGGCCGGTCGCGTCGCCCGGGAACTGGTGATGTTCCTGCATCGTCCCGGTGGTCAGGCGCAGTTCAGTGAGGCATTGCTGCATCAACAGCGCGCCACCGGTCCGTTGCGCGAGCTGGTCGGCCGGCTCCATGCCGACCCCGCCGGCGATCACAGTCTGGAAAGCATGGCGGCCCAGATGTCGGTCACCCCCCGCCACCTCTCGAGGCTGTTTCGCCGCTATCTGGAGACCTCTCCCGGCGCCTACCTGACCCGGCTGCGTCTGGAGGGGGCGCGCCTGAGCCTGCTGAATGCCCGTCCCGCGCCGCCGCTGGAACGCCTCGCGATGCAATGGCGACTGGGCGGCGCCGAACAGCTCCGGCGCCTGTTCCACCGCCAGTATGGCGTCTCGCCGTCGGTCTATCGGCAGCGCTTCGCGACCACGCCCCATCCTTCCCCGTCTCACTCCCACGAGGACATCCCATGCCCCTGACCGTCTCCCTGCTGTCGCTCTGCCAGGCCCTGCTGGTCAGCGGCAATATCCTGCTGATCGCCGTATCGCCGCTGATCGGCGCTCAACTCGCGCCAGCCCCCGCCTGGTCCACCGCCCCGGTGGCGACCCAGTGGCTGGGGCTGATGTGCGCCACCATCCCGGCCTCGCTGATCATGGCCCGCCTAGGGCGTCGCCGGGGCTTCGTGCTCGGCAACCTGCTTGGACTCGTCGGTGCCGCGCTCGCCGTGGCGGCCCTGCACAGCCAGCAATTCCCGCTGTTCCTGGTCGCCACCTGGCTGATCGGCATCGGCATCGGCTTCGGGCAGCTGTATCGCTTCGCCGCCGTTGAGGCGGCCCCGGCGGGCGGGCGGGACAGGGCCATCGGCATGGTCATGGGCGGTGGCGTACTGGCGGCCTTCTTCGGTCCCTGGCTGGCTCGCCACAGTCACGCCCTCGCCGACACCCCTTATCTGGGTAGCTTCATCGGCCTGGGTGTCCTGTACCTGTGCGCCCTGGCGCTGCTGGCCTTCATCCGCCTGCCCGAGGCCAGCCGGGGCGATGCGGTCGGCGAGTGCCGCCCCCTGGCCGAGATCGTCAAGCAGCCGGTCTTCGTGCTGGCGGTGGTCAGCGCCATGGTCGGCTATGGCGTGATGAACCTGGCCATGACCGCCACGCCGCTGGCCATGGCCGATGCCGGCCACACCTTCGACCATGTGGCCACCACCATCCAATGGCATGTGGTGGCGATGTTCCTGCCATCCTTCGTTACCGGCCGGCTGACTGCCCGCTTCGGCGCCTCGTGCATGATCGGCGGTGGCTGCCTGCTGTTGATCGCCAGCGCCCTGGTGGCCCAGATCGATGCCGGTCTGGCGGGCTTCTACACCGGCTTGATCCTGCTGGGCCTGGGGTGGAACTTCACCTTCCTGCCGGCCACCGGCCTGCTCACCGAGGCTCATCGGCCCATCGAGAAGGCCCGTACCCAGGCGACCAACGAGTTCCTGGTGTTCTCGACCGTGGCCATCTCCGCGCTACTGGCAGGCCCCGCCGCCGACGCCCTGGGCTGGCCACGACTCAATGCCTTGATGATCCCGCTGTGCACGGTACCTCTGGCACTGCTGGGCGCCCGACACCTCGCCTTGCGGGGCCGCCCGCAGATTGGGGACTGAGGCAATGAAGGACAGGTACCCACTCCCCCATTCCCATCGTCGGGGACCCTGCCGGCCCCTTCCTATGCTCGGCCCGGCGGCAGACACCGGGCCACCACGGCGATCACCACCGCGGCGAGCGGCAGCCAGGCGCCCGGTGCCCCCAGCAGCTGCAGGGTGGCGGCACTGGTCAGGCACCACAGGGAGGGGATGACCAGCAGCACCCAGCCGTGTCGCGCCGGCTGCACCAGCACCGCCAGGCCGAGGGTGGCGATGGCCAGCGGGTCGGGGGCGAGGCCGATCACCTCGGCGCCGGCCAGGCCGTGGCCACGCAGCAGGGCGGTGAGCGGATGCACGAAGACGGCGTAGGCGACCAGCCCCAGGCCCGGCCATCGCGACGCCCCCCGGCGTGAGGCCGGCACGCGCGCGCCTCGCCCCATGACCATGACGAGCAGCAGCAGCGCCTGGAGAGCGAACAGCGGCACCAGGTAGCGGATGCCCCAGTTGACGGGGGCATAGCGCTGCCACAGGAAGGCCCAGCCGACGAAGACCCAGGCCACCGCCAGCACGGGCAGGGCCAGCCGAAGCCGCCCGGCAGCGGGGTGCCACAGCGCCAGCAGCAGGCCGGCGCCGAGGGCCAGGGCGAGCCATTGGGCCGGCCACAGCGCCTGGTTGTGCAGCACGAACAGCCGCTCGTAGACCCGCAGCGAGACCATCAGCAGGTCCCCGGGCCGGTAGGTCCACCATTCGCTCATGGCGTCATCCCGTTACAGGGCCCGCACATGCTCGGCCATGCGCCGGCGCAGCGCGGCGTCGGGTAGCGGCTCGCGGGCCGCGGCCAGGTTCTCGCGCACGTGGTCGACCCGGGTGGTCGCGGGGATCGCGCAGCTCACCGCGGAATGGGAGACGATGAACTTGAGGATCACCTGTGCCCAGCTCTCGGCGCCGATCTCGGCCGCCCAGCCGGGCAGCGGCTCGCCCGACAGGCGGCGGATCAGGCGCTTCTGCTGGAAGGGGCGATTGGCGATCACCCCGAGGCCGCGCTCGCGGGCCAGCGGCAGCAGGCGCGCCTCGGCCTCGCGGTCGACGATGTTGTAGGTGAGCTGCACGAAGTCGATGTCGGCCTCGCGCATGATGCGCTCGAGGGTCGCGTGGCGGCGGCCGTGGGAGGTGGTGATGCCGATATGGCGCACCTCGCCGGCGGCCTTCATGGCCTGCAGGGTCTCCAGGTGGGCCTCCCAGGCGAGCAGGTTGTGCACCTGCAGCAGGTCGAAGCGCGGCAGGCCCCAGTCACGCCGCGAGGCCGCCACCTGCTCGGGCCCCTCGGCGGGGCTCGAGGTCCAGACCTTGTCGGCGGCGTAGACCCGGCCGGCGGTGTCGAGGGTGGCCAGCCCGTGGCCGATGGTCGCCTGGGAGGAGCCGTACATCGGCGAGGAGTCGATCATCCGCCCGCCTCCGGCGAAGAAGGCGGCCATCACCGCCGTGCATTCCTCGAGCAGCAGCGGGTCGTCGCCGACGTTGAAGGTGATCCAGCTGCCGAGCCCCACCAGCGGCAGGGCCTCGCCGGTGGCGGGCACCTCGCGGGTCAGGATCTCGCTTGCGCGGGCGGGGAAGGGGGGCAGGGCCGCGCCGGCGGCGAGGGCCAGCAGACCGCCGAGCAGGCGGCGACGCGACAGGCGGTGGGATTCCGGAGACATGGGCCCTCCCGGGTGGCGTGCTGTGGGCAGTGTAGACGCCCGGCGCGTTTCCCCGGTTCCCGAGGGGGCAGGCGATGCGCGGGTGCCTCGCACGGCGTCGGCCATGGGGGCAAGCGGAGAGGGCTCCGGGTGCCGATGCGCCGGCGAGACGGTGGAGGCGGACATCAGGGGCTATGTTGTGGGGTAGTACCGCCGGCGGGGCTTGCCGCCGAGACCCCCGCCCGCGCCGACATTCTCCATCGCGAGATCGACATGGCGAGACCGGATCGCACCCCCGACGCCCCGCAAGACCGTCCGCCCCAGGGGGGCGGGCAGGGCCCGCCCGGCCTCCCGCCGGGGCGTCCCCGGCGGCAGCAATGGCTGCTGTTCCTGTGGATGGCGATCGCCATCCTGGTGGTCGCGAACTTCATGGAGGCGACGCAACGGCCGGGGCGGGTCGAGATGACCTACTCCGAGTTCCTCGAGGCGGTCGAGCAGGGGCAGGTCGAGGCGGTCACCCTCAGGGGCCAGTCGGTGGAGGGCAGCTTCACCGAGCAGGCCCGCACGCGGCGCGACCTCGACGCCGGCGAGGGCTTCCACACCACCCGGCCGACCGTGGAGGGGCGTCAGCTGCTGGATCGCCTGCAGGCCAACGGGGTCAGGATCGTCGCCCGCCCGGATGAGCCCTCCTGGTGGCAGCGCATGCTGATGCTGGTGGTGCCCTGGGTCCTGCTGCTCGCCCTGCTGTTCTGGTTCTGGAACCGCATGCAGCAGCGCCTGATGTCGGGCGGCGGGCCCTTCGGCATCGGCCAGTCCCGGGCGCGCCAGATCCAGGCCGAGGAAAGCGAGGTGCGCATGGGGGACGTGGCGGGCTCGGAGAACGCCAAGCGCGACATCTTCGAGGTGGTGGACTTCCTCAAACAGCCCGAGCGCTATCGCGCCCTGGGCGCCAAGGTGCCCCACGGGATCCTGATGATGGGCCCGCCGGGGACCGGCAAGACCCTGATGGCCAAGGCGGTGGCCGGCGAGGCCGGGGTGCCCTTCTTCAGCATCAGCGGCTCCGAGTTCATCGAGATGTTCGTGGGGGTGGGCGCCGCCCGGGTCCGCGACCTGTTCAAGAAGGCCAAGGAGCAGGCCCCGTCGGTGATCTTCATCGACGAACTGGACTCGATCGGCCGGGCCCGGGGCACGGGCATGGGCGGCGGCCACGACGAGCGCGAGCAGACCCTGAACCAGATCCTCTCCGAGATGGACGGCTTCGAGTCGCACCATTCGGTGGTGGTGCTCTCCGCCACCAACCGCCCCGACGTGCTCGACTCGGCGCTGCTGCGCCCGGGGCGCTTCGATCGCAAGATCGTCCTGGAGATGCCCCACCGCCAGGCCCGGGAGGCGATCCTCGGGGTCCACACCCGCGACATGCCGCTGGCCGACGACGTCGACCTGGCGCGGCTGGCCGCCATCACCACCGGCTTCTCCGGGGCGGACCTGGCCAACCTGGCCAACGAGGCCGCACTGTTGGCCGGGCGCCGGGAGCGGGAGATCATCGACTGGGCCTGCTTCTCGAATGCCCGCGATCGCGTGCTGCTGGGCGAGGCCAAGGATGTCGCCCTGTCCGAGGCCGAGCGCCACCGGGTGGCCTATCACGAGTCCGGGCATGCCCTGCTGGCCTACCTGCTGCCCCAGGCCGACCCCCTCGAGAAGGTGACCGTGCTGCCCCGCGGGCAGGCCCTCGGGGTCACCGCTCAGGTGCCGGACGAGGAGCGCTTCACCTATGGGGAGGCCTACCTGCGCGATCGCCTGACCGTGATGTACGGCGGTCGGCTGGCCGAGGCCATCGTCTTCGGCGAGGTCAGCAGCGGCGCCCAGGACGACCTCGATCAGGCCACCAAGCTGGCCCGGCGCATGGTGGCTCGCTGGGGCATGAGCGAGCGGGTCGGCCCGGTGGTGTTCACCCAGAGCCAGGAGCATGTCTTCCTCGGCAAGGAGATCTCGCAGCCCCGGGAGCACAGCGAGGAGACCGCCAGCCTGGTGGACGCGGAAATCCGCCGGCTGCTGACCGATGTCGAGTCGCGTGGCCGGGAACTGCTCGAGCATCACCGCGAGGCCCTGGACGCCCTGGCCGAGGCGCTGGAGCGTCGCGAGACCCTCGAGTTCGGGGAGATCCATGAGCTGCTCGAGGCGCATCTCCCCGGCGCTGCCGGCGAGGCGCCTGAGCGCCGCGCCCGCCGGGATGCGTCCGCGTCCAAGGGGGGCGACGCCTGAGGCGGCGCGAGGGCGCACTTCCGCGAGGGGGGGGCTTCCCGGCGCAGTGCGAGCCTTGGCCATGGCGGCTTCGACGACGATCCCTGCACCCTGAACGATGTGCTGGAACGGATTCTGGGCAAGGCACCCGCCCGCCCCTTTGGGGGAAAGAGCCGGACGACTGACGCCAGCGGCGGAGATGTCGCCGGCACTGTCGGCGAGCTCGCCCCGAGCGATGCAGGGTGCCCCGCCAGGCGGGCGTCATGTCGCGATGCGCAGGCAGCCTTTCTCGATGCGCCCGGTGGCCCCATAGCGCCAGGGGCGGTTGTGCAGGCCGTGGCCGATGGGCAGGCCAGTGAACAGCGGCAGCGCGAGGGGGGCGAGGGTCTTGGCGACGATGGCCTCCAGGGTCGTCTCGCCATGGGGTGTGCAGCCCTCGAAGGTGCCCAGGCACACCGCCGCGGCCTCGTCCAGGGCCCCGGCATGCACCAGCTGCCACAGGGTGCGCTCCAGGCGGTAGTAGGGCTCGCCCACGTCCTCGAGGATCACCAGCGCGCCGGGCGGTGCCCGGAAGGCGGCCGGCGTGCCGACGAGGCTCGCCAGGGTGGCCAGGTTGCCGCCCACCACCGGCCCCTGCAGGCTCGGCGGCGCCGGCCGGTGGGCGGTCAGCGGGTAGTCGAGGGGCGCGGGTCCGCGGAGCAGTGCCAGGGTCTCCTCGAACTGGCGGCGGATCACCTCCCGCGAGGCCTCGTCGGCGTCGAACAGGCCCCCCGCGGCCTTGGCCACCGGCCCATGGATGGCCGGCAGCCCATGGCGACGGCACTGGTCGAGCAGCACGGTCACGTCGGAATAGCCGATCAGCGGCTTGGGGTGGTGTGCCAGGCGGCTCCAGTCGATCTCCGCCACCAGCTGGGCGGCGCCATAGCCGCCGCGCACCGCCCACACCGCCTGGGTCCCGGGGTCGGCGTAGGCGGCATGCAGCTGGGCCAGGCGCCGCTCACGGCTGGCCGCCAGGTAGCGCTCCGGCGCCTGGAGCGGCTCCTCGACACGCACCTCGACGCCCAGGGACTCCAGGCCGCGGATGCCGGCGGTCACGGCCTCCGGGGCGGTATAGGACGAGGGCGCGATCAGGCTGACGGCGAGCGACATGGCAATGGGGTCCTGTGGCGAGCGGAGTGGACAGGAGGGCATTGTCGGCAGGATGGCGCCGGCTGTCACGCCCGCGCCGCGCTCCCGGCGGGCAATCCCTGCCGGGGCACGCGCTTGCCGGCCACGTCATGACACCCGGCCGCGGGCGGCGCCCCGGCGGCGGGGGAGGGGCGCTCAGTCGGTGTCCCGGTGGGTGTGGACCCCTCGGGCGATCAGGGCATCGGCCAGCGCCCGGGCGGCCAGGGAGAACTCCACCCGTGCCGTCGCCAGGGCGCTATGGTCCCGGGACCGGTGGTCATGCTCCAGACGGTCGAGGCGGGTCTTGGCCTGGGCCAGGCGGCAGGACAGGGAGGTGTCGAAGCCGATGCAGGCAGGGGGAAGGTCGGGGGACGTGAGCCGCTGGTCCTCCAGCGGCTCCGGCAGCTCGCGGCTGCTCATCGAGACATCCATTTCGCACTCTCTGTATGGCCCTCATGTTCTGTGAATAGTGCGATGTCGCAGGTGCGTCAATCTCAATCGCGGGGCGCTGACAAACGCTCGCCCCCTCCGGCCGAGCCGAAGGGGGCGGGCCTGCAACCGCCCCGCGGTTGGGGCCTGGGTTAGAGGGTCTTGGCCGGGCTCGCCGGGAAGGGGCGTAGATCGAGCAGCTCGACCCGGTACTCGTCGGTGGCGGGCGCGTAGGCCACGCGATAGTGGCCGAGATAGTAGCCGGGGTTGGTGTAGGCGGCCGGTGTCTTCACCGGCAGGGTGGCATCTGGCCGCGACCGCAGGTAGTCCAGGGCGATCATCGGTTCGAGGAAGATCAGCCTGCCGGCGTCGTAGCCGTACACGAAGGTGCGGGTGAACGGCTGGCCATGGAACTCCTCGCTGTCGGCGTCGATGCCGTGGACGCCCATGCGCTCGACGGCCGAGTCGGGTGGGATCACGTAGTCCGCCGCCGGTGACGCTACAGGCTGTTGTCCGCCACGGCCGTGTCAGCTCGGGAGGGAGTGTCGCATGCCGCAGGCGCCGGCGGGGAACCGGTGGCCACCACCGTCATGAGATTTCTGCTGTCGGGCGGCTGAAATGCCTCCCGAATCCTCGGTTTCTTTCGGTCGCGAGTGGAGCAAACCCCACCGCTCGACTTGAATGACAGGCAGCAGAGTGTGTGGCTGCGGGCAGAGGTGTCGATTCCCGGGGCCGGCAAGCCGGGTGGTGGTGGGAGCCTGTCACGCGGCGGCGGTCGGTCCTGCTGAGTGGAGGGTGGACGATGAGAACACGTATTTCCTGGCGCGGGGCCATCGGCCTGGCCGCCGCGGGAGCGAGC
This sequence comes from Halomonas sp. M4R1S46, assembly GCF_025725685.1. Lineage (NCBI taxonomy): Bacteria > Pseudomonadati > Pseudomonadota > Gammaproteobacteria > Oceanospirillales > Halomonadaceae > Halomonas > Halomonas sp. M4R1S46. Next base: position 640,333 of record NZ_CP107008.1, read on the forward strand.
CTGGTGATGGCCGGCTCGGCGGCGGCCCAGTCGGACAAGTTGCAGGAGGCGCTCAGCGCCACCTGGCCGGGCATGGTCGAGGGCGCCACGGTGGTCGACTGGGAGGGCAAGGTGCTGCAGGAGGGCAGCAACGGTTATACCTGCATGCCGTCCCCGCCGGACCTGGCGGGCAATGCGCCCATGTGCCTGGACGAGGTATGGCTGGCCTGGGCCAAGGCCTGGCAGAACGAGGAGCCCTTCACCGCCGACCGGCTGGGCATCGCCTACATGCTGCAGGGCGACGAGGGAGCCAGCAACATCGACCCTTATGCCATGCAGGAAACCGATGACAACCAGTGGGTCGTGGAGGGCCCCCACCTGATGGTCATCGCACCGCCAGAACTGCTGGAAGGCATGCCCACGGACCCCGACAACGGGGGCCCCTATGTGATGTGGGAGGGTACCGACTACCAGCACATCATGGTGCCCGTGGGGGCTCGGGACGAGCCTGAGGGGGACTGAGCCGGCGACGGCCCCCTACCCCGTTCCCCTTGCAGCGGCGGGCCGGGCGGCCTGGCGCCTGTCTATGATGGCGGTACAGCGTCGTCCCGACGGGCGGCGCCGTGTCCATGGCCCGGCGCAGCGGCGCCAGGGTCTCGATGCGGGGGCTGACGGACGCGGCCGTGACATGCAGCTCCTCGGCGGCGGCGCTGAAGCTGCCCCGCCGGGCCGCCGCCTCGAAGGCGCGCAGGGTGGTCAGTGGCAGGCGAGGGGAGGGCGACATGGCTTACTCCTGATAAGCCTAGGGGCGAGCAATGATATGTTGTGATTACCCCCGCTAAGCCCAGAATGCGAGGTATCCCCCGATCAGGAGACCTCCCATGACCGGCACCCTCTACCGTCTCTCCGCCTTCACCCGCGACCCGCGGGGCGGCAATCCGGCCGGCGTCTGGCTGGGCGAGACCCTGCCCGATCCCGGCACCATGCGGCGCATCGCCGCCGAGGTGGGCTATTCCGAGACCGCCTTCCTCGCGCCACGCCATGGCGAGACCCGCCAGGTGCGCTACTACAGCCCCGAGGCCGAGGTCAGCTTCTGCGGCCATGCCACCGTGGCCGCCGGCGTGCTGTTGGGGCGCCTCGAGGGCGCGGGGACCTATCGGCTGGTAACGTCGGTCGGTGAGGTGCCGGTCACGGTGGAGCAGGACGGCGATGACTGGCGGGCCTCGCTGGTCTCGGTGGCGCCGGCGGTGCGGAGCGCCGCGCCCGAACTGGTCGAGGCCGCCCTGGCAAGCCTCGGCTGGCAGGCCCACGAGCTGGACCCGGCCCTGCCGCCCGCACAGGCCTATGCCGGGGCCTGGCACCTGGTGCTGGCCGTGGCCTCGAAGTCGCGTCTCGATGAGCTGCACTACGATTTCCCGGCGCTCAAGGCGCTGATGCAACGCGAGCACCTCACCACCCTGCAGCTGGTGTGGCGCGAGTCGGCGAGCCGCTTCCACGCCCGGGATCCCTTCCCGGTGGGCGGGGTGGTGGAGGACCCGGCGACCGGCGCCGCGGCGGCGGCGCTGGGCGGCTACCTGCGTGCGGCGGGATCGATCGACACGCCCACCCGGCTGACGATCCTGCAGGGCGAGGCCATGGGACGGCCGAGCCGGCTCGAGGTGACGGTGCCGTCCAGCGGCGGGATCGTGGTGACCGGCACGGCGGTGGACCTCGAGCCGACGTCGGACGACGCGCCGCGCTCGGCGCCACTTGGGTGAGCCGCGCCACGGCGGGCCGAGATCCGATGAAGGCGAAGTCCGATGCACCCGATGCCTGGCGCCGGGACGGCAGTGGGGCGGCGAGGTGTCGCGTCAGTCGAGGTAGGGCGCGATGGCCTCCCGGGCAGCGGTCTGCTGGAGCGCGAACTCGGCCCAGCACTTGAGGACATAGGCGTCGAACGGGGTAGCGGTGGACGGCATCATGGCGGTCCTCCTTGGGGGAGACTCTTCCAGTATAGTCGCTTCATGCTGCGTTGCAGCATGAAGGTTTGGTGACGCCGTGCTCCTGGGAGGCCACGGCATGCCGGGCCGCCCCTGGTTGAGCCGGGCGCGGCGGGTCATGAAAACGTTCGATGGAGGAAATCGAGCGGGCTATTACAGCGGCCTGCAGACGCAAAACACCCCACTGGCCAGGGGCGCAGTGGGGTGCGGTGAGGGCGAATACCAGGGCATCGCGACCCTCAATACTGCGGGTCTTCCTCGAACAGTTCGGCCTTGGCGTCACGCATGACGTCCTCGCAGGCGGCCTGGTGGGCGAGCTGGGTGAGCAGGCCCTGGGTCACGGCGAAGCCCTTGCCCAGGCAGGTATCCACCTCTTCGCGGCTGACTTCCGGTGTGACGTTGCAGTCGATCCTGAGCGTTCTTCCGCTCCCTTCCAGCCGGTCGGCGAACGCCCGCAGCTGCCAGGCGAGCCGTTCCTTCCAGTTGGCCGATTCTTCCGCACCTTCGTTCACGCTAAACGTGCACTGCCACTCGGGTTTGTAGACTCTCATACGAACCTCCGGCGCTGGTTTGGAATGAATGCTCGATCGTCGTTGCTGCTCCGTAATCTGAAGATGTTGCCCGATCATGCTACCCGATTTCGCCGATTCGCGCAGGCGTACCGTGCCGCAGCGTTGCGCGGGTCAAGGGTTTTCGCTTAACTGATTGCACACCGCAGGCGTGGCCGTCGCTGGTCGGCCACGTCCCACGCCCCCGAGCGCGAGCCCGGGGCCCCGCAGGGACGCGGATCAACACATAAGGGAGATCGAGGTGCGTGAAGACGACACGATTGGTGCGATGAAGGCGGGCCGGATCGGCCGGCTGTCGGGACTCCAGGCGGCCCTCTCGGTAATGGTAGCGATCCTGGCGGGCATGGTGCTGCTCGGCTGGGGGATCGCACCGCTCGGTCGCTGGCTGCCATCGGGCTGGGCGCTGATGCCGGCCAGCACCGCGGCGGCCTGCCTGCTGCTGGCGCTCGGCCAGCTGGGGCTCGCCCGGCGGATCGTCACGCACCGCTCGGTCCGCTACCTGGGGGGTGGCGTCGCCCTGGGCCTCGCGGGCCTGGCGCTGATCGGCCACCTGGCCGGGACGGGCCTCTGGGGCGAGGGTCTGCTGGCTACGGATCCCGTGCGCATGGCGTGGCCGGTCGCCGTCCACCTGCTGCTGGCGAGCCTGACCCTGCTGCTGGCCCGGGCGGCGGTGGGGCTGCGGGACGCCCTGCTGGTGGCACAGCTGGCGCTGGTGCTGACCCTCGGCGGCGCCCGGCTGTTCACGGCCCTGGGGATCTTCGCCCCCGACGCCGGCCCGCCCCTGGCCCTGCACACCCTGGCCGGCCTTGCGATGCTCACCCTGGCCCAGCTGGCTTACCAGGCTCGGGCGGGGCTCTTCTCGCCGCTGGCGCTGCCGGGCCGCGCCGGTAGCCTGCTGCGTCGCGGCTGGCCGCTGGTGGTGCTGTTGCCCTTCCTCATCGTGGCCCTGGCGAGCCGGCTGGCGCCGACGTCGCTCAGCCCCCTGGCGGCGGCGCTCACGGCGGCCTCGCTGGCGATCCTGCTGCTGGTCACGGTGCTGCTGATGGGTGGATGGAACGCTCGCCTGGAGGCGCGCCTGCGCGAGCTCTCGCTGAGCGACCCGATGACCGGTGTCTACAACCGGCATGCCTTCGCGGTGCTGGGCGAGCAGCTGCGCCGCCTGGCACGGCGGGAGTGCGAACCCCTGTCGCTGCTCTACTTCGATCTCGACGGCGTCAAGCGGGTCAACGACGAGCTGGGCTACGAGGCCGGCACGCGGCTGATCGCCGACTTCGCCGGGCTGCTGGCCTCCCACACCCGCGAGAGCGACATCGTGGCCCGTCTCGGCGGCGACGAGTTCGCCGTGCTGATGCTCATTCATCCGGGACACCTGACGGGCCTGCTGACCCGGCTCGAGGGAGAGCGCCAGGCCCTCAATGCCCGGCCCGGCCAGCCCTTCGTCATCGACTACAGCCAGGGCGAGGCGCTCATCGCCCCGGACGACCCCGCCGGGCTGTCCACGCTGTTGGAGCAGGCCGAGTCGCGCATGCTCGCCCGCAAGGCCCGCAAGCGCGCCTGGGCCGGGGGCGCCGAGGCCGCCGGGACCCCGGCGACGGGGCTCATCCCGCCCCGGCCGGCCCACGACTGACCCGCCGGCCCGGAGCGCCCTCGGGGTACCGGGCCGGCGGGGCCGGTGGGGGCTTGTTCCCCCGTTGGAGCCGGCAGCGTCCGGCGCTAGCGCAGCTCGATATCGCCCAGGACCCGGGTCAGCCGCTCCAGCAGCTCACCGCTGTGGCGCCAGAAGTGCCAGTACAGCGGCACCGCCAGGGAGCGCTCCGGGGCGAGGCTCGCCAGCCGGCCTTCGGCCACCAGCGAGGCCACCTGCAGCTGCGGCATCATGCCGTAGCCGATGCCGCCGGCGGCGAGCCGCACGAAGCCCTCCGAGGACGGGCAGAGGTGGTGGGGGAAGGCGCCGTGATAGCCGCACTGGGCGAGGAAGCGGTGCTGGAGCTGGTCGTGGGGGCCGTAGACGATCGCCGGGGCCTGGCGGAAGGCCGCCTCCGTGGGCCCCTCGGGGAAGTAGCGGGCGATATAGGCCGGGGTGGCGTAGGGATGATAGACCATGGTGCCCAGCGGCACGCAGCGGGCGCCGGCGATCGGCTGGTCGCTGGCGCACAGGCAGGCGGCCACGTCGCCGTCGCGCAGGCGCTTGAGCCCCACGTCCTGGTCCTCGATCACCAGGTCGAGCAGCAGCCCCTCGTCTCGGCAGAACGCGCTCACGGCCTCGGCCCACCAGGTCGCCAGGCTGTCGGCATTGAGGGCGATGCGCAGCCGCGGCGAGGCGGCCTCGAGGGTCGGCAGGGCGGCGCGCAAGTCGCGTTCCAGCAGCCGGACCTGCTGGTGATGGTTGAGCAGCCGCCGTCCCGCCGGGGTGGGCTCGAGGTGGGGGTGACGGATCAGCACCGGCTGGCCGAGGCGGATCTCCAGGGCCTTGATACGCTGGGAGACCGCCGACTGCGAGAGGCCGAGCGCGTCCCCGGCGCGCTCGAAGCCGCCGCATTCGATCACCGTGGCCAGCGCCTCGAGCAGCTTGTAGTCGAGCATAAGAATATCTGATGCAGCATTAGGAGGATGATTTTTCAGTATAACGACTCGCCGCTAGGCTGGCCTCCTCACCTCAGGGAGGACGACCGATGCTGGAGAGTTACCTGACCGGGCTGGTGGTGTGCGGTGGCATCATCGTCGCCATCGGCGCCCAGAACGCCTACGTGCTGGGGCTCGCCGTGCGGCGCGAGCATCACTGGTGGTCCGCCGGGCTGTGCATGGGCAGCGACCTGCTGCTGGTCTCCGCCGGGATGTTCGGCATGAGTGCCTTGCTGCTGACGTTGCCCGGCGCCCTGGAGGCGCTGCGCTGGCTGGGAGTGGCGTTTCTCGGCTGGTTGGCCCTCCAGGCGCTGTATCGCGCCACCGCCGGGCGCCAGGGGCTGGCCGTCGCCGAGGCCCGGGGCCGCAGCGTCACCCGGGTGGTGCTGGCCACCCTCGCCGTCACCGTGCTCAATCCCCAGGTGTACCTGGATACCCTGCTGCTGATCCCCTCGGTGGGCGCCCAGCAGGACAGCGCGGGGGCCTTCGTGGCCGGCGCCGGCAGCGCCTCCATCCTGTGGTTCAGCCTGCTCGCCTGGGGCGGGGCGCTGCTCTCGCCCTGGCTGTCGCGGCCGCGGGCCTGGCGGGTGATCGACGGCGGCATCGGGGTGATGATGGCGGTCATCGCCGTGCAGCTGGCCGGCGGCGAGTTCGGCGGGCTGGCCTGACCGGGCCACGTGCCGGGCCCCTCCATGCCCGAGCCGGCTCGCCAGGGCGCTATCGGGCGATGCTGCGGGCCCCGAGGACGGATGCCGGCGCTCAGCGCGGGTGCAGCCAGCCCGGCAGCAGGCCGTAGGGATCGATCGGCTGGCTGGCGTCGTGGGGGACCTGCAGCGCCGTCAGGCGCGCGAAGAGGCGCTCGTCCTGGCACTCGTCGAACAGCTCGGTGCAACCACCCACGAACTCGCCGCCGATGAAGATCTGCGGCAGCGTCAGCACGCCGGTGCGGGCCCGCAGCACCGCCCGGATCCGGCCGCCCAGGTTGTCCTGCTGGTACTCCACGGCATCCAGGTCGACGCTCTCGTAGGGGATGGCGTAGTGGCGCAGCAGCTTGCGGACCGACCAGCAGAACTCGCACCACTCCAGGGCGAACATCACCACCGGCTGGTGGGGATCGCCGATCAGCCGGTCGACCTCGGCCTCCGCCTCGGCGTCGGTGGCCGGCGCCGGTGCCGCCGCGGCGGGCGCCGGAGCGGCGGTGTCGAAGCGATAGCCGGGGGTCGAGCAGGACAACAGGGTCTCCTCCTCGGTCATCTCGACGGGCACGTCCTCGAACAGCGGCGTGGACAGGTAGCGCTCGCCGGTGTCGGGCAGCATGCACAGCAGGGTGGTGCCTGACGGGGACCGCTCGGCCACCTGCAGCGCCCCGGCGAAGGTGGCGCCGGCGGAGATGCCGACGAAGATCCCTTCCCGGCTGGCCAGGTCCCGGGCGCAGCGCAGGGCGTCCTTGCCGTTGATGGCCAGGTACTCGTCGATGCGATGCTCCGCAAGCACCGGTTCCACCAGTTGCGGGATGAAGTCCGGCGTCCAGCCCTGCATCAGGTGGGGCCGGAACTGCGAGTGGCTCTGGGCGTGGCCGCCGTCGGGGAGGCGTGCCTGGGGGATGCCGCTGGCCAGGATGGCGGCGTTGTCGGGCTCGCAGACCACGATGCGGGTGCGGGGGCTCTCGCGCTTGAGGACCCGGGAGACACCGCTCAGGGTGCCGCCGGTACCGAAGCCGGTCACCCAGTAGTCCAGGGGCAGGTCGGCGAAGTCGCGAAGGATCTCGACGGCGGTGGTCCGCTCGTGGATCGCCGCGTTGGCCGGGTTCTCGAACTGCCGGGACTGCCACCAGCCATGCTTCTCGGCGAGCTCGCGGGCCTTGGCGACCATGCCCGAGCCCTTCTCCGAGGCCGGGGTCAGCACCACCCGGGCGCCGAGGAAGCGCATCAGCTTGCGCCGCTCGACGCTGAAGTTCTCCGCCATGGTCACCACCAGCGGATAGCCCTTCTGGGCGCAGACCATGGCCAGGCCGATGCCGGTGTTGCCGCTGGTGGCCTCGACCACCGTCTGCCCCGGCGACAGGTCGCCGCGGCGCTCGGCGTCCTCGATGACGCCGAGCGCCAGGCGGTCCTTGACCGACCCCATGGGGTTGAAGGCCTCGATCTTGACGAACAGCGACACCCCCGGCGGGGCGAGGTTGTTGATGCGCACCACCGGGGTATTGCCGATCGTCTCGAGGATGCTCTGGTAGCGATGGCTCATGGCGAGGGCTCCCCGGACGTCACGCTCACTGTATGAAGGCCGGGTGGGCCTTGCCATAGGCTGTTCGGCTGAATCGAGGCCGAGGCGAACCCGCCGCACGGGCCGCGTTGCGGCGGTCGCTGTCTTCGAGGAATCGGTACGCCTCCTGGCGTTCAACGCGCGGGAGGCGGCCTGTCCCGCCCCATGGGCAGCCGTCAGCCGGCGGGGGCCGGGCCCTCGAGGATCCCGGTCCGGGACGGCGTCGCGGTACCCGGCGGGGAGCGCTCGGCGTCCAGGGCGGCGCCGATCACGTCGAGATAATTGCGGATCCGGTCCACGTAGTGCACCGGCTCGTAGCCCCGGGCATAGCCGTAGCGGGTGCGCGGGTAGTAGCGGCGATCGGCCTTGAGCGGCAGCACCTCCTTCATGTCTGCCCAGGAATCCGGGTCCTTGCCGAGCTCCCGGGCCAGTTCCCGGGCATCCAGCAGGTGGCCGCGGCCGATGTTGTAGCTGGCCAGCGCCAGGTAGGTGCGATCCGGCTCGGGGATGCTGTCGGGCAGGCGGCGGTGACGGTCGGCGAGGTAACGGGCGCCGCCATCGATGGCCGCCGCCGGGTCCAGCCGGTTGTCCACCCCGAGGGAGGCGGCGGTGTTGCGGGTCAGCATCATGATGCCGCGCACCCCGGTGGGCGAGACGGCCGCGGGGTCCCAGTGGGACTCCTGATAGGCGAGGGCGGCCAGCAGGTCCGCCGGCATGCCGGTCCTGGCCTCGGCGGCGAGGAAGAGCTCGAGAAAGCGCGGCAGGCGCTCGTCGATGCGCCGGTTGAGGGCCCGCAGGTCGACGAAGTCGAATTCGCCGATATGGCTGTAGTAGCGCTGGCGCATGGCCGCTCGGGCCGTCTCGCCCGCCGCGCTTGCCATCCACTGCCTGGCCTGCGCGGCGAGCGCCGTTTGGTCGTCGGGCAGGTACCAGCCGAGGGGCTCCCCGGCGGTCAGGTTGAGCGCCACCTCCAGGTGCGGGAAGTGGCGGCGGGTCATCCGCACGATATTGGAGTCGGCCACGGTGCACTCGACGTCCTGCTCGGCCACCGCCGCCAGCAGGGTCTCGGTGTTGCGCGGGTCCTCCCGGAAGCGAAAGCCGGTGTGGGCATTGACCAGGCTGCGCAGCCGCTCCGAGTAGCTGGAGGCGGCGGTGACACGCACCTCGACCTCGGCGAGCTCGCTCACCCGGCGGGGCAGGGGCCGGTCATCGCGGTGGCAGACCAGCTGCTCGACGATCTCGGTATGGGCGGGGCCCCGGGCGAAGCGCGCGTCTCGCGACGGCAGGTGGGTCAGGCCGGCGGCGGCCAGGTGCACCTCGCCGCCTTCCAGGGCCGCGAGCACCTCGGCGGTGGTCTCGAACAGTTCCCACTCGACCCGCCAGCCCTGGGCCGCGGCGAAGCGCTGGATCAGGTCATGCTCGGGCCCGACCGCCTGCGGGTGGCGGTTCAGGTAGTAGGTGGTGGCGGCGTTGCGGCTGGCCACCCGCAGCGTCCCGCTCTCGTCCGGCGGCGCGAGGCGCGGTGTCGCCTGGGTCATCATCAGGAGCAGCAGGGCCGCGGCCAGTAGCCCCGCCAGGGTCGGGTAGAGCAGGCGTCGTTGCGGTCTCAAGGGCTCTCGGCGTCGGGGAGTTCGCCCTTCACCCTAACAGGCCGGAGCGTTGGCAGGGCGTGAGTCCGGCATGCCGCGGTCGCCGGCCGGGCCAGGAATGACGGTTGCCGGACACCTGGTACGCGATCGCGTGAGTTGTCGTAAGTCGACTGTCCCAGAATTTCCCTTTTTTTGCGTTTTCCAACAGCACTAACTTAACTGGAAGGACTGAGAACAGTGACTCACCCAGATTGGGGAGTCAGCCTGATGGTGCCCGGCGAGGGCCGTCAGGGACACGGGTGTTCGGGCGCCAGTCCCCTGGCGGCGCTTCTGGCGCATGAGGAGACCGATGCGATGCAGGGTAGCCCGCCGAGTGTCACCGGCCCCCGGCGCTGGCCCGCCTGGTTCATGGCCCTGGTCCTGGTGGTCGGACTCGGCGGGGCCGTGACGGCCAGGGCGGAGAACGAGTACATACGGGTCGCGGAGCATGTCGCCCGACACCCCGAGCAGCGGGCCCTGATGGCGCAGTTGGCCGAACGGGTGCACGCGCCGGCCGTGCCGCTGGCGACCCCGCCCGAGGCGCCCGTGCGTATCGCCCTCGTCTATCCGGGCCTGCAGACCTCGGACTACTGGCGGCGCAGCCTGGACGCCTTCGCGTCACGGCTGCGCCGACTCGCGGTGCCCCACGAGCTGAAGGCCTTCTTCTCCCGTCCCTCGGGGGACGTCGAGCTGCAGGCGAGGCAACTGGCCGAGGCCCTGGCCTGGGAGCCGGACTACCTGGTCTTCACCCTGGATACCCTGCCGCACAAGCGCATCATCGAGCGCCTGCTGGCCCGGGGGGAGCCCCGCCTGATCCTGCAGAACATCACCACCCCCCTGGCCGAGTGGCAGGGCCACCTGCCGTTCCTGCACGTCGGCTTCGACCATGTCCAGGGCACCCGGCTGATCGCCGACTGGATGCTCGAGCGTGCCGGGCATCGCGGCGAGTACCTGATGCTCTACTTCACCCCCGGCTACGTGAGCCGCATGCGTGGCGGCACCTTCGCCGCCGTGGCCGCTCAATACCCCGACGTCGAGCAGGTGGCGGCCTACTACACCGACGGCGACAGCGAACGGGCCTACCGCGCCACCCGGCAGACCCTCGAGGCCCATCCCGACCTGGCGATGATCTTCGCCTGTGCCACGGATGTGGCCCTCGGTGCCCTGCGCGCGCTGCGCGAGGCCGGACGGGAAGGCGAGGTGCTGCTCAACGGCTGGGGCGGCGGCACGGCCGAGCTGGAGGCTCTCGCGGCCGGTGGCCTGGATGTCACCGCCTGGCGCCTCAGCGATGACAACGGCATCGCCATGGCCGAGGCGATCAAGCTGGACCTGTCGGGCCAGGCTCGGCAGGTGCCCGATATCTTCGCCGGGGACATCGCCCTGGTCACCCGGCACACGTCGCCCGGGGAGATCGCGCGGCTCGAGCGACGGGCCTTCCGGCTCAGCGAGCCGTCGCCGGAGGCGCCCTGATGCGGGCCTGGCGCTTCTCCCGGGTGGTGCTGGGGCTGCAGCTGGCCCTGTTGACGGCGGTCGCCGTCATCCTGCTGACCACCGCCTATGTAGGAGCCCAGCAGGCCCTGCAGCAGGGCACCCGCCAGGCCCATGCCCGGGACCAGCGGGTGCTGGAGAGCCTGATCGAGTCCGAGCTGCGCAACATCCGACGTTACAGCCTGGGCATCGTCGAGCTGGGCAGCCTGAGCCGGGCCCTGAGCGATGGCGATGCCTCGGCGGTGTCCGCGATCCTCGACGGCCTGCAGGGCGACTACGAAGCCCAGCACATCGACGCACTGGTGGTCGAGACCGACGATGCGGCCTTCGTCTCGACCAGTGTCAGCCTGCTGGACACACCCTTGCCGCTGGCGGCACTCAGTCGGCAGGCGGCCCCGCTGTCGACCTGGACCACGGTGAATGCCCGGGTGGAGGGGCGGCACTACAGCCTGCTGCGCCTGACCCGGCCGATCCTCGAGCCGTCGCTGGGCCGGGTGGTCGGCCGGCTGCACGTCTTCGTGCAGCTCAACGACAACTTCTGGATCACCAATGCCCTGCAGACGTTGTTCGGGGCGCGGGCCACCGTGCTCAGCCACGACGGCGCGGTGCTGGACGCCCTGGCCCGCAAGCCGGGCCAGCTCGATGTCCTCGAGGCCCTGGATGGCATCGACGGGGCGATCGTGACGACCCCGCAGGGGGTGATGCGGGAGCATGTGCTGCAGGTCGGCAACAGCGAACGCTACCGGGTGCGGTCGCTGTTGCCCGACGACAGCTTCGCGGCGCTGCACGATACCTACCTGTCCAGCATCCTCTACGCCACCCTGGTGGTGCTGGGCTTCGGCATCGTGCTGATGCTGGTGCTGCGCCGGCTGAGCGGCCAGGCGCTGGACAACCTGGTGAGCTATGCCGAGCAGGTGCCGAAGAGCGGGGTGCCGACGCCCTTCCAGGGAGGGCGGTTCCTGGAGTTCAACCGGGTCGGCAAGGCCTTCGAGGCCATGCTCACGCGCATCCGCGAACGTGACAAGTACCTGTCCGGGATCCTCGAGCACTCCCCGGACCTGGTCTTCGTCAAGGACCTGGAGAATCGCTATCGGCTGGTCAACGAGCGCTACGCCTGGGCGGTCCACTCGACGCCGGACACGATGCTCCAGACCCGGGCGGAAGACACCCTGGACGGGGAGGTAGTAGCCCTGGCCACGCAGTCCGACCGGCAGCTGCTGCGCGACCTGGCGCCGGTCAAGTACAAGACGGACCTGCATACCCCGGACGGGGTCCATCGCTACCTGGTCACCAAGTTCCCCATCTACGACGACCGGGGGCGACCCTACCTGGTCGGGGGGATCGCCACCGACATCACCGGCATCACCCAGGTCAGGGAGCAGCTGCAGCTGGTGCACCAGGTCTTCGCCGAGACCAGCCAGGCGATCGTCGTGCTCGACGACCACCAGCGCACGCTGCTCGCCAACCGCGCCTTCGGGGAGATGAGCGGGCACGACGAGTCCCGGGCCACCGCCGCCATCCGCGACTTCCTGAGGGGCCATCCCGAGGTCGCCTATCACCTGGGGCGTGGCCACCGCTGGCAGGGCCAGTGCTACCTGCAGCAGGGGAGCGGCGGTAGCCTGCCGGTGCTGGTCTCGGTCACCAGCCTGCCGCCCACCGATGGCGAGCGGCGCCATGTGCTGTTGTTCAGCGACATCACCTCGCTGAAGGTCGCCGAGCAGCGCCTGGAGCGGCTCGCCTGGTACGATCCCCTGACCGGCCTGGCCAATCGTAGCCTCTTCACCCTCAAGCTGAGCGAGGCGCTGCAGGGCGAGGACGCGAAAAGGACGGCGGTGATCTTCATCGACCTCGACCATTTCAAGGACATCAACGACACCCATGGTCACTCCCTGGGCGACGAGCTGCTCTGCCAGGTGGCGGATCGCCTGCGTAGTTGTGTCCAGTCCCGGGACACCGTGGCCCGCTTCGGGGGTGACGAGTTCACCATCCTGCTGCGCGGGATCGCCCAGGAGGGGCAGACCATGGCCATCGCCCGGCGTATCCTGAGCGCCCTGAGCGAGCCCTATGACCTGGGCATGGTCTCCTGCTACAGCACCGCGAGCCTGGGGCTCACCCTGGCATCCCGGCATGGCGGTTCCGCCGAGGCGCTGCTCCGCAATGCCGACCAGGCCATGTACGAGGCCAAGTCGCTGGGCCGTCAGAAGGTGGTACTCTTCGACCCGTCCATCGACGAGCGCCACCAGCAGCGCCTGCGCTACGAGGCGGGCCTTCGCCAGGCCATCGACAACGGCGAACTCTACGTGCTCTTCCAGCCCCGCTTCGACATCACCGGCCGGCGCGTGGTCGGTGCCGAGGCGCTGGTGCGCTGGCAGAGCGAGGAACACGGCCCGGTGCCGCCGAGCACCTTCATCCCCATCGCCGAGAACTCCCGGCTGATCGTCGACATCGGCCGCCTGGTGCTCGGGGAGGCCTGTCGCCAGGCCGCCCAGTGGGCCGAAGCGGGCTACCCGGTGCCGGTCTCGGTCAACCTCTCGCCGCGTCAGCTTCACGAGGGCGAGCTGATTCGCGATATCCAGGACGCGATCCACCAGGCCGGCCTGCCGCCCCGGCTGCTGGAGTTCGAGATCACCGAGACCCACCTGATGGACAACGTCGATCAGGTGCTGCCGGTACTGCATCAGATTCGCGCCATGGGGATGGGGCTGGCGATCGACGACTTCGGCACCGGCTATTCGTCGCTGACCTACCTCAAGCGGCTGCCGATCGAGATCCTCAAGATCGATCGCAGCTTCATCACGGATGTGCCCGGCGATGTCGATGACGAGGTCCTGCTCGGCGCCATCATCAGCATGGCGCACAGCCTGAGCTTCCGGGTCGTCGCCGAGGGCGTGGAGAGCGAGGCGCAACGCGACTTCCTCGAGGGCCTCGGCTGCGACGAGATGCAGGGCTTCCTGCTCGGCCGGCCCCAGAGCGCCGGCAAGCTGCTCGGCACGCTGCGCCGCTGCGACGAGACCGCCAGTCCGTGAAGCGGCCCCCGAACCGAAGAGGGGGCCTGCGCCGTTTTTCGCTTGCCCTGGCGCCGGCAACTGCGTAGCGTCGCCCCTCCCGCTTCCAAGCCCGCTCAAGACAGGTCCGCCCCGTGACTGATGCCCCCTCCCAGGACGCCGCCGCCGGCGCCTTCTCCCGCCTGCCGCTGGCCGCCGAACTGCTGGCCAATCTGGAGTCGCTGGAGTACCGGCGCATGACGCCGATCCAGGCCGAGAGCCTGCCGGCGATGCTCGCCGGACGCGACGTGATCGCCCAGGCCAGGACTGGCTCGGGCAAGACCGCGGCCTTCGGGCTGGGGCTGCTGGCGCGGCTCGCCCCGGCGAGTTTCCGGGTGCAGGGGCTGGTGCTGTGCCCGACCCGGGAGCTCGCCGACCAGGTCGCCGAGGAACTGCGCCGCCTGGCGCGCGGCCTGCCCAACATCAAGGTGCTGACGCTGTGCGGCGGCGCCCCCCTGGGGCCGCAGCTCGCCTCGCTGGCTCACGGCGCCCATCTCGTCGTCGGCACCCCCGGGCGGGTGGAGGAGCACCTGCGCAAGGGCAGCCTGGTTCTGTCGGGCCTCGACACCCTGGTGCTGGACGAGGCCGACCGCATGCTCGACATGGGCTTCCAGGCGACCCTGGAGGCGATCATCGCCGCCACCCCCGAGGATCGCCGGACCTGGCTGTTCAGCGCCACCTACGGCGAGGGCGTCCGCCCGCTGGCCGAGGGCCGGACGCGCGACCCGGTCAGCGTGTCGGTCGCCGAGACCCACGGCCATGACACCATCCGCGAGCACTTCTACCGGGTGGCGGACGACGCGGCGCGCTTCGAGGCCCTGCACCGGCTGCTGCTGCAGGTGCGGCCGACCTCCAGCGTGGTGTTCTGCAACACCCGGCGGGAGACCCGCGAACTCGCCGAGGCGCTGGACGGGGCGGGCATCAGTGCCCTGGCGCTGCATGGCGACCTGGAGCAGCAGGACCGCGATCGGCTGCTGGTGCTGTTCGCCAACCGCAGCGCCTCGGTGCTGGTGGCCACCGATGTGGCGGCCCGGGGGCTGGATATCGCCGATCTCGATGCGGTGTTCAACTACCGGATCGCCCGGGAGCTCGATGTCCATGTGCACCGTGTCGGGCGTACCGGCCGGGCCGGCAGCCAGGGCATGGCCTGCACCCTGGTCGGCGAGGACGAGAGGCATCGCCTGGCGCGCCTCGAGGCCTTCCTCGGCCAGGCCCTCGAGACCGAGGCGTTGCCCAGCCTGCGGGGCGAGCCTGCGCCCCTGCGGGCGCCCATGGCGACCCTTCAGCTCGGCGCCGGCAAGCAGCAGAAGATTCGCCCGGGGGACATCCTCGGGGCCCTCACCGGCGAGGGCGGCCTCGACGGGGCGCGGATCGGCAAGATCAAGGTGCTCGCACGCAGCACCTATGTGGCCGTCGAGCGCGAGTTCGCCGAGCCCGCCCTGGCGCAGCTGAACGGCGGTCGCCTCAAGGGACGCACCTTCCGCGCCCGTCGCGTCAGTCGCTGATGCCTGGCGCGCCCTTCCCCCCTCGTGCCGCCGGAGTAACGCGATGAAGATTCCCAGGCGATTGCAGCCGCTGGTCGACGACGGTCTGATCGACGCGGTCCTCGGCCAGCTGATGAGCGGCAAGGAGGCCCAGATATACGTGGTGCGCCGCGGCGAGGAGCATTGCTGCGCCAAGGTCTTCAAGGAGGCCAGGCAGCGCAGCTTCAAGCAGGCGGTGCAGTACCAGGAGGGCCGCCGGGGGCGCAACAGCCGCCGTGAGCGGGCCATGGCCAAGAAGACCCGCTATGGCCAGCGGGAACAGGAGCAGGCCTGGTTGAATGCCGAGGTGGAGGCGCTCCAGCGGCTGGCGGCGGCGGGGGTCCGGGTGCCGGCGCCGCTGGGCTTCGTCGACGGCGTGCTGCTGATGGAGATGATCACCGACGCCGACGGCCTGGCGGCGCCGCGCCTCGACGACGTCACCCTGGGCGCCGAGCAGGCGGTTGCGCACCACCATGCCGTGATCCGTGAGGTCGTGCGCATGCTGTGCGCCGGCCTGGTGCATGGCGACCTCTCCGAGTTCAACGTGCTGCTCGATGCCGAGGGACCGGTGATCATCGACCTGCCCCAGGCGGTGGATGCCGCCGGCAACAACAGCGCCGCCATGCTGCTCCGGCGCGACGTCGACAACATGCGGGCCCATTTCGGGCGCTTCGCCCCGGCCTTGCACGACACCGACTATGGGAGGGAGATCTGGGCGCTCTACGAGGCCGGCGAGCTGCATCCGGACAGCGCCCTGACCGGGCGCTTCGTGGGGGATACCACGACCGTGGATGTGGACGAGCTGGTCACCCTCATCGAGGATGTCCGGGAACAGGAGGCCTGGCGCCTGGCGCGGGAAGCGCAGGACGAGGAGTAGCCCGGCAGGCGGGAGGAGCCTTGCTACACTGTGGCTGTCGTGCCCGCCGCCCGGGTACGCTCGCGATGGGCCAAGGGCCCGTCATGGAGCCCAGGAAGATACAGGAGGTATCGTCATGCGCCGTCTCATTCCCGGAATCGCCGCCGTGCTGCTCGGCAGTGCCCTGCTGGCCTCGCCGGCCCTGGCCGAGGAGATGCCGCGCCAGGCGCCGCCGGAGGGCGCCGAGGTCGACATCAATGCGCCACAGGACGGCGCCAGCGTCTCGGGACCGCTGACCGTCCGCATGGGGCTCAAGGGCATGGGGGTGGCCCCGGCCGGCATGGAGGCCCCGAAAACCGGCCACCATCACCTGCTGATCGACACGCCGTTGGCGGAGGTCGATCTCTCGGCGCCGCTGCCCGCCACCGACCGGACCCGCCACTTCGGCGGCGGCCAGACCCAGACCACCCTGGAGCTGCCCGCCGGCGAGCACACCCTGCAGCTGTTGTTCATGGACCATCGTCACCTGAGCTTCGATCCGCCGGTGGTCTCGGATCCGATCACCATCACCGTGGAGTGATGCCCCGGCGCGGCCGCCGGCCGCGCCGAACCTTTTCGCATCCTGTGGTCAAAGCGCGTACCCGACCCCCGTGCGACAGGATGTTCCCCGATGAAAAGGATGTTTCTCTTTGCCTATTTCCTGCTGACCGCCGTCTTCCTGGTGGGCTGTGCGGCGCTCGAGCGCGCCGGCAAGCAGGAGGCGGCGCTGGGCGAGCTGCCGGCCAGCTTCCGCGGCGAACTGCCCTGTGCCGACTGCGAGGGCATCCGTTATCATCTCTCGCTGTTCCCCGACGGGGTCTATACCCTGACCACGGCCTATCTGGGCCCTGATGAACACGGCCGCTTCCACGAGCGCGGCGAGTGGTCGCTGGATGGCCGCCGCCAGACCCTTACCCTGGTGGGCGGCGATCAGGGACCGCGGCTGTGGCGCCTGCGCGATGCCGACACCCTCGAACTGCTCGACCTGGAGGGGCGCGAGATCGATTCCGAGCTGGACTATCGGCTGCGGCGCACCGAGGCCTTCGTGACCGAGACCCTGGAGGACACCTACTGGAAGCTGGTGCGCCTCGGCGATACCCCGGTCACGCTGCCGGCCGACGGCCGCGAGCCGCACCTGGTCCTGCATGGCGAGGACAACCGGGTCGCCGGCGCCACCGGCTGCAACCGGCTGGCGGGTGCCTACCTGTTGAGGGGCGACTCGCTGCGCTTCGGCACGCTGGCCGGCACCCGCATGGCCTGCGGGAACGGCGCTCCTCTCGAAGCGCGCTTCCTGTCCGCCCTGGAGGCCACGGCCGGCTATCGCGTGCTGGCCGACCATCTCGAGCTCTACGACGAGCGGGGCCAGCTGCTGGCTCGCTTCGTGGTGCGCCACCTGACCTGAGGCCGTGCCGCGCAACGCCAGCGGCCGCCCCGAGGGGCGGCCGCTGGCGTCATGGCCGTCGTCGGCGGGGCGGGCGTCAGCTCGGCTCGGCGCTGTGGTAGACGTTCTGGACGTCGTCCAGGTCGTTGAGGCTGTCGAGCAGCTTGTCGAACATCGCCACGTCGTCGCCCTCCACCGGGGTGGTGGTCTGGGGCACGAACTGGATCTCGTCGACCTCGAAGTCGAGCTCGCCGAAGGCATCGATCAGCGCCTGCTTGGCCTTGGCGTATTCGGTATGCGGCGCGAAGACGGTGATCCGGCCGTCCTCGTTCTCGATATCGGTCACGTCGACGTCGGCCTCCATCAGTGCCTCGAGGGTGGCCTCCTCGTCCTCGCCGGCAAAGGCCAGGATGGCGCAGTGGTCGAACATGTGGCTGACGCTGCCCGGGGTACCGAGCTTGCTCTTGGCCTTGTTGAAGCAGGCGCGCACGTCGCCGAAGGTGCGGTTGGGGTTGTCGGTCAGGCACTCGACGATGACCATGCAGTTGCCCGGGCCGAAACCCTCGTAGCGGGCCGGGGAGTAGTCCTCGCCGCCCACGCCGCTGGCCTTGTCCAGGGCCTTGTCGATCACGTGGGACGGCACCTGGTCCTTCTTGGCGCGGTCGATCAGCCCACGCAGGGCCAGGTTGCCGTTGGGGTCCACGCCGCCCTGCTTGGCGCAGACGTAGATCTCGCGGCCGTACTTGCTGTAGACCTTGGTCTTGGCGGCGGCCGTCTTGGCCATGGATTCCTTGCGGTTCTGGAAGGCCCTGCCCATTGCATGTGTCCTGTTGCGTCTGGTCTCGTGCCAGGATTCTACGAAACCGGGCGGTGCGGTAACAGCCTTATTTGCCCGGTCGCCTGGCCCGTCCCGGCTACACTGGCGGGAGGTCCCCTGCGCCTGGAGCCCCCATGGATCACCACCGCTATCGCCACGTTCTCGCCGACGCCCTCGGCGGCAGCGAGCTGCCCTTTCCCGAGGCCGAGCTCGACGCCCGCTGCACGCGGCTGCGTAGCGCCATGCGTGAGGCCGGCCTCGAGGCCCTGCTGCTCACCGACCCGGCCGATATCCACTATCTCACCGGCTACCACACCTTCGAGGTGTCGGTGCATGCCTGCCTGGTGGTCTCGGTCGAGCGTCTGGTGCTGCAGGTGGCGTCCATCGAGACCGGGCCGGCGGTGGTCACCGCCCGGGTCGACGAGATCCTCGGCTACCGCTGGGAGGGGGTCGAGGAGGTCGTCGAGCCGCTGGCCGAGGTGCTGGCGCCGTTCCACACCATCGGCATCGACGCCATGGGCGCCGGGCTGCGTCACGGGGTGATCCTGCCCCTCCAGGCGCGGCTGGGCGCCGAGCGCTTCCGTCACGAGGGGGGCGAGCTGCTCGACCGGCTGCGTATCGTCAAGAGCGAGCTCGAGCTCGACTGCCTGCGCGAGAGCGCGCGCATCACCTCGACGGGCCTGCGCGCGGCCATGGCGACCATCGCCCCGGGGGTGACCGACAACGAGGTGGCCGCGGAGGGCGCCCGGGCGATGCTGGCGGCGGGCAGCGAGTTCATGAGCCTGCAGCCCATCGTCACCACCGGGGCGCGCAGCGGCACCATCCACGTCAATCACAAGCGGCGGGTGATCGCCCGGGACGAGCCGGTGTTCCTGGAGTTCGGCGCGGCCTTCCAGCGCTACACGGCGCCGATGATGCGCACCGCCGTGGCCGGGCGGGGCAGCCCCGGGATGCATGAGCTCCGCGATGTCTGCCGGGGGATGTTCGAGGCGCTGATCGCGGCGATGCGACCGGAGCGGAGCTTCGACGATGCGGCGCGGGCCGCCGAGGCGGTGCTGGCGCCGCATGCCGACCGGGTGTTCTTCTCGGGGGTGTTCGGCTATGCGGTGGGCGCCCAGTTCCCGCCCAGCTGGGTCGAGGGCACCGGCTTCATCGCCCGCGGCCAGGCCCGCGAGTTCGAGGCCGACATGGTCTTCCACCTGCCGCTCTGCCTGCGCCTGCCGGGGCAGTGGGGCATCGGCCTGAGCGACACCGTGCGGGTCACGCCCGCGGGGGGCGAGCCGCTCACCGACAACGACTGGCGGCTCCACGAGCTACCCTGACCCGGCGCGTCGCCGATCCGAGTGGTTGGCGGTGCGCCGGGGGAGGAGCCATGCTGATAGGGCCCCGCCGCCACCGGCCGGGGCGCCATCCAGCCGAGCAGGAGGAGGATGTCATGACGCAGACCGTCACGGCGGCCTACGACAGCGAACTCAAGGCCCGGAACGCCTTCGACGAGCTGGTCTCCGACGGGTTCCCCCGGGAGTCGCTGTTCCTCGACGAGCAGGCCCGGGAGCTCAAGGTGATCATCGGCGACTCGGGGCGGCGGGAGGTCGAGGAGGTCCTCAACCGCCACGAGCCGGCCAAGCTCTGGAGCCGTCCCTACCCGAGCGAGTGAGCCGGTCGGGGTCGCATTGCAGGGACCCCGCCCCAACGCCGAGGCGCGCATGTTCCGCTTCTTCGAGACCCTCGTGAATCCCTACCCGGGGGGAGAACCGCAGGTTCCGCCGCGTGGCCTGCTGCCGTTCATCCTGCACTTCTCCCGCCCGGTGCTGCCGCTGCTGATCGCCATGTCGCTGGTCACCGCCCTGGTGTCGGCCGCCGAGGTGCTGTTCTTCGGCTACATGGGCGAGCTGGTCGACTGGCTGGCCGATGCCGAGCGCGAGGACTTCTTCGCCGAGTACGGCTGGCGCCTGGCGGGCATGGCGGCACTGGTGGTGATCGGCCTGCCGCTGCTGACCCTGCTCCAGTCGCTGTTGACCCACCAGAGCATCTTCGGCAACTACCCGATGCTCGGCCGCTGGCTGGCGCATCGACACATGCTGCGCCAGAGCCTGGCCTTCTACCAGGACGAGTTCGCCGGGCGCGTCTCCCAGAAGGTCATGCAGACGGCCCTGGCGATCCGCGAGACGGTGATGAAGCTGATGGACCTGATGGTCTACGTGCTGGTCTACTTCGCCGGCGCCATGCTGCTGATGGGCCAGGCCGAGCCCTGGCTGATGGCCCCGCTCGGCGCCTGGCTCGCCGGCTATGTGGCGATCATGTGGGGGTTCGTGCCGCGGCTGCGGCGGGTCTCCATGGACCAGGCCGATGCCCGGGCGCGCATGACCGGACGGATCGTCGACAGCTACAGCAACATCCAGACCATCAAGCTGTTCGCCGATACCCGGCGGGAGCAGGACTATGCCCGCGACGCCATGGAGCGTTTCATGGTCACGGTGCATCGTCAGATGCGCCTGGCCACCCAGCTGACGTTCTCCCTGACGCTGCTCAATTCGCTGCTGCTGGCCGGTGTCGCCGCCACGGCCATCGGGGCCTGGTACCTGGAGGCGGTGTCCCTGGGCGCGATCGCGGTGGCCATCGCGCTGGTGATGCGCATCCGCTTCATGTCCAACTGGATCCTCTGGGAGGTGGCCGGGCTGTTCGAGAACATCGGCACCGTGCAGGACGGCATCAACACCATCGCCCGCCCTCCGGCGGTGCTGGATGCCCCGGATGCCGGGACGCTCGCGGTGCCGCGGGGCGAGATCCGCTTCGAGGGGCTGCGCTTCGGCTACGGGCGAGCGATGGGGGAGGCCCGCCCGGTCTTCGACGGGCTCGACCTGACCATCGCCCCGGGCGAGAGGGTCGGCCTGATCGGTCGCTCGGGGGCCGGCAAGTCGACGCTGGCCAACCTGCTGCTGCGCTTCTACGACCTCCAGGGCGGGCGCATCCTGATCGACGGCCAGGACATCGCCGGCGTCACCCAGGAGTCGCTGAGGCGGCGCATCGGCATGGTCACCCAGGACACCTCGCTGCTGCACCGCTCGGTGCGCGACAACCTCCGCTACGGCAGCCCCGCGGCCAGCGAGGCGGATATCCGCCGGGCGGTGCGCCAGGCCCACGCCGATGCCTTCATCGAGGACCTGGTCGACTCCCAGGGGCGGCGTGGCCTGGACGCCCATGTCGGCGAGCGGGGGGTGAAGCTCTCGGGCGGCCAGCGCCAGCGCATCGCCATCGCTCGGGTACTGCTCAAGAACGCGCCGATCCTGGTACTCGACGAGGCCACCTCGGCGCTGGACTCCGAGGTGGAGGCGGCCATCCAGGAGCAGCTCTACGCCCTGATGGCGGGCAAGACGGTGATCGCCATCGCCCACCGGCTGTCGACCATCGCCATGCTCGATCGGCTGGTGGTGATCGATGCGGGACGCATCGTCGAGACCGGCCGGCACGATGAGCTGCTCGCCCGGGATGGCCTCTATGCGGCGCTGTGGCGCCGCCAGTCCGGCGGTTTCCTGGGGCTCGAGTGCGACGGTGAGGCCGAGGCGGCGTTGTCCGCGCCGGTGTCGGAAGCCTGAGCCGGTACCTCGACGAGGAGGCGGCGTCAGCCGGTGGCGGATGATCGCGCCGTCAGGGCCGACAGCGAGAGGCGTTGCCGCCCCTTGGCATCGAAGTTGTCCGGTGACAGCCAGCGCCGGAGGATCGCCTCCAGGGCCGGCCATTCGCCGTCGAGGATCGAGAACCAGGCGGTGTCGCGATTGCGCCCGGCCACCACCCGGTGCTGGCGGAAGACGCCCTCGAAGCGAAAGCCCAGCCGCGTGGCGGCCCGCCGCGACGGGGCGTTGAGGGCATCGCACTTCCATTCATAGCGGCGATAACCCAGGGCGAAGGCGTGATGCATCATCAGCGCCATGGCCTCCGTGGCGGCCGGGGTGCGCCGCAGGCGCGGCGAGAAATGCAGGTGCCCCACCTCGATGCTGCCGTGCTCGGGCACGATGTTCAGGTAGGCGGCCAGCCCCGCTGCCTGGTTGCTGGCCGGCTCGACGATGGCATGGAACCGCGGGTCGCGGCTATCGGCCCGGGTGGCCAGCCAGGTATCGAACCCGTCCCTGTCCGCATAGGGGAGACCGCCGAGGTAGGTCCAGCGCGCCTCCGGGGCATCACCGGGCGTCTCCCCCGGCTCGCCCAGGGCGGCGTGGAGGGCGTCGCCGTGGCGCCCGGCATCCAGGGGCTCGACGCGGACCCGGCGCCCGGTCAGGGTCGCGTCCGGGAGCGGCGTCGCTCCCTCCCAGTCGGGCACCGTCTCGCCGATGGGCTGGCCATGGGGGCCGAGTGCGCTCAGCGCGGCGTTCCTCGCCTCAACGTGCCTAGCGGTCATGCTCGTCGCCCTCCCTGCCATAGGCCGCGGTATAGGCCCCCAGTTGCCGGGCCAGTGGATCGGCGCTGTCGCCCAGCCCGGCCAGGACGCCGGCCTGGTCCTCCCGCGAGCGGTTCCATCCCAGCTTGGCCTTGCCCTGGAGAGCGTCCAGGCGGATCCGGAAGCCGACGACTCCCGCGAGCAGCCGTCGACGATAGGCATCGCTCAGGACCTCCGCGTCGTCGAGCAGATCGGGCTCGTACTTGGCCACCAGGGTATCGAAGGCCGCCTGGGTGGCGTCATCGTCGAGTCGCTCGAAGGTGCCGCCGGCGTGCACGGCCGCGTAGTTCCAGGTCGGTACCGCCGGCCTGGCGGCGTACCAGCGGGGGGAAATGTAGGCATGCGGGCCCTGGAAGACGGCCAGCACCCGCCGGCCCTCCAGCTCGCGCCAATGGGGGTTGGCGCGGGCGAAATGGCCGTAGAGGGTGCCCAGTTCGCCTTCGTCGCGCTCCAGCACCAGGGGCAGGTGGCTAGCCTGCAGATTGCCGTCCACGAGCATCGCGAAGCCATGGGCATCGATCAGCGCCTGGGCCTTCGCCAGGGACATGCGGGTATCACGGGGTCGGTACATGGGGGCTCCGTCAGTCGAGGCTCAGGGCGTAGTGATGGAACGCTCGATCGCGCTGCCAGCCTTGCGATTCGTAGAGGGATTGGGCGGTCCGGTTGTCGATGCCGGTGGACAGCTTCAGGTGCCGGACGCCTTCGGCCAGGGCCAGGTCGCGGACGGCCTGCAACAGGGCGCGGCCGACGCCCCGGCGACGGGCATGGGGCGCCACGAAGAGGTCGTTGAGTTGCCATAGCGGCGCCAGACGCACGGTGCTGAACAGCGGGTAGAGCTGGACGAAGCCCTGCAGGGCTCCCTCGTCGTCGTGCACCAGCAGGCGGGCGTCGCCCAGCCCCAGTCGCCTGGCGAGGAAGTGGCGGGCGGCGTCCGGGTCGCTGGCCCGGCCGTAGAAGACCCGATAGGCATCGAGTAGCTCGCCAAGGGCCTCGACATCGGCGAGCCGGGCGTGGCGGATGGGCATGGTGATCTCCTCCGTGTGGGCAGCGGTGACACCGTCAGAGTCTGTCGGCATAGTGGTTCCCTGGTAAGGACCAGTTATGGGGAAAATCATGGAACCGGTTGTCGCCGTGCATGCCGACTGGGTCGGCGAGGCCCTGGGTATCGAACTGACTCAAGCCTCTTCGCTGCCGCTGGCGCGTCGCCTGTATCGGGCGCTGCGGGCCTGGGTCCAGTCGGGGCGCCTGGCCAGCGGCTGCCGGCTGCCGTCGTCGCGCCGCCTGGCCCGGGATCTGGGGGTAGGGCGCAACAGCGTGCTGGACGCCATCGATCAGCTGGTCGCCGAGGGCTTCCTGGAGACCCGCCCCGGCGCCGGCACCTTCGTCGCCGACCTGCCGTTCGGCCGCGCCGAGACGCCGTCGGGGGAGGCGCCGGGCGATGCCCCGCCGACGGCGGCGCTGTCGCCGCGCGGCGAGCGCCTGCTGAGGTTCTGTGCCCCGTCGGGCGGCCATCATGGCGCCTTCCCGCCGGGGGTGCCGGCCCTCGACCGTTTTCCCCGCGAGCTCTGGCAGCGACTGCTCGAGCGTCACCAGCGGCGCGCCCCCGAGGCGTGGCTGGACTATCGCACCCAGGGCGGCGTGACGGCGCTGCGCGAGGTGCTGTGCGACTACCTGCGGCTGTCGCGCTCGGTGCGCTGTCGCCCGGAGCAGGTGCTGGTGGTGCAGGGGGCCCAGCAGGGCTTCGAGCTGATCGCGCGGATGCTGGGCGACCCGGGCGACGTGGTGTGGATGGAGGAGCCCGGCTACGGCGGCGCCCAGGCCTGCTTCGATGCCTCCGGCCTCCGGATGGTGCCGGTCCCGGTGGATGGCGAGGGCCTGGATCCCGGACGCGTGTCCCCCGGCCATGGCGGCCCGCGCCTGATCTACGTGACGCCCTCCCATCAGTATCCCAGCGGTGTGACCATGAGCCTTTCGCGGCGCCTGGCGCTGCTCGAGGCGGCCGAGACGCACGGCGCCTGGATCGTGGAGGACGACTACGACAGCGAATTCCGCTATGGCCAGCGCCCCATCGCCGCCCTCCAGGGGCTCACCGAGTCGGCTCGGGTGATCTATGTCGGCACCCTCAGCAAGGTGCTCTATCCGGGGCTGCGGCTCGGCTACCTGGTGTTGCCCGAGGCCCTGGTGGAGCCCTTCCGGCGCGCCAATGCCCGCCTGCATCGCGAGGGGCAATATACGGTGCAGGCGGCGTTGGGGGAGTTCATCGCCGCCGGGCACTTCTCGCGGCATGTGCGCCGCATGCGCGACTGTTATCGGGCGCGTCAGGCGCTGCTGCGTCGGGCGCTGGCGCCGGCCGTGGCGAGGGGGCTCGTGCTGTCGGAGGGGCAGGCCGGCATGCACCTGGTGGCCTGGCTCGACGACCTCGCCCTCGAGGCGACCCTGGTCGCCCGCGGCGCGGCCAACGGCGTCACCCTGTCGCCGCTATCGGGCTACTACCTGGAGGCGCCGGGGCGTCCGGGGCTGGTGCTGGGCTATGCCGGCGCCCGCGACGACGAGATCCTCCGAGCCGGGCGCTGGCTGGCGGAAGAGTGGCTGTCGCTGGTCGAGGGGGAAGAGGCGTCACCCGCAGCGCCGCCGTGATGCCTGGTCGGCCGGCGTTGTCTCGAGGTGCCTCTCGCGTCGTGGGGCGGCGGCGCTTCGACAGGGGGCCGAAACGCCGCCGAGCCGTCGGTCTCAGGGGCGCCGGGCCTGTCGGGGGGACGCCGGACGCTGCCCGGGGGCGCGGGGCATGGGCGGTTGACGGCGATCATTACGGCACGGGGACGGGCGGGATATCATGGCGAGCATGCTCTCATCGCCTGACCCGGTGCCACCATGACGTCTCCCCCTTTCGCGTCGCGACCGCCTGGCTCCCTGGACGAGATGTCCGCCGAGGTCCTGCGTCGTCACTGTCTCCGGCTCGAGGAGCGGCTCTTCTGGCTCGAGACCCTCATCGAGGGGGCCCGGGCCGGCACCTGGCAATGGAACGTCCAGACCGGCGAGACGTGCTTCAACGCGCTCTGGGCCGAGATGATCGGCTACCGGCTCGAGGAACTCGAGCCGGTGTCCATCGACACCTGGTTGAGCCTGGTCCATCCGGACGACCTGGCGCGTTGCGAGGCGGCCCTTCAGGCCCACTTCAGCGGCCAGGCGGCCTTCTACGCCTGCGATGCCCGGATACGGCACCGTGACGGCCACTGGCTCTGGGTCCGCGACTATGGCCGGGTGGTCACCCGTACCCCGGAAGGGGAGCCCGAATGGGCGGGCGGGATCCATATCGACATCTCCGACCACAAGGCCACCGAGGCGCGCCTCGAGCAGGCCCTGGACGATACCCGGCGGCTCAGCGAGCGGCTGCGGCGCATGGACGTGCCCTGCCGGCTGGGCGGCGAGGAATTCGCTATCCTGCTACCCGAGACGTCGCTGGCGGGCGGGCTGCGTCTGGCCGAGGACATCCGCCGGCAGGTGGCGGCCCTGTTCTTCGCCTCGGCCCGGCACGAGCGCTTCCACGTCTCGATCACCGGCGGGGTGGCGGTAATGCTCGCCAGCGATGCATCCGGCGAGGAGGCCATCCAGCGTGCCGATGCGGCCCTGTATCGTGGCAAGCATCGCGGTCGCAACCGGGTCGTGGCCGAGGCGACGGCCGCCACGGATCCACGCGAATGACCCCGACCGAGGAGGTGCGGCATGCTCAAGGCGGTATTGCTCGATATCAGCGGTGTGCTCCATGAGGACGGCGTAGCGTTGCCCGGTGCCGTGGCGGCGGTGGCCCGCCTGCAGGCGGCGGGGCTGGTGCTGCGTTTCGTCACCAACACCTCGCGCAAGACCGGGGACACGGTGCATGCCGACCTTCGCGGGATGGGCTTCGACGTGGACCGCGAGCAGGTCTTCACCGCCCCGGCCGCGGTTCGCCACTACCTGGTGCGGCATGGACTGCGCCCCTACCTGCTGATCCACGAGGGGCTCGAGCCGGAGTTCGCGGACCTCGCCGGCGATGACCCGGATGCGGTGGTGCTCGGCGACGCCGAGTCACGCCTGGACTATCGGCACCTGGACGAGGCCTTCCAGTGCCTGCAGCGCGGGGCACCGCTGCTCACCGTGGGCACCAATCGCTACTTCCGCCAGCAGGGCAGCCTGCACCTGGACGTGGGCCCCTTCGTGCGTGCCCTGGAGTATGCGGCCGACACCCGGGCCACGGTGCTCGGCAAGCCCGCCGGGGGGTTCTTCCGAGCCGTGCTGGCCGACGCGGGCGTGGCGCCGGAGGAGGCCATGATGGTCGGCGACGATGTCGACTGCGATGTCGCCGCCGCCCGGGAGGTCGGCCTGCGGGCCTGCCTGGTGCGCTCCGGCAAGTATCGGCCCGGCGACGAGGCACGGGCGCCGGGGGCGGAGTGCGAGGACGGCCTGGCGGCGCTGGTGACGCGCCTGCTGGCGCGCGATGCCTGACATGGTCGCACCTCTAATTGTCCGGGTAGGTTCCGGATGAACAACCTACCGAGAGATCACACCTAGCCACCCGACGAGGCCTCACAACCCCCAGGCCAGGCCCAGCCCGACCAGCAGCGAGCCGGCCATGGGCACGGCGACCCGTCGCCCCAGCCCCCGGCTGCCGACGGTGGCGGCCATGCCGGCCTTGATGACATTGTTGACCGCCGCGGCGATGACGATGCCGAGGACGACCGTGTCCGGGGCGATGGTGCCGTGGGACAGTCGGGCCAGCGACAGGGTCACGGCACCGACATCGGCCATGCCGGAGGTGGCGGCCAGGAGGTAGACCCCGGCATCGCCCAGCCAGTCCTGGAGCCAATGGCCGAGCAGCATGATCACCGCCAGCAGCACACCGAACAGCAGGGCGATGCGCAGTTCCAGGGGATTCTGGTTCAGTTCCGGCCGGTCGACCTTGGCCGCCTGGCGGTGCGAGCGCCAGATGAGCAGCGCGGCCACATAGAGCAGCATGGCCATCGCCGTCACCGGCAGCGCCAGCGGTGCGAGCAGGGCCGGGTTGATCACCAGGCAGTAGAGCAGGATGCGCGGGAACATGGTGCCGCAGGCGATCAGGATGCCGGCCGCCAGCAGTGGCGAGAACTCCTGGTGTTGCCGCGACAGCCGGGCGAAGTGCAGGGTCAGGGCGGTGGAGGAGCTCAGCCCGGCGAACAGGCTGGTGAAGAGGATGCCCCTTTCCGGCCCGCCGAGACGGATGGCGAAGTAGCCGACGAAGGAGATGGCCGCGACCAGCACTACCATCCACCAGATCTCGTACGGGTTGAGGGCGGCTCCGGGCCCCATGGCGCGGTCGGGCAGCAGCGGCAGCATGACCACCGAGATCAGCAGCAGCTTGAGGCCGGCGTCCATCTCATGGGCCTGCAACTGGTTCAGCAGGCCGTGGATCTCGCGCTTGTTGTCGAGGATGACCGCGGTGATCACGGCGCAGGTGGTGGCCAGGGCCAGGTCCACGGCCACCGCGATGGCGCCGAAACAGAAGGTCAGCAGCAACCCCACCAGGCCGGTGATGCTGTAGTCCTGGCTCAGGGGCATGCGGGCTCGGTAGGCCGCCAGGGCGGAGCCGGCCACGGCGAGGAACAGCAGGGGGAAGGCCCATTCGGTCACGGCGTCGGCGAGCAGCGCGGCGATACCGCCGAGCAGGCCCACCAGTGCATGGGTTCGCACCCCGGCGATGCGTTCGCCCGACTTCTGCTCCCGGGCCACCCAGCCTCGCTCGATGCCGATCAGCGCGCCCAGCAACAGGGCCACGGCCAGCCGGATGGCCATCTCGTTGCCGACGATGAACTCCTGGGTGACCTCGTCCATGGCTGGGCGGCTCCTCTTGCGGCCATCCGTGATCGTTGAAGAAACACTTGCTTATATTCTGGGCGTTCGCGGCGGGATGGGAAAGCCGCCGGGGCATCCGTGCGGGCGTGCCGGCTCAACGATACTTGTTGACCGCCTGTTTGCCAGTATCGGCAATCCCGCATGCCGGCGGCGTCTTCCCGTCGGCTGTGCCGGTCATCGACGTCCCAACAGGGTGTCGAATCCGGCATCGTCCGTAGGGCCTGTGGTGGCTGTTTGCATCCTGTGGAAAAGATCCGAAAGTCGTCTATAAACTTATAGATGAGGCAGCCATACGGTTGCCCGGACATCCCAGTCGACCGGATCCCCGGTGGAGAGGTGAGACATGAATACGCTGGAACTGAAGTCCCACTGGCGTGAATGGCTGATGCTGCTGTTCGGCGTCTGGTTGGTGGTATCGCCCTTCGTGCTCGGCTTCACCGCGGTCGCCGAGGGCATGGCCATGTGGAGCGCGGTCATCCTGGGCCTGATCGTGGCCGGGTTCGCCGTCGCCGAGATCATGAAACCCCGGGAGTGGGAAGAATGGGTCAGCGTGGTGCTCGGGGCGGCCCTGATCGTCGCGCCCTTCGCGCTGGGCTTCGCCGATGCGCCCCTGGCGCTGTGGAACAGCCTGATCATGGGCGTGCTGGTGGGGGGCGACGCCATCTGGAGCCTCGTCGACATGAAGCACCACGGCGGTCACGCCGCCTGACGCCCTCACGCCATGGGCGAAGCGAGAGGGGAGGCCACGGCCTCCCCTCCATCTTGTGGTGACGCCTCTCCAGGCGATATCGCCGGCACCCGCCGGGCGTCCCCCATCACGTCTGGACTATGCTGGGGGCACGACTCCGAAGCCCGCCATCCCGAAGCATGACGCAACGGGATGGCGAGGGGAACGGCGATGATGCCCCGATGCCTCGGCGGCGCCGTGCGGCTCGCGGCGCTGTCCCTTTGCCTGCTAACCTCCCCGACCGTCGGCCAGGAGGCCGAGGTCCTGCTCGAGGCCACGCCGGCGGAGGGGGCGGTGAGGCGCCCGGCCTTCGTCCCCGATCTCTTCATCGAGCCGCGCGAGGCGATGGTGCAGGACCATATCGCCGGCCGTGGGCTGGACGACCCCGCGGTGCTCGCCGCCATGCGCCGGGTGCCGCGCCACCGCTTCGCGCCGGAGGTGCCGCCGCGGCGGGCCTATCGCGACGAACCACACCCCATCGGCCATGGCCAGACCATCTCCCAGCCCTACATCGTGGCCCTGATGACCGCCCGCTTGGGGCTGGAGCCCGACGATCGTGTCCTGGAGGTGGGCACCGGCTCCGGTTACCAGGCGGCCGTCCTCGCCGAGATCGTCCGCGAGGTCGTGACCCTCGAGATCATCCCCGCGCTGGCGACCCAGGCCGCCGAGCGCCTGGCGGCGCTGGGCTACAGCAACATCACCGTGCTTCAGGGGGATGGCTACTACGGCGATCCGTCCCGGGCGCCCTTCGACGCCATCATCGTCACCGCCGCCGCGCGGCATGTGCCGCCGCCGCTGGTGGCCCAGTTGCGCCCCGGCGGTCGCATGGTGATCCCCGTGGGCCAGATGCTCTGGGTGCAGAACCTGCTGCTGCTGGAGAAGGATGCCGCCGGCGAGATCGGCACCCGCAACCTGGCCTCGGTGCGGTTCGTGCCGCTCACCGGCGGTCATTGAGTGGCGATGAGGGCGGCGCCGACACGACTCGACCTGGCGGCCCTGGCGGGGGTGTCGGCCGCCCTGCTGGCGCTGGAGGTGCTGTTGCTGAGGCTGTTCGCCTTCAGTCATTGGCACCACTTCGCCGGCCTGGCGGTCTCCCTGGCCCTGCTGGGCCTGGGGGCGGCCGGCACCACCCTGGCGCTGGCCGGGCGCCATCGCGCCAGCCGCGGGGACGGCTGGTTCCTCGCCGGCCTGTTGGTCACCGGATTCGGCTACCTGCTGCTGCTCGGCCTGCAGTCCCGGATCGCCTTGCGCCCGCTGGTGGCCGGCTGGCACCCCGCCGAGCTGGCCCGGCTGCTGCTGGTCGACTTCGTCGCCTTCCTGCCCTTCTTCGGGGCCGGCCTGGCCATCGGCCAGGTCTTCCTGCGCTGGCCCCGACACACTCGGCGCCTCTACGCGGCCGACCTGCTCGGCGGCGGCCTGGGCAGCCTGGGGGCCGCGGGCCTGCTGGCGGTGGCGCCGGTAGAGGTGGGCCTGGCGGTGGTCGCCGCCCTGTTGTTCGCCCTGACCGGCCTCTGGGCCGTCCGGCGTCGCCGGCGGGCCGGGGTGCTGGCCGGCCTGGTGGGGCTGGGGGTGTCACTGGCCGCCGTGCTCCAGCCGCCCGCTCCGGCGATGTCCGACTTCAAGGCCCTGTCGCGGCTGCGCGAGCTGCCCGGCGTCGAGACCCTGGCGGTCGAGCCCGGACTGGCCGGCCGGCTGACGGTGCTGCGGGCCGAGAGCCTGCGCTTCGCCCCGGGGCTCAGTCTTCGCTGGCCCCGGGGCGTGCCGGCACAGGACGTCGCGGTGATCGGCAGCGACCGGGTGGTGCCGCTGCCACGAACCTGGCCGGCGCCCGCCGAGCACCTGGCGGCCTCGCTCGTGGCACTGCCGCTGCGGCTGCGTCCCGAGGGCCCGGTGCTGGTGCTGGGCAGCAGCGCCTGGCAGTCGCCCCTGGCCGCCCAGGGGCGGCCGGTGACCTGGGTGGAGTCGGACGGCCGGCTGCTCGATATCGCCCGGGCCCGAGGCGCCCCCGAGGCCGGCATGACGCTGGTGGAGGAGGGCGCCTGGCGGCACCTGGCCACCGCCGAACCGGGCACCTTCGCCGTGATCGCCCTCGACCGCGCCTGGGCGGGCGGCGACGCCGCCAGCGAGGACTATGCGCTGACGGTCGAGGGGCTGTCACTGGCCCTCGCGGCGCTGTCGGACAACGGCCTGCTGGCCATCCCGCTGCCCCTGGACTACCCGCCGCGCCACTATCCGCGCCTGATGGCCGGCCTGGCGGAGGCCCTGGCCCGACAGCACGGGCCGGCCCCGGGCGAGCGTGTGGCCGTGCTGCGCGGCCTGCAGGCGCTGCTGGTGCTCGCCTCGCCGAGCACGCTGGGGGAGGCCGACCTGACGGGGGTGAGCGCCTTCGCCGAGCGCTGGCGCTTCGACACCGCCTGGGTGCCCGGCCAGGCCCGGGAGTCGGCCAACCGCTACCACCGCCTGGACACCCCGCTCTTCCATGACATCGCCCGGGCCGTCTTCGCCGGCCGCCCGCCGCCGGCCGAGGCCCGGCGCTTTCACACCGCCCCGGCCGACCTCGACCGGCCCTATCCGTGGCGGTCGCTGGCCTGGTCCCAGGCGCCGGGCCTGGTACGGGAACTGGGCGGGCGAGGGTGGAGCTACCTCGACTGGACGCTGATCCTGTCGCTGGTCGCCACCCTGGCGGCGAGCCTGCTGGCCTTCCTGCTGATCCTGGTGCCGCTGGGACGGCTGCCGCCGATCCGCCCGCCCTTCGGCCGGCTCTCGGTGGCCGGCTACTTCGCCGCGCTGGGCTTCGGCTACATCCTGGTGGAGCTGGTGATCTTCCAGCGCCTGATCCTCTACCTGGGCGAGCCGGTGCTCGCCGCCGCCCTGGTCTTCGCCACCTTCCTGGTCGGCTCGGGCCTGGGCAGTGCCATGGCCCCCGAACGGGCGACCCGGGCCAACCGGCGGGCGGTCTATCTCGCCGTCGCCGCCGGCCTGGCCCTGGCCCTGGTGCCCTTCGCCGCCGTCCGGTTGCTCAGCGAGCCCGCGCTGCCGCTGCGGCTGCTGGCCCTGGTCGCACTGCTGCTGCCACTGGCCTGGGCCATGGGGCGTCCCTTCCCCTGGGCGCTGCGCCAACTCGCCGACCAGCGCCGCTGGATCCCCTGGGCCTGGGGCATCAACGGCTTCGCCTCGGTACTCGGGGCCTCGCTGGCCTCGCTGGTCTCGGTGCAGTTCGGCCAGTCCACGACCCTGGCCGCCGGCACCCTGTGCTACGTGGCGGCCTTCGCCATCGCCGGGCGCTGGTTGACGCCGCGCTGAGGGGAGTCGTCTCGCCGCGCCATGGTGAGAATGCCGTGCGCGACCTATGCTGGCGGGAGACGTCCGCCGGTGGTCCGCGTGACCGGCATGCCGAAGGGCATCGCCGGCGGTCCGCCGGTCGCTCACCGATAACCGGGTAGTTCGAGGTCATGCCGCTCGATGCCTTTCACCCCGCCGTGACGGCCTGGTTCCGGGGCGAGCTCGGAACCCCCACCGAGGTCCAGGCGCGCGCCTGGCCGGCGATCGGCGCCGGCGAGCACGTGCTGATCGCCGCGCCCACCGGCTCGGGCAAGACCCTGGCGGCCTTCCTGGCGGCCATCGATGCCCTGGTGCGCCGGGGGCTGGCGGAGGGCCTCGCCGACGAGCCGGCGGTGCTCTACGTCTCGCCGCTGCGCGCGCTGTCCAACGATATCCAGCGCAACCTGCAGCGGCCGCTGGCCGGCATCACCGAGCGGCTCGAGGCCGCCGGCCTGCCCGCCCCGGCGATCCGCGCCTGGGTGCGCACCGGCGACACCCCGCCCGGTGAACGCGAGCGGATGCGCCGGCGTCCGCCGCATATCGTGGTCACCACTCCCGAATCGCTGTATCTGCTGCTCACCTCGGACTCGGGCCGGCGCATGCTGCGCAGCGTCGCCACGGTGATCGTCGACGAGATCCATGCCGTCGCCGCCGGCAAGCGGGGCTCGCACCTGACGCTGTCGCTGGAACGCCTGGCCGGCCTGACGCCGCGACCGCCGCAGCGCATCGGTCTCTCGGCGACGCAACGGCCGGTGGCGGCCGTCGCCGACTTCCTCGCCGGCGGCGAGGCCTGTCGCATCGTCGACACCGGCCACGCCCGCGAGCGTGACTTAGGTCTCGAGGTGCCCGGCGCGCCGCTCGCCGCGGTGATGGCGAACGAGGCCTGGGAGGAGGTCTACGACCGCCTGGCGGCGCTGGCCGAGGCGCAGCGCACCACCCTGGTGTTCGCCAACACCCGGCGGGTCTGCGAGCGCGTGGCCCGCCACCTGGCGGAGCGGCTGGGGGCGGCGGCGGTGACCTCCCACCATGGCAGCCTGGCCCGCGAGCACCGCCTGGCGGCCGAGCAGCGCCTCAAGCGCGGGGAACTGCGGGTGCTGGTGGCCACCGCCTCCCTGGAGCTGGGCATCGACATCGGCGAGGTGGACCTGGTCTGCCAGCTCGGCTCGCCACGCTCCATCGCGGCCCTGCTGCAGCGGGTGGGCCGCTCCGGTCATGGCGTCGGCCGCCTGCCCCGGGGACGGCTGTTTCCGCTGACCCGTGACGATCTCCTGGAGTGCACGGCGCTGCTCGACGCCGTGGCCCGGGGGGAGCTGGACCGGCTGCGGATCCCCGCCGGGCCGCTGGACGTGCTGGCCCAGCAACTGGTGGCGGAGGTCGCCGCCGCCGGCGAGTGCGAGGAGGCGGCGCTGTACGCCCGAGTGTGCCGCGCCTGGCCGTATCGCGCCCTGTCCCGGGCGGCCTTCGACGCCGTGCTGCAGATGCTCGCCGACGGCTACACCACTCGCCGCGGGCGGCGCGGCGCCTACCTGCACCGCGACCGCGTCAACGCCCGGCTGCGCCCGCGGCGCGGTGCGCGGCTGGTGGCGCTGACCAACGGCGGTGCCATCCCCGACCAGTTCGACTACGACGTGGTGCTGCAGCCCGAGGGGCTCAAGGTCGGCACGGTCAACGAGGACTTCGCCTTCGAGAGCATGCCCGGCGACGTCTTCCAGCTCGGCAACCAGGGCTATCGCATCCTCAAGGTGGCGACCGGCCGGGTGTTCGTCGAGGACGCCAAGGGGGCGCCGCCCAGCCTCCCGTTCTGGCTCGGCGAGGCGCCGGGGCGCAGCGACGAGCTCTCCGCGGCAGTGTCGCGGCTGCGCGGCGAGGTCGACACACGCCTGGCCGAGGGCGGCGAAGACGCGGCCCGGGCCTGGCTGGCCGAGGCCCGCGGGCTGTCGCCCGCCGCCGCCGAGCAGCTCGCCGGCTATCTCGCCACCGCTCGGGCGGCGCTGGGCGCGTTGCCGACCCAGGCCCGGCTGGTGCTCGAGCGCTTCTTCGATGAGGCCGGCGACATGCACCTGGTGCTGCATTCCCCCTACGGCTCGCGGCTCAATCGCGCCTGGGGACTGGCGCTGCGCAAGCGTTTCTGCCGCAAGTTCAACGTCGAGCTGCAGGCGGCGGCCCTGGAGGACAGCATCGTGCTGTCGCTGGGCCCCACCCACAGCTTTCCCCTGGACGAGGTGTGGCACTACCTGAGCCGCGCGCGGGTGCGCGAGGTGCTGACCCAGGCGCTGCTCGACGCGCCGATGTTCGCCTTGCGCTGGCGCTGGAACACCGCCGTCGCCCTGGCCGTGCCCCGCACCCGCAACGGCCGGCGGCGCCCGCCCCAGCTGCAACGCCAGGACGCCGAGGACCTGCTCTCGGTGGTCTTCCCCGATCAGCTGGCCTGCGCCGAGAACCTCGCGGGCGCCCGCGAGATCCCCGATCATCCCCTGGTCACCCAGACCCTCGCCGACTGCCTGGAGGGGGCCATGGACCTGGCCGGGCTCGAGCGCCTGCTGGCACGCCTGGAAGGCGGCGAGATCGCCGTCGACGCCCGTGACCTGGCGCGACCCTCGCCGCTGGCCGAGGAGGTGGTCAACGCCCGGCCCTATGCCTTCCTCGACGACGGCGCCCAGGAGGAGCGACGCACCCTCAGCGTGCGCAGCGGCGGCGGGCTGGATCCGGCGGAGGCCGCGGCGACGGCCCGCTATGCACCGGCGATCGTGCAGCGGGTCCGCGAGGAGGCCTGGCCGGCGCCGCGCGATGCCGACGAGCTCCACGACGCCCTGGTCCTGTGCGGCTTCCTCACCGCCACCGAGGGCGAGGCGTGGCGGCCCTGGTTCCAGGACCTGGCCGAGGCGAGGCGCGCCACCGCGGTCGCCCTGGCCGATGGCGAGACGCTGTGGGTGGCCGCCGAGCGGCTGGCCGAGCTGCAGCGGCTGCAACCCTCGGCGTCCCCCGAGCCGCCCATCGCGGCGCTGGGTCCGGTCCCCGAGGACGACGACGCGGCCCTGGTCGAGCTGCTGCGCTCACGGCTGGAGGCGCTCGGGCCGGTCACCGCACGGGCACTGGCCGCCCCGCTGGCCGTTGCGCCGACGCGGGCGGCGACGGCGCTGGCGCGCCTGGAAGGCGAGGGGTTCGTGCTGCGGGGCGCCTTCACCGACGCCGCCGACGCGCCCCAGTGGTGCGAGCGGCGCCTGCTGGCGCGGATGCACCGCTACGCCCTGGAGCGCCGGCGCGCCGAGATCGAGCCGGTCAGCGTGCGCGACTACCTGCGCTTCCTGCTCGACTGGCATGGCCTGGGCGAGCGGCCGGAGGGACCGGAGGCCCTGGCCGCGGCGGTGGCCGGTCTGGAGGGCTTCGCGGTGGCGGCGGGGGCCTGGGAGCAGGAGGTGCTGCCGGCCCGGGTGGCGGGCTATGCACCGCACCTGCTCGACCAGCTGCTCGCCAGCGGACGCTTCGTGTGGCTGCGCCTGGCGGCGCCGCGACCGGCGGGCGCCGGTGGTCGGCGTC
The DNA here is from genome assembly GCF_025725685.1 of Halomonas sp. M4R1S46. Classification (NCBI taxonomy): domain Bacteria; kingdom Pseudomonadati; phylum Pseudomonadota; class Gammaproteobacteria; order Oceanospirillales; family Halomonadaceae; genus Halomonas; species Halomonas sp. M4R1S46. Next base: position 676,405 of record NZ_CP107008.1, read on the forward strand.
GCGCCGGACCGCTGCGCAACACCCCCATCGCCCTGGTGGAGCGCGGGGCCCTGGCTCCCTGGCGCCGTGCCGCCACCGCGGCGGACCCTGACGCGACGGCGCCGTCCGGTGGGGCGCAGCGGGTGCTCGATGCCCTGCACTCCGGGGGGGCGATGTTCTTCGCCGATCTGGTGGACGCCACCGGCATGCTGCGCACCCAGGTGGAGGCGGCGCTGGGCGAGCTGGTGGCCGGCGGGCTGGCGACCTCGGACACCTTCAACGGCCTGCGCGCGCTGATGGCGCCCGCCCACAAGCGACCGTCGTTCGGCACCGCGGCCGGCCGGCGCCGCCGTCGCCAGGCCCCGGGGGTGGACGCGGCGGGCCGCTGGTCCGCGCTGCCGCCGGTGGCCCGCGAGACCCCGGTCCCGGGTCGGCGCTTCACCACCGACCCGGCGCATCTCGAGCGCGTCGCCCGGGTGCTGCTGCGCCGCTACGGTGTGGTCTTCCATCGCCTGCTCGAGCGCGAGGCGGCGTTGCCGCCCTGGCGCGAGCTGCTTTACGTCTATCGGCGCCTCGAGGCGCGTGGCGAGATCCGTGGCGGTCGCTTCGTGGCGCAGTTCGCCGGCGAGCAGTTCGCGCTTCCCGAGGCGGTGGGGGCGCTGAAGGCCATGCGAGGGCGCGCGCCGGACGACACCCGCATCGCCGTCTCGGCCGCCGATCCGCTCAACCTGATCGGCATCCTCACCCCCGGAGGCCGCGTGCCGGCGGTGCCGGGCAACCGCCTGCTGTACCGCGACGGCGTGCCCGAGGCGGTGCTGAAGCACGGCGAGGTCGAGACGCTGACACCGCTGGACGAGGCCGAGCGGTGGCGGGTCGTGCAGTGGCTGCGCCGCGACGCCGGCCATCGGCCGGTGCCTTCCGGGACGCGGTGCGCCGGCGCGTCGCCCGACGCCGGGCCTTGATTCCCAGGGGCCGCGTCGGCCTCCGCCGGCCGGCTGCCGCCATCGGCGATCGGCAGCGCCCGGCGTGCCCGGGGAGCCGGTCGAGTCGGTACCGCGTCTGGGTCGATGGCGCGCCGACGCCACGCCACGTGCACCGGGCGGCAGACTGCTAACTTGGAAGGGTAACGGTGAGCGATGGGGCCATAGAGGGGGCAGGGATCATGAGCGGGCATTCTCCCGAGGAGATTCGCAACATCGCCTTGACCGGCGCGGCGGGTGGGGGCAAGACGACCCTCGCCGAGGCCCTGCTGGCGGCGGCCGGGGCCATCGGCGCCGCCGGCAGCGTGAACAAGGGCTCGACGGTCAGCGATACCGGCCTTCAGGAGCAGGCGCTGCAGCATTCCATCGCCGCCTCGGTGATGGGGCTGGCCTGGGGAGACGCCTGGATCAACCTCATCGACACCCCCGGCTACGTGGACTTCCAGGGCGCCGCCCTGTCCATCCTGCCCGCCGTGGAAACGGTGGCGGTGGTGATCGATGCCGACGGCGGCGTGGATGCCACGGCGCGGCGGATGATGCAGTGGGCCGGAGAGCGCGGCCTGTGTCGGCTGATCATCATCAACCGCATCGATGTCGCCGCGGCCCGGCTCGAGGCGCTGCTCGACGACCTCCGCGACACCTTCGGCAACGAGTGCCTGCCCCTCGACCTGCCGGCGGATGGGGCCCGCCAGGTAGTGGACTGCTTCTTTGCGCCCCAGGGGACAGCGGACTTCTCGTCGGTCGAGGCCGCCCACGAGCAGCTGGTCGACCAGGTGGTGGAGGTGGACGAGGCGCTGATGGCGCTCTACCTGGAGCAGGGCGAGGCACTCAGCCCCGAGCAGCTCCATGCCCCCTTCGAGGCGGCACTGCGCGACGCCCACCTGGTGCCGGTGTGCTTCACCTCGGCGGCCACCGGGGCCGGGATCCCCGAGCTGCTGGAGATCTTCGCCCGGCTGATGCCCAGCCCACTGGAGGGCAATCCGCCGCCCTTCCTGCGCCAGGACGAGACGGGCACCCACCCCTACCAGGCCCGCCCGGACCCCGAGGCCCACGTGCTGGCCCACGTGGTCAAGGTCGAGCACGATCCCTTCCTCGGCAAGCTGGCGGTGTTCCGCATGCACCAGGGCACCGTCTCCCGGGATACCCGGCTGCTGGCCGGGGAGGCCCGCAAGCCCTTCCGGGTCGGCCCGCTGTTTCGCCTCCAGGGATGGGAACACCTCGAGGTGGAGCGCCTCGGGCCCGGCGAGATCGGCGCCCTGGCCAAGGTCGAGGAGGCGAGTCTCGACACCGTGCTGCACGACTCCCACGACGAGGACCACATCCACCTGCGTCCGGTGGCCGTGCCGGCCCCGGTGTTCGGCCTGGCGATCCGCGCGCGACGCCACGGCGACGAGCAGCGGCTAACGGAGGCCCTGAGCCGCCTGGTCGAGGAGGATCCCGGCCTGCGGGTGGAGCAGGACGCCGCCACCCGGGAGACCGTGCTGCGCGGCCAGGGTGAGCTGCACCTGCGCATGGCCCTGGCGCGCCTGGGCGAGCGCTACCGGGTCGAGGTGGACACCCGGCCGCCCTCCATCGCCTACCGCGAGACCATCCGTGCCCCGGCCGAGGGGCATTGCCGGCACAAGAAGCAGAGCGGCGGTGCCGGCCAGTTCGGCGAGGTGTTCCTGAGCGTCGAGCCGCTGCCCCGCGGGGCCGGGTTCGAGTTCGCCGACTCCATCCGTGGCGGGGCCATCCCGTCGTCGCTGCTGCCGGCGGTGGAGAAGGGCGTGCGCCAGGCCATGGAGGAGGGCGCCATCGCCGGTTATCCGCTGCAGGACCTTCGGGTGGTGGTGCAGGATGGCAAGACCCATCCCGTGGACTCCAAGGAGATCGCCTTCGTCATCGCCGGCCGCAAGGCCTTCCTGGACGCGGTGCACAAGGCCGGCCTGCAGGTGCTGGAGCCCCTGGTCGAACTGGAGGTCGAGGGCCCGGGGACGGCGATGGGCGATCTGACCGCGGATCTCGCTGCGAGTCGTGGCCGGATCCAGGACACCCGGACCCTGGGCGACCAGGTCAGCATCCAGGCGCTGGTCCCCCTGGCGGAAGTCGCCGACTATCCCATGCGTCTCAATGCCCTGACCGGCGGCAGTGGCCGCTACACGCTGCGCTTCAGCCACTACGAGCCGGCCCCGGAGGCGGTACAGCAGGCCCTGGTCCAGGCCCATCGGGAGGCACGCCAGGAGGCCTGAGGATCGAGTGGGCCATGCCGGCGGAGTTGTGACGACACCTTCGCCATCGGCAGTCGGCGACTATCCTTAGGGAAGCGGCATCCCCCTTCCACGACACACTTCAGAGGGTGGTCCCCATGTCCATGGAGCGAGTGACGCGCTTTCTCGACGAGAACGACGTCAAGTATGTGATCCTGCAGCATTCCCCCGCCTATACCGCCCAGGAGATCGCCGAGGCGGTCCATGTGCCCGGCCGGCACTTCGCCAAGAGCGTGCTGGTCACCATCGATGGCCGCTTCGCCCTGGCGGTCCTGCCGGCCACCGACCGGGTCGACCTGCGGCGGCTGGCTCAGTCCGTCGGTGCCCAGGCCGTCGAGCTGGCGGAAGAGGCCGATTTTCGGCGCTGCTTCCCCGACGGTGAACCCGGCGCCATGCCGCCGTTCGGCAACCTGTTCGACCTGGAGGTGTTCGTCTCGCCACACCTGGCCGAGGCCGACATGATCGCCTTCAATGCCGGTAGCCACCGGGAAGTCATGCAGCTGTCCTACAGTGCCTTCGACCGCCTGGTGAAACCGGCGGAAGTGGCGATGTAGCCGCCCGTTCGCGGGCCGAGAGGTGACGCCTCATTCCGTCGGGCGCTGGGGCGTGGCCTCGCGCTGCTTGACCTGCCAGGCCTCCAGTGAGAAGGCCGGCGCCGTGGACGGCGGCAGCGGGTCACGGCCGAGAACGTGATCGGCGCCCTTCTCGCCGATCATGATGGTCGGCGCATTGATGTTGCCGTTGGTGACGCTGGGCATGATCGAGGAGTCGATCACCCGGAGCCTCTCGATGCCGTGGACCCGGCACTGCGGATCGACCACCGCCAGAGCGTCGGTGCCCATGCGGCAGGAGCCGCAGGGGTGGTAGGCGGTCTCGGCGGTTTCGGCGACCCAGGCATCGATCTCGTCGTCACTCTGCACGCCGGGGCCGGGGGAGAGCTCCTCGCCGCGGTAGGGATCGAAGGCGGGCTGAGCGAAGATCTCCCGGGTCAGGCGCAGGGCACGGCGATAGTCGTCCTTGTCTTCCTCGTCCTGCAGGTAGTTGAAGATCATCGACGGCGGGGCCTCGGGGTCGGCGGAGGTCAGGCGCACGCGCCCGCGGCTCCGGGGCTTGTTGGCGCCCAGGTGGACCTGGAAGCCATGGCCCTCGGCGGCGCTGGAGCCGTCGTAGGCGATGGCGCCGGCCAGGAAGTGGTATTGCAGGTCGGGGTAGCGCAGCCCCGCGCGGCTGCGGATGTAGCCGTTGGACTCGAACTGGTTGCTGGCGCCCAGCCCCTGCTTGAAGAAGAACCAGCGGGCGCCGATCCACAGCCGCGCCAGGGGGTTGAGCCAGCCGTTGAGGGTGATCTTCTGGGTGCAGCTCTGCTGGACCCAGACCTCCAGATGGTCGTGGAGGTTCTCGCCCACGCCGGGCAGGTCGTGGACCACCTCGATGCCGTGCTCGCGGAGGTGCTCGGCCGGCCCGATGCCGGACAGCATCAGCAGCTTGGGCGAGTTGAAGGCGCTGGCCGAGAGGATCACCTCGCGGCGGGCCCGTACCCGCACGGACTTGCCGCCCTGGCGGTACTCGACGCCCACGGCGCGCTTGCCGTCCATCAGCACCCGGGTGGTCAGGGCATGCATCTCGAGCGTCAGGTTGTCGCGCGCCAGCGCCGGCTTGAGGTAGGCGTTGGCGGTGGAACAGCGCACCCCGTCGCGCACCGTCATGTCCATGCGACAGAAGCCTTCCTGGCGATAGCCGTTGTAGTCCGCCGTCTCGCCGTAGCCGGCCTGGCGACCGGCCTCGATGAAGGCGCGATAGAGGGGGTTCGCCATGTCGTTGCCGTTGCACACCCCCAGCGGGCCGCCGGTGGCGCGGTAGTCGTCGGCGCCGTAGAGACAGTCCTCGGCGCGCTTGAAGTAGGGCAGCACCTCGGCATAGCTCCAGCCCTCGGCGCCGCGTTCGACCCACTCGTCGAAGTCGCCGGCGCAGCCGCGCACATAGGCCATGCCGTTGATCGAGGAGGAGCCGCCGATCACCTTGCCGCGGGCCTGGTGGATACGCCGCCCGCCGAGGCCGGGCTCCGGCTCGGTGTAGAGCTCCCAGTCGAAGCGTGGCTTGTTGAGCGGGATCGAGAAGGCGATGGGCATCTGGATGTAGATCGAATCGTCCTTGCCGCCGAATTCCAGCACCAGCACCCGATGCTGGCCGTCGGCGCTGAGTCGGTCGGCCAGCACCGAGCCGGCCGAGCCCGAGCCGACGATCACGTAGTCGACGACCCGGTCGAAGGTGGCAGCGTTCATCGTAGCGTTCCTCCTCGCCTGGTCGGGGTCATGTCGAGCGGCCGGTGGTCGCGGAGGACGTGTCCGGCATGATCGTCTCGCCGCCGGGCAGTTCCCGCTGGGTATGCAGGAAGAACAGGTGGCGTTCGTACTGGTCGAGGATGTCGGCGATCACCTGCTCCTTGGTGTAGCCGTAGATGTCGTAGCCCTGGCCGCCTTCGCCGATATGCACCTGCAACCGGTAGTAGTGGGTGCCGGCGCGGGTGGCGCGGATCGAGAAGGCCGGCATGGCACTGCGGTGCGGCCACACCTGGTAGGTGAAGTTCGGCTCGTCGCCGAGGTCGACGTTGAGCTCGAGGTGTTCCGCCTCGCCCTCGACGAGTTCGGCGGTGACGCCCTGCTCGCCGAGCACATCGCGGATCTCCTCCATGGCCGGCCGGACCGCCTCGCCGAGGCAGCGTTGCGCCTGTTCGTGGTTGGGGAAGTGCATGGCCCGGGACAGCCGCTGGCGCCAGTGATGGCTCACGCCCTCGCCGGGCAGGCGCCCCGAGAGGTGGCCGGCCATGCTGCCGCGCAGGCTGTCTTCCTTGAGCCCTTCCACCTTCAGTGCCTTGAACAGCCCGAGCATCATCAGGAAGAGCACGAAGGCGAAGGGCAGCCCCATGACCACCACCGTGCTCTGCAGGGCGCCGAGCCCGCCGGCCATCAGCAAGGCCAGGGTCAGCACGCCGATGATCGCCGCCCACAGGATGCGCATCCAGGAGGGGGCGTCATGGTTGGGATCGGTGAGCACCGAGGTGAGATTGGAGAGCACCAGCGAGCCGGAATCGCCGGAGGTGACGAAGAACACGATGGCCAGGATGGTGGCCACCACCGTGGTCAGCCCCACCCAGGGGAAGCTCTGCAGGAAGAGGTAGATGGACGAGCCGGGATTGTTGATGGCCTGCTCGCCGAAGTCGGCGACGCTGGCGGTGCCGGTCATCACCAGGTCGATGGCGCTGTTCCCCATGATCGACATCCAGGCCATCATGAAGGTCAGCGGCAGGATCAGGGTGCCGGCGACGAACTGGCGGATGGTGCGGCCGCGAGAGATGCGCGCCAGGAACAGCCCGACGAAGGGGCCCCAGGCGATCCACCAGGCCCAGAAGAACACCGTCCAGGCGTTGAGCCAGTCCGTTGGCGGATCGAAGGCGTAGGTGTCGAACGACAGCCTGGCGAAGTGGGCGAGGTAGTCGCCGACGTTCATCACCAGGGCGTTGAGCAGGAATATCGTCTTGCCGCTGAACAGCACGAACAGCATCAGCAGCACGGCCAGCAGCATGTTGAACTCGGACAGCCGGCGGATGCCCTTGTCGACCCCGGTGACCGCCGAGATCGCCGAGAAGACCACGATCAGCACCGCCAGCGCCGCCTGGGTGGCGGTGTTCTCCGGCAGGCCGAACATGTAGTGCAGGCCGAAGTTGAGCTGGATGATGCCGATGCCCAGGCTGGTGGCGATGCCGAACACGGTGCCCAGCACGGCGGCGATGTCCACGGTGTGGCCGATGGGCCCGTGGATGCGCCGCCCGAACAGCGGATAGAGGGCGGAGCGGATGGTCAGCGGCAGGCCGTGACGATAGCTGAAGAAGGCCAGCGACATGCCCACCAGGGTGTAGATTCCCCAGCCGGACAGCCCCCAGTGCAGGAAGGTCAGCTCCATGGCGTGGCGGGCCGCCTCGGGGGTGCCGCCCTCACCGACCGGCGGGGCCAGGAACTGGGTGACCGGCTCGGCGATGCAGAAGAACAGCAGGTCGATGCCGATGCCGGCGGAGAACAGCATGGCCGCCCAGGTGATCACGTTGAAGTCCGGGGTCGAGTGCGCCGGTCCCAGGCGCAGCTTGCCGTGGCGGGACAGGCCGATGCAGACGACGAACACCAGGTAGGCCACCACGGCGAGGAAGTAGAACCAGCCGAAGGTGTCGGAAATCCAGGCCAGCACGGTGTTGATGACGTTGCCGGCCGCCTGGGTGAAGAACATGGTCCACAGCGCGAAGGCGACGATGCCGATGGCCGAGCCGTAGAACACCACGGGGTTGATGCGGTCACGGCGCGGCTCGGTGGAGGGAACTTGGGTCTTGGCCATGCCTTGTTCCTTGAAGGCCTCATCCGCGGTCCGGTGAGGCATCGTCCATGGCCGGCTCGGGGCCGGGGGGTTGCCGCAGGCCGTGCGCGGCCTCCACGGCGCTGCGCGGGCGTGCGACGGGACTATCTGGGTATAGGAAGCTCGCGGCGCAGGCGTCAAGTGATGCCCCGTGGTGCAGCCTGCGACTTGCCACTCCGGTGAGGCTGTTGGATACTGTTTATAAATACAGCTATCAGGGGGCGCCATGTCATTGCCGAGGCCGTCTCTCGCTCGCCTGTCGGCCGTTGCCGGGCCGAGGCCCGCCGGGTCGGGCCAGCCGCTGCTGGGCTGCCGGGTGCGGGCCGGCTTTCCCAGTCCCGCCGATGACCACCTGGACGTGGAGCTCGACCTGCACGCCCATGTGGTGCGCCGCCCGGCGGCCACCTACTTCGTGCGCGCCGAGGGCGACTCGATGCTCGGCGACGGCATCCACGACGGTGACCTGCTGGTGGTGGACCGCAGCCTGGAGCCCCTGCCGGGGCGGGTGGTGATCATCGCCGTGGATGGCGAGCCCACCGTCAAGCGGCTGACCCGTCACGCCGGGCGGACCTTCCTGGAGGCCAGCAACCCGCGCTTCGCGCCGATGCCGCTGGAGGGGCGCGAGTGCCAGGTCTGGGGGGTGGTGACCCATGTGCTGCATGCCCTGCCCGGGGCGGCGCCGTGATCGCCCTGGTCGACAGCAACGACTTCTACGTCAGCTGCGAGCGGGTCTTCGACCCGCGCCTGGAAGGACGGCCGGTGGGCGTGCTCTCCAACAACGACGGCTGCGTGGTGGCCCGCTCGGCGGAGCTCAAGGCGCTGGGCGTGGCCATGGGCGCGCCGATGCACCTGCTGCCGCCGGCGATCCGTCGCCGGGCCACGCTGCTCTCCAGCAACTATGCCCTCTATGGCGACATGAGCCGGCGGGTCAACCGGGTGCTCGGCGAATTCTCCCCGGACGTGGAGCTGTACTCCATCGACGAGAGCTTCGTCGGCTTCACGGGTCTCGCGCCTGCGCGGCTCGAGTCCCAGGGGCGGCGGCTGCGCGAGACCGTGGGACGGGACACGGGGATCCCGGTCTGCGTGGGGCTGGCGCCGACCCGGGTGCTGGCCAAGGCGGCCAACCGCGTCGCCAAGACGTCGCCCGCGCTGGGCGGGGTCTGCCGTCTCGACGCCGAGGCCGCGGCGACCCGCCGGGTGCTGGAGGGGCTGCCGGTGCATGCGCTGTGGGGCGTGGCCCGGCGCAGCGCCGAGCGCCTGGCGCTGATGGACATCCATACCGCCTGGCAGCTCCGCGAGGCCGATCCCAAGCGCATTCGTCGCGCCTTCTCGGTGGTGCTCGAACGCATCGTCTGGGAGCTGCGTGGCCGGCCGGCCATCCTGCCGGACGACTTGGCCGAGCCACGCCAGCGGATCATGGTCTCACGCTCCTTCGGCCGCCTGACCGGCGACTGGCGGGATCTCCAGGAGGCGGTGCGCCAGCACGGCGCCCGGGCCGCCGAGAAGCTGCGCCATCAGGGCAGCCTGGCCCGGGCCGTGCTGGTGTTCCTGCGCAGTGACCCGCACCGGCTCGGTGACCGCCAGTACCACAACAGCGTGGTGGTGCCGCTGGCCGGGCCCAGCGACGACAGCCGCGCGCTGCTCGAGGCCGCCGGCCGGGGGCTGGCGGCGATCTTCCTCGCGGACGTGCGTTACCAGAAGTGCGGCGTGATGCTGATGGACCTGGTGGACGCCGAGTGCCACCAGCTCTCCCTGCTGGCGTTCCGGGACGAGGCCGCCCGGGGGCGCGATCGGCGCCTGATGACGGCGGTGGATCGGCTCAACCGCGAGATGGGCCGCGATACCGTGCGCTTCGGGCTGCCGCGCCAGGACACCGCCTGGGCGCTGCGCTGCGAGCGGCGCACTCCGCGCTATACCACCCGCTGGAACGAGCTGATGCGGGTCAAGGTGCGCTGAGGCGCGCCGGTCGAACGCGACAGGCGCGGGTGGACGGATGGGCGGGATCATGTCGCGATCGCCATGAGGGCACATGGAAAAACCGCCATCCGGGGCGAGCCGGATGGCGGTTTTTGCGGTGGTCTGGTGCCGGTGAGAGGAGTTGAACCCCCGACCTACGCATTACGAGTGCGTTGCTCTACCGACTGAGCTACACCGGCGTGCCGTGCATCATACGATCACCACGCCGGCCTGCCAAGCGCGCCCGGGGCCTGGCCCCGGGCGCGGGGTTCAGAAGGCGTGGTCGCGTCCCGCGGCCTTGGCCCGCTCCCGGGAGCTGGGGTTCACCGAGGCGCGGAAGGGCATCTCGCAGACCACGGCATCGACCGGTTGCCCGGGGATGTCGAGGAACTCATCGGGCAGCCAGGCCACCAGTACGGTGCCGATCGCCGCCGCGGCCACCGGCACATAGGCCATGGCGATGTTGGTACCGAGCTCCGGCGAGTACCAGGGCGAGGTGATCCAGCCGCAGGGGTCGCCATCGGCGTCGTGGCCGACCAGCCAGAAGTCCGGGGCATAGTCCTCGATGGGTCGGCCGCCGAGCTTGAGCCCCACCAGCTGGTGGGTGAAGGGCGGCTTGCCCTGGTTGACCAGCTCGCGGGTCCGCTCCAGGGCGTCGCGGCCGATGTAGTCGGCCTCCTTGGCCTTGGGCACCATATGGCCGAGGTAGCACTGGAAGGGGTTGATCTCGTGGTCCAGATCCTGGCCGTAGGAGAGGATGCCGGCGGCGATGCGGCGGTGGTGGGCCGGGGCGATCACCTTGAGGGCGTACTTCTCCCCCTTGTCGAGGATGGCGTTCCAGATGGTCTCGGCGTGCAGCGTGGAGTCGTAGGCGTAGACCTCGTAGCCCTTCTCGCCGGAGAAGCCGGTCTGGGAGATGAGCACGTCGACCCCTTCGATGGTGGCCGCCATCAGGCCGTAGTAGGGCACCTCGCGCACCCCTTCGCCGACCAGGTCGGCGATCAGGTCCTCGGACTTGGGGCCCTGGACCTGCAGCGGCGAGACATCGATCTCGTCGATGGTGACGTCGTAGCGCAGGCCGTGGTTGATGCCCTTGAACCAGTAGGCCAGGTCCGAGTCGCTGATGGTGAACCAGAACTCGTCATCCGCGACGCGCAGCATCACCGGGTCGTTGAGCACATGGCCCTGCTCGTCGCAGAGCACCACATAGCGGCCCATCATCGTCGGCACCCGGGTCACGTCGCGGGTGCAGACGTAGTTGCAGAAGGCCTCGGCGCCGGGACCCTTGACGCGGATCGGCCGCTCGACGGCGACGTTCCACAGGGTCACGTCGTTGACCAGGGCGCGGTATTCCTCCATGGCGCCGCCGTCCTCGGGTCGCACATAGGCGCGCGGGTGGTACATGCGGTTGTAGACGGTGGCCTTCCAGCAGCCGGCCTCGACCGAGAGGTGCCAGTAGGGGGACTTGCGCACGCGGTTGGAGATCAGCATCTGGATGCCGGGGTCGCCGCTCTGGCGCAGGTTGACCGGTACCAGGCGGTCGCCCTGATCGATGGACTGCTGGAAGTTCACGTTGGCTTGCTTGGACATGGCTCGGCACTCCTCGCCCGTTCATATGCCTGAGGGCGGAGTCGTGGGCGGCGAGTGAGCGGTCATGCCGAGACCGTCGCCGAGTCACCCACGACTCTGACCCGCGCGGGCGGACGCCCGGAGACGCCCGCGAGGCGACGACCGCGCCCTGGAGGTCGCCGCTACTCTCAAGGTAGGTAGGCCCTTAGGGGGCAGCGTTCCCGCGGCGACGCCGGGATTCCCCAGCACGACACGCGGCCGGCACCGGGCCTCAGCCGCGTAGCCGGGTCAGGCCCTCCTGGGCGCTGGAGGCGACGAGCCGGCCGTGCCGGTCGTAGATGCTGCCCCGGCTGAGGGCCCGGGCGCCGCCGGCCCAGGGGCTGTCCATGTCGTAGAGCAGCCAGTCGTTGACCTTGACGTCGTGGTGGAACCAAAGGGCGTGATCGAGGCTGGCGATCTGCAGCGAGGGGTCGCCGAAGCGGATGCCGTGGGGCACCAGGGCGGTGGTCAGCAGGTTGAAGTCGGAGCTGTAGGCGAGCAGGTAGCGGTGCAGCGCCGGATCGTCGGGCAGCTTGCCGGCCAGCCGGAACCACAGCCGCTTGCGCGCCGGCTGGCCGGCCTCGGCCGCGTCGTCCAGGGGCAGGAACTCGATGGGGTGGCCCGGGAAGCGGGTCACCCGGCCGGCCTCCGGGTCCACGTGCTCGGGGGGTGTCACCTCGGGCATCCGCGGCTGGTGGGCGAGGCTCGTCTCCTCGCCGTGGAAGGAGGCGCTGCAGAAGAAGATCGGTCGGCCCTTCTGGATGGCGGTGACCCGACGGGTGGTGAAGCTGGCGCCGTCGCGCACGGCATCGACCTGGTAGACCACCGGGCGGCTGGCGTCGCCGGGACGCAGGAAGTAGCCGTGCAGGGAGTGCACCCGCCGCGAGGCGTCCACGGTGTGGGTCGCGGCGGAGAGGGCCTGGCCCAGCACCTGGCCGCCGAACAGCTGGGGCAGGCCGAGGTCCTGGCTGCGACCACGGAACAGGTTCTCCTCCAGGGGTTCGAGACCGAGCAGGTCCACCAGGGCGTTCAGGGCGTCGGGCATTCCGGGTATCCTCCAGGGGCCATGACACCGGGGCGAGGCCGCGGCGTCATACGTACGTTTCATGTCCATCAGTCTACTGGAGTCCAAGGCGATGCGCAGCGACGAGTACTACATGCACCGGGCCCTGGAGCAGGCACGCCTGGCCGAGGAGGCCGGGGAGGTGCCGGTGGGGGCGGTGGTGGTGGACGCCGACGGGAGCATCGTGGGCGCGGGGTACAACGCCCCGGTGTCCGGCCATGACCCCAGCGCCCATGCCGAGGTCTGCGCGCTGCGCGATGCCGGGGCCCGTCTCGGCAACTACCGCCTCGACGGCTGCACGCTCTTCGTGACCCTGGAACCCTGCCTGATGTGCACCGGGGCGATCATCCACGCCCGCCTGGCCCGGGTCGTCTACGGGGCCGCCGAGCCCCGCAGCGGCATGGTCGAGTCGAAGGCCAATCTCTTCGCCCAGCCCTGGTACAACCATCGGGTCGAGGTGGTCGGCGGGGTGCTGGCCGGCCGGGTGGCCCGTCAGCTCAAGGGCTTCTTCGCCGCGCGACGTGACGGCGGGGCCGCCGGCGCGGGGGACGGCTGATGGCGGCCGGTCATGCGGGAGGCGAGCCCCCGCCGGCTCAACTGCTCGGGGGCACCAGATCGAAGAGGCCGCTCTCGGCCGCTTCGGGGAGCCGGGCATTGAGCTGGTGGAACTGCTGCTGGCTGCGGTCCACGTAGGCGAGGATCTCGTAATAGCGGCGGATGTTGCGGACATAGATGACCGGTTCGCCGCCCCGCGCATAGCCGTGGCGCGTCTTGCTGAACCATTCGCGCTCCTGAAGCAGCGGCAGGGCGTCGCGCACGTCCGCCCAGGCGTCGGGATCGCCGCCGCGCCGCTCGGCGAGGCGGCGGGCATCGTAGAGGTGGCCGAGGCCGACGTTGTAGGCGGCCAGCGCCATGAACAGCCGGTCCTCGCCGGTGATCGACTCGGGCAGGCGGTCCTTCAGTTCGCGAAGGTAGCGCGCCCCGCCGTCGATGCTCTGGGCCGGGTCGAGCCGGTCGTCGACGTCCATCTCCGCGGCGGTGGCGTTGGTCAGCATCATCAGGCCGCGCACGCCGGTCGGTGAGGTGGCGCGGGGGCGCCAGTGGGATTCCTGGTAGCCCACCGCGGCGAGCAGCTTCCAGTCGAAGCCGGAGCCCCGCGCCGCCTCGCGGAACAGCTCGGTGTAGTCCGGCAGGCGGGCGTGGACATGGCCGATGAAGGTGCGGGCGCCGACGTACTCCAGGTAGTTGTCGCGGCCGAAGTAGCGGGTCTCGAGGCGCTCGAGCAGGCCGCTGCCCTGGAGCTGGTCGAGGAAGCGGTTGGCCTCGCGGACCAGCCCGAGCCCCTGCCCGGCGGGAAAGGCCCAGGCCAGGGAGAGCGGCTTGCCGAGCCGGAAGCCGTCCTCCACCTCGGGAAAGAACAGGCGGTTGAGGCGGAACTGGTGCTCGAAGACCACGGCGGCGTCCAGGCGGCCGTTGGCCACCTGGCCCAGCAGTGCCGCCACTTCCATGTCGTCGGACTCCTTCCAGCTCAGCTGCGGGTATTCGGCCTGCAGCTCACGCATCACCCGGTCGGTCCCGGTGTCGCTGAGGGTGCCGATCTCCAGTCCCGCCAGGTCGTCGATGCCCTGCGGCGGCGGCAGCCCGCGGCGATAGACCAGCAGCGGCTGCAGCGGCATGATCGGCCGGCTGAACAGCAGACCCGGTTGGGTCGGGTCCAGGGGCAGGGCGGCGGCACCCAGATCCCCCTCCTCGCGGACCGCCTCCAGGACGCCGGCGATGTTGTGGTCGGCGTCGAGGGTCAGGCTGACGCCCAGGTGGTCGGCGAAGCGGCGCATCAGCTCGTACTCGAAGCCGGTGGGGCCCTCGCGCCCCTCGTAGTAGGTGGTGGGGGTGTTGCGGGTCTGGATGCTGAGGAAGTCCCGCTCGCGCACGGCCTCCAGGTGCGGCCCCGGCGAGCGGTCCGGCGGGTCGGAAACCAGGCCGAGCAGCAGCAGGGCGCACAGGGTCAGGTAGCCTCGCCGGTGGCGGCGGAGGTGGGCGAACAGGGGTGCGGGCATGGGCGCGATGGGCAGCGACGGAAGGCTCCACCTTACCCAGCCGCCGGTCGGCTGTCATCCATGCCGATTTCTCGCGACCGGTGCTTTCCAGTATCATGTGCGCTCGTTGCCGCCGGCCGCGGCCCCGTCATTCCGCTTGTTTCAGAGGCCCCAGGATATGCTCGAACTGCGTGGTGCGCCCGCCTTATCCGCTTTCCGTCATGCCAAGCTGCTGGCCGCCCTGCGTGCCGCCGTTCCCGAGGTCGAGGCACTCACCGCCGACTATCTGCACTTCGTCGATCATGAGGGCGACCTGGCCGGCGAGGACCGGCGCCTGCTCGAGCGGCTGCTGGACTATGGCCCGAGCCGGGACGAGGACGCCGCTGCCGGCGAGGGCCGGCTGTTCCTGGTGGTACCGCGCATCGGCACCCAGTCGCCCTGGTCCTCCAAGGCCACCGATATCGCGCACAACTGCGGCCTGACACGGATCCAGCGCCTGGAGCGGGGCATCGCCTACCGGGTGAGCTTCGCCGGCACCCTCTCCGAGGAGGCCTTCGAGACCGTCACCGCGCTGCTCCACGACCGCATGACCGAGACGGTGCTGTTCGACGCCTCGGATGCCGCCCGGCTGTTCGCCCATCATGAGCCGGCGCCGCTCGGCCAGGTGGATATCCTCGCCGGCGGTCGCGCCGCCCTGGCGACCGCCAACGTCGAGCTGGGCCTGGCGCTTGCCGAGGATGAGATCGACTACCTGTGCGAGGCCTTCCAGGGGCTCGAGCGCAATCCCTCGGATGTCGAGCTGATGATGTTCGCCCAGGCCAACTCCGAGCACTGCCGCCACAAGATCTTCAACGCCGACTGGGTGGTGGACGGCGAGGCCCAGCCGCGCTCGCTGTTCAAGATGATCAAGAACACCTATGAGGCCTCGCCGGACGACATCCTCTCCGCCTACAGCGACAACGCTGCGGTGATCCGCGGCAGCCAGGCCGGGCGCTTCTTCGCCGCGCCGCTGACCGGTGCCGCCGCCGAGCGTGCCGTCTACGCCGCCCATCAGGAGCCGGTGAACATCCTGATGAAGGTGGAGACCCACAACCACCCCACGGCCATCGCCCCGCATCCGGGGGCGGCCACCGGGGCCGGCGGCGAGATCCGCGACGAGGGCGCCACCGGCATCGGCGGCAAGCCCAAGGCGGGCCTGACCGGCTTCACCGTCTCCAACCTGCGCATCCCCGAATTCGTCCAGCCCTGGGAAGCCTTCGACTACGGCAAGCCCGAGCGCATCGTCAGCGCCCTGGACATCATGCTGGAGGGGCCCATCGGCGGCGCCGCCTTCAACAACGAGTTCGGTCGTCCCAACCTGGCCGGTTACTTCCGCAGCTACGAGCAGGAGGCCCTGGGCGGTGAGGGCATCGAGCGTCGCGGCTACCACAAGCCGATCATGCTGGCCGGCGGCTACGGCAACATCCGCGAGGAGCACGTCGAGAAGGGCGAGATTCCCGTCGGCGGCAAGCTGATCGTGATGGGCGGCCCGGCCATGCTGATCGGCCTGGGCGGCGGGGCGGCCTCCTCCATGGCCTCCGGCACGTCCAGCGCCGACCTCGACTTCGCCTCGGTGCAGCGCGACAACCCCGAGATCGAGCGCCGTGTCCAGGAGGTCATCGACCGCTGCTGGGCACTGGGCGGCGACAACCCGATCCGCTTCATCCACGACGTGGGTGCCGGCGGCCTCTCCAACGCCCTGCCGGAGCTGGTCAAGGACGGCGGGCGGGGCGGTCGCTTCGAGCTGCGCGAGGTGCCCAACGCCGAGCCGGGCATGAGCCCGCTGGAGATCTGGTGCAACGAGGCCCAGGAGCGCTACGTGCTGGCCGTGGCCCCGGAGGACCTGGCGACGTTCGATGCCTTCTGCCGGCGCGAGCGCTGCCCCTACGCGGTGGTCGGCGAGGCCATCGAGGCTCACCATCTGGAGGTCCGCGACGGCCACTTCTCGACCAAGCCGGTGGACCTGCCGATGAGCGTGCTGTTCGGCAAGCCGCCGAAGATGCAGCGCGAGTTCACCCGCGAGCGCCGCGAGATGCCCGGCGTGATGCTCGACAACCTGGACCTGCGCGAGGCCATGGACCGGGTGCTGCGCCTGCCCACCGTGGCCTCCAAGAACTTCCTGATCACCATCGGCGACCGCTCCATCACCGGCCAGGTGGCTCGCGACCAGATGGTCGGCCCCTGGCAGGTGCCGGTGGCCGACGTGGCCGTGACCACGGCGACCTTCGATACTCATGCCGGCGAGGCCATGGCCATGGGCGAGCGCCCGCCGGTGGCGCTGATCGATCCGGCGGCCAGCGCCAGGCTGGCGGTGGCCGAGACCATCACCAACCTGGCCGCCGCGCCGATCGCCAGGCTCGGCGACATCAAGCTCTCCGCCAACTGGATGAGCGCGGCCAGCCATCCCGGCGAGAACCAGGCGCTGTATGACGCCGTGCATGCCGTGGGCATGGAGCTGTGCCCGGCACTGGGCATCGCGGTGCCGGTGGGGAAGGACTCCATGTCCATGCGCACCGCCTGGGAGGAAGAGAACGACAGGGGGGAGCGCGAGGAGAAGAGCGTCACCGCGCCGCTATCGCTGGTGACCACCGGCTTCGCCCCGGTCACCGATGCCATGCGCACCCTGACCCCGCAGATCAACCTGGAGCAGGACGAGTCCGACCTGATCCTGATCGACCTGGGCGGCGGCCGCAATCGCCTCGGCGGCTCGGCGCTGGCCCAGGTGTATGGCCAGGTGGGCGACGCCTGCCCGGACCTGGATGACCCGGAGGACCTCAAGGCCTTCTTCTCGGTGATCCAGGGCCTCAATGCCGACGGCAAGCTGCTGGCCTACCACGACCGCAGCGACGGCGGTCTGCTGGTCACCCTGCTGGAGATGGCCTTCGCCGCCCATGCCGGCCTCGAGGTCAAGCTCGACTGGCTGATCGACGAGCCCATCGAGGCCTTCAACGCCCTGTTCGCCGAGGAATTGGGGGCGGTCATCCAGGTCTCGCGGCAGTACACCGAGGAGGTGCTGGCGCAGTTCGCCGCGGCGGGCCTCGAGACCTGCGGCGTGATCGCCCGGCCGCGCTACGACGACCAGGTGCGGGTGACCCTGTTCGAGGAGCCGCTGCTCGAGACCACCCGCCTGCTGGCCCAGCGCACCTGGACGGAGACCAGCTACCGCATGCAGGCGCTGCGCGACAACGCCGACTGCGCCAAGAGCGAGTTCGACGGCCTGCTCGACGGCCGCGACCCCGGCCTCTCGGCGGTACCGACCTTCGACGTCGACGAGGACATCGCCGCGCCCTTCATCAACACCGCCAAGCCGGCGGTGGCGGTGCTGCGCGAGCAGGGCGTCAACGGCCACCTGGAGATGGCCTGGGCCTTCGACCATGCCGGCTTCGAGGCGGTGGACGTGCACATGAGCGACATCCTCGAGGGGCGGGTGTCCCTGGAGGACTTCCAGGGCCTGGTGGCCTGCGGCGGCTTCTCCTACGGCGACGTCCTGGGCGCCGGCGGTGGCTGGGCCAAGTCGGTGCTGTTCAATGCGCGTGCCCGGGAGCAGTTCGCCGGCTTCTTCACCCGCGACGACAGCTTCTCCCTGGGGGTCTGCAACGGCTGCCAGATGCTCGCCCAGCTCAAGGAGCTGATCCCCGGTGCCGAGGACTGGCCGCGCTTCGTGCGCAACGAGTCGGAGCAGTTCGAGGCCCGGGTGGCTATGGTACGGGTGGAGGAGAGCCCGTCGATCCTGCTCGCCGGCATGGAGGGCTCGCGGCTGCCGATCGCCGTGGCCCATGGGGAGGGACGCGCCGAGTTCCGCGACAGCGCCCACCTGCGCGGCATGCAGGGCTCAAGCCAGGTGGCGCTGCGTTACGTGGACAACTATGGCCAGGTCACCACCCGCTATCCGGCCAATCCCAACGGCTCGCCGTCGGGAATCACCGGCCTGACCACCCCGGACGGCCGGGTGACCATCATGATGCCGCACCCGGAGCGCGTGGTGCGGGCGGTGACCAACTCCTGGCGGCCTGCCGACTGGACCCGCGACGGGGCCTGGATGCGTCTGTTCCGCAACGCCCGGCGCTGGCTGGGCTGATTCTCCGCGCCTGCCGACACGCCGACGCCCGGGCCATGGCCCGGGCGTCGGCGTGTCGGGGGTCAGGTGGCGCCGTTCTCCGAGGGGTTGTCGACCGCCTTCAGTTGGGCCTCCAGATCGTCGAGGAGGTGGCGGAACTGGGCCTGGAAGTAGTCGTGACGACCGAAGTCGTGACCGCAGCCATCGCAATAGACGTGATACTGATCATGGCGCCCCGGCGGGAACCGCTTCACTCGGCTGCCGCACTTGGGGCATTCGGGGCGGGTCTTCGCTTTCATATGCGCCTCTCCTGTCTCGACGATGGGCGATCCAGTCGCCCGGACATACTCCTAGGTATCATGGCTGGCCGCGCTTTGGTCAAGTGACGGCCGTTGAATGCCAGTTTCTGGAAAACCCTTCCATCAAGGCTTGCGCTGTCCCGGTGTGCGGTCTATGAGAGCGTCTCGGGCGTCGGCATGGGGTCCGGAAGCCCGTGACGGCGTGTGAGACGGATGCATGAAGGGCTGAGCCTGCTGGACCAGGCGGCAGCGCCCCTGACGCGGCCGGCCGCGGCCGGTAAGATGGCGCCACCGTCGCTGAGAGGCCCGTCATGACCGAATCCGCACCGCCCAGCCTGCGCCCCTACCAGCGCCAGGCGGTGACCCGCGTGGTCGAGCACTTCCGCATCACCGACGACCCCGCGGTGGTGGTACTGCCCACCGGCAGCGGCAAGTCGCTGGTGATCGCCGAGCTGGCGCGCCTGGCGCGTGGCCGGGTGCTGGTGCTGGCCCATGTGCGTGAGCTGGTCGAGCAGAATCATGCCAAGTACCTGGCCTACGGGCTCGAGGCGGACATCTTCAGTGCCGGCCTGGGCCGCAAGGAGGCCGGGCGGCAGGTGGTGTTCGGCTCGGTGCAGTCGGTGGTGCGCAACCTGGCGGCCTTCGAGTCCCCGGCGAACGGGGCGGGGGCCTTTACCCTGCTGGTGATCGACGAGTGTCATCGGGTCTCGCTGGACGAGGACTCCAGCTACCGTCGGGTCATCGCCCACCTGCGCGAGCGCAACCCGCGGCTCAAGGTGCTGGGCCTGACCGCCACGCCCTATCGCCTGGGGCAGGGCTTCCTCTATCACCGCCATTACCACGGCATGGTGCGTGGCGCCGAGGACTGCTTCTTCCGCGACTGCGTCTTCGAGCAGCCGCTGCGGCTGATGGTCAAGCAGGGCTATCTCGCCGCCCCCCGCCTGGTAGACGCCGCCGTGGAACGCTACGACTTCTCGGCGCTCGCGCCGGGCAGCGGCGGCCTGTTCCAGGAGGCGGAGCTGAACCGGGTGGCGGCCGGCCATCGCGCGACGCCGGCGATCATCGAGGAGGTGGTCGCCCATGGCGCCGAGCGGGCCGGGGTGATGCTGTTCGCCGCCACCGTGGCCCATGCCGAGGAGGTCCTCGGCTACCTGCCGGCCGGCGAGGCGGCGCTGATCACCGGCGCCACGCCTACCGCCGAGCGCGAGGCGATCATCGCCGCCTTCAAGGCCCGCGAACTCAAGTACCTGGTCAACGTGGCGGTGCTCACCACCGGCTTCGATGCGCCCCATGTCGACCTGATCGCCATCCTGCGGCCCACCGAGTCGGTGGGGCTCTACCAGCAGATCGTCGGTCGCGGCCTGCGCCTCGCCCCCGGCAAGGTCGATTGCCTGATCCTCGACTATGCCGGCAACCCCTGGGATCTCTATGCCCCCGAGGTGGGCAGCCCCAGGCCCGCGGCGGACACCGAGCCGGTGCAGGTCGAGTGCCCCCAGTGCGGCCATGCCAACCTCTTCTGGGGGCGGCGCGACGGCGAGCTGGTCATCGAGCACTTCGGGCGTCGCTGCCAGGGACTCGTTGACGGTGCATCGAGTGCCCTGCCCGAGCACGAGCAACGCGGCGCGGCTTCGGGCGCCTGCAAGAAGCGCCAGTGCGACTTTCGCTATCGCTTCAAGGTCTGCGATCAGTGCGGCGCCGAGAACGACACCGCCGCGCGGCGCTGCCACGGCTGCGAGGCGCTGCTGGTGGATGCCGACGACAAGCTGCGCGAGGCGCTCAAGCTGCGCGACGCCCGGGTGCTGCGCGTCTCGGGCATGGCGCTTGCGGCCACGGTCAACGGCCGCGGCCTGCCACGGCTCAAGGTCGTCTACCATGACGAGGACGGCGCCACCCTCAGCGAGTGGTTCGCCCTGGAGACCCCGGCCCAGCGCGGCGCCTTCGCCGCGGTCTTCCTGCGCGATCACCTGCGGGCGCCGGGCAGCCGCTGGTCGCCCACCAGCCCCGAGGAGGTCATCCGCGAACAGCGCCGGCTGCGGGCGCCGGACTTCGTGATCGGCCGCAAGGTCGGTCGGCACTGGCAAGTGCGGCGCAAGCTCTTCGACTACACCGGGCGCCATCGGCTCGCCGCCGAGGCCGGGTGAGTCGCGGCTTACCCTGGGGCGCGCCCCTTGGTAGACTGTGCGGTCGATCATTCGCCGCCCAACCAGCCCGGAGGCCAGGCCCCGCGTGAGCGAGACGCCATCGTCCATCGAAGCGCCCGATGCCCCGCCGGGGAGCGGCGGCGCCGCGGCCGAGCCCAGTGCGGCGGAGCAGAGCGCGGCGGTGCTCGGCCGGCTGTTCGACGAGCCGATCACCCAGCTGCCCGAGGATCTCTACATCCCGCCGGAGGCCCTGCGGGTCTTCCTCGAGGCCTTCGAGGGGCCGCTGGACCTGTTGCTCTACCTGATCCGGCGGCAGAACCTGGATATCCTGGCCATCGACGTGGCCGCCATCACCCGCCAGTACATCGAGTACGTGGAGCTGATGAAGGCCATGGAGATCGAGCTGGCCGGCGAGTACCTGCTGATGGCGGCGATGCTCGCCGAGATCAAGTCGCGGACCCTGCTGCCCAAGCCGCCCAAGGAGGGCGGCGACGACGAGGAGGAGGACCCGCGGGCCGAGCTGATCCGGCGCCTGCAGGAGTACGAGCGGCTCAAGAATGCCGCGGAGGCGCTGGCCGAGCTGCCGCGGCTGGGCCGCGACTGGTTCCCGGCCCGGGCGGCGCTGCCGCCCCTGGAGTCGCGGGTGGTGCACCCGGACGTGGAACTCGACGAGCTGCTGGGGGCGCTGGCCGGCATCCTGCGCCGCGCCGAGCTCAACCAGGCCCACCAGGTCAGCCGCGAGGTGCTGTCGACCCGGGAGCGTATGCTGGCGATCATGGAGCGCCTGCATCACGAGCACTACACCCCCTTCGAGGCGCTGTTCCGCCTCGAGGAAGGCCGCTCCGGGGTGGTCGTCACCTTCATGGCGATCCTCGAGCTGGCCAAGGAGGCGATGATCGAGATCGTGCAGAACGCGCCGCTCTCGCCGATCCATGTGCGGGCCCGGGTGGCCGCGGAGGAGGAGGGCGACGAGGGGGCGGCGTTCGACGACACCGGCGAGGAGGGCGAGAGCGCCTTCGCGCCGCAGGACGACGATGGGAGCGAGCCGCCATGACCGCCATGGAATTCCCCGATGCCCTGGACGAGATCCTCGAGGCCGCCCTGCTGGCGTCCGGCGAACCGCTCTCGCTGGAGCGCCTCGAGGCGCTCTTCGACGACCACGAGCGCCCGCCGCGGCGGGCGCTGCGGGAGGCCCTGGGACGGGTCGAGGTGCGCCACGAGCGCGGCGCCATGGAGCTGCTCGAGACCGCCTCGGGCTACCAGCTGCGCATCCGGCCGCGGCTCTCGCCCTGGGTGTCGCGGCTGTGGGATGAGCGCCCGCAGCGCTACTCCCGGGCGCTGCTCGAGACCCTGGCGCTGATCGCCTATCGCCAGCCGGTGACCCGCGGCGACATCGAGGAGGTGCGCGGCGTCACGGTGAGTGGCTCGATCATGCGCACCCTGGTCGACCGCGGCTGGGTGCGGGTGGTGGGGCATCGGGACGTGCCGGGCCGCCCGGCGGTCTATGCCACCACCCGGGCCTTTCTCGACGACTTCGGCCTCAAGACCCTCGACGAGCTGCCGCCGATGCACGAACTCAAGGGCTTCGATGCCCCCGAGGAGGGCCTCGAGGATGCGCCGCCGCCGCCCCAGCACGAGCTGCTGTCCCAGGCGGATGCCCCGCCGGACGCGCCGGAGGAACCGGGCGAGACGCCGGCGGCGGACGATCCACCAGACGACACGGCGTCGCCCGAGAGCGGCGACGCCGTGGCCACGGAGGCCCAGGAGGCCGCCGCGGCCAGCGAGACGACGGCCGGGACGGCCGACGATTCCCACGCCGGGACGGCGTCAGCACGGACGGGCCTGAGCTTTGCCGACCTCGAGGCTCGCCTGTCCGAACGTGCCCGGGGCCGCGTCGACGATGACGCTGCCGCGGGGACGGAATCCACTACCAGCGAGACAGACGACTGATGAGCACCACCACCGAGAAACTGCAGAAGGTCCTGGCCCGGGCGGGCCTGGGGTCGCGCCGCGAGATGGAAGCCGCCATCGCCGATGGGCGGGTCAAGGTCAATGGCCAGGTGGCGACCCTGGGCGATCGCATCGAGAGCCGCGACCGGGTGGCCCTCGATGACCGGCCGGTGACCCTGCGGGCCGCCGACGAGGTGCCGCGCCGGGTGATCATGTACAACAAGCCCGAAGGCGAGCTGTGCACCCGCAAGGATCCCGAGGGGCGCCGCACCGTCTTCGACCGGCTGCCACGCCTCAAGGGCGAGCGCTGGATCGCCATCGGCCGGCTGGACATCAACACCAGCGGCCTGCTGCTGTTCACCACCGACGGCGAGCTGGCCAACCGCCTGATGCACCCCTCCACCCAGATCGAGCGCGAGTACGCCGTCCGGGTGATGGGCGCGGTCAAGCCGGATCAGGTCAAGGCCATGGTCGAGGGGGTGATGCTCGACGATGGCCCGGCCCGCTTCACCGATGTCCAGGAGTTCGGCGGCGAGGGCATCAATACCTGGTTCCACGTGGTGATCATGGAAGGCCGCAACCGCGAGGTGCGCCGGCTGTGGGAGTCCCAGGGGCTGACGGTCAGCCGCCTCAAGCGGGTGCGCTACGGTAATATCTTCCTCGACAAGCGCGCCAAGGCCAGCGAGTGGGTGGAGCTTAGCCAGGACGAGATCGACGACCTGGCCGAGATGGCCGGGCTGCCGCCGCGCAAGGTGCCGGAGCTGACGCCCGACGAGAAGAACCGCTGGAGTCGCGACAAGCACAAGCGCCGGCCGGTGCAGGCGATGCGCAAGCCCAAGGCACGTCGTTAGGGGGCTGTTGCGCCCCGGCCGGGGGAGGCGGGTGCCGGAAGGCAAAAAAGTCCTTGCCAGGCCGGGGGCATATCCGTATTATCTGCACCCGTTCGGACGGGTCGTTAGCTCAGTTGGTAGAGCAGTTGGCTTTTAACCAATTGGTCGTAGGTTCGAATCCTACACGACCCACCATCCGAGCCTGTATGCTTGCCTGCAAGCACTGGGTCGTTAGCTCAGTTGGTAGAGCAGTTGGCTTTTAACCAATTGGTCGTAGGTTCGAATCCTACACGACCCACCAGACATAGGTTTCTGGACTTCCCAAGAAGCACCAGAAACCCAGCAAGAAAGGGCCTTCGGGCCCTTTTTTGTTGCCTGCCGTTCCCGTGCCTGCCCTTGACATCCTGCATGCTACGGGGGCATATCTGGGGGCAGAACCCTGCCCGGCCCGGGAGGTGCCCCCACCATGTCGACCCTGCGCCAGCTCAACAAGCTGACCGCCACCGCCGTCCGCAACGCCAAGCCCCGCGAGAAGACGTACCGCCTGGCTGACGGTGGGGGCATGTACCTGGAAATCACGCCAGCTGGGGGCATGTACTGGCGGCTGAAGTACCGCCACCATGGCAAGGAGAAGCGCCTGGCGATCGGCGTCTATGGCGAGGGTGCCGGCAAGGTGTCGCTCGCCCAGGCCCGCAATGCCCGCGACGAGGCCAAGGAGATGCTGGCGCAGGGACTGGACCCCAGCACCGCCAAGCGGCTCGCCAAGGAGCAGGGCAGGGCGGACGCCGATAACACCTTCAAGGCCGTGGCCACCGAGTGGCTGGAGCACATCCACAAGCATGAGGTGGTGCCCGCCCACTACGACCGCAACAAGCGCCGCCTCGAGCGCGACATCTTCCCCACCCTGGGCCACCGGCCGGTCGGCGAGATCTCTCCTCCCGAGCTGCTGGACTGCCTGCGTAAGGTCGAGAAGCGGGGGCACCTGGAGACCGCCTCGAGGATCAAGACCGTCTGCGGCCAGGTGTTCCGCTACGCCATCTCGACCGGCAAGGCCCGGCGCGACCCCGCGGCCGACCTGCGTGGCACCCTGCGGCGCGCCAGGACCCGGCACTTCGCCGCCGTCACCGATCCCAAGGAGATTCCCGCCTTGCTGCGGGCCATCGACGGCTATGGGGGCACGCCGGTGGTGGTGGCCGCCCTCAACCTGTCGCCCCTGGTCTTCGTCCGTCCGGGTGAGCTGCGCCACGCCAAGTGGGCCGACTTCGACCTGGAGGCGGCGACCTGGTCCTTCCAGCCCAGCAAGAAGGCCGACCCCCTGATAGTGCCGTTGCCCAGCCAGGCGGTGGAGATCCTGCGCGACCTGCAGGGCCTCACCGGCCGCGGCGACTACGTGTTCCCCAACATCCGCGACAGCAAGCGCCCGATGAGTGACAGCACCATCGGCGCCGCCCTGGACACCATCGGCTACAAGAACCGGATGACCGCCCACGGCTTCCGGGCCATGGCCAGGACCGTGCTCGCTGAGCGCCTCGGCTACCCCGAGCAGTACATCGAGCAGCAGCTGGCGCACAAGGTCCGTGACGCCAACGGCCGAGCCTACAACCGGACCAAGTACCTGGAGCAGCGCCGGGAGATGCTGCAGAGCTGGGCCGACTACCTGGACGCCATGCGCGATGGCGCCGGCAATGTGGTGCCGATCCGGGGGGGAGCGTGAAGAAAGAGTACGGACTGCTGGCGCCTGTTATCGCCAAGCTGGAGAGCTGGACCTCGGAGGATGCCATACACGCCTATCACGAGTGGCTCGAGGATGGAGGAAGCTTTGAGGCCGTCTCCAACCCTGTTATCCAGTGGCATGTATGGCACGAAGATCTGCCGTGTCTTCGAGAACGATATGAGCGAGGGGATTCGCTGGCGCTACTAAAGGCGGTGGAACGCTGCGCCGTGATAGGCCTGCCCTTTCCAACCTGGTGTAGAGAGGCGTACCTAAAGTCCTGGCGCAAGGCCTCTCAGTATGAGTGCCGCACACTGGATGAGGCATTCGATTACGACATGAAGGGCATTAACCTTGCGAGGGCTAGAGAACGCTTCCTTCTCTCCGTGAAAGTCGCCAGTGAAGTGAGGCGTATGCTCAATTCCGGTAATACGGTGGAAAAGGCGCTTGGGGTTGTCGCTGAGCAAAACGACATCTCATTTTCGCGCGCTCGCGAGTGGTATTACGAATTGCGCGATGACCCGAGTGTTGCCCACCTTCTTCCAGGAAAATCCGAAATCCCCCGGAAAGACTGAGCGCACCGCCCCCACCATCCTTAGCCATGCCCATAAGCAACCAAGGAGCACCCTGGCATGGCTGGCAACGATACCCCCACCAAGCGCCTGATCAAGCGCCCCGAGGTTCGTGAGAAGACCTCCCTCAGTGACAGCGAACTGTATCGGCAGATGGCGGCCGGGACCTTCCCACGCGCCATTCGCCTGACCCCGAACGGCAGAGCGGTCGCCTGGCTCGAGTCCGAGGTAGATGCCTGGATCGAGAGCCGCCTGGTAGACCGCGAGGGGGTGGCCTGATGTTGACCGCTGACCCTACCCCCGGCTATGCTCCAACCGTCACGGCAAAATCCGTGACCCGGTTTGGCGACCGGAAATATCCAAGGCGCACCAGCGCCCTCCGCGAAACAGGCGCTTTTTTCATGCCTGCACTTCGCGAATATGGCGGCTGTGCGTGGGAGACCCTCGGGTCTGCCGGTTCCCTTGGATGCCGGTTCGCCAACCTGCGTACAGCCGCCCCCAATCACTGTTTGGCGACAGTCGGGGACGGTTCCATCATCCAAGGAGCCCTACCCATGAACAACCCCACCCGCAATCCGTCTGCGCGCGCCGCTGCCCACCGGGCCATGGCGAGAGCCGCCCTGTTCAGCGACACCAGCGCCAGCACCCGCCTGAAGCGTTACAACCACCACATCACCAAGGCCCGCGCCCTGGAAGCCCCTGCCGGCCAAGGGGAGGCATCATGAGCGCCTTCAACGTCTACCTGGCCCGAACTACCACTGAGATCGAGATCCACGCCCCAAGCTGGCGCGAGGCCCTCTACCGTGCGGGGCGGCCTGATGCGTGCATTGTTGCGCGACTTGGCCCCGGGAAGTTCGAGGCGATCTTCAATCCTGACGCCCCCACAACCATCGGCTGCCGTGCCCGGTGCGCGTCCGATGCGGAGGCGCTTCGCTGGACGCTTGCGAGCGTCGCCCACCAGGTAGCCCAGAGGGAAGCCGCCCGCCGCGCCCTGGCCGAATTTGCCGACGGCGTCGAACCGGGCACCTACCAGCCGGCCGGCAAAAGGGGGCAATCATGAGCCACCTGACCCGTGACAACAGCAAGGCCGAGGACATCGAGGAGATTGTCTCGGCCATCCACGGCATCGCCCGCCTGGTCAACGAGGACCTGGCGCGCAAGCCCTCTGCGAACACCCAGCCCTTCCTCGGCGAAACCGAGCTCGGTGACTTGATGCTCGCCGTCGAGCACCTGTGCTCCTATGCCGAGGGCATTGCCGAGGACATTGGGGAGGGCAAGTCATGACCCCGACCGACATCACCATGGACATCGGCGCCACCGGCCTGGTGGATGCCATCGATCGCACCCGCTATGCCATGGCCAAGCAGGTACCGAGTGTTGCGGATGAGCTGGCCACCAACTATGGCCCGCTGGTGCTCACTGCCCACGAACAAGCCGACCTGCGGATATTCCTCGACGAGATGCTCCGTCGCCGGATGGGGATCCTGGAGGCGCAGCTATGACGACCCCGCAATCGACAGCGCCCCGCCGGCAGGGCGGGGCACCTAAAGCGAGTTTTGGAAGGGCTCCACAGCAGTCTAGCGCGCTCGGCGCCGACGTGCACCGGCTGCTGGCGCGACTGGACAAGGTGAAGACCAACGGCCCGGAGCGCTGGCTGGCCTGCTGCCCTGCGCACGACGACCGCTCACCGAGCCTGGCCATCCGTGAGACCGAGGACGGCACGATCCTGGTGAAGTGCTTCACCGGCTGCCCGACCGCTGATGTGTTGGCCGCCGTGGGCATGGAGATGTACGAGCTATTCCCCAGGCGCGACAACGATGCCTTCCGCGCCAGCAAGCGCCCCGGGGAGCGATGGGTGCCCCGGGACGTGCTGGCCGCCATCGCCCGCGAGGCGTTGGTGGTCATGCTGGCAGCTGAGGCGGTCCACGCCGGCCGGCCCCTGGAGCGTGTCGACCTGGCTCGTCTGGCCAAGGCGTCCGGCCGGCTGCGTGGAGCTGCTGAGGAGGTGGGTTGCCATGTCTGAACACGATGCGGGAATCAGCTGGCTCGATAGGCAGGCGGCCACGGCGACGCGGCTGCGGCCAGCTCCCAGCGATGGGCCACCCACGCCCCCAGCCACCGCCTACGAGGCGACCGCCGCCGAGCTCCAGCTGAACCCCATCAGCCTGGGTGACTTCCTGAGCCTGGACATTCCACCGCGAACCATGCTGCTGGCGCCCTGGCTGCCTACCAGCGGCCTGGCCATGGTCTATGCGCCTCGAGGCATCGGCAAGACCTGGTTTGCGATGTATGCGGGCTATGCCGTGGCCGCGGGGGGATCGTTCCTCGGCTGGGAGGCGCCAGCACCGGCGCCCGTGCTCTACCTGGACGGCGAGATGCCGGCTATCGCGCTTCAGGAGCGGTTCGCGAGCATCATCCAGAGCACGGAGTACGAGGCGGCGCCCGAGGCCCTGCAGCTGCTGACCCCTGACCTCCAGCCCAAGGGGATGCCGGATCTCTCGACCCTCGAGGGGCAGCTGGCGCTGGAGCCCTTCACCGATCCCGCCCGCCTGATCGTGGTGGACAACATCTCCACTCTCTGCCGGACCGGCAAAGAGAACGAGGGGGAGAGCTGGTTGATGGTGCAGGAGTGGGCGCTGCGCATGCGGGCCCAGGGCAAGACCGTGCTCTTCGTCCACCACGCCGGCAAGGGCGGCCAGCAGCGGGGCACCAGCCGCCGCGAGGACGTGCTGGATACCGTCATCGCGCTCCGCTATCCGAAGGGTGAGGACGAGGATGCCCAGGGCGCCAAGTTCGAGCTGCATTTCGAGAAGAACCGCGGCTTCTATGGCGAGGACGCCAAGGGGCGCGAGATCGAGCTGGTGAGCGCTCCCAGCGGGGCCACCACCTGGTCCTGGCTCCCGCTGCAGGAGAGCACCTATCAGCGAGTCGTCGACCTGCTCAATGAAGGGCTGAGCCCGACCGAGGCGGCCCGGGAGCTGGACATCCACAAGAGCACCGCCACCCGGTACCGAAAGCGCGCCGACCGCGATGGCCTGCTGGCCAAGAAGTCAGGGGGTGAGTCATGAGCGATCGCCCAGAGTTGCACGTTGCACCCCCTAGGGGATGCAACCCGCAACTTTCCCAAGAAGAGGGGGCAACTTTTCCCCCGTCCGATGCAACCGGTCATGCAACCGGCAGCCTGAAAGCCTTGGCTGACAAGCGGTTGCGGGAGATAGAAAGCAACCGGGCGTGCAACTCGCCTGCAACCGAGGGGCCTGAAAGCGTGCAACTTTCGGCCGACTCGGCGACCCCTGAAGTTGCACCCGAGGCAGGACCCGAGACCGTGAGCCGGATGGACTGGTTGGAGTGGGTCACGGCCCGGGTACCGCTGGTGCGTGAGGATCGGGAATACGTTTGGTCCCGCCTGGCCACACTGCCGCCCCATGCCATGGAGCGGGCGGCCAAACGATACGTCCAGACCTGGGCCGAGGCCGCTGCGGCCGAGCCGAAGCCCCACCGGAAGGAGAACGCCGGGCGACGTGCCGCGAACCACACCCTCCTGGCCTTGATCCAGCCGAAGTGCTGGCGCTGGAAGCAAGAGCACCGTAGGCCGTGAGCAACCAGGAGTCTGAACCATAATCCATACCCCTATCACGCCTGCCGTTGCCTACCGCTGACCCGATCGACCTGGCGGTGTGTGCATGGACACACCGCGCATCAACGACTGGCTGGACTCCGAGCTCGTGCAGATCAGTCGCAAGGAGGCGGCCCTGCCAGCGGCCGTTTCCTTGCCTGAACTGGGCGATGGCAACGGCCTACCGTGGGATCTCGACGAGCTGCCCGACATCGATCTGATCACCCGGGACGGCGAGGTGTGGGCAAGGGGTACGCAAATTGCTCACGCCTTGGGCTACCACTGGCTGCCCCAGGGCCACCGACCATGTGAAGACGATGGGGCTGATCATCACGCGTCACGAACCCAACGGGATCGGCTGACACCCGCCCCACTGACCACCCCGAGCCACACCATGAGGAATTGACTCGACACCTTGGGCCCGCTGGTCCCGGCGCTGAACAACACTCGGCTTCGCTCACTCACGCTCTCGGCGGGGAGCCTTATCATTCCTGCGCCCTGTGGATAACTATGGCGAAGTTCACAATATTTTGTGCCATTTGTGGAAGATATGCGCATATGTGCTATAAACAAGGGAGGCTGTATATATGGACAGGTAACGTATGGGGCATCCGCTAAACCTTCCACCTCGTGGCAAGCAGATGAAGCCAACCCGCCACCGACGGCGTGAGCTGTACGACATGCTCGAACGGATGGCCAACGAAGGTGATCCCCACGCCGTTGGCTGGCTCCTGTTCCTCAGTGAGCCGGTACCGAGATCTGCAGCGAAGTAATACTGGAACACGCTATCCATCGCTTTCATCGCATCCGGTGCTGGCGCGAACTGAAACAGGAGGGTCAATGGCCGATCTCGAGAAAACCGTCGCAATCATCTTCGAGGGCGTGGACCGGATGGGGGACGGGGTGAACTCCGCCACCCGCAAGATCGATGGCCTCGCCGGCAGTGTTCAGAGCGCTACCCAGCCGCTGGCGGATGCCACGATCGGCCTCGCCAAGTTCGAGGGCGCCCTGATCGCCGGTGGCGCCGCCGCCACAGCCTTCGCCGTGAAGTTGGCCGGTGACTTCGACACGCAGTTCCGCGAGATCGCCACGCTGATTGGCCAGCCAAGCGAGGCGCTGGGCGACTTTCGCGAGGAACTGCTGGCCTATGGGCGCGAGTCCAGCCAATCACTCGACCAGGTCAACTCGGCGGTCTACAGCGCCATCTCGGCGGGCATCGATTACACCGACTCCCTCGAGGCGGTGCGACAGGCCGAGCAGCTGGCCATTGCCGGTAAGGCCAACCTCGGGGAATCCCTGACGGTGCTGGTGTCCTCGCTCAACGCCTATGGCGTGGGCATGGAGGAGGCCGAGCGCTTCTCCGACCTGCTGTTCCAGACTGTGCGCAGCGGCCAGACTACGCTCCCCGAGCTGGGGAGCTCGCTGGCCAATGTGACAGGCCTGGCGGCCACCGCCGGCGTCAGCTTCGATGAGCTGCTCTCGGCCGTGGCCACGCTCACCGCCACCGGCTCCAGCACCAGCGAGGCCATCACGCAGGTTCGCGGGGCCATCTCCAACATCCTCAAGCCGACCAGCCAGGCAAAGGATCTGGCGGCGGATCTCGGCCTCGAGTTCAATGCCACTGCCCTGGAGTCGAAGGGCTTCGCCGGCTTCATGGAAGACGTAGGCGAGGCCACCGGGGGCAGCACGGAGAAGATGTCACTGCTGTTCGGTGACGTGAACGCCTTGAACGGGGCCCTGACGCTGACCGGCTTGGGGGCCGAGAAGTTTGCGGAGACCATCCTCGATATGGCGGGCAGTGCTGGCGCTACGGCCGATGCCTACGGGGAGATGACCGAAGCCATCGACAACGGCAGCCAGCGGATCCAGAACGCTATCAAGGCCGCCTTCGTCGGGTTCGGGACGCCGCTGCTGGACGAGTTCGGCAGCGTTCAGGACGCCATCGCCGCCATCTTCAATGCCATCGGCGCCTCGATCGAGTCGGGCCAGCTGTCCGGCTTCGTGGATCTCCTCGAGAAGGAGTTCCAGGGTCTCGAAAAAACCTTCCAGGAGGTGGCGCAGAATCTCCCGGATGCTCTCGAGCAGGCCGACTTCTCCAGCTTCTTCGATGGCATCGAGGCCCTACAAGATGCGGTCAGCAACCTCTTCGATGGCGCCGACCTGAGCAGTACCGACGGACTGGTCTCGGTGATCGAGACGCTGGGCCTGGGGTTCGAGGCGCTTTCCCAGTACGTGGCTGGCGCTATCGAGGGCATTGGCCCCTTCCTCCGCCAGCTGGCCGACCTGACGCAGTTTTTCCTGGAGCTGGACCCGGCGGTGTTCGCGGCGGCCGGTACCATCGGCGGGTTATCGATCGCTATCAACACCCTGGCGACCGCGGCGTTGACCACGACCGGCGCCGTTCGCGGGCTCGCCGGGTCGGGGGGCGTGATCGCCAAGGGCACGCCAATCCTCAAGGGCATGGTCAGCGTTCTCACCGGCCCCCTCGGCCTGGCGGCGGCCGCCGCCGCGGTGGGCACCGCTGTTTACAAGGCCGGCGAGCAGTTCGTCGACCTCAATCGCGACCTGAAGGAAAGCCGCCGCGCCCACTCCGATCTGGCGGAGGCGGTCCGCGAGGGCAGGCAGGTATGGGACTACGCCATCGGCGACTACGTGGCCGCTGGTGAAGCCCAGGTGACCCTGCAGGACCGGGTCAACGCCAGCCAGGAATCCCTGGCCGACTGGGTGCGCAGCCTGGGGGAGACCTCGACGGAGACCGAGCGGAATGAGCGGGCTCTACGATCAGCTGCCGCCCAGTACACCAACTGGGATCGTGTAGTCGAGGAAGCCTCGAAGAGCAGCGAGTCGTTCAACCTGGCGCAGGAAAAAAACGCCGATATTCTTCGCGATGTGCTCGAGGCCATCGGCCCCCTCGAGGATGGCTGGAAACGGGTGGCTGATGGTGTCTACGAGAACGTCATCAACACCGCAGAGCTTGAAAATGCCTACCAGAAGGTAGCAGACGCCTTCGATGAGGGGCTGATCTCCGAAGAGCAGTTCAAGAACCTGACGGACTACTACGAGACCCTCAAATCCGGGGCTGACGCCGGTGTAGAAGGCAACAAGGACCTCGCCGATGCTGCGCTGAAAACCGAAAAGGCGATCCTCGAGGAGCGCAAGGCGGTCCTGGCGACCGAACAGGCGCTCGAGGAGATGGCCAGCAACGAGAACATCAAGGCCATGGAGTTCACCGCCGAGATCAAGGTGGCCGAGGCCGAGGCCGAGGCGCGCAAGGTCGAGGCAGTATTCAACAGCATAGGGACCGCCGTCGAGTCGACGGGGGAAACCCTGTCGTCGATGTTCGGCACCTTGGGTCAGTTCGACTCACGCACCTCCAGCGGTTTCCGGGAGCTGGAGGACATCGTCCAGGACGAAGCGAAGCGCCGCGACAAGCTGATCAACTCGCAAACCAAGCACCTGGATGCCATGACCGACAACCTGAAGGCCAGGACGGAGGCCCTCCGGAATGGCGACGGGCTGGTCAAGATCGACTCCACCGGCCTGGAGCCGGCGCTGGAGATGATCCTCTGGGAGATCCTCGAGAAGATCCAGCTACGCGCCAACGCCGAGGGCCAGGAGTTCCTGCTCGGCCTCAACTCAGGATCGAGCGTATGAGCAAGAAAACGCCCCTCCAGGGGGGGCTGGGTGACTCTGGCGCTGAAGACAAGCCGGCCGGGTATTGGCAGCTGGTGACGAAGCTGGCCGTCGCGAACCTGGCCGAGAAGAAGCATCGCCGCCAGCGGCTGGCGCACCTGGAAGCCCTGCGCGCCCTGGTGAAGGACCCGAGGGGAGTGGACTGCCCTGAAATCGAGGCCGCTGGGCGGGCGCTGGCTGAGGCGCCGGAGGTGGCGATTCTGGAGCCATTCAATGCCTTTTCTGCTGCGGTGGCGGCTCGGGCCCGCGAAACAACAGACCTGGGGGAGGGGCAGGCACTGAGTCACCTGTCCACGCGCGTGATGGAGGAGATGACCGCCTTGAGTGAGGCCATTGATGCGCAGCTGGCGGCCAGCAATGAAGCGGCCCTTATTCGGGCTCAGGCGCTTCGCTTGATGGAAGAGCAGAAGAAGGGGCCGGGGGTGCTTCATTGAGCGCGGCTGCGAGCATCTCGCTACTAGCCGGGGGCATGGTACATGTGCCACCCGCCGCTCTGCTGGCGCCTGAACGCCCCGGCCTCCTGGGCCAGCCGCGCCCTCGAACGAAAGCAAGGGGGAGGGGGTATTGATGCCGACCAGCATGATCATCGAACTGGGCGAACGCGAGGCCGCCGCCCGCGCCCGCCGCGACTATCACCACCAGCGCTTCGACCGGGTGCTGGACAACCTCAAGGCGCTGGGCGCCCGATCCCCGGGCGTGTCCTGTCCGAAAGTCCAGGCCGCCGGCCTGGCGCTGTCGAAGGCCTCCCGTGGCGAGGTGCAAAAACCCTTCATGGCCTTCGCTGACGCGCTGCTCGAGTACGCCCGCACCGAACCTGAAAAAGACCAGGGGGAGGGGGTGACGCGTCTGGCCAGCCGGGCCATGGGCCATATGCGCGAACTGGCACACCACGTTGACCATGAGGTCACGGCGCAGCGAGAGCTCCAGTTATTCGCGCACTTGCATGAGCAGGCGCGCCAGCAGCTGGGTGAGGCGTCCCAGCCGCGAGGGGCGGGGGCATGAGCGCCACCGCGCCCCAATCCCTGACGGCGGCGGCTGGTGCGTGTCAGCGGCAGAGCGCCGAGCTGGCGCTGGGCGCTCCGGCAGCGTCCTCGCGCGCTCGCCAGGCTTCAGCCGGCAGAAAATCGCGGGTCCTTCTGGCGGCCCCTACCCCGTCCACGGGGACGCAGAGTCCCGGAGTTCGACAAAATTTCGGTGCCCCTGGGTGCTCCACCGCAGGTGGCAGCAAGCCCAGGCATGGCGCGGGATCTGAGCTGTACGAGCTGAGCATGGCGGCACGAGGATCGGCCGCCTCGATGTACAGGTGAAGGAGGAGCGCCGCTGGCGCTGACAGGCAGACGATGGGCGAGGTGATCGGACGCGAACAGGCCTACCACTGGTCGATCAGCCGCATCGCCGAAGCGATCGGTCGCGACCGGCGCACGGTGGCGACGCTGATCAAGGATGCCGGGATCCCGCCGGCCGGTACCCGTCGCGGGAATCCCGTGTACCGGCTGGGTGATGTGGTCGACGCGATAAGCACCGACCGCCGCCCCGCCGCCAGTGGTATCGACATAAACGACCTGATGCCGCAGGACCGCAAGGCCTGGTACCAGTCGGAGAACGAGCGGGTGAAGCTGGAGCGCGAGCTGCGCCACCTGGTGCCGGTGGACGATGTCCAGCGAGAGATGGCCGCCCTGGCCAAGGCCATGGCCTCCAGCCTCGACAGCCTGGCCGACATGCTCGAGCGGGATGCCGGGCTGCCGCCGGAGGCGATTGAGATGGTCGAGCGTGTGACCGACGCCATTCGCGAGCAGATGTACCGCGCGATCATCGAAAACGACGACGAAGACGCCGCCGCGGAAGCGTGACGGCCACCGCCGGCGCCGCCGGCCAACGAGAAGGAGAGCAGCACCATGACCACTGCGACGAAAAGTAAGGCGCCGGCCGCGGCGGAAAGCTGGAGCACCTGGCTCGAGCAGCTCGACCAACTCCAGGAGGAGCGCGCCGAGATCACAGGCCTGGGCGAGGCCCGCAAGATGCTGGAGCGCGCCAAGATGGGCGTCCAGTATGTCATCCGCCTGGCCGATCACTACCACTACCCGGGCCGCTTCAAGCATTCCAGTGCCGAAGACGACACCGAGGTTCTGCTGGAACTGATGAGGCATATCCGCGCCGATACAAGTCGCGCCCTTCAGGCGACGAACTGGCACGACCAATCGGCGGAGCGCCAGGCCTACATCAAGGATCTGGACGCCCGAGCGAAGCGGGCCGCCGCCAACTTGCAGAAGGCGGCCGAAGAAGCCGCAGAGCTGGAGCATGCCCGCGGGGAAGTCGATCAGCGTCTCGAGGATCTGGAGGCCAAGGCGCCGAAGGCCTCGGCAACCAGCCTGGCCGCCCTGCGCAAGGAGCGCGACGCCGCCACCGCCGAGCGTGACCGGATCGCCAAGTCGCTGGGCAACATGACAGCGGATGACAGCCCGCTGGCGCTGGCGCGGGAAGCCGAGCAAACCGCCCAGGAACGCCTCGATGAAGCGGAGGCACTGCTGGCCATGGGTGAGGCCAATGACGAGGACGTGAAGGCCGCGAAGAGCGAGGCGGACAAGGCCCACAAGGCGCTGGAGGCGCGTCAGGCCGACCACCGCAGCCAGGATGCCGCCCGGCGCGGCATGTCGCGCAAGCTGGAGCAGGTCGACAGTCGCCTGGAAACCCTGAGCCGGGCCTATCGCCAGGCGCTGGGGCGTGTGCGGCATGCCGACCTGGCGGCGCTCGAAGGCGAGATTGTCGAGGAGATCGAGCGCATCGCCCAGCAACGCCTCCAGGCCCTGGCCGCGATCTATGCCGACCTGGAGGAGGCCGAGCCGGGCAACTCATACGGCCCCGCTCGCCTCGAGGTGAAACTGCCCCACCTCCACCACCACCGGGAGGCCGACATGCTCAACGGCCACGGCCTGACGATCACCGCCTATGGGCGGGAGGAGTGACCCATGCCCAATTCAAGCCCATATCGCAGTGCCGCCTATCGCAAGGCAGCGCGCGCCGCGGCCTTCAGCCGCATCAAGGCGGAGGAAGAGCGCACGCCGGAGCGCATCGAGGAAGATCTGGCCGCCGCTCGCCAGAGAGTCGAGGAGCTGGAGCGGGAGCTGGCAGACGCCAAGCACAAAGATGAGGAGCCAGTGGAGGCCCGGCTAGACATCAATCGCATCTATGCCCGGCAGAATGGCCGGAAGGGGGAGCGGGCATGATCGTCACCCGACCCCGCGGAGCCATCGTTACCAACCCCGCTCGGCGCACCGCGGCCGAGCTGGACCAGCCAAACCTCCGCTACGCGGCACCGCTGGACCGGTGCCGGCAGCACCAGGTGGAACTCTATACCCGCGGCGGCCGCCGCTTTGCCCGGTTGTTCGGCGAAGACCGCGAAGCCCTCCAGGCGCGTGCCGATCGCTGGCGCGCGCATATCTCGCCCAGCCTCGAGCAGCGCTGGCCAGAATCCTGACCGTGGCTGGTTCCAGGGTGCCCGGGTCTCGTCAGCCCGGGCTTGGGGTCACCATATCGGTGGCCCCTTTTTTCACCGTCGACCGCTGCCCCGCTGTAGGGCGCCGCCGAACGCTACCGCGCCAGCCTGCGTAATGGGCAACCACCATCGGAGGCCGTGCCATGCCGATGATCAATGAAGAGATCACCCGCCACCCTGTGGAGTACCGCCGTGAGCGCCTCGAGGAGGAGCGAGACCGTCTGGAGCGGCGCCTGACCTGGGCAGTGAATCGCAAGGAGGCCAGGCAGGTCGAGCGCCTGACCCGGCAGCTGGCCGAGATCGATCGGGAACTGGAGCGGCCACCCGAGGACCTGGAGGGGCGGGGCCGGGCGACATCGCTTCGCCGGCAGTACGGCGCGGAGTTGTGTGACGCCCTTGGGTGGCACTGATGACTGCCGAGGCCCCGAGCTCCCTCCTCCTGCGCGGCGCCCCGGTGCCTGATGACCTCTGGGACCCGGCAGACTGCCGCGCGCTGTGGATCGCCGCCCTGGAGATGTACCTGCGCGACGCGATCGCCGCGGCCAAGGGGAGCGAACACAGGGAGGCGGTAGCGGCCCTTCACGACCTGATGGGCGGCTGGAGATGCTGGCGCGGCTGTGCGAGCCCCTGGGGCTGGAGGTGGAGTCAGTCGCCGAGGGCATGAGGGCCAGGGCCTACTCCTGAGCCTTGTTCGTGGCCTTGTCGCGCTCGTTCATCTCGGTGACAGCCCGGTGGACGTCATCCTCTTGTGTGGCTTGGACCCACCCACCCAGGACGCCGATGAAGATGATGATGCTGGCCACCAGGTAGGCCCACCAAGGGCCGGGCCAGTCGCGCCACAGCCCGAAGGCGATGGGGATGATCACCGCCGCTGTGAGGCACCAGCCTGCCGCCGCGTTCTTCTGCTGATCGAGTTTGTTCTCTGCCATGTCTCGCTCCCTGCGCTGAGTGGCTTTCAGTCTAGCCTAGCGAGGCTCGATGAATTCGCGGGTCCTTCTGGAGGCCCCGCCGCCGTCATGACCGGATGCGGGGCTGGCGCTGGGTGCCGGAGTTATAGCCAGTTAGCCCAGTGGCGCTCGCTGATCAGATGAATGTCGCGGCCATCGCGGCGCAACTCCACGGCGTGCTGGATCTTGCGTCCGTAGTTCGACTGGGCCCAGTCATCGCTGCCCAAGTTGCCGATAACAACGAAGTGGGTGGCGCGGCTGGGGCTTTTCTGGGGCTGTCCGCCGCGCTGCACGATCTCGGCCTCGCACTCGCGGCGCGTACCAGTGACGAAGCGCCCGGTCAGCACGAAGTTAGAACCTTCGAATACGACATCCGGCACCGGGTCGCAAAGGGGTAGGGCAGTGGATTGCCGGCTGGAGCTGGAGCCGCCTTGGGTGGAGCCACCGCCAGTATAGTCGAGCAGCAGTCCGATCAGTTCGCCCTCTTCCTCGGCATCCAGAACGCCATCGCCGAGCATTTCCTCGAGGCGAGGGAAGAGCACGTTGAAAGGCCAGACGGCCAGGGCCTCGGGACGCTCTCCAAGCCACTGGAGCAGGTATTCGGCCTCGGCCTGGTTGACCGAGCCATCGGCGAGCATCCCGCGGGCCAGCCCGCACAGCTCATTGGCATCCCGGGTGGTGTTCCTGGCCATGCTGAGCCGGCGCGTGACCGGCTGGCCGTGGTGGTCGAGTTGGATAGGCATGGGACTCTCCCTTGTTATGGTTCCCTGCGGGCCGTGGGCCCGCAAGGTAGTTTGGCAAAGGGAGGTGAGGTCTGCCCGTACTGGTGCCCAGGAGCCGCGGGGAGGGGTACCCGTTTCGGGTACGCTTTCCAGGTGGTCCTCGCCGTCGCTATGGCCGGAGGTAGCTGCTGGCGCTGTTTGTTGATGTGTTCAGCTGGGATCAGGACCCGACTCAATTCAGCGGTCTATGGCCGCGACGTTGTAGAAGATCCTGCCATCGGGGGCCTTCCGCCAGATGCGCCCCTCAGGCCATGTGCCGTCCTTCCGCTTGTGGTCGATCGCTGAGCGCGAGTAGCCGTAGAGCTCCGCCAGCTTGTTCCGAAGAACCCATTTGTTCTGTGCCATCGTTGCCCCCTAGTGCCGTGCTTCAACACATCAATCATGACAACCCGCCGCACCTCCTCCAGACTCCCGCTACGCTTTCCAGATGGTCACGCCAACACCATGGCCGTAGGTGGTACTGGCAGTACGGGTGCCGAGCGCTCGCTAACAGGTAGACCTCTAGGAGGGGGAGGTATGTCCACCGGGAAACTGATGTCCCTGGAGGAGTGGCGGAAGGCTCGGTTTGCAGGCGAGCCGCCAGCCATGTCGACCATTCGCAAGTGGTGTCGGGAAGGCCACGTGCCTTCGAAGAAGATCGGGGGTAGCTGGTTCATCGATCTGGATGCTGAAGCGCGACAGACAGGGAATCCCTTGGCCGATGCCGTGCTGAATGGGGAACGGAGGATCGACTAAGCCGCGGTCACGGGCGAATCGGCAGGTATACGGGAGGTCGGGATGAAAGAAGCAGGCAACACTACCACTGAGCAGCCGCCACTGCGCTTCCTGAAGGTACGCGACGTGTGCGACAAGATCGCGGTGTCGCGTTCTCGGCTCTACGAGCTGCTGATCGAAGATGAGGACTTCCCGAAGCCGTTCAAGGACAGTGACAGCCGCCAGGCGCCCAACTACTGGGTTGAGCACGAGATCGAGGAGTGGATGCGTCGGCGCATGGAGAGGGCAAGACGTCGGTAGCTGGGCGCCGTTGAGCGCTTGTCTCGACGCCTGGATAAGATCGAATCAGAGATCGGCGCCGTCCCAGCCCCGCCGGGGAGCGCACCGGCGGGCTTTTTCGTCTGGCCCGGTGCTGGCGCCTCGAGAACATCAAATCGGGGGTCTGGGGCTGGTGACCGCGCGTGCCCGGGTGACCGGGGGCCGAGGCGGTCAGATTGACTGCCTCGGGAGGCTGGCGCCCGTGTGCGCGTGACACGACGTGTGGGCAAGGGGGCCCCAAATTGGGGATGCCTTGGGCCCCGCGCGCCCTGGTACTGAGCCCAGATTTCGGCCGAGTGGGTGATCTCGTCTTTATGGGGGCATATCTGGGGGCATGTTGCTGGCGCTGATACCGGAGAATCCGGTAACGGTAAGGCATGGTTGGCAGATTTCCGGTGGATACACGACCCACCAGATCGCCAATGAAGCGCCCTCCCTTCTTGAAGGTGAGGGCGCTTTGTTTATAGGGGGGCCATTTCACCGCTCGCCGATTTGTTCAGCGCTTCCCTAATGCTCCAGCCGTACCCGGCGGAGGTTGTAGTCGCCTCCATGATTCACCAGCGTGAAGCCCTGGAAGCCTTGGCGCAGGCGTCGGTCGTGTGCCTGAAGCACACGCTGGCCATCCACCAAGACTTGCATGTTCCCGCTCTCGTGGCGGGTCCAGCTCAGCCTATGGAAACGGCCATCCTCGAGGTCGAGCGTGCCCTCACTGCTGGCGATCACCTCGCCCCCCTCGGCCGTCATCCGTACCAGGCTGAGCCCGGGTCGTGAGCCGGGATTGTAGACCAGGCGGTAGCCGCCGCCGGGCTGGTTACCCTGGAACAGCCCCAGTTCCAGGCTGCCCGGCCGCTGGTAGGAGGCCAGTTCCAGCTCCAGTTTGAAGGCATTGTCGACCGGTGCATGGACGAAAATCCGGGCCGCGTCCCCGAACTCGACCTCCACCGCCTCCGACGATGCCGCGTCTGGCGTCAGCCCGCCCGCCTGCTCGAGGATCAACTGGAGCATCGCCAGGCCGATCTCCTCCGGTCGTTCCGGGCGGAGCGTCGGTGAGGCGGGGGTGGTCACCTGCGGTTTCTCCACGATGCTGCGTAACCCGCCATCATCGATGTCGAAGCGTCCGCTGAGCACGGTCCAGGGAGGATCGCGCCGGAAATCGCCGTCACCGAAGGCGTCGTCCAGGGCGACCCGGCTTGCCGGTGTCGGTTCCGGGTCGGGTGGCACCGTGGCCGCCGGCTCCCGGCCCGTCTGCCGTAATCGAGCCAGCAGTGCCGTCGTCGGTTGACCATCCTGGGCCAGGCCCACCGTGCCCTGGTAATCGCGAATCGCATTGCGGCTGCGAGTTCCCATCAGGCCGTCCACCGGGCCGGCCTCGTAGCCGAGCCGGTTGAGTTCACGCTGGACTTCGGCCACCAGCTGTCGGCCGGACAGACCCTCGGAGGGAGGCGATGGTTCGGGCGCGATCCCTGACTGTGACGCCCGCGGCTGCCAGGCACGGGCTGCCTGTTGGGCCTCGCTGATCTGTTGCGCGGTCATCCGCGCCGCCACTGCATCCCGCGCAGCGGTGGCATGTCGGTGGCCGCGAGCCGCGGCCAGGTTGTACCACTTGTGCGCCTCCACGAAGTCCTGGAGCGTCCCTTGGCCGGCCTCGTGCATTTGCCCCAGCATGTACTGGGCGTCGGCATCGCCGGTGGTGGCAAGCTGATCGAACATCTGCAAGGCCTGGCGGTACTCCTGCCGCTCGTAGCTCCGCAGGGCGTCGGTGTAGGTGTCATCGGCACTGGTCAGTGCGATGTGACCGAACAGGAAGAGCAGGAACACGAATCCCTTGAGGATGGTCACGGGGGCGCCTCCAGTGAACGGAGTCTTCGGCCTGCGGCCTCCCGGCTTCACCGTGCTGTCTTGCCAATCAACTTCTCTCGTCGCTTGTCTCAACGAAAACCGAGGACGGAGAGAACCACCAGCACGATGACGATTGCGCCGACGATATAGACGATGTTGTTCATGAGGCTTTCCTCTGTGGCGCATTTTCCTGTTTCAGGATGCTGCGGGGTGGTTCGTGTCATGATGGCGTCGCAGTCCGTGCGACGCGTGGCGCAACTCCCTGTACCGGCTGTTCCCTTGCCACACCCATGTTGAGGGTATGTCATGGGTGGCCTCCCATCTGTGCGCTGGCGTACATGGCGCCTCACATCCTGAGGCCTGGTGGAACGTCGGCCCACTGGACTGTGCCACGGGAGTGAACCTTGTGGGCTGAGCGGTGGCGAGGATCGGATGCTTCCCGGGAACCAGGGCCCAGGCACGGGATATGACCTCCGGGGACAGGCTGGTGGGTTTACACAGCTAGAAGTCGAAAAAGAATTGCGACGGCTGTAGGGGCCGATGCAGACCTGGTTCGATCCGTCTTCGTTGAATGGGCAGGAGATTCATCCCATCCGTGAAGCAGTGATGCCCATTTCGGCCATTTCGCTTGGTGTGGTACATGGCCGTGTCGGCGTTGTGCATGAGGGTATCGGCATCGTCGGCATCATCCGGGTAGAGGCTGATGCCGATGCTTAGCGTGATGAGGAGTTCATGACCATGGATGCGGTACGGCCAAGAGCGGCGTGGCCCGCTGCGGCGCTTGCGTTCGTGAGGCAGGAGACGTGATCATCAGAAGCGTTGGCACGACCATGAGCCGGTTTCCTGTTCCGCCTGCGTGTGAGCCCCGGTGGGACGGCATTGTCGGGCATGAGCCCTGGGGCTTGGCCGGTATCCAGCGAGCGTAGTGGCGTGACGGAGTCGCTTCCGTGCGCTAGCGTACACAGTATGTGCTTCGGTTCCTGCAGGTGTGCCGGCGAGTGGGATAGTGCCGCGAGGCTCGCATGAGTCGGCGTTTCTCATTCTAATTCAACGGGTTGTTGGCTAGCTGGTGCTACAGGGCAGTCTGTTTCCTGTCCCTTGACATGACCAGGGGCGAGTCCGGCAAGGCTATCCAGCGGCTACCTTGGATCGTCAACCACCATCGGACGAGTCCGCTCTCCGTACCCAGTGGCCGGCGGACTTGCTCGATACGGGAGTGTCCGTCATGGCCCTGCAACATGACCCTCGTCAGAATCACCTGCTGGCGGCCCTGTCGAGGGATGAATACCAGCGCCTGGCGCCCCACCTCGAGCGGGTCGAGCTGTCGCTGGGGGAGTCGCTGGTCGAGTCGGGAAAGGTGATGCGCCATGTCTATTTCCCGACGGATTCCATCGTATCGCTCCTGTGCGTCATGGAGGATGGGGATTCGACAGAAATTGCCGTCGTCGGTGCCGAGGGTATCATCGGCATCTCGCTGTTCATGGGCGGCGAAACCACACCGAGCCGTGCCATCGTGCAGAGTGCCGGCAGCGCCTATCGCCTCAAGGGGCAGCTGCTGAAGGACGAGTTCGATCGCGCGACGACGCTTCAGCATTTGTTACTGCGTTACACCCAGGCCCTGATCACCCAGATGGCGCAGACGGCGGTATGCAACCGGCATCACAGCCTTGATCAGCAGCTGTGTCGCTGGCTGTTGCTGAGCCTGGATCGCTTGCCGACCAATGAGCTGGTCATGACCCAGGAGTTGATCGCCAACATGCTCGGCGTCCGTCGAGAGGGCGTCACCGCGTCGGCCGGCAAGCTGCAGAGGGCCGGCCTGATTTCCTACCATCGCGGGCACATCAGCATCCTGGACAGGCCTGGCCTGGAAGCGCGGGTCTGTGAATGTTATGCGGTCGTCAAGAAGGAGTATGATCGCCTGCTGAGCTATCATCGCCCCGGGTGAAGGGACTATTTCCCTCGCGGACCGATAGGGTTCTCGAGCAGGGCGTGTCCTGCGTGTGTATCCTGGCGCACCGACGGGACGATGATGGACATGCCAGTATTCGCTTAGCGGCCTGTCGGTGATCGCCGGATCACTCCCTGGCCGCCGTCGCCGTCGGAGCCTAGTGATTGCTTGCCTTGTGCCGATTGCCGGTTTTCCACCAGGAGCGTGCACATGAAGCCCTCGACTCTCGGTCCGATGACCAACCACCTTATCGACAGCTTGCCGCATCAGGACAGGGCATCTTTCCTTGCCGACTGCGAGGCCATCGACCTGGTGTTCGGTGAGGTGATCACCGATCCCGGCGGGCGGATCTCGCATGTCTATTTTCCCCTCGACAGTTTCATTTCCCTGATTGCCAATCTGAGTGACAGCGAGCGGCTGGAAGTGGCGATGGTCGGCAGTGAAGGCATGCTGGGGATGTCCTTGATCCTGGGGCTCGATGAGTCGCCCTTGCGCGCCCTGGTGCAGGGGGCCGGGCCGGCACTGCGCATGCCGGCGGTCGTCTTCGGCCGTCATCTGGAGCAGAGCCCCGCGCTTCAGGCGCTGATGAGGCGCTATCTCTATGTGCTGATGCACCAGCTGTCCGGGGTGGCGGCATGTACCCACTTTCATCAGGTCGAGGCCCGTCTGGCGCGCTGGCTGTTGATGACCCAGGATCGTGCGCACTCGGATCAGCTGCATCTCACCCATGAGTTCCTGGCCATGATGCTGGGGGTTCGTCGTGCCGGCATCACCCTGGCCGCCATGGCGCTTCAGGCGCGCCGATTGATCCGCTACCACCGTGGGGACATCACGGTGCTGGACCGGGCGGGGCTGATCGAGGCCTCTTGTGGCTGCTATGTCGCCGATCGACGACTCTACCGTCAGGTCATCATCGAAGGGAAGACACCATGACCTCGTCGGGAAGTATCGCAAGTGGTGCTTCGGACATAATGCCAGTCAGTTAGGGAATTGCTGGAACGATTCAATTCTGGTCGGCCGATGCACTTAGCGCGGCCAAATCAACGTCCCAGCGGTCATTATCTGACCACTTCGGGTAGTCTTTTTCCCTGGCAGTCGGATAACCCGAGGACCAGGCCAGATTCAAGACGCACTGACCCCGCCAATGCGGCCCTCGCATCGTTGCGCCAGAGCCAGGTTGGCTGGACAAAATGGCTGAACAGCGGCGCCTGGTCCTTGGCCAGCTTCTTGTAACGCACCTTGCACAGAATTGCACAGCTGAGGGGGGAAGACCCACCTCTTTACCAAGAGTAACGCGG
Organism: Halomonas sp. M4R1S46; assembly: GCF_025725685.1. NCBI lineage: Bacteria > Pseudomonadati > Pseudomonadota > Gammaproteobacteria > Oceanospirillales > Halomonadaceae > Halomonas > Halomonas sp. M4R1S46. The sequence goes on from NZ_CP107008.1 coordinate 720,921, forward strand.
TGGATAATCATGGTGGTGATTGGGGTTTAGTGCTCTTGATCGCAGTTTTCGGTCGGTGTTCAGTCAGCGGAGGCACGATGCGCCCCCGCTGACCTCAGGTTGGATCAATCGCGCTCGTACTTGGGCGAGCTCCGCAGCGTTTCCTCGTCCAAATCCGTGTATAACACGAGTTCGTCATCTTCCATGGTGTGCTCTATGTGATCCCAGCGCAGTCCAATGTCCTGTCCGCCGAGCCCCAGGAAGCTATCCGTCTTCACCACAACGCCGACGATGCGGCCGTCTTCGCCGATGATCAGATCCTGGATCTCGCCCACGTCCTCATCTGATCCGCGGTGCTTGACGGTCTTGCCGATGACGTTGTCGGCGTAGAACGCACCAGCGGGCTTACCGCTCATCTGATGCTCGCCGACACGCCGCTCATCGGCAATCTGCTCGCCCTCGCCGGTATTCTTCTCGCCGGTACGCTGCTCACCGGAACTCTGCTCGCCGGTACGTTGCTCGGTGTCTGCCTTCATGGCGTCATGCTTCTCCGCCATTGCCGTCGTGCTGAGTGCCAATGCCGGGACAATGGCGGCGGAAAGGATCAACGTGGTCAGCTTCTTCATCATTCTTCTCCTCTGCTCGACGGCAGTCTGCCGTACCATTTGGGGTCTAGAGCGCAGTTCCCTAATCGCAGGAATGCCATTTCAGCCTGGGCATAAGCGAACGGTTTGTCGGTGCGGTAGTGAACACATGGTCGTCGTACGGTGACGCAGCTACCATGCGACTTCAAGGCGCTCTTGCAGGGTTGGTTTCAGGATTTTCAAGTGGTTATGTTAGGGAATGGCGGTACGATCAGTCACGCGTGCATGCCTTTTCGTGCGCGCGTTAGTCTCGATGAGGAGAAGATTCACTCCAGAGACGATGTGCGGGAGTGTTCTTGTCGGAGAGTTGTCTGAAAAAACGGATCAGCATATGTTAGATACCGTACAGACCAGACATCGAGCTTCAACTATATAGGTATTGGGAGCCTTAACCATGCCTCTACATGAGTTCATGGTGAGAGGCATAGCCAAACGGAATCATCATCTGGAGATCAGTTAATGAACAAGAATCAGGTAGAAGGACATGCGAACGAGGCGAAGGGGAGGGTCAAGGAGGTTGCCGGCAAGGTGACCGGCGACAAACGCATGGAGTACAAGGGTAAAGCCGAAAAGCATGGCGGCAAGGCTGAAGCCAGGTACGGAGATCTCAAGAGGGCTGCCAAGAAGGCAACGAAATGAACGATTCAATGACACACTAGAAGACCAGATGCGGTGCCGCCCGGGTCCGCGTTGCTGAGTTCCGCCACCATTACCGGCGAGAGTTCGATCATCGATCCCACTACACCCGGCGAACGGATTGCTCAAGAGGCTGAGGGCGGCTTCTACGGTGGCCGGTGTTGGACTGTTGATGTTCGGTAAATCTGCAAGAAGCTAACTCAGGAATTCGCAATGCCCGACAACAGGCAGGATCCCCTGACTGGTGGGGCGAGAATAGCCAGCCAACACCCGCCGGCGTTACGTCATGACAAGCGACTGTTTAACCCGGCTGAGCTTCGCTTGTTTCGCTACACGGCGGTTCTGTTGTCCCTGGTTGTACTGACCGCTCTTATCGGCATCATCGTGTGGGTATTTGGCTGGATGCTAAATGCGTTCTACAACTTGCTCCTGCCGCTCGCCGTTGCCGGTGTTCTGGCGTTGGTGCTTCATCCTGTGGCTGAGCTTCTCGAGAGACGGCTTCACTTACCGCGCTTGCTGGCCATCATTCTTCTGCTGGTGGTTTTCTTTGTGGGTATCGGCGGCTTGATTTACCTTCTCGTTCCCATTCTGGTCAGCCAGGTCATTCAGTTGATGACCGTTTTGCCCGACACACTGGCAAGCTGGCAGGAACATTTCTCCACTCACTTCCCGGGACTCAGCTCCATGATTTCCACCGGAATGGAGAGCAGCAGTGGGGAGGAGACCCAGTCAGCCTTGGCAGTCACGGAAAACCCGGGCACGGCCATCATGTCCTATCTGGGGCTGTTGGCGGGTATCAGTTTCGTGCCCCTGTTCCTGTTCTTCACCTTGCTTTCCGGTGACTTGCTCCGGGGACAGGTATCCGAGCTGTTATCCGTTTTCCACAAGCCCACCCAGCAAAAAGCGCTGTATTTCATGGATGTGTTCGTGGGATACGTCACCGCCTTCTTTCAGGGCCAGTTGATCATCGCCGTGTGCATGGGTGCCTTGTATGTCATGGGCTTTACGCTGATTGGCCTTGAGTTCGGTGTGCTTGCCGGGCTGGTGCTGGGGTTGCTGAATATCGTCCCCTTCCTGGGGACCTTGATCGGCCTGCTGGTGGTCTTGCCCATGGGCTATTTCCAGCCGGGTGGTGGTGTTGAATTACTGGTCCTGGCCGCACTGGTGTTCGCCGCGGTTCAACTGATGGAAAGCTGGCTGCTGACACCGAAAATCATGGCCAACCGCTCGGGCCTTCACCCTGCACTCGTGATTATTTCCCTGTTCTTCTGGGGCACGGCCTTGGGTGGTATTATCGGCATGATACTCGCGGTTCCCCTGACAGCGTTCTTCGTAGCCATTTGGAGCGAGATAAAGATCAGCCTGAAACACACACTGAGCAACCGGGATGCCGGGGAATAACGGAATTGGATCTTTCCAAAGACACGGACGGCGGTCGATTTCTGTGCATCGGATTATGGTCTTTCCTTCATAATGTCAGATCCTTGCGCAGGGCCTGTTCCAACTCCTTGGTAGCGGTGATATCGACAAGGATTATCACCACACCGTCAATCACATTGTCCAGTCAGCGATACGGGATGATTCGTACCGTAGACTGGCGATCGTCGGTGACGGAGATCTCCTTCTCGTAAAATATCAGGGTGCTCAATGTGGTAGGAGCGTCATCGTTGAGTTCCGAATATTGCAGGGTGGTGGTGAGATCACTTAGGGGGCGGCCGATATTGCCTTAGCGATGTTGATAATCTTTGATGCTCTGTCGGTGATGCGACGAAGATTCAGGTTCTGTTCGAGAAACAGAATGGCGATCCCGATGCTGTTGAGCAGGTTGTTCATATCGCTCTGAGCCAGGTCGAGATCGTCGAGCTTGGTCTGCATTTCCGCACTGATGGTTTGCAGTTCCTCGTTGGCTGACTGCAATTCCTCCCACGGCGCATGGTTTTTCTCGCGCAGCGTCTGAATTTCATCCTGCTACTGTTGCAGGCCCGTGGCATGAGCCTTTTACGTGGCTGTTTTCGACTTGTTCTTGCTGGCCGGGCTGGCATGAGCCGGGGTGATATCGCGGAACACGATCATCTTCATGCCGCGCAGGGTATTGGGCTCTCGCAGCGCCTGTACGGTGATATCGACGCTCTGCATGGCCCCGCCGGGCAGTTGCACCTGCAGGTCTTGCAAGTGTAGCGGTTTGCTCTGGTCCACGGTCTGGCCAGGGCGCCGTCGATGGGGGGCCGCAGGCCCTCCCGCACCATGGCGTGAAAATTCCAGTTAGCCTTGCCGGCGGCTGGTTCCAGGTACTTTCCCGTGCGCCCGCTGATATAGACGACATCACCCTCATTGTTGACCAACACCGCGGCGGGGGAATAAATCTGCAGTAACACTTGGTCGGCTGCCGCTTGCAGGTTATCAGTTGTCGGGGAGGATGAGTTGTCGGCGGACACGGGAAGCTCCTTGGCGATCCCAAGTTATCGTCAAATCTGGCGGATGGCGGTCAGGCTGCATTCCTGTCTGGTTGATCGGCTACCTGCTCCCCGTCCTGGAATTTAATGTTGCTGAAGACCAGCTCTAGCTTCTGGAATGATTGTGTTCGTCCAGGATCGGCGTCTTCCCACTGCGTAGCTTGTCGGTGAGCCCGGCGAGGCCCGAGACTTCCCAATGGTTGATCTATCTTGTGACGGTATCGCGCCTTACCTGAAGGATCTCACTGATTATATTGATGACCCCCGCAAAATGCCGTGCGCACGCCGGCGTAAGGCTGGATTCTCGTCGTGGTGATGGGATTAGGTTGACGCCTGCTAATCAGACTCTTTGAGAGGGGTAACGAAACGCCTTTTTATGGTTCTATCCGGGTCAGAAACTCTGACGAAAATGGTGCGCGAAAATTTACTATCAAGCACTTAGTAGCTTATCGCGAAAGTGGTTGGTATGGAAATTTAGGATCCCTTCGGGATGCGCACATTTTTTATTTAAAGGCCTAAAGTGATAGGGTATTAGAGCCTGGTTGTACCAGATTTAATCTGGCTTTGTGTCTAAAGTCCGTTGCGTAATTTCAGAAGTTCTTTCTTGAGATCTTGTCCGGGGGAAAGGTGAGATGCTATCAGGTGATAACTATTTTCTATTACTTGAAAACACGGGAGTTCAGGTTGCGGTGAACGAACAGAGATGCTAATTTGCCGCTATCATTGACAAACTCACCTAGTCGATCCGAAAGTGCCGAGTGATCAGGAAGCTGAGGGAAGTCAAGTTAGAACGTTGTGTGCGACGGCGCACAGATTACTCCGCGAAATGCTGTCATGATTTATCAAAATTTACTGGTGGATTTAGGGAAGTAAATATCAATACAATCTGCGTGTCGATGCTTGCGATACTGCTGCTTCAGTTCAGGTAATACGTAGTACGCGTGCTCCGGGGCCTCACGAAAGAGAATTGGCTTGCAACCGCGGGTAGTGACCCGCAGTGACTTTATGGGCCCGCGAGGATCGTTCGAAGCTCGGCACGAGAAGGAAGCTTGTTAATCATTAAGGGATGTCGAATGGTAGCGCTTCTCGTATTGATAATATCGTAGGATGATTTATGTACTTCCCAGAGGATCTTTCACATCCTATGAAAATTATTCTGGTCGTCCTGGCCCTGCTGCTGGTGATTTCTACAGCCCTTCCGCTACTGCATGTCGACCAATGGTGGGTTCGCGTCTTCGATTTTCCGAGAGCGCAGATCACCATCGCCGGCATCGTGCTTCTTGCCCTCTATCTCTATTTCTGGGAAATGCATCGCGTCTACGAATCTGTCGTTCTCGGGCTATTGGTGCTGGCCGTGGGATATCAGGTAGTGAAGATGCTTCCGTACACCGTGCTGATGCCCAAGCAGGTACAGGCGACTGAGTCGCGCTCGGATAACGCCAATCTCAGATTGCTGGTTGCCAACGTGCTGATGGAAAACCGTGAGTCGGAGGCCTTCCTGGATATCGTGCGCGAGTATGATCCGGACGTGGTCTTGACCGTGGAGACAGATGAGTGGTGGGAGAAGGCGCTCAGGACTCTGGAAGAAGAATATCTGCACACGCTCAAGAGCCCACTCGACAACACCTATGGCATGCTCGTGTATAGTCGACTGGAGATGACCGATCCCGAGATCCGGTTTATTCTCAAGGATAGCATCCCGTCGATGCACATGCAGGTGGTGTTGCCGTCAGGTGACCGGATATTCATGCATTTCGTGCATCCCGATCCGCCCAACCCGAAGTATGCGAGCGAGACGACGGAACGAGATGCGGAACTGCTTATCGTGGGCCGGGAAGTGGAGAAACGCGATAAGCCAACAATTGTTGCAGGCGATTTCAACGATGTCGCCTGGTCCTACACCACGAGCCTGTTTCAGAAAGCGAGTGGTTTGCTCGACCCGCGCGTCGGGCGGGGGATGTACAACACCTACAACGCCAAGAACCTGCTCCTGCGCTGGCCGCTCGATCACGTCTTCCACACCGATCATTTCAAGCTCGTCCGTATGGAGAGAGGGCCCGCCTGGGGATCGGATCATTTTCCTATCTTCATCGAACTCAGCCTGGAGGCCGGCGCTGAAGTCCAGCAGGAAGAACCGGATACGAATCGGTCGGAAGAGGAGCAGGTAGCAGAGAAGATTGAAGATGGTAAGCAGCAAACGGACGAATGAGACTGTCCGGATCGGGCATCCGGCAACCACCGCAACGCTACAAGCCGCAAATGGATACACACCGACATCGGTTCGATAGAGGTGTCGGTTCCCACACGAACGCAAAGAACCATAGCCTGATAAGCCCTTCCGTCTCTAAGACGGTGGATACGGTCGTGTCAAGATCCGGTGGTCCGCAACGGCGAGAGCGATCAGTGCGGTGCGCTTCGATCCAGATACGCATCCATCAGCCTGGCGTTGCGTAGATTGGCCTTGAACGCGACATCGAACACGTCCCCGAGTACCGGGATCGCGCCGACCAGGGTATCCAGCGCGACGTTCAGTACCATGCGCGCAAGCACCCTGGCCGGCACGCCGGCGTGCGCCGCCTGCGCGACGATGTAGAACGATGCCCCGGCCGCCGCGAGATCGCCGACCACTGGTACCAGCCCGATAAGCCCGTCGACCCCGATGCGGATACCGCCGGGCAGACGGATCGAACTGTCCATCAGCCGCGCGAGCCGGTGCACGCGCGTGCGAGCGTCGGCGGGCCGGCGCTGCGGTGCGTCAGCTGGTGACATTGCCGCGGGCTGGCGCAAACGCCGCGTTCATCGCCTGACGATGATCCACACGGCGTGAATGATGCCGGGAATATAGCCGAGCAGCGTGAGCAGAATGTTGATCCAGAAATGCTTGCCGACGCCTTCCTGCAGGAAGACGCCGAGCGGCGGCAGGAAGATCGCTATGATGATGCGTAACAGGTCCAATGGCTATGCTCCTGGGGGCGATGGGATCCCGTTCGGGCGCCGCGCGTGGCCACTCGCGAACGGGTCGAGAGACATCGCCTCTTGACCCGTCAGGCCCGAAGGCTCCGTGCGACATTCCACACTCGGCCAATACAAAGACTATACCAGATGCCACCACGCGGCATCCGTCAGTGCTTCGATTTCAGCATGTCGTCGCGCAGGTTGTCCGCCCGCGCGGCGCCGATCGCGGTTTCAACCTTTTTCACTTCCTCGGGGGGCGGAAGGACCGCTGGCAATCCGAGCGACTCGATCCATAATTCGCGGACGAAACCCTTCGTGTGGTGGAGGTGATGTTCCTCTTCCTGCCCCACCGCTTCGAACGCGGTTCTGAGTGCGCCAGTGTCCTCTCCCTGGCCGTTCTCTGCCAAGTGCCCGATCAGTTCCCAGTTCTGGAGGTCCTTGGTTTCCGCCAGAACCACGCACTCACCGGCCACAAGTTGAGCGGCCGCAGCACCGGCGTGCGCCTTCGCCATTTCCATTGCGGTGACCAGCGAATCCCCTAGGTGTGCTACCACTTCCCGGCCGGGCGTTACGGTGTCCGGGTTGAGTCCCAGTTCCTCGAACACCTTCAGCAGCACCTGCTCATGGGTGCGGGTCTGCTCAAGGTACTCCTCCCATTCACCTTTCAGGTCCTCGTTCTGCGCACATGACAGCGCGGCTTCGTAGATCTTTATACCACCGCGTTCCGTCTCGAGAGCCTGATACAACAACTCGTGCAACTGCTTCTTGATATACGGTTTATCCTTCACGGAGGCCTCCTGAATACCGGTAGGCGGCGCGCCGACAGGCGGGCTGCGTCATTTGGTTGGGTTCAACAATGCGGCAGATGCCGGCCAGTTGAATGTCCAAAGATAGGTTACGAGGCGCTGCCGGGTCGGTGCAGTAGCGAACATAGCCGTTCGGCGCCCCGGGCATGAGTCGTCCGGCCATCGTTCACTTCCCCTGATTCCAGAGTGCGGTAGCGTACGGTGACCGCGGAACGGCCGCCGTAGGCTTAATCCACTGGCGCCCGGTGCGTCGAGTTTGTCTGGAGGCAGGAATCATGGGCATCATCGTATGGCTCGTCATGGGCGGCCTGGTCGGCTGGATCGCAAGCATGATCATGGGCACCAACGCCCAGCAGGGCATCATTCTCAACATCGTGGTCGGCATCGTCGGCGCACTGATCGGCGGATGGCTGATCGGGCCGCTACTCGGCGCCGGCTCCATCAACGACGGCATTACCATCATGAGCTTCATCGTGTCGCTGATCGGTGCGGTAATACTGCTCGCCATCCTGAGCTTGTTCCAACGCAGCAGGAAACGCTGATAAATCAGCGTTTCATTAACCGGTCGGGAGGATTACCGTCGACGGGCTCCCGGAACTCCTGGGTCCGTCGACGCCGACGAGACTGGAACCGTTCCCGCCCTCGCCCTGCCGGACGACGCTGAACGAGCCGTCGGTCTCCAGGACGAACGCGCGCATCTTTTCCAACGAGTCGACCCCGGCCGAGCGGACCGCCACCCGTACTTCGTCTTCGGTTACCCGAGCCTGCCGCAGGGCCGCTGGCAGGAACTCGCCGCAGTAAAGAGCATCAGGGGCTCCCCCGTTGCCAGCCGCCGCACCCACCGGGCTCGAACGCTGGACCAGGTGACGGCGAATCGCAGGCCGATGAGCAGGGCGAAGGCCAACAGCCCTTCAGCGAGGGCGACATCCTTGGCCAGCAGGACCGTCGCCAGGGTTGAACCCAGGGCGACGGTCACAACCAGGTCGAAGGCGTTCATCTTGGAGAGTGTCCGCTTCCCCGAGACGCGAAGGAACACGATGAGCACAACGTAGGCCAGCACCCCGACAATCAGGGTGCGGAGCAGGCTATCCCATCCACTAAAGAGCATCTGTTTGCTCCTGCCGACAGTCGGGCTGCGTCATTTGGTTGGTGGATCACTGTCGCGGGATGGATGACGATGAGCGGCGACTGCAGCGATGAATGCCGGTGCGACCTCGGCCACGTCGACGCCCTCCGCCAGCAGGATACCCTCGTCTTCATCCATGACGGGTCCGATGCCGGCCATTTCCAGCAGCTCCCGTCCGGCGCCCAAAACCAGAATCGTCTTGCAGTGCCTGAACTGATCTTTGACAAACGCCATCGTATGCCCGTTACCTGCGAGCGCCTGGATCGCCTCGTTGCCATCGGGCACCACCAGCGCATCGAACAGGAATCCTGGAGCATTCTCCATCGACTTGTCCGCTTCTATCTTCTCGCCGGAATCACCAACGAACATGCCCACCCGTGGCCCCACGAAATGAACGACGGCACCCGCGTCGGTCAAGGCCTCATGAAGGGCAACGAGCGAGGCATGGTGGACACCATCCTCGACTAGCACGGCAATCTGTCGTGTGCGGACACCGCATTCGCCCGGCAGTGCCATCAGCGACAACGCCGGAGAAACGGTCACCTCCGCCGGCTCCGGCTCGGTGATGGCCTTCGGCATGGCATCGGGAACTTCCATGCCCAGTCCGCCCGCGACCTCTGCCGCCAGTTCCCGTGAAACGTTCACCAGTGAGGACAGCATTCGCACACGTATGGCGGGGACGCCCACCTTACTTAGCTCGAAGCGGAATGCGGCTGCAATATGGGCTTTCTCGACAGCCGTCTGACTATCGAAGAACAACGTGGCTTGGGCATAGTGCTCGGCGAACTTCTCCGGCTTTCCACGGACTTTGTCGTCGGCAATGGACTCGGGGAAGGACACGAATCCGGTTGTTCCGGCTTGAAAGGGGCAACCACCCGCCAAGGAATTTGGCTCGTACGCAACGCGACCGCGATTGAGCGCTTGGCGGTGCATGCCATCGCGTTGGTTGTTCTGTACCGAGGCGAGTGGTGAATTGATCGGGATCTCGTGAAAGTTGGGGCCGCCGAGTCGGGTGATCTGCGTATCGGCATAGGAATGGATACGACCGGCGAGCAACGGATCATTGGAGAAGTCGATGCCCGGTATGATGTGCGCCGTGCAGAACGCGACCTGCTCGGTTTCCGCGAAGAAGTTGTCGGGGTTTCGGTTGAGAACCATGCGGCCGACGGGCGTGAGTGGAACGAGTTCCTCCGGCACGATCTTGGTTGAGTCGAGCACATCGAAGCTGAAGCCTTCGGCTTGTTCCTCACTAAATATTTGCAGCCCCAGTTCCCATTCCGGGAATTCGCCCGATTCGATAGCTTCCCACAAATCACGCCGATGAAAATCGGGGTCCGCGCCCGAGATTTTCACGGCTTCGTCCCAGACGAGTGAGTGGGTTCCCTGCAGCGGCTTCCAGTGAAACTTGCAGAACACCGATTGACCTTGCTCGTTGACCAGACGAAAGGTATGCACGCCAAAGCCCTGCATCATCCGAAAACTGCGTGGTATCGCGCGATCCGACATCACCCACATCAGCATGTGAGTGGACTCCGGCATCAATGAGACGAAGTCCCAGAAGGTGTCATGCGCCGACGCCGCTTGAGGCATGCCGTGATGCGGTTCCGGCTTGACGGCATGGACCAAGTCGGGAAACTTCATCGCATCCTGGATGAAGAATACCGGTATGTTGTTTCCGACCAGATCCCAGTTGCCTTCGTCGGTATAGAACTTTACCGCGAAGCCTCGCACGTCGCGCGCGGTGTCTTTCGAGCCACGTTCGCCGGCCACTGTGGAAAAGCGTACGAACACGGGAGTGATCTTGCCTTTCTCGGCGAACGGCGCCGCGCGAGTGTACTTGGTGAGCGCGTCATAGGCTTCGAAGAAGCCGTGCGCACCTGAGCCGCGTGCATGGACGATTCGTTCCGGGATGCGTTCGTGATCGAAATGCGTGATTTTTTCCCGCAGAATAAAATCTTCGAGTAAGGATGGCCCACGCAATCCGGCTTTCAAGGTGTTCTGATTATCGCCAATGGGAACGCCTTGATTGGTCGTCAACGGACGATCGCTTGCGTCGACTCGGACCCGGTCGAGCGAAGTGACGGTCGCGTTGGTTCCGAGCGGCGCTGCCCCGCCGGTCTTCGCGGTCCCGGTATCCTCCGTGGCTGTACTCGCGGTCAACGCACTGGAGCCCGGTTCTACCGCCACTCCGGGCGGCGGCGCCACGGCGTTGTCGTGACCGTGCTCCTGCTCCTTGATGCGGTTGTAGGGCATCGCGGCGACCAAGTCGTCGCTTGCGCTGGCTTGCTCCGCGACTATGTCGTTAGTTCTGAGCACGCCGTCATGGCTCTGCGCTGCTGTGACGGGTTTATCGCCTTTACTGTTAACTCGTGACGACCGAGCGGGTTTCTTATTCGTAGCCATGGTGCTTCTCCGGCGAGGTAGGAGATGAGGACAAGCGTTATGCCGCTTTAACCACTAGCCTTTATGGATTTTCATGCCGCAGGCGAGAGTTGTCTGTTCGATAACGAACACTCGCATCGAGCCGGACCTGCCTCGGTCATCCGGTCCCGTTTTGCGCTCAGTGTTGCAACGCACCGACGGCGCGGTTGCCGCCGGGTCACTCTACCGGTCACATACGCCATTCATGATTCGTCAGGAGTCGCCGGTGGACTTGAAAAGTGGATCCCCGTTCTGAGCGGTCAAGAATGGCCTGATGTATGCATTTCCGCAGCTTGATGCCGACCTGAGCTGTGACGTGGCGGTGGTGGGCGCTGGCATCACCGGCACGCTGATCGCTGATGAATTGGCTGGCCATGGTCACGATGTCGTCGTGCTCGATCAGCGCGACGTCTGCTGGGGCAGCACATCGGCCAGCACCGCCTTGCTGCAGTATGAAATCGATACCCACGCGACCAATCTTGCCAGGCGCTACGACCAAGCCTCAGCGCTCCTCGCCTATCAATCCTGCTTGCGCGCGGTCCGTGAGATCGGCGCACTCGCCGAAGCGACCGGAGATGTCGATTTCGCCCGCTGCCAAAGCTTGTACTACACCAGTAATCGCGCCGATCATCCACGCTTGGTCGACGAATTTTCCTGGCGGAAACAACACGGCTTTCCGGTTCGCTGGCTGAGCCGCACCGCGCTCAAGGACGAGTACGGTCTGACGGCGCCGTCTGCCATCCTCAGCTCGGTGGCCGCTCGGGTTGATCCTTATCGGCTTGCCTCACGACTGATGCACAGGATGCAGCGACAGGGCGCGCGCGTTTTCGATAGAACCGAGGTGACCTCCATCACGGCGACCGCGCGTTCGGTTCAGCTGACCACCGACTAGTGGCATGTCGATCATGGCGAAGTACGCCGTGATTGCCAGCGGTTGCGAGTCTCAACATTGGTTGCGCCAGCGCGTCGCGAAGAACCTGAGCAGCTACGCCTACATCAGTGACCCTGTCGATCCTGCCGAGCTGCGCTGGTTGGCAGATACGATACTGTGGGAGTCCTCTCGGCCGTATATCTATCTGCGCTCTACCGGCGATGGACGGCTGTTGGTCGGTGGTGAAGACGACGATCACGATATCCCTGCGCGCCGGGATCGGTTGGTCGACCGCAAGGCAGCAACTCTGCAGCGCAAGATCTCCCCCTTGTTTCCTCACCTTCATGCACAACCGGCCTTTGCCTGGGCCGGTACGTTCGCTGAAACCAGCGACGGTCTGCCGCTGTTCGGTCACCACCCGGAGTACGGCGCGCGCGTGCTGTTCGCGCTGGCCTAAGGTGGTAACGGCATCACCTACAGCATACTCGGCGCTGGATTGCTGCGCGCGCAGATCGAACGCCGCCCGCATCCATTGGCCGAGCTGTTTGCCTTTTCCCGGCTGGGTTATCATTGACTGGTAGCAGAAAAATGATGCTTGAGTTACCGGTATTACTTTTCTGGCCACCAGTCTGATGCTGGTGTCATTTCAGAGCATCAAGACGTCCGAGAGGGGGCGCGATATGCACAAATGACTTCGCATACGTTAGGCAACGCACAGACCGGACCTCGACCTACAACTATCTTGGGATCCTCACCCTGCCTCCATGAGTTCATGGTGAGAGGCGCAACCCAAGCGTAACAATTTCCTGGAGATAAGCTCATGAACAAGAATCAGGTCGAAGGACATGCGAACGAGGCGAAGGGAAAGGCGGTAGCCGGCGGAAAAAGCTCGGAGCACAAGGATAAAGACGAGAAGCATGGCGGCAAGGATGGAGCCGTGTTAGCAGATATCAATGACGACGCCAAGAAGCTTGGCAGCAAGGATGGAGCTGAGTCAGGAGATATCAATGCCGACGTCGAAAAGCATGGCGGCAAGGATGGAGCCGTGTTGGCGGGTATCAATGACGACGCCAAGAAGAAAACCAAATGACTACTCAACGTCATGATCGAACAGCAGAAACATCGCTGCGGATAATATGCAGGCGGGGGCCTCGTTGCTGAGTGCAACCTCCAATCAGCGTCCTAGGAAGTGTATGGAGTCTCCCGTGTCAGTACATCTGACACGGGAAGATCTATCATCAGCTGTTTGAGGATGGGCTTAACTGACTGGCATTATGCTTCGGGCAAGCGCTGCGGCTTGAAGGGATAGCCGTGCTGCCGTTTACCTGGCTCGCGGTCGGGCAGGCGCGTGAATTTCTTGAATGCAGTCGTGGGAGGGGGCTGGATGGGGGATGGCATGGTGACCTCGGGTACTGTCCGGCCTTCACGACATCGTGAAGCATCGGTAGTACGATTCTGGCGGAACGGCAGGCCGCCGTCCGTACGCTAACACACCATCGCCACCGATATCGCCAAGCGCCTCGAGTGCCCTTGATCCTGCGGGGAGGAGCTCTCATAGCATGTGCATGACGCTTTTTTGTCCAAGACTGGTCAATACCCCAGCATTCTGGTCTAGAATACAGTCTTGGGTCGACCATCGCGAAAGACGTAACGGTTGACCCTCTGGCGTGTCGCGGCGTGCGGAGTGCACGCGTGTCGGCACCTGGTGCAATGCAGGGGGAGCCCCTGCCGGTCACAGTGGTAGACACGATGACGATCATGACTTCCCGTGCCGAGCTGCGCGACCAGCTGGCACGTACCTATTGCCCCACGCGCATTCCCGCCGAGGACGAGGCCCGCATCGAGGAGATCAAGCGTCTGCTCGAGGCCCACAATGCCGTCCTGGTGGCCCATTACTACACCGACGACGCCATCCAGCAACTCGCCGAGGAGACCGGCGGCTGCGTGGCCGACTCCCTGGAGATGGCGCGCTTCGGTGCCCGCCACGAGGCCGATACCCTGGTGGTGGCCGGCGTACGCTTCATGGGCGAGACGGCCAAGATCCTCTCCCCGGAGAAACGCGTGCTGATGCCGACCCTGGAGGCGACCTGCTCGCTGGACGTGGGCTGCCCGGCCGACGAGTTCAGTGCCTTCTGCGACGCTCATCCCGACCGCACCGTGGTGGTCTATGCCAACACCTCGGCGGCGGTGAAGGCGCGTGCCGACTGGGTGGTGACCTCCTCCATCGCCGTGGACGTGATCGAGCACCTCAAGGCCCGCGGCGAGAAGATCCTGTGGGCCCCGGACAAGCACCTGGGCGGCTATATCCAGAAGCAGACCGGCGCCGACATGCTGCTCTGGGACGGCGCCTGCATCGTCCACGAGGAGTTCAAGGCCAGGGGGGTCGAGGACCTCAAGGGCCTCTACCCCGAGGCCGCGGTGCTGGTGCACCCCGAGTCCCCGGCCTCGGTGGTCGAGCTGGCCGACGTGGCGGGCTCCACCTCCCAGCTGATCAAGGCGGCCAAGGCGCTGCCCCATGACAAGCTGATCGTGGCCACCGACCGTGGCATCTTCTTCAAGATGCAGCAGGCGGTGCCGGAGAAGACCCTCTTCGAGGCCCCCACCGCCGGTAACGGCGCGACCTGCAAGAGCTGCGCCCACTGCCCGTGGATGGCGATGAACGCCCTGGACAACCTGGCCGGTGCGCTGCGCGAGGGCAGCGGCGAGATCTTCGTCGATGATGCCCTGCGTCTTGCCGCCTTGAAGCCCTTGGAGCGGATGCTCAACTTCAATTCCTGAGCTACGAGCTACGAGCTACGAGCTACGAGCTACGAGCTACGAGCTACGAGCTACGAGAAAAAGCCCGTGACGGATGTCACGGGCTTTTTGTCCTCCACAAACATTGGCCTGCCCGTTGCCCACAGCTGTTACTGAAACTCCTCCATGGCCTCCCGGTACTCGATAAAGGCCTCACGCCGCTGGGCGATACGCCCGGCGGCGTTCTCGTCGTGTTCCGCTTCCGCCACGTCCTTGGCCACCTCGAGCTGGCGGATCGCGCGATCGATGTGGCCGGTGAGCTGCAGGTGCTCGGCCCGGGCCAGGTGCCCCCAGGCCGGGCGACCGCTGCGACCGGCGGCCTCGGCGAGCAGGTTGAAGACCTGGGGATCCTCGGGGCGTCGGGCGGCCAGCTCGCTGAGCTGCCGGTAGGCGGCGTCGGGATCGCGCTGCAGCAGGGCCTCGCCGAGCAGCAGGCTGGCGGGCACGTAGTCGGGCATCAGGCGCAATTGATGGCGGCTGCGGGCGATGGCGTCATCGATGCGGCCGGCGTCGAGGGCCACCTCGGCGGCCGAGGCGGGGAGCATCGCCAGGTCCGGCAGGCGGCGGGCCAGGTCATCCAGGGCCTGCAGCGCGGCCTCGCTGCGTCCGGCCTCGGCATCCGCCAGGGCCGCCAGGTAGCGACGGGCCATCTCCGGGGCCTGGCCGCGGGCCAGGCGGGTGGCGGCCTGGCGCGGATCCTGGTCGTGGATCGCCAGCAGGGCGCGGGCGCGGATCAGGTGGTACTCGATATCCTCGTCGCGGGGCGTGCCCGCGCCCGCGCTGATGAGTTGGTCGGCCCTGGCCTGGGCATCGCTGATGCGTGATTCCGTGACCGGGTGAGTGAGCAGGAATTCCGGCGGATTGCCGCCCTGCAGGGAGATCTTGCGCTGCATGGTGCGGAACATCTCGACCATCGCCTGGGGGTCGTAGCCGGCATCGGCCATGGCCTGCAGGCCGACCCGGTCGGCCTCCCGCTCGAAGCGCCGCGAGTAGGCCAACTGATCCTGGAACAGCGCGGCCTGGGAGCCCATGGCGGCGGCGATGCCGGCATCGCCGCCGCCGCCGGCGGCGATCAGCATCCCGGCGAGCATGGCGGCCATGGCCGGGATCTGGGTCTGTTCGGCGCGAGCCTGGCCCCGGGCATAGTGGCGTTGGGAGAGGTGGCCGAGCTCATGGGCGAGCACCGAGGCCAGGGGGGCCTCGCGCTCGGCGAAGGCGAACAGCCCGGCATTGATGCCGATCACGCCGCCGGGTACGGCGAAGGCGTTGAGCCGCTCGCTGGCGACCAGGGTGATCACCGGGTCGATGCCGCCGACGTGGCTGTAGGGCAGCAGGCGGTCCACCAGGGATTCCACGTAGTGCTGGGCGATGGGATCCTGCCACTGCGGGGCCTTGGCACGAAACTGGCGCAGCCAGGCGCGGCCCAGGCGCACCTCCTTGCCGTTGACGGCCTGGGTGTCGCCGCTGATCAGGCTGGGCAGGCCGGCATCGTCGCCGTACTGGCCGAGGGCCGGCACGGCGACGGCGAGGCTGAGGGCGATGGCGGTGAGACAGGACAGGGGGCGACGCAGCATGGCCTTCCTCGTCAGAGAGCGGAACGGGGCGGGACGGCCCCCCTCCGACATTGATTCGTCCGGAAAAGTGCCTTTAAATCCCAAGAGTTCATGTCGGCAACCTGCCCCGCTCGGGCCCGGCATGCCTCTGGCATTCTCCCGGGAGACAATATGGCTGTGCAACCTGATGACGTGCTCGACGCACGGGGTCTTCCCTGTCCGCTACCCCTGCTCAAGGCCAAGCAGGCCCTGTCCCGGCTGGCTCCGGGGCAGCTGCTGGAAGTGATGGCCACCGACGCCGGGTCCTGGCGGGACTTCGAGACCTTCATCGCCCAGAGCGATCACGAGATGCCGGCCCGCGAGGAGCGCGGCGAGGTCTATCATTACTGGATCCGCAAGGGTGGGGAGCAGGCTCCATGACCCTGAGGTCGGTGTTCCGTAGCTGGGTCGACCACTACCTCTCCGACGAGGAGGCGGTCATCCTGCTGATCGTGCTGGTGCTCGGCTTCGCCGTGGTGATCTGGCTGGGCAAGATGCTGGCGCCCTTCCTCACCGCCCTGGTGATCGCCTTCCTGCTGCAGGGAGCGGTGAACGGACTGACCCGGCGACGCGTGCCGCATTTCCTGGCGGTGATGCTGGTCTACCTGGCCTTCATCGGCGTGCTGCTGGCGATGGCGCTGATCCTGATGCCGCTGATCTGGAACCAGCTGGTCAACCTGGTCCAGGAGACGCCGCGCATGCTCGCCAGCGTCCAGCAGCTGCTCGACGACCTCCAGGCACGCTACCCTCAGCTGGTGACTCCCGACCAGATCCAGGCCTGGATCGGCATGGCCGGCCGCGAGGTCACCCAGCTCGGCCAGCGCGCCCTGACCCTGTCGCTGGCCTCGCTGGGCAACGTGGTGGCGTTGATCGTCTACCTGGTGCTGGTGCCGATCCTGGTGTTCTTCATGCTCAAGGACCGCGATCGGCTGGTGGGCTTCACCGTCTCGCTGCTGCCCAAGAACCGCGGCCTGATGACGCGGGTGTGGCAGGAGATGGACGATCAGATCGCCAACTACGTGCGGGGCAAGTTCACCGAGATCATCATCGTCGGCAGCGTGGCCTTCTTCACCTTCATGTTCTTCGGCCTGCCCTATTCGGCCCTGCTGGCGGTGCTGGTGGGCCTGTCGGTGCTGGTGCCCTACATCGGCGCCGCCGTGGCGACCCTGCCGGTGGCGGCGGTGGCGGGCTTCCATTTCGGCCTCGGCGACCAGTTCCTCTACGTGATCATCGCCTACGGGGTGATCCAGGCCCTGGACGGCAACGTCCTGGTCCCGGTGCTGTTCTCCGAGGCGGTCAACCTGCACCCGGTGTCGATCATCCTGGCGGTGCTGTTCTTCGGCGGCGTCTGGGGCTTCTGGGGCATCTTCTTCGCCATTCCCCTGGCGACCCTGCTCAAGGCCCTGGTCTATGCCTGGCCGCGGGGCATCCAGCAGCGCCGCCAGGAAGTCTCCCAGGAAGAGGAGGCCGTCGAGTCCTGAGCGCGTCCGCCCGAGGGCGGACGCGCGCTCCTCACTGCCCGGCGTGCAGCGCCCGGGCGGCCTCCAGCACCTCGTCGGCGTGCCCCTTGACCTTGACGCCTCGCCATTCCCGGGCGAGCG
Source organism: Halomonas sp. M4R1S46 (assembly GCF_025725685.1). Classification (NCBI taxonomy): domain Bacteria; kingdom Pseudomonadati; phylum Pseudomonadota; class Gammaproteobacteria; order Oceanospirillales; family Halomonadaceae; genus Halomonas; species Halomonas sp. M4R1S46. Next base: position 738,801 of record NZ_CP107008.1, read on the forward strand.
TGCCGTGGGCATCGATCAGGAAGGTGCTGCGCTCGATGCCGAGGTGCTCCTTGCCGTAGAGCTTCTTGAGCTTGATGACGTCGAACAGCCGGCACACCGCCTCGTCCTTGTCGGAGAGCAGCGGGAAGTTGAACCCCTGCTTGGCCTTGAAGTTCTCCTGGGCGCGGATGCCGTCCCGGGAGACGCCGACGACCACGGTGTTGGCGGCCTCGAAGGCGTCCTTGCGGTCGCGGAAGTCGCCGCCCTCGGTGGTGCAGCCCGGCGTGCTGGCCTTGGGGTAGAAGTACACCACCACCTGCCGGCCGCGCAGCGCCGACAGGCTCAGGGTGGTGTCGCCGGTGGCGGTGGCGGTGAAGTCGGGCACGGGCTGGCCGATGCTGACGGTCATGGAGGACTCCTTGGATCGGGGGCGAAGGCTCCGATTACACGCAACCCGCGGCGAAGTGTAAAGTCGCCGCTGTACAGGCTCACGAGCCCTGAGTACCATTTGTCCCCTGATATCGAGACCCCGGGCGGGGGCGGGATCCTTGAACGGTGACCGTGGCCGCAGCGGTCACCCCGGCAGGCAGTTGAGAGGACAAGCAGAGCATGATCACGGGCAGCATCGTCGCGCTGGCGACACCGATGAAGGTCAACGGCGATATCGACTGGGAGGCCCTGCGGGCCCTGGTCAACTTCCATCTCGACCACGGCACCGATGCGATCGTCGCGGCGGGCACCACCGGCGAGCCGACCACCATGTCATTCGCCGAGCACTTCGACGTGATCCGCACCGTGGTGGAGGAAGTCGGCGGGCGCATCCCGGTGATCGCCGGCACCGGCGCCAACGCCACCTCCGAGGCGGTCGAGCTGGCCCGCTACGCCAGCGAGGTGGGGGCCGACTACTGCCTGTCGGTGTGCCCCTACTACAACAAGCCGACCCAGGAAGGCCTCTACCAGCACTTCAAGGCCGTGGCCGAGGGCAGCAACCTGCCGGTGATCCTCTACAACGTGCCCGGCCGCACCTGCTCGGACCTCTACAACGAGACCGTGCTGCGCCTGGCCGAGGTGGACAACATCGTCGGCCTCAAGGATGCCACCGGTAACCTGGAGCGCGCCGAGGACCTCATCGCCCGCCTCGAGGGCAGCGACTTCATGCTCTATTCCGGCGACGACGGCACGGCCTGCGACTTCATGCTGATGGGCGGCCATGGCGACATCTCGGTGACCGCCAACGTCGCGCCGCGGGCCATGCACGAGCTGTGCGTCGCCGCCGTGGCCGGCGAGGTCGACAAGGCCCACCAGATCAACACCCGCCTGATGCCGTTGCACACCAACCTGGGCATCGAGGCCAACCCGATTCCCGTGAAGTGGGCCCTGCACCGCATGGGGCTGATCGAGCCGGGCATCCGTCTGCCGCTGACCTGGCTCTCCGAGAAGTACCATTCCACCGTCAGCGAGGCCCTGCAGCTGGCCGGTGTGATCGACGACTGAGCGGCGCCCCGCGCCGCAACCTGGACAACCCGATGCAAGGTGGATGCATGAGCGCTGCGCTGAAATGGATGCCCCTGGTGGCCGCCCTGGCCCTGGCCGGCTGTGCCCGCGACGGCTATTACGACGACCGTCGCGTCGACTATGCCGAGGCCGAGGCGAGTGCGCCCCTGGTGCTGCCCGACGGCCGGGACACCCGCCGCTACCGGGATGCCATGCCGGTGCCCGAGGCCGCCGGCAGCTTCGCGTCCCAGGGCGACGACTTCGATGCCCCACCCCCCCGTGCGCTGGGCGCCGGCAGTGGCGTCGAGGCCGGTGACGTGGCTCGCCGCGAGGCGGCCGGGCAACGCTGGCTGGTGGTCGGTGCCGAGCCCAGTGCGGTGTGGTCCGAGCTGGAGCGCTTCGCCGACGAGCGCGGCCTGCAGGTGGTGAGTCGCGACTCCAGCCGGGGCGTGTTGGAGACGGCCGAGGGACGCCTCAGCGTGCGCCCGGGCCTGCAGCCCGGGGCCAGCGAGGTGCGCTGCGAACAGGCCGGCACACCGCTGGAGGGCTGCCTGCGCGCCCTGGAGCGGCGCTTCGAGGCGCGTGGTGCCACCGCCAGCGCCTCGTCGCTGGCGGTGCAGCGTGCCCCCGAGGAGCGCATGCGTCCGCTGCTCGAGCAGCGCGCCGGCGAGTGGCGCCTGGTGATCCCCTTCGACCTGGAGCGGACCTGGGCCGAGCTCAGCTACCAGCTCGAGGCCGACTTCTCGGTGGCCGAGCGCCGCGAGCTGCTGGAGCAGGACGCCGACGGTCACCGCTTCCTGGTGGACTACCTGACTCTCAGCGAGCGCAGCGAGGGGCTGCTCGGCACCCTGACGAGCCTGGGCCAGGCGTCGCCCCAGCGCATTCGCCTGGTGCTGGAGGCGAGCGGGCCAGAGCGCACCGTGCTGCGCGCCGAGCCCGCCGACGAGCGCGAGCTCTCCGCGGAGGATCGCCGTGAACTCCTCGAGCGGGTGGCGGGCCTGCTGGGCTGATGACGGGGTCGCCGAGCCTGGGTCGGGGGGGCGGACGGCTGCACTTCGCCTCGCTGGGCAGCGGCAGCAAGGGCAACGCGACCCTGGTCAGCGATGGCGAGACGCGCCTGCTGGTCGACTGCGGCTTCGGCCTCCGGGAGACCGAGCGTCGCCTGGCCCGCTTCGGCCTGCACCCCCGCCAGCTCGATGCCGTGCTGGTGACCCACGAGCACGGTGATCACGTGCGCGGCGTCGGCCCCCTGGCGCGACGTTACCGGGTCCCGGTCTACCTGACGCCGGGCACCTGGTTGTCGGGCAAGCTCGGCGAGGTGCCGCATCGCCACTGGATCACCCCCCAGGCGCCCTTCCGCGTGCAGGGCTTCGAGATCGACCCGGTGACCGTGCCCCACGATGCCCGGGAGCCGGTGCAGTTCCGCCTCGCCGCCGCCGACCGGCGCCTCGGCCTGCTCACCGACCTGGGCCATCCCAGCGAGCACGTCGTCGAGGCCTTCCGTGGCTGCGATGCCCTGGTGCTGGAGTGCAACCATGATGTGCACCTGCTGGAGACCGGCCCCTACCCGCCGAGCCTCAAGCGCCGGGTCGGCGGCCAGTGGGGCCACCTGGCCAATGCCCAGGCCGCCTGGCTGCTCCGGCGGCTGGGGCTGGACCGGCTGCAGCGCATCGTCTGCTCGCACCTGTCGGAACACAACAACCGCCCCGAGCTGGCCCTGGAGGCCCTGGTGCCGCTGCTCGACGGCGACGATTCGCGCCTGACGGTGGCCGCCCAGGACCAGGGGCTGGACTGGCAGGCGATCACCTGATCCCCGTATCCTCTTATACCTACCGCCTGTGGAGGCTTCCCATGGAAAAGCGCCAAGAACTCTATGCCGGCAAGGCCAAGTCGGTCTTCGCCACCGACGACCCGGATCGCCTGATCCTGCACTTCCGTGACGACACCAGCGCCTTCGACGGCCGGCGCATGGAGTCCCTCGAGCGCAAGGGCAAGGTCAACAACCGCTTCAATGCCTTCATCATGGGCAAGCTTCAGGAAGCCGGCATCCCCACCCATTTCGAGGGCCTGCTCTCCGACACCGAGTGCGTGGTCAAGAACCTCGACATGCTGCCGGTGGAGTGTGTGGTGCGCAACATCGCCGCGGGCAGCCTGGTCAAGACCCTCGGCGTGGAGGAGGGCAGCGAGCTCAACCCGCCGACCTTCCAGCTGTTCCTCAAGAACGACGAGCTCCATGACCCGATGATCAACGAGTCCCTGGCCGAGACCTTCGGCTGGGCGACCCCCGAGCAGCTCGCCGAGATGAAGGCCCTGACCTTCCGCGTCAACGAGGTGCTCAAGCAGCTGTTCGCCGACGGCGGCCTGCTGCTGGTGGACTACAAGCTCGAGTTCGGGCTCTTCCAGGGCAGGATCGTGCTGGGCGACGAGTTCTCCCCGGACGGCTGCCGCCTGTGGGACGCCGAGACCCGCGAGAAGCTCGACAAGGACCGCTTCCGCCAGGGGCTGGGCGGGGTGATCGAGGCCTACGAGGAAGTGGGACGCCGCATCGGCGTCGATTTCGGCTGAGCCAGCCGCCAGGCCGTAACGTGCGAAGGGCCCTGCGGGGCCCTTCGTCGTATCCAGCCCGTTTCGCTCCACGGTGATGATGAGCGCCGGGGACAAGGCGAAGCGAGGGTCTTTTGCCATGGGCGAGGCGGAACATGGAGAACATCCAGTGAATGTTCTTCCCACCGAGCGGGTTGGCCATGGATGGCCAACCCAGGCCCTGCAAGCGGCGCAGGATGCGAGAGCGCCGCAGGGCAAAAGTAGCGCCCAGGGAGGGGTTCACAGCGCCCTCGCCAAGGCTTGGCGCCGGACACGCTCATCACGTTCGTCAGGTCACGTAGAAATGCCTATACCGCCACGATCTCGACGACCTCCAGGGCAGTGTCGCCGTCGGCGCCGGTCAGGGCGCGGAAGCGCACGTCCAGGTCGCGCAGGCGCACCCCGTAGACTCGGGCCTCGGCGCCGCGGCGATAGGCGGGGCGCGGGTCCTGGGCCAGCACCTGGGTGATCAGCGGGCGCAGGGTGTCGCGGTCCGTCCGGGCGGCGAGGGCGGCCTCGGCGTCGCGGGTGAAGTGTACCGGACGAGCCGCGGGTGCCTCGGGGGCGAAGCCGGCCCGGGCCTCGGGGCGAGCCTCGGCCCAGGGCAGGTAGGGCTTGATGTCGAGTACCGGGGTGCCGTCCACCAGGTCGGCCCCGCGCAGCGTCAGGCTCACCCCGGCGCTTGTGTCGATGGCGACGAGCTCCACCAGCGACAGGCCCAGGCGATTGGGGCGATGGGTGCTGCGGCTGGCGAAAACCCCCACCCGGGCATTGCCCCCCAGGCGCGGTGGGCGTACCAGGGGCGTCCAGCGCTCGGGACTCAGGTGGAAGACGAAGGTCAGCCAGAGGTGGCTGAAGGCCTCCAGGCCCCGCACCGCGAGTGGGTCGTCGAAGGGCGGCGCCAGCACCAGGCGGGCGCGGGCGGCCTCGGCCAGGCCGGGCTGGCGGGGGATGCCGAACTTGTCGGGAAAGTCGCTGGCGATATGTCCGATGGGCGTCATGGGCAAGGCGGTCGGGGCATGCATGGCGGGTCCTGATGGCGGTGGCCGTCGGGCATTGGCCCGGGCGCCTGGCTTCGGTAATCTCTGGGCGTCTCCATTTTTGCAGGAAGCCCCTCATGCGTCATGCCGACCCCGTTTCCACGGCGCCCCCGGACGGTCCGGCCGCCGGCACCAAGGCGCCGCGCATCCTCTATCGCCAGGCACGAGTCCAGGACGGCACCGACCAGGCCGAGGTCTTCCACCACGCGGTCATGCAGGGCGCCATGGCGCACTACGCGCTGGCGGCGCGGGAGGCCTGGGCCGCGGTCCTGCCCCGCGAGGGCTGTGCCTGGGCGGCGCGCCAGGTCCTCTATACCACCCTGGTGGCGACCTGTGACGGCCGCTGCGTGGGCTTCATCGAGATCGACCCGCGCCGTCACTACGTCGAGTCCCTCTATGTCTGGCCCTCCCTGGCCCGCCGAGGCATCGGCTCGACCCTGCTGGAGCACGCCGAGCGGCTGCTGCGGGAGCAGGGGGCGACGCGCCTGGGCATCGACGCCAGCCTGGTGATGGCCGACGGGCTGGAGCGCCGCGGCTGGCGGCGGGTGCGCGAGGAGTGGGTCGAGCGGGGTGGCCAGCGGCTGTGCCGCCGGCACCTGGAGAAGTCGCTGACGGCGTGCTGAGGCTCAGGCGTCCTGCTCGATGATCCGCATCGACAGGTCGATGGCCTTGACGTCCTTGGTCAGGGCGCCGCTGGAGATGCAGTCCACCCCCGTTTCGGCGATGGCCCTGAGGGTGGTCTCGTCGACATTGCCCGAGGCCTCCAGGGTGGCCCGGCCGCCGGTGCGACGGACCGCCTCGCGCATGTCCTCCAGCGAGAAGTTGTCGAGCATGATCACGTCGGCACCGGCGGCCAGCGCCTGGTCCAGCTCCGCGAAGGTCTCCACTTCCACCTCCACCGGCAGGTCCCGGGCGATGCGTCGGGCCTCGTCAACGGCGGCTTCGATTCCCCCGCAGGCGGCGATGTGATTCTCCTTGATCAGGAAGGCGTCATAGAGCCCGATGCGGTGGTTATGCCCGCCGCCGCAGGTCACCGCATACTTCTGGGCCAGGCGCATGCCGGGCAGTGTCTTGCGGGTGTCCAGCACCCGGACCCCGGTGCCCGCGAGCAGGTCCACGCAGTGGCGGGTGCGGGTGGCGGTGGCCGAGAGGGTCTGCAGCAGGTTGAGGGCCGCCCGTTCACCGGTCAGCAGGGAACGAGCCGGTCCCTCGAGCTCGAGGAAGGCGTCACCGGCGGCCACCCGGTCGCCGTCGGCGGCCTGCCAGCGCAGCGCGACCCGGGCGTCGAGACGCCGGAACAGCTCGTCGACCCAGGCCACCCCGCACAGCACGGTGTCCTCCCGGGTGATCACCCGGGCCCGGGCCCAGTGTTTCTCGGGGATCAGCTCGGCGGTGATGTCGCCGGGGCCGACGTCCTCGGCCAGCAGCCGGGCGGCGCTGTCACGGATCTCTTCGGCAAGGGCATCCTGATAGTGCATGGTGGGCCTGTCTCTGTGCTGTGAAGCTGGGGACGTCCATTATAGGGGAAACGCAAGGACAGACGTCAGGGGGAAAGATGCCGATTCACGATGGCTGGCTCGAGGGGGCCCGCCGGGTGCCATCACCCAATCAGGATGGGCGCCCGGACGGCGAGGTCTCGCTGCTGGTGCTGCACTCGATCAGCCTGCCGCCGGGCCGGTTCGGCGGCGATGCGATCGAGCGACTGTTCACCAATCGCCTCGACCCGGCCGGTCATCCCTTCTTCGCCGCGATCGAAGGCCTGCGGGTCTCGGCGCACCTGTTGATCCGCCGCGACGGCGAGTGCGTGCAATTCGTGCCCTTCCAGGCGCGGGCCTGGCACGCCGGTCGCTCGCGCTGGCGGGATGGCGGGGTCGAGCGCCGGGCGCTGAACGACTTCGCGGTGGGCATCGAGTTGGAGGGGGACGAGGTGTCCCCCTACACCCAGGCCCAGTACCGGGCCCTGGCGGCGGCCGCCCGGGCATTGCAGGCGAGTTATCCGGCGCTCACACCCGAGCGCATCACCAGCCATGCCCATGTCGCACCATTACGCAAGAGCGACCCCGGGCCGGCCTTCGACTGGGCCTACTTTCGGCAGCAGCTGGCGGCGAGTAGCAATATTACGTAGCAAAAGCACTTTTCAGGCCGGAAATGCCCTAGTGGCGAGGACGTACTTGGTTGAATTACAAGGCTCCCGGGGACGGTTGATTCGCGTCGGATGGGGCGAAAAGCCCCGCTCAATCAAGGTCTCGTGGTTTTTGAAAAAAATTTCCAATTCTGTTTCAATTGGCAGCCGTCAGTGTTTGCGGTATCTTCAGCGCACTTACCACCAACGATTGCGTTGCCTTGTAAAACGACTACAACACGGGCGGGCTAGGGTGGAGATCCTGCCTTGCCATCACGCAAAGCGCTACACCCCCTTGTTGCGGGGCTGTTGCCCCCACGTCATTCGGAGAGACGTCTATGAGTCTTGAGACACGAGAAGATCTCGATCCGGTCGAAACCACGGAATGGCTGGATTCCCTGGAATCGGTACTGGATCGCGAGGGCGAGGAACGCGCCCGGTACCTGATGACCCGCTTGGCCGACCGCGTGCGCCGCGACGGCATGCAGGTACCTTTCTCGGTGACGACGCCGCATCGCAACACCATCCCGGTGCACCGCGAGGCGCCGATGCCGGGCGATCTCTTCATGGAGCGTCGCATCCGGTCGTTGATCCGTTACAACGCCATCGCCCAGGTGATCCGCAACAACCGTGCGAACCCGGGCCTCGGCGGCCACATCGCCAGTTTCATGTCGGCGGCGACCCTCTACGACGTGGGCTTCAACCACTTCTTCCGGGCTCCCAACGGCGACTTCGAGGGCGACCTCGTGTACATCCAGGGCCACGTGGCGCCGGGCGTCTATGCTCGCGCCTACCTGGAAGGACGCCTGACCGAAGAGCAGATGGACAAGTACCGCCAGGAGGTGGACGGCGACGGCCTGTCCTCCTACCCGCACCCCTGGCTGATGCCGAACTTCTGGCAGTTCCCCACCGTGTCCATGGGGCTGGGGCCGATTCAGGCGATCTACCAGGCTCACGTGATGAAGTACCTGCACTCGCGTGAGCTCAAGGATATGCACGATCGCAAGATCTGGTGCTTCCTGGGCGACGGCGAGTGCGACGAGCCGGAGTCCCTGGGGGCCATCCACCTGGCCAGCCGCGAGAAGCTCGACAACCTGATCTTCGTCATCAACTGCAACCTGCAGCGTCTCGACGGCCCGGTGCGTGGCAACTCGCGGATCATGGACGAGCTCGAGGGCGTGTTCCGCGGGGCCGGCTGGAACGTCCAGAAGGTCGTCTGGGGGCGCCTGTGGGACCCGCTGTTCGAGAAGGACAAGAAGGGCATCCTGCAGAAGCGCATGGACGAGGCGGTCGACGGCGAGTACCAGAATTACAAGGCCCTCGGCGGCGCCTACACCCGGGAGCACTTCTTCGGCAAGTACCCGGAAACCGCCGAGATGGTCAAGGACATGTCCGACGAGGACATCTGGAAGCTCAACCGCGGCGGCCACGACCCGTTCAAGGTCTATGCGGCCTACCACGAGGCGACCCAGAACGCCAACGGCCGGCCCACCGTGATCCTGGCGCATACCGTCAAGGGCTACGGCATGGGCGGCGGCGAGGGTGAAGCCGCCATGGAGGCCCACCAGGTCAAGACCATGGAATACGAGGCGCTCAGGAAGTTTCGCGATCGCTTCGGCATCCCGCTGTCCGACGAGCAGCTCAAGGAGGTCCCGTACTACAAGCCCGAGGATGACTCCCCGGAACTCAAGTACATGCACCTCCAGCGCGAGCGCCTGGGCGGTTACCTGCCGAGCCGCCGCAGCGACTTCGAGTCGCTGCCGATCCCGTCCCTGGAGGACAAGACCTTCGCCTCCCAGACCGGCGGGTCCAAGGGGCGCGAGATCTCCACCACCATGGCCTTCGTGCGCATCCTGAACGGCCTGGTCAAGGACAAGAAGATCGGCGACCGCGTGGTGCCGATCATCCCCGACGAGGCGCGCACCTTCGGCATGGAGGGCATGTTCCGCCAGCTCGGCATCTACACCTCCGAGGGCCAGAAGTACGAGCCGGTCGACAAGGGCCAGATCATGTTCTATCGCGAGGATCAGAAGGGCCAGATCCTCGAGGAGGGCATCAGCGAGGCCGGGGCCATGTCGGCCTGGATCGCCGCGGCGACCTCCTACTCGAACAACGCCACCACCCTGCTGCCGTTCTACGTCTACTACTCGATGTTCGGCTTCCAGCGCATCGGTGACCTGGCCTGGGCCGCCGGCGACATGCAGGCGCGGGGCTTCCTGGTCGGCGGTACCGCCGGTCGCACCACCCTCAACGGCGAGGGGCTGCAGCACCAGGACGGCCACAGCCTCCTCCAGGCGTCGATGATCCCCAACTGCCGCAGCTACGACCCGACCTATGCCCACGAGGTGGCGGTCATCGTCCAGGACGGCCTGAAGCGCATGTTCACCGACAAGGAGAACTGCTTCTACTACCTGACGGTGATGAACGAGAACTATGAGCAGCCGGCCCTGGAGGAGGTGCCTGCCGAGGACATCATCAAGGGCATGTACCTGCTGCGCGAGACCCAGGGCGACAAGGGACGCGTCCAACTGCTGGGCTCGGGCACCATCCTGCGCGAGGTCGAGGCCGCCGCCGAGCTGCTCGCCGAGGAGTGGGGCGTGGGTGCCGACATCTGGAGCGTGACCAGCTTCAACGAGCTGCGTCGCGAGGCCCTCGAGATCGACCGTCAGGCCTTCCTCAAGCCGGCCGACGAGCCCGGCAAGCCGCATCTCACGGCGTGCCTGGAGGGGCGTCAGGGCCCGGCCATCGCCTCCACCGACTACATGAAGCTGTTCGCCGACCAGGTCCGCGCCTGGGTGCCGACCGACTACCATGTCCTCGGCACCGACGGCTACGGCCGCTCCGATACCCGCGAGAAGCTGCGTCACTTCTTCGAGGTCAACCGCTACTTCGTCACCGTGGCCGCACTCAAGGCGCTGGCTCAGCGTGGCGAGATCGATCGCAAGGTCGTCGGCGAGGCCATCGAGAAGTATGGCATCGACCCCAACAAGCCCAACCCGCTTGAGGTGTGAGGCGTCGACCACCGGTGGCATGGCGGGCCCGTGGGGCCCGCCCCCGTCAAGAGTTTGAAGGAGCGCGACCTTGAGTAGCGAAATCATCAAAGTGCCCGACATCGGTGGCGATACCGATGTGGAAATCATCGAGATCGCGGTGTCGGAAGGCGACGTCATCGAGCCCGAGGACACCCTGATCACCCTGGAATCCGACAAGGCCTCCATGGACGTGCCCGCCCCCAAGGGGGGCAAGGTGCTGAAGGTGCTGGTCGCGGAGGGCGACACCGTCTCCGAGGGGGACGATATCGTCGAGATCGAGGCCGAGGGTGGCGGTGATGCCGGTGGCGAGGCCGGTGAGACGGCCGAGGCCCCGGCCGCCGCGGCCGAGTCGGCTCCCGAGCCCGAGGCGCCGGCGGCCAAGAGCGCCGGCGGCGGCAGCCGCACCGTCGACATCACCGTCCCGGACCTGGGTGGCTCCAGCGATGTGGAGATCATCGAGGTGGCGGTGGCCGAAGGCGACGAGGTCGCCGAGGAAGACACCTTGATCACCCTGGAGTCCGACAAGGCCTCCATGGACGTGCCGAGTCCCCATGCCGGCAAGATCGTCAGCCTGACCGTCAAGGAGGGCGACACCGTCTCCGAGGGCGACGTCATCGGTACCATGCAGGTCGGCGCCGCCGGCGGCGAGGCCGAGGCCCCCGCCGAGGCCCCCGCGGCCGAGACCCCGGCTTCCGCGCCCCAGGCGGAAGCGGCGTCCGAGCCGGCGGCGAGTGGCGAGCCCGAGCGTCGCGAGGTGCGGGTGCCGGACCTGTCCGGCTCCAGCGACGTGCCGGTGATCGAGATCGCCGCCAGCGTCGGCGACCAGGTCGACGAGGAAGACCCGCTGATCACCCTGGAATCCGACAAGGCCTCCATGGACGTGCCGAGCCCCTTCAAGGGCACGCTGGTCGAGCTCACCGTCAAGGAGGGCGATACCGTCTCCGAGGGTGACCTGATCGGCTACATCGAGACCGCCGGCGCCAAGCCTGCGCCCCAGCCGGCCGCCAAGCAGGCCGCCAAGCAAGCCGAGGCGACGGCCGGGACGTCCACGGCCCTGGCCGAGAAGCCGACGGCCGCCGCCGCGGTGGGACGGCCCAGCCCCGAGGCCCAGATGGCGGCCCACAAGCCCCGCGACGGCAAGCTGGTGCATGCCGGTCCGGCGGTGCGCATGCTGGCGCGCGAGCTCGGCGTCGACCTCGGCCTGGTCAAGCCCAGCGGTCCCAAGGAGCGGGTGCTCAAGGAGGACGTGCACGCCTACGTCAAGCAGGTCATGGCCGGCCAGGCCCAGGCGCCGGCCGCCGCTCCGGCGGCCGCCGCGGGCGGTGGCATCCCGCCGATCCCCGACCAGGACTTCAGCCAGTTCGGCGAGGTCGAGGAGAAGGCCATGGGGCGCCTGATGAAGATGGGCGCCACCAACCTGCATCGCAGCTGGGTCAACCTGCCCCACGTGACCCAGTTCGACGAGGCCGACATCACCGAGCTGGAAGCCTTCCGCAAGTCGATGAAGGCCGAGGCCGAGGCCCAGGGCGCCAAGCTCACGCCGCTGCCCTTCCTGATCAAGGCCTGTGCCTTCGCGCTGCGCAAGTACCCGCAGTTCAACGTCAGCCTGAAGAGCGACGGCGAGACCGTGGTGCACAAGAAGTACGTGCATATCGGCATCGCCGTGGACACCCCGGACGGCCTGATGGTCCCGGTGATCCGCGACGCCGACAAGAAGTCGCTGATCGAGCTGGCCAAGGAGTCCGTGGAGCTGGCGGGCAAGGCCCAGTCGAAGAAGCTCAAGCGCGAGGAGATGACCGGTGGCTGCTTCACCATCTCCAGCCTGGGCTCCATCGGCGGCACGGCCTTCACGCCCATCGTCAACGCCCCGGAAGTCGCCATCCTCGGCGTTTCCAAGGCGTCCATGAAGCCGGTGTGGGACGGCGCGGCCTTCCAGCCGCGACTCACTATGCCGCTGTCGCTCTCCTACGACCACCGGGCGGTCAACGGCGCCGATGCGGCCCGTTTCACCGCCTTCCTCGGCCAGGTACTGACGGACATCCGTCGCCTGCTGCTCTGATCGGGAACGGCTGAGCCACGACCGACGGCGCCACGAGGCGCCGTCGGCGTTTCTGCGGCTCTCGCCACGGTGAGCCGACCAAAGTCCTATTTGCCCCTTAATGCCTTGAGGCAGAGGGGCTTTTTGTCTTCCTGGCAGTCGCTGCGGCAGTCCGTCGCTTGTCTGGAGAAGATGCCCCGGGTATCGTGCGCTTCATCCCATTCTTCGTCTGTGCGTTTTTCATCACCTCAAGGAGCAATTTCCATGCGTTTGATCCTCTTGGGCGCCCCGGGTGCCGGCAAGGGTACCCAGGCCCAGTTCATCTGCGAGCGCTTCGGCATTCCGCAGATCTCCACCGGCGACATGCTGCGGGCGGCGGTCAAGGAAGGTAGCGAGCTGGGTCTCAAGGTCAAGGAGATCATGACCACCGGTGGCCTGGTGTCCGACGACCTGATCATCTCCCTGGTCAAGGAGCGCATCGCCCAGCCGGACTGCGCCAACGGCTTCCTGTTCGACGGCTTTCCGCGCACCATCCCCCAGGCGGATGCCATGAAGGATGCCGGCGTGAAGATCGACCATGTCCTGGAGATCGCCGTGCCCGACGAGGAGATCGTCAATCGTCTGGCGGGTCGCCGCGTCCATCCGGCCTCGGGCCGGGTCTATCACGTCGACCACAACCCGCCGAAGGAAGAGGGCAAGGACGATGTCACCGGCGAGGCGTTGATCCAGCGCGACGACGACAGCGAGGCCACCGTGCGCAACCGCCTGGCGGTCTACCATGAGCAGACCGCGCCGCTGGTCGAGTACTACCAGGAGTGGGCCCGGCAGGATCCGGACGCCGCACCGGCCTATCATCGGGTCGAGGGCGTCGGCAGCGTGGATGACATCACCAGGCAGGTGATCGACGCCCTCGAGGGCTGATCCCGCCCCGTCCCCGCTCACGACGGCCCGCATCCGCGGGCCGTTGTCGTATAATGTCCCGACATTTTCGCCACTGCGTGACTCCCCATGCCGATCCTGCTGGCCCTGGATGCCTCCTCGAGCGCCTGTTCCGCCGCCCTGCTGCGGCGTCGCGAGGGCGCCGACGATGAGCTGATCTCCCGCTTCGAACTCACCCCCCGCGCGCATACCCGTCGGCTGTTGCCGATGGTCGACGAGGTCCTCGGCGAGGCCGGCGTGGCGCCCGCCGACCTGGATGCGGTGGCCTATGGCCGGGGGCCGGGCTCCTTCACCGGACTGCGCATCGCCGCCGGCACCGCCCAGGGCCTGGCGTTCGGCCTGGATCGCCCCCTGCTCGGCGTCTCGACCCTGGCGGCGCTGGCCCTGGGCGCCCACCGTCGCCACCATTTCCGCTACCTGTTCACCGCCCTGGATGCCCGCATGGGGGAGGTCTATGCCGCGGCCTGGCGCTGCCGGGAGGGCCGGGTCGAGGCCCTGGCGGCGGAGGCGGTGCTGCCGCCGTCGCGGCTGTGCTTGCCCCCCGGCCATGTCGACCATGACTGGGTGGGCGTCGGCTCCGGCTGGGCCCTGTGGGAGCAGATGCCGTCCCGGGTCCAGGCCGGCCTGAGCCAGTGCCTGCCCGAGATGGACCCCGCCGCCGAGGACATGGTGTTGCTGGCCGCCGAGGCCTTCGCCGCGGGGGAGGGACGACCCGCCCATGAGGTGCAGCCGGTCTACCTGCGCGACCGGGTCGCCTGGCAGAAGAGCCGATGAGCGGCGTGGCGGTCGCGGGCGATGCCGCCCTGGCCGATCGCTGGGGGCTGCCGGGCCGCGAGAGCCCGGACGGGGCCGAGGCGCCGCTGGTGCTGCGCCGCGAGGACGGCCGGCTGGTCCTGGCCGGCGATCCCCGCGCCTATGGCAAGCCCCTGGCGGTGGACTTCGTCGCCGGTCGCGCGGCCCATCGTCGCCGCTTCGGGGGCGGCCGGGGTCAGCTCATCGCCCGGGCCTGCGGGCTTGCCAGGGGCGTGACGCCCTCGGTGGTGGATGCCACGGCGGGGCTCGGCCGCGATGCCTTCGTGCTGGCCGCGCTGGGCGCCGAGGTGCTGATGATCGAGCGGGTCGCGGCCATCGCCGCACTGCTCGAGGACGGCCTGGCCCGCGCCCGGGGCGCGGCCGAGACCGCCGAGATCGCCGCGCGCATGCAGCTGGCCCATGGTGATGCCGGCCGGGAGCTGGCCGCGCTGGTGGCCGGGGCGGGCGTCGCGCCCCAGGTTATCCACCTGGACCCGATGTTTCCCCACCGCGAGAAGTCGGCGCTGGTCAAGAAGGAGATGCGGCTGTTCCGGACGCTGGCCGGGGACGATGCCGATGCGCCCCGGCTGCTCGAGGCGGCGCTGGACGTGGCCACCCACCGGGTGGTGGTCAAGCGACCGCGCAAGGCCCCGCCCATTCCCGGCCCCGCCCCGCGCCATGTGCTGGAGGGCAAGACCAGCCGCTACGATCTCTATGTCCATCGTGCCCTGACCCCGCCCTGACCCTGCCCTGAGCGCAGCTCAGGCCTCACTCTGGCGGGCGACCCGCTGCAGGCGATGGCGCAGCGCCGGGGCGAACAGCGCCCGGCTGCGGCTGGCGGTCTCGCGCAGTGCCCGGGCGTAGTGCAGTCGTCCCTCGTCGAGCCACAGCCAGCCTTCGGCCTCCAGGCTCGCCACCAGCCCGGCGAACAGCCGGGCATCGAAGAACTCGGGTGCCGCCCGCCCGGTGAGCTGGGCCAGGCGCTCGGCCAGCTGGCGGGCATGGTCGCCCAGGCTCCTGGCGGTGAAGTGGCCGGGGGGCTCGCCGAGCAGCGCCGAGAGCAGCAGGTAGCCCCGCTCCAGGGAGGGCTGCATCAACCGGCCCAGCATCCGCAGCTGCTCGTCGCCGGTCAGCGAGGCCGGCCGGCGCCAGCCGTCGCCGTCACGCTCGAGCAGTCCCGCCGCGCCGAGCTGGGCCAGGATCTCGTCCAGGGCGATGCGCAGCGAGGGCGGCGACTCGAGGGACAGTTCCCGGGCCAGCACCGGCCAGATCGGCGCGAGCAGGGCCTCGAGGTCACCGGAGGCATGGTAGGCATGGTGGCGGAAGGCGAAGGCCGTGATCCCGGGGAGGGCGAAGAGGTGCAGCACGTTGTTGCGGTACCAGCCCAGCAGGCTGGCCTGGCGCTCATCCGCGGTGACGATGTCGCCCAGCGGGTGAGGGCGGTAGGTGATCAGCCCCAGGGCGCGGGCCTCGTCGAGCCAGTCCCGGGGACTGCCCGCCGGCAGGCCCCGCTGGGGGCCGCCGGGCCGCGGGCGACGCAGGTCGACGAGCAGCGCCAGCTGGCGCTCCAGGAGATCGGCCTCGATGGCATGGTGGGGCGTCGCCAGCAGGCCCAGCGCCACCAGGTTGACCGGGTTGAGCGCCGCCGCGGCATTGATGCGCCGGGTCAGGGCCTCGCCGAGTCGCGGGACCACCTCGTCGCACCAGCCCGGGCGCCCCTCGCCGGCGGCGTCCCGCCAGTCCGGGCGCTGGCGGTCGAGGAAGGCCGCCAGTTCCAGCGGCTCGCCGATGTTCACGGCGACGCGCCCATGGGGCTGGCGCAGCCGCCCCAGGACCCGTAGCAGGCCCAGCGGGGTCTCCTTGCGCTTGCGACTGCCGGCGAGTTCACGCTGGTAGGTGACGTCTTCCAGGACCCGCTCGTAGCCGATATAGACCGGCACGAAGGCCAGTGGCTGGGCGCCGTGGCGGCGGCTGCGCAGGAAGGAGCCGAGGGTCATGGCCAGCATGCCCGGCTGCGCCGGCAGCATCCGGCCACTGCGCGAGCGGCCCCCCTCGATGAAGTACTCCAGGGGGTGGCCCGCGGCCAGCAGGCGATGCAGGTACTCGCTGAACACCCCGGCATAGAGCGGCTGGCCGCGGAAGCTGCGACGCATGAAGAAGGCCCCGCCGCGTCGCAGCAGGGGGCCGACCAGCGGCATGTCCAGGTTGCGGCCCGCGGCGATGTGCGGCGGCATCAGGCCATGGTCATAGAGCACGTAGGACAGCAGCAGGTAGTCGATATGGCTGCGGTGGCAGGGCACATAGACCAGGGTGTGGTTGCCGGCCAGGGCCTTGATCGCCTCCAGCCCCTGGACATCGACGCCGTCGTAGAGGCGGTTCCACAGCCGGCGCAGCGCGCCGTGCAGGAAGCGCATCACCGGGTAGCTCATGTTCGAGGCGATCTCGCGGCCGTAGCGACGGGCGCGCCGCCGCAGCCGGGCTCGGGCCCGCGGGTCGTCGCCGGCGAGCTCCTCGATGACCCGGCGGACCTCGGGGCTCCCCACCACGCCCTCGACCAGGGTGCGGTGGTGGGAGAGGTCCGGGCCCAGCACCTGGATGCGGACGCGGCGGAAGTGGACCCGCAGCAGGCGGGCCGCCTTGCGGTTGGTGAGCGCCGGTTCGCGGCCATCATCGAGTTCGGAGAGCCGCAGCGGGGCGCCGAAGTAGACTTCCACGTCGCGGCCGTTGACCGCCACCGAGAGCAGGCGGCGCAGCCGGCCGGTGAGCCGCCAGCTGTCGGCGGCCAGCAGGTGCCAGAGGCCGAAGCGCTTGCCCGGGGCGCGCCCCCAGAAGACGCTCACCGGCACCAGCTGGATATCCTGGGGCAGGGCGCGGCCGGCGGCGATCAGCGCCTCGAAGGGCGCCCCGCCATGGGGACGGCGGGGCCAGAGTCGCCGCCGCAGGGACGGCAGGGCAAGCCGCGTCCGCACCTCGTGCTCGCCCAGGCGCTGTCGGGCGTCCGCCGGTGGCAGGCCATGGCGGTGGGCCAGGGACTCCAGCAGCAGCGCATCCGAGAGGGACGAGCGGGGCAGCACGTAGACGGTGGGCAGTGCGGGGTCGAGCCCCAGCGCCTCCGGGGCCGGCTCGATCCGGCGCACCTGGACCCAGGCCGTGAGCAGTCGCCGTAGGGGGACGTGCAGTGCGCTGATCGGGGAGGCCATCCGGATGCCCCTGCGAGGAAATGAGAGGCCAGTATAGCGGGGCGGGTCGGGCGGGTCAGGCGCCGCGGCTTTTCCCGCCGCCGCAAACGTGCGTCAATACCGGCAGTCACGGCGGACAGGGATGCGGGCCATGCACGGCATGTGGCGAGACGGCAATCACTTCCAGCTGCTGCCGGAGGCGGCACGCTTCCTGCCGGCCATGTTCGAGGCGGTGGACGGCGCCCGCCACTCGATCCTCATCGAGCTCTACCTGATGGAATCCGGGCGGCTGGCCACGGCCCTGATCGAGGTCCTGCAGCGGGCCGTGGAGCGGGGCGTGACCGTGCTGCTGCTGCTCGACGGCTATGGCGCCATGGGGCTCGAGGCGGCGGATCGCCGCCGGCTGGAGGCGGGCGGCGTGGCGCTGCGCTGGTTCAATCCCCTGGGCTTGCATTCCCTGGCGCGCAACCTGACCCGCGACCATCGCAAGCTGGTGGTGGTGGACGGCGAGGTGGCCTTCACCGGCGGCTTCGGCGTCGTCGACGAGTTCCTCGATGCCTGGTACGAGGTGGCGATGCGCATCGAGGGGCCGGTGGTGGCCGACTGGACACGACTCTTCTGCGCGCTCTGGGACTCGCCGATGACCCGGGGCGCCGGTGCCCCCGAACTGGTGCGCGGCCTGGGCGTCTCCACGGGCACCGACGACGGTTACGGCGGCATGCGTGGGCGAGTGGTGTGGGGCCAGGGCTATCGCTACCAGGCCATCCGCCATTCGCTGCAGCGCCAGGTGAGCGGGGCGAGGCGGCGCATCTGGATCTGCACCCCCTACTTCGTGCCGACCCTGAGCCTGCGCCTGCGTCTGGCGAGAGCCGCCCGCCGTGGCGTCGAGGTCTGCCTGCTGCTGCCCGGCGAGAGCCATGACCACCCGGGAGTGCGCTATGCCGGTCAGCGCTTCTACGGGCGCCTGCTGCGGGCCGGGGTGCGCATCTTCGAGTTCCAGCCGTCGTTCATCCACGCCAAGTTCACCCTCGCCGACGACTGGGTCAGCCTGGGGTCCTGCAACTTCGATCACTGGAGCCTGCAGTGGAACCTGGAGGCCAACCAGGAGGTGGAGGATGCCCGCTTCGCCGAGGAGGTGGCCGCGCTGTTCCGGCGCAACTTCGCCGCCAGCCACGAGATCCACCACGCGATGTGGCTGCGCCGTCCCCGCTGGCAGCGCCTCAAGGAGTGGCTGTTCGGCACCCTGGACGGTCTGCTGACCCGGCTGAGATGACCCGGCTTCGCCGGTCCAAGCTTGAGGCCGGAAGAGCGGCGCTTCGCGCCTGGAAGAAGGAAGAACACCCTTGAATCAGGGGGATGGGGCATCAGGTTATCTTCCCTCTTACTTCTTGCGCTTGCCCCGTCCGGCCGGCGCCTTGCGCCGGGGCTTGGGCGTCTCGGGCGGCACCCGGTAGTGCAGGTAGAGGTCGAGCACCAGTTCCGGCAGTTGGGCCACCAGGGTCTCCAGTCGCTCGCCGTCGTTGGCCAGCTCGGCCATGTCCGGCTCCTCGGCGAACAGTCCCGAGAGCAGCATGAAGGGCAGCAGCAGGGTGGCGGCGGCCTCCTCGTCCTCGGCGAACCAGGCCGTCTCGTCGAGGAAGACCCCTTCCATGAAGCCGGCGCACCAGTCGCCGATGGGCGTCTCCTCCGGGGCCAGGCCGCCCAGTTCCAGGTCGAAGGGCAGCTCGGGCAGGCCGCCGCCCTCCAGCACCTCGATGGCGTTGCGGCGTAGCGCCTCGAGCCGTCCGAGCATGGCCTCGCGCTCCGCCTCGTCGGCGAAGCTCGGCTCGCCGTGGAACAGCTCCGCCACCCAGGTGGCGGCAGGCACGTCGCGGGGGGCCACCGCCAGGGCGACCAGGAAACCGTGGGCCCCGATCAGGTCCAGGGCATCGGCATCGACCCGGTCGGATTCGAGGAAGTCGTCGAGCCGGTCCAGGGCCTCGTCATCGAGCAGGGGCAGGGGCTGGGGCTTGTCGGTGTCGGACATGGGATCTCTCGTCGGCTGTCTCGGGCGTCGGGCATGGGGGATCGGGGCGATCGGCGTGCCGGTGGCTCCCGGCGCGGTGCTGGCTCACTCGTCGCGCCGGGCTCCCTTTACGCGGCGGGCACGGGACGCCATTCTAGCATCCCATGACCATGCCCGCCCTGCCGACACCCGACCGCCCATGGCTTGCCGCCCTCGACCGGGCGGCAAGCCAGCGCGCCCTGCATGACCGGGTCGAGGCCGCCTGGCGGCTGTGTCGCGAGGTGCATCCCGGGTTGCCGCGCCCCGAGGTGTGGCTCGACCTGCGCGGCAAGGGCGCCGGCCAGGCGCATTTCGGGCGGGGCGGCCTGCGCTTCAATCCGGTGCTCTTCGACGAGAATCGCCAGGCCTTCCTGGTCGAGGTGGTACCCCACGAGATGGCCCACTGGCTGGTTCACCACCTGGACGACGGCCACCTCGCGCGCCCCCATGGCCATGAGTGGCAGGCGGTGATGCGCCGGCTATTCGGCCTGGCGCCACGGGTCACCCACCGCTTCGATACCGGCCGCGCCAGTCCCGCGCCCCATCGCTACCGCTGTGGCTGCCGGGAACATGCCTTCACCGCGCGGCGTCATGCACTGGTCCGGTCGGGACGTGCCTATCGCTGCCGGCAGTGCGCCGAGACCTTGGTCTATGTTGGTCGGGCGGCGTTTGAAAAGCTGTCTTAATCTATTGTTATAAAAAAGGAAATTGTTCATACCAATGTCTAGGGGGAAGTGGCGGCGCGGGCGGTTTATGCTGGAACTACCTTCATGGCGTCGGCGGCACCAGCCACAATGCCGCCGGCTTCATCAACCTGAAGGGGCCACCCCGAGGACAGAGGCATTTCCATGAGTGATCAGCAGCACGTCTATCCGGTACGTGAGGACTTCGCCGCCAAGGCATGGGCCGACAAGGCGACCTACCAGGCCATGTACCAACGCTCCCTGGATGATCCGGAAGGCTTCTGGGCCGAGCAGGCGAAGCGCCTCGACTGGTTCACGTCACCGACCAGGATCAAGCACACCGTCTTCGATACCCACGACGTCGACATCCGCTGGTTCGAGGACGGCACCCTCAACGCCAGCGTCAACTGCCTGGACCGTCACCTCGAGACCCGCGGCGACCAGCCGGCGATCATCTGGGAAGGCGACGATCCCAAGGACTCCAAGACCCTGACCTATCGCCAGCTCTTTGATCGGACCTGCCAGCTGGCCAATGCCCTGAAGTCGCTGGGCGTCGCCAAGGGCGACACCGTGACGCTCTACATGCCGATGATCCCCGAGGCCGCCATGGCCATGCTGGCCTGTGCCCGGATCGGCGCCATCCACTCGGTGGTGTTCGGTGGCTTCTCTCCGGACGCCCTGGCCCAACGGGTCAAGGACGCCGGCTCCAAGGTGGTGATCACCGCCGACGAGTCCGTGCGCGGCGGCAAGCAAGTGCCCCTCAAGGACAACGTCGATGCGGCCCTGACCCGCGAGGGCACCGACGTGGCCGAGAAGGTGCTGGTGGTCCAGCGCACCGGCGGCGAGATCGAGTGGAAGGACGGCCGCGACGTCTGGTACCACGACCTCGTCGACCAGCAGTCCACCGACTGCCCCGCCGAGCCGATGGGCGCCGAGGACCCGCTGTTCATCCTCTACACCTCCGGTTCCACCGGCGCGCCCAAGGGCCTCAAGCACACCACCGGCGGCTACCTGCTGCACGCCGCCATGACCCACCAGTACGTCTTCGACTACCAGGACGGCGAGATCTACTGGTGCACCGCCGATGTGGGCTGGGTCACGGGCCACAGCTACATCGTCTACGGACCGCTGGCCAACGGCGCCATCTCGCTGATGTTCGAGGGCGTGCCCAGCTACCCGACCAACGGCCGCATGGGCGAGGTGGTCGACAAGCACAAGGTCAACATCCTCTACACCGCGCCCACCGCGGTCCGCGCCCTGATGGCCCACGGCGACAACGTCATGGATTCCAGTACCCGGGACAGCCTGCGACTGCTGGGCTCGGTGGGCGAGCCGATCAACCCCGAGGCCTGGGAGTGGTTCTACCGGGTGATCGGCAACAAGCAGTGCCCCATCGTCGACACCTGGTGGCAGACCGAGACCGGCGGCATCATGATCGCCCCGCTGCCCGGTGCCATGGACCTCAAGCCGGGCTCCGCGACCCTGCCGTTCTTCGGCGTGCAGCCGGCGCTGGTCGACAACGAGGGCAACCTGCTCGAGGGGGCCGCCGAGGGCAACCTGGTGATCCTCGACTCCTGGCCGGGCCAGGCGCGCTCCATCTGGAAGAACCACGAGCGCTTCCTGCAGACCTATTTCTCCACCTACAAGGGAATGTACTTCACCGGTGACGGTTGCCGTCGCGACGAGGACGGCTACTACTGGATCACCGGCCGGGTCGACGACGTGCTCAACGTCTCCGGCCACCGCATGGGCACCGCCGAGATCGAGTCCTCCCTGGTGGCCCACGAGGCCGTGGCCGAGGCCGCCGTGGTCGGCTTCCCCCACGACATCAAGGGCCAGGGCATCTACATCTACGTCACCCTGGACGATGAACACGAGCCCAGCGACGAGCTCAAGAAGGAACTGACCCAGTGGGTGCGCAAGGACATCGGGCCGATCGCCTCGCCGGACGTCATCCAGTGGGCACCGGCGTTGCCCAAGACCCGCTCGGGCAAGATCATGCGCCGCATCCTGCGCAAGATCGCCGCCAACGAGTGCGACGGCCTGGGCGACACCAGCACCCTGGCGGACCCCTCGGTGGTCGAGGAGTTGATCGAGCATCGCGTCATCAAGTAACCGCGAGCGGCCGCCCCGCCTGGCCGGGGCAGCCCATCGGTTGGTCATCCGAGCCGGCCCGTGTGGCCGGCTTCTTCATGGCGCCTCGAAAAATGTCGACAATACCCGCCAAGCGCTTGGGCATCGCCTCGGCCATGGGGTAACATGCCGTGAAAGACGAAAGCGTCCCGCAGACGGCGGCCGGCCCGTCCCGCTGCTCCCGGAACCGGAGGAGAATCCATGGCCTTTGCCCAGAAATTCATCGTTGCCGATGACCATCCGCTGTTCCGCGCAGCCTTGACCCAGGCGCTGCGCCAGCTGGCACCCCAGGCCGAGATCGTCGAGTCCGACACCATGGAGGCCACCACCGAGGTGGTCACTCGCCACCCGGATGCCGACCTGATCCTGCTGGACCTGCACATGCCGGGCGCCCATGGCTTCTCCGGGCTGATCCAGCTGCGTGGCCAGACCCCCGACATCCCGGTGGCGGTGGTCTCCGGCAGCGACGAGCTGCATGTGGTGCGCCGGGCCATCGACTACGGAGCCTCCGGGTTCATCCCCAAGTCGTCCTCGCTGGCGCTGATCGCCGAGGCGGTGGGCGAGATCCTCGACGGCGAGGTGTGGCTGCCGGCGGAGATGGCCGACGCCCTGGGCGAGGGCGACGAGGAGGAGACCCGCTTCGCCGAGGCCATCGCCTCGCTGACCCCCCAGCAGTTCCGGGTGCTCAACATGCTCACCGAAGGGCTGCTCAACAAGCAGATCGCCTACGAGCTCAACGTCTCCGAGGCCACCATCAAGGCCCACGTCACCGCCATCCTGCGCAAGCTCGGCGTGCACTCCCGCACCCAGGCGGTGATCGCCGCCCAGAAGCTCGAGGTGGAGCCGCCCAAGGTCGAGTCCTGACCTCCGGTCAGTAGCTTGAAGAGCGGCGCTGCGCGCCTGGAAGCCTGAAGCTGGAAGAAACCCCGCCGGATCGAATTCGCGGCTTTCCCGGCGACAGGCCTCCGCGGGGGCGCTGTGAACCCCTCCCTGGGCGCTACCGATGCCCTGCGGCGCTCTCGCATCCTGCTCCGCTTGCAGGGCCGGGGTTGGCCATCCTGGCCAACCCGCTCGGCGGGAAGAACATTCACTGGATGTTCTTCTCCTTCCGCCTCGCCCATGGCATCGGACCCCCACTTCGACCTGTCCCCGGCGCCGCTTGCGTCAGCAGGTCTCCGCTACCATCTGGCTTCCAGCTTCCAGCTTCCAGCTTCCAGCTTCCAGCTTCCAGCTTCCAGCTTCCAGCTTCCAGCTTCCAGCTCGCGCGCGCAGCGCGCTACCCCTCTTGCCTGGTGGCCGCCCGGCTGGCCTGCAGGGTGCGGGTCAGCAAGGCGCGCAGGGCGGCGGGGCGGACCGGCTTGAGCAGCAACTGGTAGCCGGCGCGGCGGATCTCCTCGGCGACTTCCTCGGTGCGGTCGGCGGTGATCACGATGCCGGGGACGGCGCCATAGAGACGCTCGCCCAGGGCCTCCATGGCCATCAGGCCGGTGACCTCGTTGTCCAGGTGGTAGTCGGCCAGGATCGCGTCCGGGTCGTCGTCGAGGTGACGCAGTACCGACTTGGCGCCGCCGATGGAGGTGGCCGTGAAGACCTCGCAGCCCCAGCCGGAGAGCATGGCCTTCATGCCCTCGAGGATCAGCGACTCGTTGTCGATGCACAGGATGCGCTTGCCGGCCAGCTTGTTGCCGGCGCGCCGCGGGGTGGCCACCTCGACGTCTTCCTGGCGGCGGGCGGCCACCACCGGCACGCTGACCGCGAAGACGGTGCCCACGCCTTCCCAGGAACGCACGGTGATGGGGTGGTCGAGCACCCGGCTCATGCGGTCGGCGATCGATAGCCCCAGGCCCAGGCCCTTCTCGCTTTCCTTGTGCCGCGAGGCCTGGTCGAGCCGGCGGAACTCCTGGAAGATCTCGGCCTGCTTGGCCTCGGGGATGCCGGGGCCCGAGTCCCAGACCTCGATGGACAGCCGCTCGCCATGGCGTCGGCAACCGAGCAATACCCGTCCTTCCTGGGTGTAGCGGATGGCGTTCGACAGGAAGTTCTGCACGATGCGCCTGAGCATCTGGGCATCGCTGTCGACCCAGCAGCGGGTGGCCACGACCACCAGGTCCAGGCCGCGGTCCTCGGCCATCACCTCGAACTCGGCGCGCAGCGGCCGGAAGATGTCGGCGAGGGCGAAATGGCTGCGCCGCGGGGTCAGCGCGCCGGCGTCGAGCTTGGAGATGTCCAGCAGGGTGCCGAGCAGCTCCTCGGCGGCCTGCAGGGAGTTGTCGATATGGCCGATGGTGCGCCTCATGTCGACGGCGTCCATCTCCTGGGACAGTGCCGAGGTGAACAGCCGGGCGGCGTTGAGCGGCTGCAGCAGGTCGTGGCTGGCGGCGGCCAGGAAGCGTGTCTTGGAGGCGTTGGCGTCCTCGGCGACCTGCTTGGCCTGGCGCAACGCCTGCTCGGCCTCGGCGCGCACGCGGTTCTCCTGGCGCAGCGCGGCGTTGGCCTCGGAGAGCGCCTGGGTGCGCTCGCGGACACGCTCCTCCAGGGTCTCGTTGGTCTCCTTGAGGGCGATCTCCGCGCGGCGGCGCTCGGTGATGTCCTGATAGAGCGCGAAGAAGCCCAGTATCGCCCCGCTGTCGCCGAAGTGTGGCGTGTAGGTGACCAGCATGTAGCGCAGGCCTTCGGGCAGGGTCAGCGAGACCTCGAAGTGGACCCGCTCGCCGACCAGGGCGCGCTCGATCCACGGCTCGCGTTCCAGGGCCAGCTCCTCCGGGATCACCTCCTGCAGCGGCTTGCCGATCACCGCATTGCGATCGATGCCGAAGGCCTTCTCGTAGGCGCGGTTGGTGAAGAGGTAGCGGCACTCCTTGTCGAAGTAGGCGATCAGCGCCGGCACGTTGTCGGTATAGATGCGGATGTTGTTCTCGGAGCGGATCAGCGCTTCCTCGATGCGCTTCTGCTGGGTGATGTCCTGGTAGGTGTAGACGAAGCCGCCGCCGGGCATGGGGTTGCCCTGGACCTCCAGCACGCTGCCGTCCTGACGGTAGCGGACATAGCGATGGGGCTGGCCCTCGCGGATGTTGTCGAGCAGCAGCTGGACGTGCTCCTCCGGGTCGCCGGGGCCGTACTCGCCGTTGTGGGCGTTGTAGCGAAAGATGCGGTCGACCGGGGCGCCGACCCGGATCAGGTGGTCCGGGAAGCGGAACAGCTCCAGGTAACGCTGGTTCCACACCACCAGGCGCAGGTTCTGATCCACCACGCTGATGCCCTGGTTGATGTTCTCGATGGTGGCCTGGAGCAGGGCGCGGTTGAACTCCAGGACCTGGGAGGCCTCGTCGACGATGGAGATCACGTCGGAGATGCCGATGCCGCGGCCCTGCAGCGCCGAATTGACGACGATCCGCGCCGAGGAAGCGCCCAGCACCGAGGCCAGGAAGCGCTCGGTGAACTGGATCACGTCGATGGAGGCCCGGGTGTTGTCCTCCAGGGGCTTGCCGGTGCGGCGGGCGTAATCATCGAAGGCGCGGCTGACCTGGCTGGCCCCCAGGAAGCGCTCGCACAGCACCTTGAGGTCGCCGACGGTGGTGGCCCCGGTCCAGGGCCGGTTCACCGACGTCTGGCGCGTCTCGACGCTGTCAACGAACAGCGAGGCCTGGATGCGTTCCACCACGCGCTGGGGCGTCATCTGGGAGACGAAGATGTAGGCCACCAGGTTCACGCCCAGCGACAGCATCACCCCGTGGGTGAAGCTGTCGCCGACGTTGAGGCCGAACAGCGAGGTGGGCGACAGCCAGGCGATGCCCAGGGGGCCGCCCGAGAGCCAGCTGGCCGGCAGCACCCCGGCGCCGATCATCGCCGGCATCAGCAGGCTGTAGGCCCAGATGGCGAAGCCGGCGTTCATGCCGACGATGACCCCCAGGCGGTTGCCGCGCTTCCAGTAGAGGCCGCCGATCAACGCCGGGGCGAACTGCGCCGCGGCGGCGAAGGAGAGCATACCGGTCGCGGCCAGGGAGTTGAACTCGCCGATCAGCTGATAGAAGCCATAGGCCATGGCCAGGATCACCGCGATGGTGATGCGCCGGGCGCGCAGCACCAGGCGGCCGTAGTCCCGGGCCTTGGTGTCGAACCAGCGCAGGCGGAACAGCGCCGGGATGACGATCTCGTTGGAGATCATGATCGACACCGCCACGGCGGCGACGATGACCATGCCGGTGGCCGCCGAGAAGCCGCCGATGAAGGTCAGCAGGGCCAGCCACTCGCTGCCGGCCGCCATGGACAGGGCCAGCACATAGCTGTCGGGCTCGACGCTGCCGTCGGCGAACAGCGTCAGGCCGGCGGCGGCCAGCGGCAGCACGAAGAAGGCGAAGGCCACCAGGTAGAGCGGGAACAGCCAGCGGGCCTTGGCGGCATCGTCGCGATGGGTGTTCTCCACCACCGCCACGTGGAACTGGCGGGGCAGGCAGAGGATGGCCAGCATGGCCAGCAGGGTCTGGGCCCAGAAGCTCTGGCCGAAGTCCTGCTGGGCGAGCTGGCGCTGCAGCTGCAGCTGGATGTCGGCGAAGGCCAGCAGATCGCCGAGGCCGTCGAACATGCCCCAGGTGACATAGGCACCGAGGATCAGGAAGGCCAGCAGCTTGACCAGCGACTCGAAGGCCACCGCATGGATCAGGCCCTCATGGTGCTCGGTGGCGTCGGTATGGCGGGTGCCGAACAGGATCGCGAACAGCGCCATCACCGCGGCGACATAGAAGGCGGTATCGCCGAACAGTGGCGTGCGGGTAATGTCGCTGGCCTCGGTGAGCACGCTGAAGGAAGCGGATACCGCTTTCAGCTGCAAGGCGATGTAGGGCAGGGTGCCGATCAGCGCGACCAGGCTGGCGAAGGCGGCCAGCGACTGCGTCTTGCCGTAGCGCGAGGCGATGAAGTCGGCGATCGAGGTGACGTTCTGGTGCTTGGCGACGCGGATCATCTTGGCCAGCACCGGCCAGAACAGCAGCAGGGTCAGGATGGGACCGACGAAGATGCTGGCGAAGGACCAGCCCGAGGTGGCGGCCTGGCCCACGGCGCCGTGGAAGGTCCAGGAGGTGCAGTAGATGGCCAGTGCCAGGCTGTAGATCACCGGTCGCCGGCGGGTGGCGCCTCGCTCGCGGGCCTGACGGTCTCCCCGCCAGGCGATGGCGAACAGCACCGCGACGTAGAGCAGCGAAACGACGATCAGCAGCCAGCCTGCGAACATGGGTACTCTCCCTCGGGTTCCCGCCCATTCTAAGCCTCGTCTGAAATCTGTCTACGCTCGGCTATACGGCGTTAACAGCCGGCTCGAAATGCTCATTTACCCCTTCGTAAACTCCGCATTCTGACTCGCGACATCCCTGTCGCTCGCTTTTCAAGCAGCAAAGCTGCCCATTTGTCGCTGTCTGTTGCCTTGCGACCCACAGGGAGGTGGAAGTGCGAATGTCCGTCGGGAACGGACATAGCGCTAGCCTTCGCGCGCCGAGATTTCAGATCGAGTCCGGGGCAAGGGGAGGCGACGGCAGGGGCGGCGTGGGTCAGGCGTCGCGACAGACCGTCTGGAGCAGCGGGTCACCGGCTGCGAGGTGGCGCAGCTCCTCGGTGCGGGGCCGGCGCGGCTCACCGGCCAGCGGTACCAGCTCCCGGGCGCTGCAGTTCAACAGGTAGGCCTGGTGCCGTACCCGGTCCGCATTGGCCATCTCGAAGCGATAGAGGATGAACTCGACCAGTCGCTGGTCGTCGGTCCGGGAGCGCACCAGGTTGTCCCGATCTACCACGGTGAAGCCCGAGGTCAGCGGCACCAGGTAGGTCCAGGGACGCCAGAAGACTGGGGTCTGCTCGGTGCTCACCACCCGGGCGGAAGCGGGAAGCTGGGCGCGCTTGTGCTCGAACCAGGCGTACTCGTGGTTGATCTGGTAGCCCAGCATGCCCAGCCCCGCACAGACCGGGACGATCCAGCGAGGCAGGCGCTGGCGGCTGAGCATGCGCAGCAGCAGGCCGATGCCGGCGGCGCCGAGGCCGGCGAAGGCCGCCGCAATCAAGTGCCATATCATAGGACAGCTTCCTGACAGCAGTCGGGCTTCCCGAGGGAAGCCCGACGAAGGGTTGGGGCCGGCGCCGCGGCGGCGCCGGTTCGGGATTATGGCTCAGTGGTCGACCGCCATGCCAGCACCCTTGGGATAGCGGACGCTCTCCACCAGGTCCTGGATCTCCTGCGGCGGTGCCGCGGTCGCCTTGGAGACCGAGAAGGCCACGGCGAAGTTGATGATCGCGCCCACGGCGCCGATGGACAGCGGCGAGATGCCCAGCACCCAGTTCGCCGGGATGTCTTCCAGGTTGTTGGTGCCCGGGATGAAGAGCCAGCCCTTGTAGACGAAGATGTAGACCAGGGTGAAGGCCAGCCCCGACAGCATGCCGGCGATCGCGCCCATGTTGTTCACGCGCTTGGAGAAGATCCCCATCATCAGCGCCGGGAACAGCGAGGCCGCGGCGATGCCGAAGGCCAGGGCCACCACCTGGGCCGCGAAGCCCGGGGGATTGGCGCCGAGGTAGGTGGCGACGATGATGGCGACGGACATCGAGATCCGCGCCGCCAGCAGTTCGCCCTTCTCGGAGATGTTGGGATTGATCGAGCCCTTGATCAGGTCATGACTGATGGCCGAGGAAATCGCCAGCAACAGCCCGGCTGCCGTCGACAGCGCCGCCGCCAGGCCCCCCGCGGCGATCAGGCCGATGACCCAGCCGGGCAGGTTGGCGATCTCCGGGTTGGCCAGCACCAGGATGTCCCGGTTGACCTCCAGCTCGTTGCCGGCCCAGCCACGCGCCTCGGCGGTCGGCGCGAACGCCTCGCTGTCGTTGTAGAGCTGGATGCGCCCGTCGTCGTTCCTGTCCTCGTACTGGATCAGCCCGGTGACCTCCCACTCGCGCACCCAGTTCGGACGCTCGTCATACTGGATGGGCTCGGCCGTCGGGCCGTCGGGGTAGATGGTGGTCATCAGGTTCAGGCGTGCCATGGAGGCCACGGCCGGGGCGGTCAGGTACAGCAGGGCGATGAAGACCAGGGCCCAGCCGGCGGACCAGCGTGCATCGGCGACCTTCGGCACGGTGAAGAAGCGGATGATGACGTGGGGCAGGCCGGCGGTACCGATCATCAGCGACAGGGTGAACAGCACCATGTTGAGCTTGTTGTCCACGTCCGCCGTGTACTCGTTGAAGCCGAGCTCGGTGATGACCTGGTTGAGCTTGGCCAGCAGCGGCATGCCGGAGTCACTGTGCTCCGAGAACAGCCCGAGCGGTGGCACCGGGTTGCCGGTCAGCTCCAGCGAGATGAACACGGCCGGGATGGTGTAGGCGGTGATCAGCACGCAGTATTGGGCGACCTGGGTGTAGGTGATGCCCTTCATGCCCCCCAGTACCGAGTAGAAGAACACCACGATGGCGGCGATGATCAGGCCCATGGTGGCGTCGACTTCCAGGAAGCGCGAGAAGGCCACGCCGGCGCCGGCCATCTGGCCGATGACATAGGTCACCGAGGCGACGATCAGGCAGATCACGGCGACCAGGCGAGCGTTCTTGCTGTAGAAGCGATCACCGATGAACTCAGGCACCGTGAACTTGCCGAACTTGCGCAGGTAGGGGGCCAGCAGGGTGGCCAGCAGGACGTAGCCGCCGGTCCAGCCCATGAGGAAGGTGGAGTTGGCATAGCCGCCGGCGGCGATCAGGCCCGCCATGGAGATGAAGGACGCCGCCGACATCCAGTCGGCGCCGATGGCCATGCCGTTGGTGATGGGATGCACGCCGCCGCCGGCGACGTAGAAGTCTTTCGTCGAACCGGCCTTCGCCCAGATGGCGATGCCGATATAGAGGGCGAAGGAAGCGCCCACGAAGAGGACGTTGATCGCGAATTGACTCATGCTGGCTTACTCCCCAAGCCCGAACTTTTTGTCCAGCCGGTTCATCTTCCACGCGTAGAAGAAGATGATGCCGATGAAGGTCAGGATCGATCCCTGCTGCGCGAACCAGAAGCCCAGGTCGGTGCCGCCGACGGGAATGCTCGCGAGCAGCGGGCGCAGCAGGATGGCGAAGCCGTAGGACACCAGCGCCCAGACGACCAGGCAGCCGGCAATGAGGCGGAGGTTGGCCGCCCAGTAGGCTTCGGCATTGGATTTCTCATCTGCCATGGTGTTGCTCTCCACTTGTTGTTGGGGGGGTGGGAAGTTGTCCCGAGCGTTCACATGACTCAGCCGGGCAATCGCGCGTGGACAGCCATCAGCCAGCGGTGATCCGGGCCGGGATGCCGGAAGACGCAGCGGGCCTGGAGCAGGTTGGCAATGAGGGCATGGTTTCCTCCCTTACCTTGTGACAGGACCTGGGTCGCTCACGCTTTGGTTGAGGTGGGGTGTCGACGTGCGATTGCCCTGCACGACTCATCGCTAATGCTGGTCAATAAAGCGGAAAAATAAATCCCAGACTTTGGTATCATGAGGAGAAAACGATTTAAAAGGTTTTTATGTATCCCTTTTAAATCATTGCATTGCGGATGATTGTGAGGTCTTTGTTTCCGGTATCGTTTCAGTTCATAGGACGATTGTCTAGGAGCTTATCGAATTGGACTTTAGTCGAAACGCGGGTCGAATGGTACCAAGGTATAACGCCTTGTCGAGATGAGATGGTAACGCCCGGGGGCCGCATAGAACCATGGTCTAGATACTTGCCCCGATCCCGACTTTGCTACCCTGATCCCAGTGTTCCTGCCGCGGTGTCACCTGTCGTGCAACGGCTCACCCCTCGGTGCCCCTGGCCCGCGGTCGGGAGTTTCCGGCAGACGATGCCCGTTTCCCGACACGAGGACCTCGTTATGGTCGATGTCGATCTTTCCGAGCCGCCATTCACCTTTCTCGACGAGGCGGGGCGGGAGCGGGTCCGTGGCGGCATTGACCTCGCCTACTTCGATCGCGACGAGATCATCCTCGAGACCGGCCAGCCCGGCGAGTACGTCTTCCTCATCCACAAGGGCGAGGTCGCGGAACTCGACACTACCCAGCCCGGTGCCCGGGAGCGGATCGGCCACTACACCGCCGGCGACCTCTTCGGGGCCATCAGCATCCTCAACGGCACGAGCCGCTATCGCTTCCGGGCCGAGCAGGAGAGCCTCTGCTACCTGCTGCCCAAGGCGCTGTTCCTCAAACTCTGCGACGACTACCCGGCGTTCGCCGAGTTCTTCCGCCAGACCCTGGCCCACAAGACCCGCCTGCTGACCGAGCAGCGCGCCGCCGGCGGGGTGACCATGGCCGGCTTCATGCTCGCCAGGGTCGACGAGTGCATGCGCGAGCCGCTCTGCGTGGGCCCCCGGGCGACCATCGCCGAGGCGGTGACTACCCTGCACGACAGCCATGCCGACAGCCTGCTGGTCGAGGGCGAGCAGGGCCCGGGGATGATCACCAAGACCGACCTGCTCAACGCCCTGGTCCTCGAGGGACTGCCCCAGGACAGCCCGGTGCAGTCGGTGGCGCACTTCGTGCTGGTCACGGTGACGCCGGACCAGTACCTCTTCCAGGTGCTGGTACTGATGACCCGGCACCAGGTGGAGCGGGTGGTGGTCACCGAGGGCCAGGCCGCGGTGGGCGTGGTGGAACTGACCGATGTGCTCAGCTACTTCTCCAGTCGCAGTTACGTGGTCAGCCTGCAGGTCGAGCAGGCGGACAGCCTGGCGGCGCTGTCCGCCGCCAGCCGGCGTACCCCGGAGCTGGTCCGCGCGCTGATGGCCCAGGGCGTCAAGCTGCGCTTCGCCATGGGCCTGCTGGCGGCCCTCAACGGCCGGATCGTCAACAAGGCCTGGGGCTTTCTGATCGAGGCGCGTTACCACCGCGAC
Organism: Halomonas sp. M4R1S46; assembly: GCF_025725685.1. Lineage (NCBI taxonomy): Bacteria > Pseudomonadati > Pseudomonadota > Gammaproteobacteria > Oceanospirillales > Halomonadaceae > Halomonas > Halomonas sp. M4R1S46. The sequence continues at coordinate 770,733 of NZ_CP107008.1, forward strand.
AGCTGCCTGATGGTGATGGGCAGCGAGGGGCGCGGCGAGCAGATCCTCAAGACCGATCAGGACAATGGCCTGATCCTCGACGATGCCCTGGACTGGCCCGACTGTGCCGAACGGATGCAGCGACTCACCGAGACCCTCATCGAGCTGGGCTATCCGCCCTGTCCGGGCAACATCATGGTCTCCAATCCCGACTGGGTGGGCACCGAGAGCCAGTGGAAGCGGCGCATCGCCCGGTGGGTGGAGCAGCGCGACGGGGACAGCCTGATGAAGCTGGCCATCGTGCTCGACGCCCATGCCGTGGCCGGCAATCCGTCGCTGCTGGAGCGCCTGCGCGAGACCCTGTTTCACCTGTGTGCCGGCGACCAGCTGCTGTTGTCCTACTTCGCGCGGCCGGCGCTGCACTTCGCCACGCCCTTGACCCTGTTCGGCTCGCTCAAGAAGCCCCAGCACGGCATCGACATCAAGAAGGGCGGGATCTTCCCCATCGTCCACGGGGTCCGCGTCATGGCCCTCGAGCGGCGCATCGCCGTGACCTCGACCCTGGACCGTCTGGACGCCCTGGTGGCGGACGGGCGCCTGGAGGCGCGCTTCGCCGAGGACCTGGGGGAGGCTCTGTCGCTGTTCACCGAGCTGCGGCTCAAGCAGCAGCTGGCGCGGCTCGACGGGGAGGGGACGCAGGGCGACGAGCCCGACCGGGTGGTGGTGCAGGAACTGTCCTCCCTGGAGCGCGACCTGCTCCGCGAGGCGCTGCACATCGTCAAGGACTTCAAGCAGCACCTGTCGCACCACTTCCACCTCGAGTACGCGTAAGGCCCGGAGCAACAACACAGGAGTGCATTCATGCTCAGGACATGGCGACGGGTGACCGACCGCCGGCGACACGCCCATGGCCGCTACGGCTGGCTCTTTCATCCCTATACCGGCGACGAGCTGGTGGCCCTCGGCTGCCAGACCACCGGAACCAACGCCCGGACCGCCGAGCTGGTGGCCATCGCCGCCGTGCGCCTGCGGGGCGACCGGGTACTCACCAGCGAGTCCCTCGACCTCCGCCTGGAGCGTCCGGCCAGCCTGGATGGCGGCTCCATCCGCCTGCATGGGCTGCGGGGGATCGACCTGGACGATGGCCAGGGCATCGACGAGGTCCTGGCGCAGTTGCTGGACTTCGTCGGCAACCGGCCCCTGGTGGGCTGGCGGCTGGATTTCGAGCTGGCCCTGCTCAATCGCTACCTGCGGCCGCGCTTCGGCTTCGACCTGCCCAACGCCGGCATCGATGTGGCGCAGGTGTACCAGCGTCGCCAGCGACACCACCATCCCCAACTCGACACCCGGCCGCGCTTCGAGGAGGTCGCCGAACGCCTCGGCGTGCCCCTGATGGGGCGCCATAGCGCCCTGGGGGTGGCGGTGACCACCGCCCTGATGCATCTGCACCTGGCCCGGGAGGGCCAGCCACCGCGGCAGACGTCCTGAGGGGTCCGGCTGGCGGGCTTCGCTTCGCCAGCCTCCGGGGAGGATGGTAGGATAGGCGCCCGTCCCCCCGCAGATGCCCTGGCAGCGCCGTGACCATGCAAGATGCCGTGATGTTCGACCCTCGTCCCGCCGAGGACACCACCTCCGAGCCCAGCGCCGACGGCGCCGAGCGCCGTGCCGCCAAGGCCAGGCGCGAGTTCAACAAGCTGCAGAAGCGGCTGCGGCGCCAGGTGGGCAACGCCATCATCGACTACGACATGATCCGCGAGGGGGACAAGGTGATGGTCTGCCTGTCCGGTGGCAAGGACAGCTACACCATGCTGGAGATCCTGCGCAGCCTGCAGCGCAATGCCCCCGTCGACTTCTCCCTGGTGGCGGTGAACCTGGACCAGAAGCAGCCGGGCTTTCCCGAGCATGTCCTGCCGGCCTACCTGGACGGCATCGGGGTCGACTACCACATCCTCGAGCGCGACACCTACTCGGTGGTCAAGGAGAAGACCCCGGAAGGCAAGACGACCTGCGCGCTGTGCTCGCGGCTGCGGCGCGGCTCCCTGTACGGCTATGCCGAGGAGATCGGCGCCACCAAGATCGCCCTGGGCCACCATCGCGAGGACATCCTCGAGACGCTGTTCCTCAACCTGTTCTTCGGCGGCAGCCTCAAGTCGATGCCACCCAAGCTGCTCTCCGACGACGGCAAGAACATCGTCATCCGTCCGCTGGCCTACTGCCGCGAGGCGGATATCGCCGAGTTCTCGCGCCGCATGGACTTCCCGATCATCCCCTGCAACCTCTGCGGCTCGCAGCCCAACCTGCAGCGCCAGGTGGTCAAGGAGATGCTGGCCGAGTGGGAGGCCAGGCACCCGGGGCGGCTCGAGAGCATGTTCAAGGCCGTGACCAACGTGGCGCCGTCCCAGCTGGCCGACCGTGAGCTGTTCGACTTCGCCGGCCTCGAGGACAGGCAGGCGAAGATGCAGGCCGATCGGATCGAGCTCCACAACGAGCCATAAGCTGGAAGAACGCCCGCTTCGCGGGCTTAAGCTTGAAGCTGGAAGAACAACCACCCCCAGGCAGTGGCCATGGGGGTGGTTCGTTTTACGCTGCCTTCCAGCTTCCAGCTTCCAGCTTCCAGCTTCCAGCTTCCAGCTTCCAGCTTCCAGCTTCCAGCTTCCAGCTTCCAGCTTCCAGCTTCCAGCTTCCAGCTTCCAGCTTCCAGCTCACGCGAAAGCGTGCTAGCGGCAGCCTTCTTCCTCGGCCACCTCGATCAGGGCGTTCAGGTCGAGGATGTTGACCTCGCGACCGGAGGCGGCCACCAGGCCCTGCTGCTGGAAGCGGCCGAGGATGCGGCTGACGGTCTCCACGGCCAGGCCCAGGTAGTTGCCGATGTCCGCCCGGGACATGGAGAGTCGGAAGCTGTAGGGCGAGTAGCCCCGCCGGCGGAAGCGGTCGGAGAGGCTGGTGAAGAAGGTCGCCAGGCGCTGGTCGGCGGTCTTGCGCGACAGCAGGCGCATCATGCGTCGGTCGTCGCGCATCTCCTTGCTCATGCTGCGGTAGAGCTGGGCGCGCAGCTCCGGCAGCCGCTCGGAGAGGGCGTCGAGCCGGTCGAAGGGGATCTCGCAGACGGTGGTGGTCTCGAGCGCCACCACCGAGCCCGGATAGGTCTCCTCGTCGATGCCGTCGAGGCCTACCAGCTCGCTGGGCAGGTAGAAGTTGGTCAGCTGGTCGTCACCGCTGCCCTCGGTGGTGACCTGCTTGAGACTCCCGGAACGCACGGCATAGACACTGGTGAAGGGGCTGCCCTGGCGAAACAGCGATTCGCCCTTCTTCAAGGGCGCGCGGCGGCGAATGATCGCATCGAACTGGTCCATGCCCTCGAGCTCGAGGGCCAGTGGCAGACACAGCGAACTCAGGCTGCAGGTCTGACAGCGGGTCTCTTGCAAGAGGGAGCGTCGCCTGTCGGCTGCGACATCAGGCATGCTGTCCTCCTTGATAGTGGCTCTGCCCGACATTATGGCGGATGAAGGCCCGCCAGGCATAGCACCCCTTCGGAGGTATGCTGCCGGCGCTCACGGGGCCGGGACGCCGAAGGCCCGGGTCAGTTCCCGGGTCCAGCGCGTGCCGGGGGCGACCAGGTCGAGGCATTGCCCCCGGCGGGCGACGAGCCCGGCGGCCAGCAGGCGATCCAGGGCGCTGGCCAGGCGGGCCTCGGCATCGAGGGCGAAGGCCTGGCCTAGGGCCGCGAGGTCCAGGGTCTGCCGGGTCATCAACGTCTCGATGGCGCGTTCCCGCAGGTGGTCATCCCGCGACAGCCAGCGCCCGCTGGCGGTCGCCAGGCCGCCGTCGTCCAGCGCGGCCTCGAAGTCCGCCAGGTCCACGGCGTTGCGGGCCAGGGCGCCCTCCAGGCGCGAGACCGCCCCGACGCCCAGGCCCAGGAGGTCGCACTCGGCCTGGCGTCGCCCCTGTACCCGGGCATCCCTCAGGCCGCCGCCCCGCCGGGCATAGCGATCCCAGCCCAGGTGGGCATAGCCGGCGTCGACCAGGCGGGCATGGCTCTCGCGACGCATGGCCCCTTGTGCCTCGGCGCCCGGCAGGCCCCCGGCAGGGATATGGCGCTGCGCCGGGAAGCGGGCCGGGCGGTGGACATACGGAATGAGCGAGAGCCGGGCGGGCGCCATGGCGAGGGTCTGCTCGAGGGTGGCGGCGAACCCCTCGCGGCTCTGGCGCGGCAGGCCAATGGTCAGTTCCAGGTCCAGCGAGCGAAAGCCCAGGCGATCCGCCTCGTCGAGCAACTGTTCGGTGGGCCCCCGGGACGGCGGACGGTTGATGGCCTGCAGCACCCGGGCATCCAGGTCGAGCACGTTCAGGGTGAGCCGGTTGAAGCCCAGTGCCTCGAGGTGGCGCAGGGTGAGGACATCGGCATCATGGGGGGCGATCTCGATGCCGAAGTCCCGATCGTGCCCCCGGGCCAGTCGGAAGCGTGCGTCCAGGCGATCGATCAGCTCCCCCATCTGGTTCAGCGTCAGGAAGGTCGGCGACCCGCCGCCCCAGTGCAGGCCGCGGACCTCCCGGCTGGCGTCGAGGTGGCGGCCGACCAGCACCATCTCGCGGTCGAGCCGCGCCAGGTAGGCGTCCGGGCGTCGGCGATCGGTGGTGACCACCGGGTGGTGCATGCAGTGGAAGCAGGCATGCTGGCAGAAGGGCAGGCGCAGCGCCAGGGACAGCGGCCGGCCCCGGGCATTGCCGTGTTCCAGTGCCCGGCGGTAGTCCGCCGCCGTGAAGGCCGGCGACAGGGCCTCGGTGCCGGGATGGTCGCGGGGAACGGGGCCCGGCGCCGCATCGCCCGGTCCCCCGGTCGGCCCCGGAGCGTGCGGGTCGGCGTGGGCGTGAGGGTCGGCAGGCGCGCTGGCGGACATGAGGGCACTCCGGAAGGGGGATGTCCTCATGCTAGCGGCAGCCGGGCCGGGCCGCGTTGAGCTGGATCAAGGGGGTGGGGGTTGCCGCCCCCTCAGTGGTGCCCGCCGGCGGGCAGCAGGGCCCACAGCTGCGCGAGGGCGAAGGCGATGATCGCCAGCGCCGCCAGGGTGCGGGTGGCGGGGTGACGGATCAGGGTGCCGAGCTGGCGGGCGGCGAGACCGGTGGCCAGCAGGGCCGGCAGGGTGCCGAGGCCGAAGGCCCCCATCAGGGCCGCCCCGCGCAGCGGCTCGGCGATGGCCAGGCTCCAGGCCAGCATCGAGTAGACCAGCCCGCAGGGCAGCCAGCCCCAGACCGCGCCCAGGGCCACCGCCTGGGGCAGCTTCACCACCGGCATCAGGTGTCGGCCGAGCGGTTCCAGGTGGCGCCACAGGCGCCGGCCGAGGGCCTCGATGCGCAGCAGCCCCTTCCACCAGTCGGCGATGTAGAGGGCCATCAGGATCAGCATCAGCGCGGCGAGGACCTGGAGTGCCAGGCGGGCGCCGGGCGCCACGCCGATCAGGGTGCCGAGGCCGGCCACCAGGGCGCCGGTGGCCATGTAGCTGGCGATGCGTCCCAGGTTGTAGCCCAGCAGCAGGCCGCCGAGCCGCGCCGGATGGCGCATGCTGGGGGGCACGGCGAAGGTCAGGGCGCTCATGATGCCGCCGCACATGCCGATGCAGTGGGCGCCGCCGAGCAGGCCGAAGACGAAGGCCGCGGCCAGGGGCGGCAGGTCGAGTCCGGTGGGATCCATCAGTCGCGGCCCGACTCCCCGTCGCGGCCCGACTCCCCGTCGCGGCTGGCGGGCCGCGAGGCCTCGCCCTCCGCGGCATCCCGCCGTCGCTCCCTCTCCTCCGGGGTCGGGGCGTTGTCGTCCTCGTCGAAGAGGATGCGGTGGGCGGGCCCCTCCAGGTCGTCGAACTGATCATGCTTGACCGCCCAGAAGAAGGCCCACACGGCCAGCCCGAGCAGGATCAGCGACAGCGGGATCAACAGGTAGAGGATACTCATGCGTTCACCGGGCGCGGGACGGGGGTGCCGGGGGGTGGCGTGAGCCGGGCCAGGCGCAGGGCGTTGCCCACCACCACCAGGGAACTCGCCGACATGCCCAGGGCGGCGAGCCAGGGGGGCACCAGGCCCATGGCGGCCAGCGGCAGGGCGGCCAGGTTGTAGACCAGCGCCCAGCCCAGGTTCTGGCGGATGATGCGGCACGTGGCACGGCCGATCTCGACGGCCTCGACGATACGCATCAGGCGCGGTCCCAGCAAGACGGCATCCGCCCGGGTGCGTGCCAGGTCGGTGGCGCCGTTCATGGCGAAGGCGAGGTCGGCGCCAGCCAGCACCGGCACGTCGTTGATGCCGTCACCGACCATGGCGACCCTCTCGCCCCGGGCCTGCAGGGCCTGAAGGTGGGCCAGCTTGGCCTCCGGGTCGGCCGCGGCCCGCCAGGTGGCGATGCCCAGGTGCTCGGCCATGGCAGCCGTGGCCGCCTCGGTGTCCCCGGAGAGCAGCTCCACCGCGAGGCCGCGGGCCTCGAGCGCGGCCACGGTCTCGGCGGCGTCCTCGCGGACCCGGTCGCGCAGGGCGAACCAGGCGCGCGGCCGGCCCTCCTCGGCGAGCAGCAGCCACTGGCCGCCGTCGGGTGGCGTCGGAGCCGTGTTGGGGGCGGCGAAGTCGGGCCGGCCGAGCCGCCAGCGCCGGCCGGCGAGCCGGCCCTCGAGGCCCTGGCCGGGCCGGCTGAGCACGTCCTCAGCGACCAGCCTGCCGCGCCGGTGAGGACGGAAGGCCCGGGCGATGGGATGCTCGGAGTGGGCCTCCAGCGCCGCGGCCAGGGCCGCCAGGTGGTCGGGGGCGTCGCCGGCGAGGGGGCGGGTCTCCATCAGGGTCATCTCGCCGGCGGTCAGGGTGCCGGTCTTGTCGAACACCACGCGGTCGAGCCCGGCGAGCGCCTCGAGGGCGTCGGCTCGGGTGATCAGCACGCCGCGGCGGTGCAGCCGGCCATGGCCGGCGGTCAGCGCCGTGGGCGTGGCCAGCGCCAGGGCACAGGGGCAGGTCACCACCAGCACCGAGAGGGTGACCCAGAAGGCCCGGGCGGGGTCGATGAACCACCAGGTCACGGCCACCGCCAGGGCGATCAGCAGCACCTGCACCACGAAATGGTGGGCCAGGCGAGCGGTCATCCGGGCGAGCCGAGGGCGGCTGGCGAAGGCCCGGTCGGTGAGGTCCATCAGGCTCGCCACCCGGGCGTCGCGGCCGGCCCGGGTCACGCGGACCGTCAGCGGACTCTCGATGTTCTGGCTGCCGCCGGTGACGGTATCGCCGACCCCGCGGGTCACCGGCAGGGTCTCGCCGGTGAGCATCGACTCGTCGAGGCTGGAGGTACCGCTCTCGATCACGCCGTCGGCGGGCACGCCGTGACCGGGCTTGACCAGGATGCGGTCGTCGCGGGCCAGCTCGCTGGCCGGCAGGATGCGCTCCTCGCCGTCCCCGGTGAGGCGGATGGCCGACACCGGCAGGGCGTCGGCCAGGGCATTGCCGCTGCGCCCGCTGCGCCGCCGGGCCCGGCTCTCGACGTAGCGGCCGAAGAGCAGGAAGAAGGTGAACATGGCCACCGAGTCGAAGTAGACCTCGCCGCGGCCGGCGAGCACCGCCCCGGCGCTGGCCAGGTAGGCCGAGCCGATGGCCAGCGACACCGGCACGTCCATGCCCAGGGTGCGGGTGCGCAGGTCGCGGATCGCCCCCGCGAAGAACGGCTGGGCGGAGAACAGCACCACCGGGGTGGTCAGGGCGAAGGCCAGCCAGTGGAAGAGGGCGTCGAAGTCGGCGCTGATCCCGTCCTGGCCCGCCACGTAGAGGGGGATGGAGAACATCATCACCTGCATCATCCCCACCGCGGCGACGATCAGCCGGCGCACGTTCATGCGCTCCTCGCGCTGCAGCCGGCTCTGGGCGGCGTCGGGCTCGTAGGGCTGGGCCTGATAGCCGATCGCCGCCATCTCGGCGAGGATCCGCGAGAAGGCGAGGCGCGCCGGGTCCCAGCTGACCCGCACCCGATGGTGGGAGAGGTTGACGGCGCTGGCCGAGACGCCCGCCAGGGCATTCAGGCGATGCTCGATCAGCCAGGCGCAGGCCGCGCAGCTGATGCCGTCCACCGCCAGGGTGGCGTGCACGCCGCCCCCTTCGGCCTCGGGGTGCACGAAGCGGGCCTGCAGGCCGGGGTCATCGAAGACTGTCCAGGTCTCGGCGCGGGCCGCCTGGCGGTCGTCCGGGCGTTCCGGCAACGCGGTACGGAAGCGATAGTAGCTGGCCAGGCCGCCGCCGACGATGGCATGGGCCACGGCCTCGCAGCCGGGGCAGCACAGCGGGTGGACGCCGTCGTCCAGGGTGATCGACCAGGGGGCGTCGGCGGGCACCCGGCTGCCGCAGTGGTAGCAGCCGGTGGCCTCGGCCGGGGGCGTCAGGGTCGTCGCGGTCATGGCGGCGCGTCAGATTCCCGGGACCAGGGCGATCTCGTCCTCGCTGGGGAAGTGCGCCTCGCCGGTCAGGCGCCATTCGGCCGCCGCGCCCGGGGTGGGCTGCAGGTGCAGGTACCAGCGGTAGCGCAGGGGCTCGTCGACCATGGTCACGTAGCGGCCGTCGTGGACATGCTCGAGGGTCAGGGTGCGGTCGCGGGCGCTCTCGGTGGGGAAGATCAGCTTGAGCACCAGCTCCTCGGGGCGTCGCTCGCCCGCCAGGTCGACGACGATGTCGCCGGTGCGCGGGTCGGCCCGCAGCGTCGCCGCCAGGCCGAGTCGCTGGGCATGCTCCTGCTTGGCGATCTGCTCGTTGATCGCCAGCCCCTCCTTGTAATAGTCCTGGGCCACGGTGCCGTCGAAGTAATGAATCGACAGCACCAGATAGACCATGCTGAAGGTCACCGACGACCCCAGCAGGCCGATCAGGAACCACGGCCAGAACTGCTTGTACCAGGGGGGAATATCGTGTTCCGCGGTCATCAGCGGCTCTCTCCTATGAAGCGACTGTCGCGTTCGAGGCCGATGTCGGCATCGGTGGCCTCGAGGCGCAGCAGGATATCGTGGCTCGGCCGGTCGATGGCCTCACGCGGGACCGTGGCCTCGACCACCAGTTGGCGGGACTCGCCGGCGGGCACGCTGATCCGGTCGGTGTCCAGGCGCAGGCCGGGCAGTCCGGAGGCCTCCAGGCGATAGACATGGTCCTGTTGGTCGAGGTTGCGCACGATCAGGGTGTAGACGTTGCTGATCTCCCCGTCCCGGGTCACCCGGAACAGCTGGCTGCGGTCGCGTTCCACATCGAAGCCCACCGCCGTGCGGTCGGCCACGGCCCAGGCGAACAGCCCGATCATCACCAGCAGGGCCGCCAGGTAGCCGAGCAGCCGCGGGCGCAGGATATGCGTCGGCTTGCCCTCCAGGGCGTTCTCGGTGGTGTAGCGGATGAGCCCGCGGGGGTAGCCCATCTTGTCCATGACGCTGTCGCAGGCGTCGATGCAGGCCGCGCAGGTGATGCACTCGTACTGCAGGCCCTCGCGGATGTCGATGCCGGTGGGGCAGACCTGCACGCAGAGGTCGCAGTCGATGCAGTCGCCGTGCCCGGCGGCCCGCGCCTCCGCGTGGCTGAGGCGCTTCTTGCGCGGGCCGCGGGGCTCGCCGCGGGCGGCGTCGTAGGAGACGATCAGGGTGTCGCGGTCGAACATCACGCCCTGGAATCGCGCATAGGGGCACATGTAGATGCACACCTGCTCGCGCAGCCAGCCGGCGTTGAGGTAGGTGAAGACGGTGAAGAAGCCCACCCAGAAGTAGGACCAGCCGTGGGCCTCGAGGGTGGGCAGCGCCACCACCAGTTCGCGGATCGGCGTGAAGTAGCCGACGAAGGTCACCCCGGTGGCGATGGCGATGACCAGCCAGATGGCATGCTTGGCGGCCTTGCGTCGGGCCTTGTCGGCATTCATCGCCTGCTTGTCGAGCTTGATACGGCGGTTGCGGGGGCCCTCGACGCGATGCTCGACCCAGATGAACAGGAAGGTCCAGACGCTCTGCGGGCAGGTATAACCACACCACACCCGGCCGGCGAAGACGGTGATGAAGAACAGGCCGAAGGCGCAGATGATCAAGAGCCAGGACAGCAGCATGAACTCCTGCGGGTAGAAGGTCGCGCCGAAGATATGAAACTCCCGCCCGGGCAGGTCGAACCACACCGCCGGGCGATCGCCCCACTGGACCCAGGGGATCAGGAAGAAGGCCAGCATCAGGGCCCAGTTGGTGCTGCGGCGCAGCCGCTGGAAGACGCCCTTGATCTCGCGGACATAGATATGGCGCCGGCTGGCGTACATCTCCTGGGTGACGGTGCCCCGGGGCTCGTGATGCTGCACGGGCCCCGGGGTGACGTCACGGGTGGGGATCTTCTCGCTCATGGCTGGCTCACGGCAGGCAAGGAAGGCCGGGTCCGGGACCCGGATCATGGTCTCGATTGTATCGAGAAGGCCGTGCAACGAGAAAGGGGGCGACTCCTGGTCACTCCCTTTCTCGGCGCCCGCGGGTCGGGCTTACTCCTGGTGGCTCAGGCTGTAGACATAGGCGGCCACGAGGTGGACCTTGTCCTCGCCGATATAGGCGGCCTGGGCCGGCATGTGACCGTTGCGGCCGTTGCGCAGGGTCTGGCGGATGGCCTCGTCCAGGGGCTGGCCGGGCTGGCGATAGAGCCAGGCGTCGTCGGTCAGGTTGGGCGCGCCCAGGGCCTGGTTGCCGGTGCCGTCGGATGAGTGGCAGGCGGCACAGACGGAGGCGAAGACCGCCGCGCCCTGCTCGGCCCGCTCGGCATCCTCGGCCTGGCCGGACAGCGAGAGCACATGCTGGGTGACGTTCTCGATGTTCTCCTCGCCGAGCTGCTGCCAGGAGGGCATCAGGCCGTTACGGCCGTTGGTGATGGTCTGGACGATGTTTTCCGGCGCGCCGCCGTACAGCCAGGCGTCGTCGGTGAGGTTGGGGAAGCCGTAGCCACCCTGGGCGTTGGAACCGTGGCAGATCGCGCAGTTGTTGAGGAAGATGCGTTCGGCCACCTGCATCGCCTCGCCGTCCTGGGCCAGCTCCGGGATGGGCACCTGCTGGTACTGCTCGAAGATCGGTGCGTAGCGCTCCTCGGCCTGGGCCACCTCCTGCTCCCACTGGCCTTCCTGGGTCCAGCCCAGCACGCCGGCATAGTTGCCGAGGCCGGGATAGAGCACCAGATAGCCCAGCGCGAAGATCACGGTGCCCACGTAGAGCTGGAACCACCAGCGCGGCAGGGGGTTGTCGTATTCCTCGATCTCGTCGGCCGCATGACCGGTGGTCTCCACGTTGCCTTCGGCATCCGGGGTCTTGTCGGTCTTGCGGTTGGCGAAGAGCAGCCAGGCGCTGATGGCGATGGTGCCCAGCGTGATGACGATGATCCAGGCACTCCAGAAGCCGGAAAGGGAGTCACCCCAAAGATTGTTCATGTGTTCCTGTCTCCCTTGTCGTGTCGGGAATCGGCCTCACGGGAGGCATGCGTGTCACGGTTCGGCTGCTCATCCTCGTCGGCGAAGGGCAGGTTGGCCGCTTCGTCGAAGTCCCGCTTGCGGCGCTTCGAGTAGGCCCACCAGACGAGCCCCGCGAAGGCGATGATCAGCAGGCCGGTGATGATGCCGCGGACGGTCCCGATATCCATGGTCAGCGCGTGTCCTTGAGCACGGTGCCGAGCTGCTGCAGATAGGCCACCAGGGCGGTGATCTCACGCTCGCCGCGTACCGCTTGCCCGGCACCGGCGATCTGCTCGTCGGTGTAGGGCACCCCGAGGGTGCGCAGGGCACGCATCTTGTCGGCGATATGCTCGCCGTCGAGGGTGTTCTCGAACAGCCACGGATAGGCCGGCATCACCGATTCCGGTACCACGTCGCGCGGGTTGTACATGTGCGCGCGGTGCCAGTCGTCGCTGTAGCGACCCCCCACCCGGGCCAGGTCGGGGCCGGTGCGCTTGGAGCCCCACAGGAAGTTGTGCTCGTAGACCGATTCGCCGGCCACGCTGTAGTGGCCGTAGCGCTCGGTCTCGGCGCGGAAGGGACGGATCATCTGCGAGTGGCAGCCGACGCAGCCTTCCCGGCGGTAGATGTCGCGGCCGGCCAGCTCCAGGGCGGAGAGCGGCTTGAGTCCCTCGACGGGTTCGGTCGTCTGCTTCTGGAAGAACAGCGGCACGACCTCGGCGAGGCCGCCGAAGCTGATCACCACCAGGACCAGTACGGAGAGCAGGCCGACGTTCTTTTCGACAATCTCGTGTCTCATTGGCGTTTCGTTCCCTGTTGGCTCAGGCGGACTGCGGAAGTGGCTGGCGGAGGCCTTCTTGACGACGCACGGTCATGAAGACGTTGAAGGCCATGATCAGCATGCCGGTCACCCAGCTCAGCCCCCCGATCATCCGCACGATATAGCCCGGGCCGCTGGCTTCCACGGACTCGACGAAGGTGTACATCAGGGTGCCGTCGGGGTTGACGGCGCGCCACATCAGGCCCTGCAGGATGCCGTTGACCCACATCGCGGCGATGTAGAGCACGGTGCCGATGGTGGCCAGCCAGAAGTGCACGGCGACCAGGCCCACGGAGTACATCTCGGTGCGGCCGAACAGGCGCGGGATCAGGTGGTACAGGGAGCCGATGGTGATCATCGCCACCCAGCCAAGGGCACCGGCGTGGACATGGCCGATGGTCCAGTCGGTGTAGTGGGAGAGGGCATTGACCGTCTTGACCGCCATCATCGGCCCCTCGAAGGTCGACATGCCGTAGAAGGACAGGGCCACCACCAGGAAGCGCAGGGTCGGGTCGGTGCGCAGCTTATGCCAGGCGCCGGAGAGGGTCATCATGCCGTTGATCATGCCACCCCAGCTCGGAGCCAGCAGGATGATCGACATGATCATGCCCAGCGACTGGGCCCAGTTGGGCAGGGCGGTGTAGTGCAGGTGGTGGGGGCCGGCCCACATGTAGACCATGATCAGCGCCCAGAAGTGGACGATGGACAGGCGATAGGAATAGACCGGGCGCTCGGCCTGCTTGGGCACGAAGTAGTACATCATCCCCAGGAAGCCGGCGGTCAGGAAGAAGCCCACCGCGTTGTGGCCATACCACCATTGGGTCATGGCATCGATCGCACCGGAGTAGATCGAGATGGAGTACATGGCGGAGACGGGAATGGCCGCACTGTTGACGATATGCAGCACCGCCACGGTCAGGATGAAGGCGGCGAAGAACCAGTTGGCGACATAGATGTGGGAGGTCCTGCGCAGCTTGATGGTCCCCAGGAAGACGATGGCATAGCTGATCCACACCAGGGCGATCAGGATGTCGATCGGCCATTCGAGCTCGGCGTATTCCTTGACCTCGGTGTACCCCAGCGGCAGCGTCACCACGGCGGACACGATCACCGCCTGCCAGCCCCAGAAGGTGAAGGCGGAGAGCTTGTCCGAGAAGAGGCGTGTCTGGCAGGTACGCTGCACCACGTAGTAGGAGGTGGCGAACAGCGCCGATCCGCCGAAGGCGAAGATCACGGTGTTGGTGTGGAGGGGGCGCAGGCGGCCGAAGCTCGTCCACGGCAGTCCCAGGTTGAGTTCCGGCCATACCAGCTGTGCGGCAATGATGACACCGAGGGACATGCCCACGATGCCCCACACCACTGTCATGATCGCGAACTGCCGAACTACCTTGTAATTGTAGGTCGGGTGTTCAAGTGCTGTGCTCATGTCAGGTTCCCATCGAACGCGGTTTGGGGGTAGCCCGCGGCATTCTGCCCCGAGTCGACCGCCCGCAGGATGATGCAGGTCAATATCCACCCCGGATTCTAGCGCAGGCCTGCGTCAAGCTGAACTAGCGAATGGATGGAATCGTGAACGAAAGGAGCCACCGAGTGTCTGATTCTTCTTGTCATTCTCTGCCCCGCATCGACCCCGAAAGCCTGGGGGAATCCCTGCTGGATGGCCGCCAGGCTCGCTGGGCCATCGACGGCCTCGGGGCCCTGGACGTCCAGGGCGATGGTCGCGCGGGGCGGCTGCTATTGACCCATGGCGCCGGCGCCGGACAGGACAGTGCCTTCCTCGTGGCCCTGCGTCGGGAGCTGGCCGATGCCGGCGTGCAGACGCTGGCGATCGAGTTCGACTACCTGCGTGGCATGCGCGAGGCGGGGCGGCGGCGTCCGCCACCCCGCGTCGATCGCCTGGTCGAGGAGCTGGCCCGCTGGTGCGACCGCATGTCGCAGCACGCTCCCTCGCCCCTCTGGCTGGGCGGCAAGTCGATGGGCGGCCGGGTGGCCAGCCTGCTGGCGGCTCGCGAGGGCGCCGCGGGGCTGGTGCTCTGCGGCTATCCCTTCCATCCTCCCCGCCGGCCCGAGTCCCTGCGTCTCGACCATTGGTCTTCCCTGGCCTGTCCGACCCTGGTGGTGCAGGGCAGTCGCGACCCCTTCGGTACCCGGGCGCAGGTGAACGGCTATGCCCTGCCGTCCTGCGCCGAGGTGCACTGGCTCGAGGACGGCGATCACGACTGGAAACCCCGCCGCGCCTCGGGGCGCGATCAAGCCGGCCTGTTGCGCGAGGGGGCGCAATGCATCGCCGCCTTCATGGGCCGCCACCGCTGAGCCCCTGGGCGGGCCCAAGTGGATGAAAGCCTTGTGGATTCCCCGGCACGGGCGGAGTGGCCCCGGGCGAAAAAACGCGTTGACAATGATCGCGGTCCCTGTAGAATGCAGCGCCACGTGACCGGGGGTGGTTAGCTCAGCTGGGAGAGCACCAGCCTTACAAGCTGGGGGTCACAGGTTCGAACCCTGTACCACCCACCATTGCCCAGGCAATGCCCGATCATGTTGCAGAGACGCTGCGGACCGGTAGTTCAGTTGGTTAGAATGCCGGCCTGTCACGCCGGAGGTCGCGGGTTCGAGTCCCGTCCGGTCCGCCAACGTTTTTGCGCCGCATCATCTTGCGGACCGGTAGTTCAGTTGGTTAGAATGCCGGCCTGTCACGCCGGAGGTCGCGGGTTCGAGTCCCGTCCGGTCCGCCACGATGACGCACACAACCGATGCAGTAACGCGTGGGCGATTAGCTCAGTTGGTTAGAGCACCAGCCTCACATGCTGGGGGTCACTGGTTCGAGTCCAGTATCGCCCACCACGCGGACCGGTAGTTCAGTTGGTTAGAATGCCGGCCTGTCACGCCGGAGGTCGCGGGTTCGAGTCCCGTCCGGTCCGCCATCTGCAAACGAATTCGAAAGCCTCGAGTCTCATGACTCGGGGCTTTTTCGCGTTGGGCCCCCATCGGCTATCCTCGACGAGCGGGTAGTTGCCCTTTGCGCATGTCGGCTAGCTATCATACAGTTGTTTGAATTCTGGTCGCCCGACAGCGAGGATTCAGATCGTGAACGCCTTTCCCAACCTGTTTCGCCCCCTCGAGCTGGGGCGCCTGACCCTGCCCAATCGCGTGTTGATGGGCTCGATGCACACCAACCTCGAGGAGATGCCGGAGGGCTTCGCGCGCCTCGCCGTCTTCTACGCCGAGCGTGCCCGGCAAGGGGTCGGGCTGATCGTCACGGGAGGGATCGCGCCCAATCCGGAAGGGGCGGTCTTCGAGGGGGCGGCGACCCTGGAGCGTGCCGAACAGGTGGGCGACCACCGGCGGATCACCGGCGCCGTGCACGACGAGGGCGGCAGGATCTGCCTGCAGATCCTGCATGCCGGCCGCTATGCCTACTCCCCGGCGCTGGTCGCCCCCTCGCCGATCCGTGCGCCGATCAATCCCCATGAGCCCCACGCGCTCGGCGCCGCGGAGGTCGAGGAGCAGATCGACGCCTATGTGCGCTGCGCCTCCCTGGCCCGGGAGGCCGGCTACGACGGCGTCGAGGTGATGGGTTCCGAGGGTTACCTGATCAACCAGTTCGTCTGTCGACGGACCAACCATCGCCAGGACGCCTGGGGCGGCGCCTTCGACAACCGCATCCGCTTCCCGGTGGAGATCGTGCGGCGCATCCGCGAGGCGCTGGGCCCGGACTTCCTGATCATCTTCCGCCTGTCGATGATCGACCTGGTGGAGGAGGGCAGCACCTTCGAGGAGGTGGTGGCCCTGGGGCGCGCCATCGAGGCCGCCGGTGCGGATACCATCAACACCGGTATCGGCTGGCACGAGGCGCGGGTGCCGACCATCGTCACCAGCGTGCCGCGGGCGGCCTTCAGCGAGGTGACCCGGCGGATGAAGGCCGAGCTCAAGCTGCCGCTGATCACCACCAACCGCATCAACATGCCCGAGGTGGCGGAGCGGGTGCTCGCCGAGGGGCATGCCGACATGGTCTCCATGGCGCGTCCCTTCCTCGCCGACCCGGCCTGGATCGCCAAGGCCCGGGAAGACCGCGTGGCCGAGATCAACACCTGCATCGCCTGCAACCAGGCCTGCCTGGATCACACCTTCCAGGGCAAGCCGGCCTCCTGCCTGGTCAATCCGCGGGCCTGCCACGAGACCGAGCTGACCATCGCGCCGGCCGCCGAGCCGCGGGTCATCGCCGTGGTCGGGGGCGGGCCGGCGGGGCTCGCCGCCGCGGTCACGGCCGCCGGGCGGGGGCATGCCGTCACCCTGTTCGAGCGCCAGTCGATGCTCGGCGGGCAGTTCAACTATGCCCGGCGGATTCCCGGCAAGGAGGAGTTCGACGAGACCCTGCGCTACTACCGGGTGATGCTCGACAAGCATGGCGTGACCGTGCGCCTGGGGGTGGAGCCCAGCCTCCACGATCTCCAGGCCTTCGACGAGGTGATCCTGGCCACCGGGGTGCGGCCCCGGCGGCTCGACCTGCCGGGCATCGATCACCCCAAGGTGCTCTCCTATCCTATGGCCATCATGCATCCCGAGCGGATCGGCGCCCGCGTGGCCATCATCGGCGCCGGCGGCATCGGCTTCGACGTGGCGGAGCTGTTGACTCATGCGGGCCACCCGGCCCTCGACACCGAGGCCTGGTGCGATGAATGGGGCGTGGATCTCACCGTGAGCACGCCGGGCGGGCTGCGCGAGCCGCAGCGTCCGCCGGTGCCGCGCCGGGTCACCCTGCTGCAGCGCAAGTCCTCCAAGCCCGGCGAGGGGCTGGGTGTCACCACGGGCTGGGTGCATCGCGCCTCGCTGCGTCATCGCGGCGTGGAGGCCCTGGCGGGCTGCGAGTACGTGGGCATCGACGACGCGGGGCTGCATATCCGGCTCGACGGCGTGCCGCGCCTGCTCAAGGTCGACACCGTGGTGGTCTGTGCCGGCCAGGAATCGGTCCGCGACTGGCTGGAACCGCTGCGCGAGGCCGGCGTGTCGGTGCACCTCATCGGCGGCGCCCTGGAGCCCGCGGAGCTGGATGCCAAGCGGGCGATCGATCAGGGCACCCGGCTGGCGGCCGCCCTGTAGGGGCGCGTCTCGGCGAGGCGTGAAAATCTGTACAGGTTTCAACGAAACGCTTCCCGCCTTCGGGGTTCATAGGAAGTAGTAGCGTCATGCGTTGAAGCCGGCGGGACCCTTGTTCGCGAATGCTGGCTACGCTGTAGCTACCGATCCCCGGCACGCGCACCGATCGGCGCATGACCGGAGTTCCGGGTCTAAAGGAGGCATCGATGAGCATCTTCGACCATGTGCAGAACCGCTTCGAACGTATCCGGCAGGAGGAAATGAGTCTGCAGGAGTATCTGGAGCTCTGTCGCGAGGACCCTTCGGCCTATGCCAGCTCGGCAGAGCGCATGCTAGAGGCGATCGGCGAACCCGAGGTCATCGATACGGCCAAGGATCCCAGGCTGTCGCGCATCTTTTCCAACAAGGTGATTCGTCGCTATCCGGCCTTTTCCGAGTTCTACGGCATGGAGGAGGCCATCGAGCAGATCGTCGCCTACTTCCGGCACGCGGCCCAGGGGCTCGAGGAGAGGAAGCAGATCCTCTACCTGCTGGGGCCGGTGGGCGGCGGCAAGTCGTCGCTGGCCGAGCGCCTGAAGCTGCTGATGGAGCGGATCCCCTTCTACGCCATCAAGGGCTCGCCGGTGCAGGAGTCCCCGCTCGGGCTGTTCTCGCCGGAAGACGACGGCGAGTTGCTGGAGAAGGAGTACGGCATCCCCACGCGCTGCCTGAAGAGCGTGATGTCGCCCTGGGCCGCCAAGCGGCTCAAGGAGTACGGCGGCGACATCTCCCAGTTCCGCGTCGTGCGCCTCTACCCCTCGCGCCTCAACCAGATCGCCATCTCCAAGACCGAGCCCGGCGACGAGAACAACCAGGACATCTCCTCGCTGGTCGGCAAGGTGGACATCCGCCAGCTCGAGCTCTACTCCCAGGACGATCCCGACGCCTACAGCTTCTCCGGCGGCCTGTGCCGGGCCAACCAGGGGCTGATGGAATTCGTTGAGATGTTCAAGGCACCGATCAAGGTGCTGCATCCGCTGCTGACCGCCACCCAGGAGGGCAACTACAACCCCACCGAGGGCATGGGGGCGATTCCCTTCGACGGCATCGTCCTGGCGCACTCCAACGAGAGCGAGTGGCAGACGTTCCGCAACAACCGCAACAACGAGGCCTTCCTCGATCGGGTCTATATCGTCAAGGTGCCGTATTGCCTGCGGGTCACCGAGGAGATCCACATCTACAGGAAGCTCCTCGAGCACTCCTCGCTCAACGAGGCGCCCTGTGCGCCGGATACCCTGCGCATGCTGGCGCAGTTCACGGTGCTCTCGCGCCTCAAGGAGCCGGAGAACTCGAGCATCTACTCCAAGATGCGCGTCTATGACGGCGAGAACCTCAAGGACACCGATCCCAAGGCCAAGTCGATCCAGGAGTACCGCGACGCCGCCGGGGTCGACGAGGGCATGGACGGGCTCTCCACGCGCTTCGCCTTCAAGATCCTCTCCAAGGTGTTCAACTTCGACAATGTCGAGGTGGCGGCCAACCCGGTGCACCTGCTCTACGTGCTCGAGCAGCGTCTCGAGCAGGAGCAGTTGCCCCGCGAGACCTTCGAGCGCTACCTGCGCTTCATCAAGGAGTTCCTGGCGCCTCGCTACGTCGACTTCATCGGCAAGGAGATCCAGACCGCGTACCTGGAATCCTATTCCGAATACGGCCAGAACATCTTCGACCGCTACGTGACCTATGCCGACTTCTGGATCCAGGACCAGGAGTATCGGGACCCGGAGACCGGCGAGCTGTTCAACCGCCAGTCCCTCAACGAGGAGTTGGAGAAGATCGAGAAGCCGGCCGGCATTTCCAATCCCAAGGACTTCCGTCACGAGGTGGTCAACTTCGTGCTGCGGGCCCGGGCCCAGAACAACGGCATGAACCCGAGCTGGCAGTCCTACGAGAAGCTGCGCGGCGTGATCGAGCACAAGATGTTCGCCAACACCGAGGAGCTGCTGCCGGTCATCTCCTTCAACGCCAAGGCCTCGACGGCCGACCAGAAGAAGCACGAGGACTTCGTGGCCCGCATGGTCGACCGCGGCTATACCGAGAAGCAGGTGCGGCTGCTCTCCGAGTGGTACCTGAGAGTGCGCAAGTCGCAATAGCCTGATGGCTACGGGCTACGGGCTACGGGCTACGGGCTACGGGCTACGGGCTACGGGCTACGGGCTACGGGCGGGGAGGGCGGCATCGGCCGTTCCTCTCCGCGACGACAAGCGCCGAGAGGAGGTCCCCATGACCTACTTCATCGATCGTCGTGCCAACGCCAAGCACAAGAGTGCGGTCAACCGCCAGCGCTTCCTCGACCGCTATCGCACCCACATCAAGCGGTCCGTCGAGGAGGCCGTCAACCGTCGCTCGATCACCGACATGGAGCGTGGCGAGAAGGTCTCGATTCCCACACGTGACATCTCGGAGCCGGTGTTCCAGCACGGTCCCGGCGGCAAGCGCTCGATCATCGCCCCCGGCAACAAGGAGTTCGTCGAGGGCGACCGGCTGCGCCGGCCCAGTGGCGGCGGTGGCGGCGGGGCCGGGGAGGGCGGTGCCTCCAACCAGGGCGAGGGCATGGACGAGTTTGCCTTCACCCTGAGTCGCGAGGAGTTCCTCGACTTCGTCTTCGACGGCCTGGAGCTGCCGCACCTGGAGCGCAAGAGCCTGGTGGACCTGGACGAGGTGCGCCCGATTCGCGCCGGCCTGACCCGCGATGGCGTCCCGGCCCGCATCAACATCGTGCGCTCCATGCGCGAGGCCCATGCCCGGCGTATCGCCATGCGCGGCCCCATCCGCCGTGCCCTGCGAGCGGCCCAGGAGGCGCTGGAGGTCGAGGAGCGCAAGGACCCGGTGCTGCGCAACCCGGCCCGCATCGAGGAACTCAGGGCCGAGATCGAGCGCCTCGAGAAGCGCCTCGAGGCGGTGCCCTTCATCGACACCTACGACCTGCGCTACAACAACCTGATCAACCAGCCCCAGCCCTCCAGCAAGGCGGTGATGTTCTGCGTGATGGACGTGTCCGGGTCCATGACCCAGGCCCACAAGGACATCGCCAAGCGCTTCTTCCTGCTGCTCTATCTCTTTCTCGAGCGCAACTACGAAAAGGTCGAGCTGGTCTTCGTGCGCCATCACACCGCCGCCAAGGAGGTCGACGAGGAGGAATTCTTCTACTCCCGGGAGACCGGCGGCACCATCGTCTCCAGCGCCCTGTCCCTGGTCGACGAGATCATCGAGGCGCGCTATCCCCCGACCCAGTGGAACCTCTACGTGGCCCAGGCCTCCGACGGGGACAACTGGGACGACGACTCCCTGACCTGTCGTGACCTGCTGGCGAAATCGCTGATGCCGCGTCTGCAGTACTTCACCTACGTGGAGATCACGCCCCATGCCCACCAGGCGCTGTGGGAGGAGTACGAGCGGGTGGAGGCCGAGTATCCCGAGCGCTTCGCCATGCGCCAGATCGTCGAGGCCGGCGACATCTATCCGGTGTTCCGCGAGCTGTTCCGGCGTCGCAGTACCCAGTGAGTGGCGTCAAGGAGGTACCATGACCGATCGCAAGCCCATCGCCACCGGTTCCGACTGGAACTTCGAGATCCTTCACGAGTTCGAGGACGAGATCGCGCGGCTGGCCGATGAGTATCGCCTGGATACCTACCCCAACCAGATCGAGATCATCACCACCGAGCAGATGATGGACGCCTATGCCAGCGTGGGCATGCCGGTGGGGTACCACCACTGGTCCTTCGGCAAGCAGTTCCTGGCCGTGGAGCAGGCCTATCGGCGCGGGCAGATGGGGCTGGCCTACGAGCTGGTCATCAACTCCGATCCCTGCATCGCCTACCTGATGGAGGAGAACACCCTGATGATGCAGGTGCTGGTGATGGCCCACGCCTGCTATGGCCATAACTCCTTCTTCAAGGGTAACTACCTGTTCCGCACCTGGACCGACGCCAGCTCCATCGTCGACTACCTGCTGTTCGCCCGGCGCTACATCGCCGAGTGCGAGGAGCGCCATGGGGTCACCGCCGTGGAGCAGTTGCTGGATGCCTGTCATGCGCTGCAGAACTACGGGGTCGATCGTTACAAGCGGCCATCGCCGATCTCCGCCGAGGAGGAAGCGCGTCGCCAGAAGGAACGCGAGGCCTATCTCCAGGCCCAGGTGAACACCCTGTGGCGGACCATCCCCGAGCGGGCCCCGGCCGACGGGGAGCTGGAGGCGGCCGTCGGGGAGGAGGACCCTCTCGGTCTGCATGCCGGCGGCCGCTATCCCCCGGAGCCCCAGGAGAACCTGCTGTACTTCATCGAGAAGAATGCGCCGCTGCTGGCGCCCTGGCAGCGCGAGGTGGTGCGCATCGTGCGCAAGCTCGCCCAATACTTCTATCCCCAGCGCCAGACCCAGGTGATGAACGAGGGTTGGGCGACCTTCTGGCATTACACCCTGATGAATCGCCTGTTCGACGAGGGGCTGGTTGACGAGGGGCTGATGCTGGAGTTCCTGCAGTCCCATACCTCCGTGGTCCAGCAGCCGCCCTTCGATAGCCCGCATTACAACGGCATCAACCCCTATGCCCTGGGCTTCGCCATGTTCAGCGACATCCGGCGCATCTGCGAGGCGCCCACCGAGGAGGACCGCGAGTGGTTCCCGGATAGTGCGGGCAGCGACTGGCTGGAAACGCTGCACTTCGCCATGCGCAACTTCAAGGACGAGTCCTTCATCCAGCAGTTCCTGTCGCCCAAGGTGATCCGCGACCTCAAGCTGTTCATGGTGATCGACGACGACCAGGACGAGATGCTCGAGGTGACGGCGATCCACGACGAGCGCGGCTATCGACGCATTCGTGAGGCGCTGGCCACCCAGTATGCGCTGTCGGTGCGCGAACCCAACATCCAGGTCTACTCGGCGGACATCCGCGGCGACCGCTCGCTGACCCTGCGCCATGTCCAGGACAGCCGTCGCCCCCTGGCGCGCAGCGTCTACCCGGTGATGCGTCACCTGCACCAGCTGTGGGGCTTCCCGGTGAAGCTCGAGTCGATGGAGGGCGAGGAGGTCGTGCGCCGCTATCACTGGCCGTTGCCGGAGGAGGACGCGTCGGCGGAGTGACGGGCCGTGACGAAGCGGCGAGACCCGCACCTGTCGGTGCGGGTCTCGTGCGTTGGGGGAGGGGGATCAGGCCTGGGCGGTCCAGGACTGGCACCAGCCCTCGGGGTTCACGCTGTTCTGCGGGAACAGCTGACAGCCCTGGTTGTCGGCGTTGTAGAACATGCAGTTGGCGCAGTTTTCGCCTTCCGCATAGGCCGGGTGGTCGCTGGCCTCGCTGGCGTTCTCCACATAGTTCAGGGCCTTGGCCTGCTCGCTGTTCGGGTCCAGGGGCGTCAGCTCCTGGGCGAAGGCGGACCTGGACAGGATGCCCGCGCCCAGGGGCAGGGCGGCGAGGCCCAGCAAGCTGTGGCGCATGAAATCACGACGGCTGTGATTGGCCATGGTCTCTCCTTGTCATCATCAGTCTTGGTCTGGTCGTGCTGACCGGTGGTCCGGCCGTTCTTCTGGTCAGGGTGGTGAGCCCACCTCTAGATCCGACAGGGTCATGCCCGCGGAGTTCGACCGCTTCATGGTAGTCACTCGGTCGGGCGCTGGCGAATGCTGCGGCAATCCGCCGCGCGCGCGACGGCGATTCTGCCGGGCCGGCGTCGCTGGTATACTCCCGGCAGAGGCGGCCTGCTGACCGCCCCGGAGAATCCCTTTCAGACGGAGAGTGCCCGATGCAGAACGCCGTGATCCTGATCAATGCCGAGAAGGGCCAGGTCAAGGCCGTGGCCGAGCGCCTGGCCGATGTCGAAGGCATCAGCGAGGTGTTCTCCACCTGTGGTCGCTATGACCTGGTCGCCATCGCCCGTACCCGGGACTTCGAGAGCCTGGCCGAGCTGGTCACCGGGCGCCTCAACGAGGTGGAGGGCATTCGCGAGACCGAGACCCTCAACGCCATGCAGGTGCACTCCCGACACGACCTCGAGACCATGTTCTCGCTGGGCTGGTAAGCCTCACGGCGTCCCGCCTCGCGCATGCCGCCCCGTCGTCGTTCCGCCGTGTCCCGGCTACGCCCCCTGATGCGCCGGGCCGCCGTCGCCGTGCTCTTCGCCGCGGTGGGCAGTGGCCTGTGGTATGTCGAGGAGCGCGAGGTCCGCGACGGTCTCAGCTGGATGGGCGTGCCCGACTGGCAGCGGCTGACGCCCCTGAGCCTGCATCGGGTGCTGCGCAACGACGGTTATCTGGTGGGCTGGTCGGACGTGCGGGTCAGCCCGCTGTGGGTCAGCTACCGCCTGGCCGCCGCCGGGGATGCCCGCATCGGCGAGCGTCCCGGCTTTCGCCGCGACTGGCGCACCCTCTGGCCGGTCACCCCGGACAGCTACCTGGGCAGCGGCTACGATCGCGGCCACCTGGCCCCCAACTATGCCATCGCCGCCGTGCATGGCCGCGGCGCCCAGCGCGACACCTTCCTGATGAGCAACATGGTGCCCCAGCGGCCGTCCCTCAATCGGCGCCTCTGGCAGCGCCTCGAGGAAGTGGTGATCGATCATTTCGTGCCGCGTGTCGGGGCCCTGCAGGTCATCGCCGGCCCGGTGTTCGCGTCGCGCTTCCAGCAGGGCGCCCTGCACCGGGTGGGGCTCGTCGAGGTGCCGGTGGCCTTCTACAAGATCCTGGTGGTCCCGGGGGCGCGACCGCGTGCCCTGGCCTTCGTCATGCCGCAGGCGGTGAACGGCGACGAGCCCCTGGACCGTTTCGTGGTCAGCATCGACCGCGTCGAGGCGCTGACCGGGCTGGACTTCTTCCCTCACCTGCCCGCGGCGGCGGCCGATGTCCTGGAGGGGCGAGTCGATACCGGCGGCTGGGGCCTCGAGGCCGTGGCGCGCCTGCCGGGTCGCTTCGACTGACAGCCGGCTGAAGTGGACCCCGAAATTCGGACCAGGCGCTCGGGGAAAGGTGAGTCTTTCCGGCGAATACGCACGCGAAAAAACCGCAACTCGGGGCGGCCTGTGATATGAAGCGGTAACGATGTGGGAGAGAGGCTCTGCATAACGCGGAATGGTGCCCAGGAGAGGACTTGAACCTCCACGTCCGTAAGGACACTAGCACCTGAAGCTAGCGCGTCTACCAATTCCGCCACCTGGGCGCGTCATGCATATCGTCGTGTCGCGGGCCATCGCGTGAGCGATGATGGTGCCCAGGAGAGGACTTGAACCTCCACGTCCGTAAGGACACTAGCACCTGAAGCTAGCGCGTCTACCAATTCCGCCACCTGGGCGAACACGAGCGATTTCGAGCTGATAAAGAGCGGTGATACCGAGGTATCGATGGTGCCCAGAAGAGGACTTGAACCTCCACGTCCGTAAGGACACTAGCACCTGAAGCTAGCGCGTCTACCAATTCCGCCATCTGGGCAAGTGGCGCGTATGTTACCGAATCCTGGCGCGGATGCAAGGCCTGCCGCGGGCTCCGGCGCGATTTTTTTTGCCTCCGGCGAGGAGAGGGCGCCCTCGCATGGTTGGGTGATGCCCATGGCGGCGCTATACTGCCGCCATGACATTATACCCCGATCGCATCACCGTATGCCCGCGGCGCCCGCGCGCCACCTCCCTCATGCCGTCCCCGACCCTGCCAAGGATGCTCTCTGCATGAATCACTGGACGCTCAGCGACGATACGCACGCCAGCCGCGAGGCCCACAAGTACGACAAGCCCGCCCCCAGTCGCGAATACCTGCTGGCCCGCCTGGAAGAGCATGGCAAGCCGATCACCCACGAGGCGATGAGCCAGATGCTGGGGCTCGAGGACGAGGACCTGCAGGAGGCGGTCCGCCGCCGGCTGGCCGCCATGGAACGGGACGGCCAGGTGCTGCGCAACCGCCGTGGCGCCTATGCGCTGATCGACAAGCTCGACCTGATCAAGGGGCGGGTGCTCGGCCACCGCGACGGCTTCGGCTTCCTGTTGCGCGATGATGGCAAGAAACCCGACCTGGTGCTGCCGCCGCGGCAGATGCGGCGGGTCTTCCACGGCGACCACGTGCTGGTGCGCGTCAGCGGCCGCGATCGCCGCGGTCGCGACGAGGCCACCATCGCCGAGATCCTGGCCCGCAACACCCAGACCATCGTCGGCGTCTATCGGGAGAACACCCCCGAGTTCGGCGTGCTGATTCCCGAGAACCCGCGTATCGTCCAGGAAGTCATCATTCCCCACAAGGCCAACGGCGGGGCCCGGGACGGCCAGGTGATCTCGGCGACGATCATCAAGCAGCCCGAGACCCGGGTGCAGCCGGTGGGCGAGGTCGCCGAGGTGCTCGGCGAGCGCATGGATCCCGGGATGGAGATCGACATCGCCATCCGCAGCTACGAGATCCCGGCTGAGTTCCCGCCGGAGGTCCACGACCAGATCGCCGGCATGTCCGCCGAGGTGGCCGAGGACGACAAGCACCACCGGGTCGACCTGCGCGACGTGCCCCTGGTGACCATCGACGACGAGTCCGCCAAGGACTTCGACGATGCCGTCTGCGCCTGGAAGACCAAGTCCGGCAGCTGGAAGCTGCTGGTGGCCATCGCCGACGTCTCCCACTACGTGCGGCCGGGCAGCCCGCTGGACCAGGAAGCCATCACCCGGGGCAACTCGGTCTACTTCCCGGGGCAGGTGGTGCCCATGTTGCCGGAGCTGCTGTCCAACGGCCTCTGCTCGCTCAATCCCGAGGTGGACCGCCTGGCGCTGGTCTGCGAGATGAACATCTCCAAGACCGGTGCCATCAGCCGCTACCGCTTCTATGAGGGGGTGTTCCGCTCCCATGCGCGGCTGACCTACAACAAGGTCGCCGCCATCCTCGACGACGACGACGAACAGGGCGAGGCCCTGCGCGAGGAGCATCACGAGCTGGTGCCCTCGCTGAAGAACCTCCATGCCCTCTACCGCCTGCTGCGCGAGGCCCGGGTGGAGCGCGGGGCCATCGACTTCGAGACCACCGAGACGGCGATCCTCTTCAACGAGGAGCGCAAGATCGAGCAGATCGTCCCGCGCTCGCGCAACGACGCCCACAAGATCATCGAGGAGTGCATGCTGGCGGCCAACGTCGCCACCGCCCGCTTCCTCGACAAGCACGACCTGCCGGCCCTCTACCGGATCCACGAGCGCCCCTCGCCGGAACGTCTCGACAAGCTGCGCCTGTTCCTCAACGAGCTGGGCCTGTCGCTGGGCGGCGGCGACGAGCCGACCCCCCAGGACTACCGTGACCTGGCCGAGGCCATCAAGGAGCGTGACGACAGCGACATCATCCAGACGGTGATGCTGCGCTCCATGAGCCAGGCCGTGTACTCGCCCCAGAACGAGGGCCACTTCGGCCTGGCCTACCCGGCCTATGCCCACTTCACCTCGCCGATCCGCCGTTACCCGGACCTGGTCGTCCACCGGGCCATCCGCTCGGTGATCCGCGGGCCGCGCCAGACCAACACCGTGCTGCGCGCCGACGGCGCCCCGGTGGAGCCGCCGAGCAAGTGGTGCCCCTATACCTTCGAGCAGATGCTCGAGCTCGGCGAGCACTGCTCCATGACCGAGCGGCGTGCCGACGACGCCACCCGGGACGTCGAGGGCTGGCTGAAGTGCGAGTTCATGTCCGACAAGCTGGGCGAGGTCTATGAGGGCACCATCGCCTCGGTGACCCAGTTCGGCATCTTCGTGCGCCTCGACGAGGTCTACGTGGAAGGCCTGGTGCACGTCACCTCGCTGCCCTCCGACTACTACCACTACGAGCCGGAGAAGCATCGCCTCAAGGGCGAGCGCAGCGGCATGAGCTACCGCCTCGGCGATGGGGTCAGCGTCCAGGTGGCGCGGGTCGACCTCGACGACCGCAAGATCGACTTCGAGCTGGCCGACGACAAGCCTCGGCCGCGCCGGGCGCCGCGCAAGCGTCGCGGTGGCCAGGGCGGGGCCGCCGGCAAGCCCGAGGCGGCCAAGGCCGGAGCCCGCGGCAAGTCCGGCGGGGATGACGACGGCGGCAAGAAGCGCCGTCGCCGGGGTCCGCGTCGCCGCTGATCCCCGCGGTATCCCTTTCTCCTTCGGCAAGACGTCAACATCATGAAGAAGCACGCTCAACGCCGGGGCCCCAGGGCCCCGGGTGGTCTCGACGCCGTCTACGGCGTCCACGCGGTGCGGGCCCTGCTCGAGCGGGGCGAGGCCCCCCGGGAGCTCTGGGTGCAGGACGGGGAGGCGGCGTCGCGCCTGGCCGACCTGGTGGCCGCGGCCCGCCGCGGCGGCGCCCGGGTGCTGTCCCGGCCCCGGGACGAGCTCGACCAGCTCGCCCAGGGCGCCGCCCACCAGGGTCTGGTGGCCTTCTGTCCGCCGCTGGCCTTCGAGGCCGAGGCCGCGTTGTGGCATCGCCTCCAGGGCTGGTCGTCGCCGACCCCGCCGCTGCTGCTGGTGCTCGATGGCATCACCGACGTGCACAACTTCGGCGCCTGCCTGCGCAGCGTCGATGCCGCCGGCGCCCACGGCGTGGTGGTGCCCAAGGACCGTGCCGCGCCGCTCAACGCCACGGTGCGCAAGGTGGCCTGCGGGGCCGCCGAGAGCGTGCCCGTCTACCAGGTGACCAACCTGGCGCGGGCGCTGGCCAAGCTCAAGGACCTGGGCGTATGGGTCACCGGCACCGCCGGCGAGGCCGAGGCCAGCATCTTCGACGCCGACTTCACCGTGGCCACCGCCCTGGTGATGGGTGCCGAGGGCAAGGGCATGCGGCGGCTGACCCGGGAGGCCTGCGACGGCCTGGTCAAGCTGCCCATGGCCGGGCAGGTGTCGAGCCTCAACGTCTCGGTGGCGACGGGGATCTGCCTGTTCGAGGCGGTGCGCCAGCGCGGCCGGGCTTCGCCCGGAGCGGTAAGCCATAAGCTTTAAGCTGGAAGAAACCCCACCAGGGCTACGCTTGGAGAGCCGCCTTGGTGAGCGGCGCCGGGGACAGGTCGAAGCGGAGGTCCGATTCCAGGGAGAGAATCGGTAGCGCCCAGGGAGGGAGCCACAGCGCCTCCGCGATGGTCCGGCATCCCGGGGCCTGTCGCCGGAAAAGCCGCGGGCTCCTGCCTAGGCGACGGCCCGCTTGCTAAGCTCGCCGCCAGTCTTTAGAATACTGGCGCCCGTTCGTCCCGCGAACGGGCATCGTGCATTTCGATAATCACCTCCTTGCTTCCCCTGGAAGGCACCGCGCCTCCACCGGAAGCTGCCAAACCGCAAGGAGAACCCATGCGTCACTACGAGATCGTCTTCATGGTCCACCCGGACCAGAGCGAGCAGGTCCCCGCGATGGTCGAGCGCTACACCAGCATCGTCACCGAGAACGGCGGCACCGTGCATCGTCTCGAGGATTGGGGTCGCCGTCACCTGGCCTACCCGATCAACAAGATTCACAAGGCTCACTACGTGCTGATGAACGTCGAGTGCCGCGGCGAGACCCTCGAGGAAATCGAGAACATCTTCCGCTTCAACGATGCCATCATTCGCAGCCTGGTCGTGCGCTGCAAGGAAGCCATCACCGAAGCCTCGCCGATGATGAAGCCGGCGGAAGACAAGCGCGCCCGTCGTGACGAGAAGCCGTCACGCACCGCCGAGTCCGCCTGAGCCCACCTCGCACGTCTGAAGGAGTCTCCCCATGGCACGTTTTTTCCGTCGCCGCAAGTTCTGCCGTTTCACCGCGGAAGGCGTGAAGCAGATCGACTACAAGGATCTGGACACGCTCAAGGCCTACATCACCGAGACCGGCAAGATCGTTCCCAGCCGCATCACCGGGACCAAGGCCCGTTACCAGCGCCAGCTGTCCACCGCCATCAAGCGGGCACGCTACCTGGCGCTGCTGCCCTACACCGATAGCCACCAGTAAGACGCAGGCGTGATGCTGCCCGTCGCCCGCTGGATGATGCGCGGCACGCCGCAGGCGGTCCTCGGGGCCGCGGCGGCCACGGTGATCCCCTGGCTGTTCTGGCTGGGGGCCGCCATCGCCGCTCTGGTCACCCTGCGCCGCGGCCTGTCGCCGGCGCTGCCGGTGATCGTCGCCGCCGCCGTGCCCGCGGGCTGGTGGTGGACCCGGGGCGACGTCATTCCGCTGGCCAGCATCCTGCTGGTCACGCTGATGGCGGTAGTGCTGCGGGCCCGGCTGCGCTGGAGCGAGGCGCTGATCGTCGGCGCCCTGTCCGGGGCGGCGATGATCCAGCTCGGCGTCTTCCTGCCGCCGGGGGGCGCCGGGCCGGTGCTGGACCAGCTCCGCCAGGGGTCCCCGGAGGTCGCGGCGATGCTCGACGACTTTGCCCGGCAGGGCATGCAGACCGAGCAGCTCGCCGGCCTGCTGATCGGCGGCGTCACCGGCCTGGTGGTGCTGCTGGCGGCGGTGGCCTGCCTGGCGCTGGCTCGCAGCTGGCAGGCCGGGCTGTACAACCCCGGCGGCTTTCGCGAGGAGTTCCATGCCCTGCGGCTGGCACCCCGCGAGCTGCTGGTGCTGTTCGGGCTCGGCGCGGTCGGCCTGGTGCTGGGACTGCCGTCCCTGGGCATGCTGCTGTGGGTGCCGCTGCTGGTGACCGGCATCGCTCTGGTACATGGTTTCATCGGATTGAAGGGAATGAACGGGCTGTGGCTGGTCGCCTTCTATGTGTTGCTGATCACCACCTGGCCCATGATTCTCATCGTGCTGCTCGCGGCCCTGACGGATACCTTCGCGGACCTCCGTGACCGACTCGGCCGCAGCGATTGACAAGAGGTTAACGAGATGGAAGTCATTCTGCTCGACAAGATTGGCAAGCTGGGCGGCCTGGGTGACCGGGTGGTCGTCAAGCCCGGTTATGGCCGCAACTACCTGGTGCCCTACGGCCTCGCCGTGCCGGCCACCAAGGACAACATCGCGGCCTTCGACGCCCAGCGCGCCGAGCTCGAGGCCCAGGCCGCCGAGCGCAAGGCCGAGGCCGAGGCCCGCGCCGAACAGCTCAACGACATCGAGCTGTCGCTGGTCGCCAAGTCCGGAGACGAGGGCAAGCTGTTCGGCTCCATCGGCCCGCGCGACCTGGCCGAAGCGATCTCCTCCGCCGGGATCGAAGTGGCCAAGAGCGAGGTCCGCATGCCGGAAGGCCCGATTCGCCAGACCGGCGAGTACGACATCGACCTGCACCTGCATGCCGAAGTCGATGCCACCGTGCGCGTGGTGGTCGTGGCCGAGTGAGTCCGATTCCCTGACGCCGTCCTGACGGCGTCGGCATCGGTTGCCAAGGGGCGCGAGGAGAGATCCTCGCGCCCCTTTTCGCTGCCGAAAGCCGCGTCCCTCGCCATCGGTCGGGGCGGTTTTTCCGGTGGGGCATGGGGTCGGCGCGACCCTTCGGGTAGAATGAGCCGGCCGTTTTCGCGAAGGTCCCCGCCGTCATGAACGAAGCTCTCGAGCTCGACAAGGAAACCGCGGCCCTGAAGGTGCCGCCCCACTCGCTGGAGGCCGAGCAGTCGGTGCTCGGCGGCCTGATGCTCGACAACCGGGCCTGGGACAGCGTGGCCGACCGCCTGGTGGCCAACGACTTCTATCGCTACGAGCATCGCCTGATCTTCAACGTCATGGCCGGCTTGGCCGAGGCGGCCGGCCCCCTGGACGTGGTGACCCTGTCCGAGGCCCTGGAGGGGCGGGACCAGCTGGAGACCGTCGGCGGACTCGCCTACCTGGCGGAGCTGGCCCGCAACACCCCCTCGGCGAGCAATATCCGCGCCTATGCCGACATCGTTCGCGAGCGGGCCACCCTGCGCAAGCTGATCCACGCCGCCAACCAGGTGGCGGAGAGCGCCTTCGCCCCCCAGGGGCGTCCCGCCGACGAGCTGGTCAACGAGGCCGAGCGACTGGTCTTCCAGATCAGCGAGGAGCGCCCCAAGGAAGGCGGCCCCATCGGCATGAGCGACCTGCTGGCCAAGGCGGTGGACCGCATCGACGAGATGTTCAACATGCAGGGTGAGATGACCGGCTTGTCCACCGGCTTCCGCGACCTGGACGACATGACCTCCGGCCTGCAGCCCTCGGACCTGGTGATCGTCGCCGGGCGGCCCTCCATGGGCAAGACCACCTTCGCCATGAACCTCGTCGAACATGCGGTGATCGCCAGCGACAAGCCGGTGATGGTGTTCTCCATGGAGATGCCGGCGGAGGCGCTGATGCTGCGCATGCTCTCGTCGCTGGGGCGCATCGACCAGACCCGGGTGCGCACCGGCCAGCTGGAGGACGAGGACTGGCCGCGGCTGACCTCGGCGGTGAACCTGCTCAAGGACAAGCAGCTGTTCATCGACGACACCGCGGCGCTGTCGCCCAACGAGATGCGCTCGCGCATCCGCCGGGTGGTGCGCGAGCACGGCAACCTGGCGCTGATCATGATCGACTACCTGCAGCTGATGCAGATCCCCGGCTTCTCCGAGAACCGCACCGGCGAGATCTCCGAGATCTCGCGCTCGCTGAAGGGCCTGGCCAAGGAGTTCGGCTGCCCGGTGGTGGCGCTCTCGCAGCTCAACCGCTCGCTGGAGCAGCGGCCCAACAAGCGCCCGGTGATGTCGGACCTGCGCGAGTCCGGCGCCATCGAGCAGGATGCCGACCTGATCGGGTTCGTCTACCGCGACGAGGTCTACAATCCGGATAACCCCGACAACCAGGGGCTGGCCGAGTTCATCATCGGCAAGCAGCGTAACGGCCCCATCGGCACGGTGCACATGGCCTTCATCGGCAAGTACACCCGCTTCGAGGACCTGGCGCCGGACAGCTACGGCGAGGCCTTCGGCGAGTGAGCCGGCGCGACGCTTGAGCCGCCGGCTGGTCACCGTATAATCCGACCCCCTGAACATCACACTGGAGGCACACCATGGCAGGCGGATTCCGACGCGGCAATCGTCGTCGCCCCCCGAAACTCGAGGCCCGCGGCGAGCTGCAGTCCATGGAGCGGGAAGGCCCGTTCAAGGAGTGGCTGGGCATGCCGGACCTCTACCGCTACCACATCGTGGTGGACGGCGAGAGCTACAGCTACCAGACCGAGGACTCGGAGCTGCCGGTCCAGGTCGGCGACCGGGTGGTCTTTCGCTACAAGGAGACCAAGGCCGGCAAGTGGGTCGACCGCAACTCCCTGGGCAAGGCCATCGATCCCGCCGACTACCAGTAGCCCCGGGAACCCCTGATCCCGCCATCGGTCACACCTACGACACGGATCGGTCATGCGCGTGTCATCGGTCACCCTCAGGCTGTGACCGATCCGACGAGTCGACTCTTCTGATGGAGGGATCCATGGAATTCAATGACCTCAAGGCCTTCGTGGCCGACCATGACAACTTCGAGATCCGCGTGATCGGCCATGCGGGCAGCCATTTCTACCAGGTCGAACTCGAGGACGTGGAGGGCCAGCGCCATATGCTGACCCGCAGCGGCAAGCCGATGCTGTTCCGCGCCCTGGACGATGTCTACCTCGAACTCAAGCGCGCCGGCATCCATCGGGCCTACCTCGTCCAGCAGGTGCCCCATGACGAGATGATCGGCCGCGCGACCCACTACGCGGATCCGCTGGCCTCGCGCATGCCGCTGGTCTTCTGATCCTCACCCCCGGCATTACCTCAAACGACGCCCGAGCCGCTCCCGGTGGCGGGCGAAGACGCGATACCCCGCCTCCGGCAGCCCTGCCGGCCGCTGGTCCTGCCCGCCGCCGATAGCCCAGCACCGCACAGAGGGCGCGGCTGGCTTCCCGTCCCGCGAACCGACGCCCCTCGGCGTCTCGCCGGTGCCGCTTCCCGATCATCGCCCCGACGCTCGGCCCCGGGCTCGAAATCTGCGGCGCGATGTCCACCAGGGCGAGGCGATCTCGCCGCGGGTGGCGAGGCGTAGCGGCCTTCCTCGGCAACCTCGCCGAGGGCGATCACGGCGTCATCCGACGCGTTGCGCAGGCTGGCCAGCCCATGGCTGAGCGGGTCGCCGGGCTTCCGGATCAGGGGGCGGGGCATGGGTTGTTCAAAAGCTATACATTTTTAAGATTCGGTATAACTGGATTCCGCTTGCCTGCCTGCCGATGGTATCTTGGGTGGCTTACACTCGCTTCACGCCACCACAGGGACCGCGCACCATGGCAGCTCTCGAGAATTCCGTCGGCAACGACCTCGCCCGTCCGGGCGAGGACCGCCTGGCCCAGGCTCCCGTCGATCACCCACCCGTCGCGCGCCGGAAGGTGGGCGTGGTGCTGGCCAACCTGGGTACCCCGGACGCCACCGACTACTGGTCCATGCGCCGCTATCTCGACGAGTTTCTCTCCGACCGGCGGGTGGTGGATTACTCCCGCTGGCTGTGGCAGCCGCTGCTGCAGCTGGTGATCCTCACCAAGCGGCCCTTCGCCTCGGGCCGGGCCTATCGCAGTATCTGGAACGAGGCCCTCGACGAGAGCCCGCTGCTGACCATCACCCGGGAGCAGACGGAAAAGCTGGCGGCACGGCTCGAGGCCGAGCATGGCGGGCGGGTCGAGGTGGACTTCTGCATGCGCTACGGCAATCCCTCGACCGAGAGCGTGCTGCGTCGGCTACAGGCCCGGGGCTGTGAGCGCATCCTGTTCTTCCCGCTCTATCCCCAGTACGCCTCGCCCACTACCGCCACGGCCAATGACCAGGCCTTCCGCACCCTGATGCGGCTCAAGTGGCAGCCCGCCATCCGCACGGTCCCGGCCTACTTCGAGCACCCCGACTATATCGCCGCCCTGGGCGCCTCGGTGCGGGAGGCCTATGACGCGGCGACGTCGATGCCCGAGGTGCTGGTCGCCTCCTACCACGGCGTGCCCAAGCGCTATCTCGAGGAGGGTGACCCCTACCACTGCCAGTGCCTGAAGACCACGCGGCTGCTCAAGGAACACGTGGGGCTGGCCGACGGGGCCGTCGTCACCGCCTTCCAGTCGAAGTTCGGGCCCGAGGAGTGGGTGGGGCCGGCCACCGTCGACCAGGTGGCGGCGCTGGCCCGCCAGGGCAGGAAGCATATCGCCGTGATCTCGCCGGCCTTCGCCGCCGACTGCGTGGAGACCCTGGAGGAGATCCAGCAGGAGATCCGCGACGCCTTCCTGGCCGCCGGCGGTGAGACCTTCACCTATGTGCCCTGCCTCAACGCCCGGGACGACCATGTCCGGGCGCTGGCGGCGATCGCCGAGAACGAGCTGGCCGGCTGGCTCTAGCAGGAGCCTGTCGGACTTGACGCTGATCGACTGCAAATCCCGGGCCTTCGGCCGACTTCATTCGATCTGTTTCGTTAAATAGCGCGCTATTCGCCTCAACAGATCGATAGACTTGACTCGAAATCCGTGAACCTCGTGACGATCGGTCACATCCGACAGACGCCTAGCTGTGATCTCTCGGTAGGTTGTTCATCCGGAACCTACCCGGACAATTGGAGGTGCGACCCAAACCAACCTCCAGGAGGCCCGGATGAACACCCATAAGAATGCCCGTCTTACCCTGCATGGTCGAGCCCTGCTGGTCCGCCGAGTCGTTGACGAAGGGCTTCGGCCAGTGGAGGTCGCCAAGGCGCAAGGTGTCAGTGTGAGGACGGTCTACAAGTGGGTGCGCCGCTACCGGCAAGAGGGTGAGGCCGGGCTGCAGGACCGCTCTTCTCGTCCCCGTCGCTGCCCTCATGCGGTCCCTGCCGAGGTTCGCGAGCAGGTCCTCGAGCGTCGCCAGCAGCGCCAGACCTACCGCCAGATCGCCGAGCGGTTAGGGATCGGACACAGCACGGTCGCACGGCTCCTCGAACGCGAGGGGCTGAATCGTCTCTCGGCCTTGGCACCTGCCCGTCCCGTGAATCGTTACGAGCATGACGCGCCGGGAGATCTACTGCACCTGGACATCAAGAAACTCGGCCGCTTCGAACGCCCAGGGCATCGTGTCACCGGCGATCGCCAGCAGAACACGCGGGGCGCCGGCTGGGAGTATGTTCACATCGCCATCGACGATCACTCGCGGGTCGCTTTCGGCACCCGCTATCCCGATGAAACCGGTTGGAGTGCGTGCTATGCCCTATTGGAGGCCGTGCGTTACTACAGGAACCTGGGCATTCGCTTCTCGCGCGTGCTGACCGACAATGGTGGATGCTACAAATCCAAGCCGTTCCGCCGCCTGTGCCGGCGTCTGGGACTGAAGCGCAAACGCACTCGACCCTATACGCCCCGCACCAATGGCAAGGCAGAGCGGTTCATTCAGACCGCGCTGCGGGAATGGGCCTACGCCCGGTCATACATCAGCTCGGAGGAGCGAGGCAGGCATCTGCCTGCCTGGCTTCATCAGTACAACTGGCATCGGCCACATGCCAGTCTGGATTATCGGCCTCCGGTTAGCCGGCTGAGGCTTTCCGTGAACAACCTGGTGGGTTTACACACCTAGCGGGAGGGACGCTCGCGCTCGTGGGTGAGGGGTTCATGCCCATGCTCCGGGTGTGGCACGGGCTTCTCGCCGAGTTCCTCGCTGCGCAACTCCGCCGGGCGTCCGCGGGTCTTGTCGACGTGGGGGAGCCGCTGGTGAAGCCCCGACTTGGCCAGCAGGTGGGCACTGACCGGGGCGGTGATGAACAGGAAGAGGGTGATCAGCATCTCCTGGACCACCGGCTGGCTGTCGATCACCCCGAAGTAGAGCATCGAGGCGATCAGCGTGCAGCCGATGCCCATGGTGGTGGCCTTGGTGGGGCCGTGCAGGCGCATGTAGAAGTCGCGCAGGTGGGCCATGCCCAGCGAGCCGATGAAGGCGAAGGCCCCGCCGGCGATCAGGAAGAGGGAGATCACGCCCTCGAGGATCACAAAGGTCGTCATGATGGCTCCGGTTCGCCTATTCGATGATATCGCCGCGCAGCAGGTACTTGCAGACGGCCACGGTGCTGATGAAACCGAGCATGGCGATCAGCAGGGCCGCCTCGAAGTAGGTCTTGGTGTTGAGCCAGAGCCCCATCAGCACGATCAGCGCGATGGAGTTCACGTACATGGTGTCCAGGGCCAGGATGCGGTCGGGCATCGAGGGGCCGATCGTCAGACGGAAGGCGTTCAGGACGATGGCCATCAGGATCAGTGCCAGGCTGATCTTCAGCGCGATGTCTAGCATTCGTAGATCTCCTTGAGCGGCCGCTCGTAGCGATCCCGGATCTCGGCGATGAGCGCGTCCTCATCCTCCACGTTGAGGGCATGCACCAGCAGCGTCTTGCCGTCCATGCGCAGGTTGGCCGACACCGTGCCCGGGGTCAGGCTGATGGTATTGGCCAGCAGGGTGATGGTGAACCGCTCCTCCAGCATCAGGGGATACTCGACGAAGTGGGGGCGGGAGCGCTGCCAGGGGTTGATGATCAGCCAGGCGACCTGGAAGTTGGCGATGATGATGTCGCCCAGCACGCGCAGGATGAAGCGTAGCAGCAGGCCGGGTCGCTTGACCCGGGGCTGCACGTCCCAGAAGCGGTAGGTGAACAGCGGAATGGCGACCGCCAGGGCGCTGCCCAGCAGCAGGTGGCCGAAGGCCAGGCTGCGTACCATGAGCAGCCAGACCACCAGCAGCAGCAGCGACAGCAGCGGGATGGGAAGCCAGGAGCGGGGGGTGATCATGGGGCGTCTCCAGCATCGGGCAGCAGGGTTCCGACGACGCTGTCCGGGTTGGCCAGCTGGCTGGCGGTGGCCCGGGTGTAGTCGCTGACCGGCCCGGCCAGGGCCGCCAGCAGCGGCGAGGCGGCGAGCAGCAGGCCCACGCCCACCCACTGGTGGCGGGACAGGCGCTCACCGTTGCTCTCACCGGACTGGCTGCGCCAGAAGAAGGTCGAGCCGGCGCGGGACAGCGCGACCATCGCCCCCAGGCCGCTCGCCAGCAGCAGTGGCCAGAGCCAGGGCTGCTGGGCCGGCGTGGCCGCCTGGAGCAGCAGGGCCTTGCCGATGGCGCCCGACAGCGGCGGCAGGCCGGCCACCGCCACGGCGCCGACCAGGAACAGCAGCGCCAACAGGCCGCCCTGGGTCAGTGGCTTGCCCTTGACGATGCGGGTACCGGCCTTGCCGCGCTGCAGGCCGATCATCTCGGCGAGCAGGAAGAGGCCGCCGGTGACCAGGGTGGTGTGCACTAGATAGTAGAGCAGCGACGCGGTGGCCTCGACGGTGCCCATGCCGACCCCGGCCAGCAGGGTGCCCACCGAGACCAGGACCAGGTAGGCGATCAGCAGGCGCAGGTCGCGGGCCGCCAGCACCCCCGCCGTGGCGATCGCCAGGGTCGCCAGCGACAGCCACCAGACCCACGGCTGTTCGAGGTCGGCCAGGTCCCCGGCGTGCTCGCCGAAGATCAGCGAGTAGACCCTCAGGATGGCGTAGATGCCGACCTTGGTCATGATCGCGAACAGCGCCGCCACCGGCGCCGGGGCCGCGGCATAGGCACGGGGCAGCCAGAAGTACAGCGGCAGGATCGCCGACTTCAGGCCGAACACCACCAGCAGCATCAGGGCCCCGGCGGTGACCAGGCCGGCGCGCTCGGCGGGCAGCTCGCCGAGGCGCACCGCCATGTCGGCCATGTTGAGGGTGCCGGTGGCGCCGTAGAGGGTCCCCACGGCGATCAGGAACAGTGCCGAGCCGGCCAGGTTGAGCACCACATAGTACACGGCGGCCTGGATGCGGGACCTGCCGCCGCCGTGCAGCAGCAGGGCATAGGAGGCCAGCAGCAGCACCTCGAAGAAGACGAAGAGGTTGAACAGGTCACCGGTGAGGAAGGCGCCGTTGATGCCCATCAGCTGCAGCTGGAAGAGGCCATGGAAGTTGCTGCCCTTCTCGTCGTCGCCGCCGCAGGCGAAGATCACGCAGCCCAGGGCGAGCACGGCGGTGAGCAGCACCATCAGCGCCGAGAGGCGGTCCAGCACCAGCACGATGCCGAAGGGGGGCTGCCAGCCGCCCAGGGCGTAGTAGGCGACCTCGCCGTCGGCGGCGCGCAGCAGCAGGGCGAGGGCGATGAGCACGAGCAGCCCCGTCGAGGTCACGCCGAGCACGCGCTTCAGGCGGGTCCCGCCGTGGAGGCTGCGCAGCAGGAACAGGCCCGTCAGCAGCGGCAGGACCACGGGGAGGACGATCAGATGCTGCATCACCGGTGGTTCTCCTCTCGTTCCTCTTGCTTGCGACCGTCGACATGGTCGTTGCCCATGTCGCCGCGGGCTCGCATCGACAGGATGACGGCGAAGGCCGTCATGGCGAAGCCGATGACGATGGCGGTCAGCACCAGGGCCTGGGGCAGGGGGTCGGCATAGTCGCGGGCGCCGTCGATGATGGTCGCGCCATTGGTGGTCAGCCCGCCCATGGAGAACAGGAAGAGGTTGACCGCATAGGACAGCAGGGTCAGCCCGACCACCACGGGGAAGGTCCGTCCCCTCAGGGTCAGGTAGAGCCCGCAGGCGCTGAGCACGCCGGTGGTGATGGCATAGAGGCTTTCCATCAGCGCTTCTCCTTGGCGGTGGTCGTGGCGGGGGCGGCCTCGTTCTTGGCCGGCCGGTGCGGCGTGGTTACCTTGCCGAGGTTGGCCAGGATCATCAGGGTGGCGCCGACCACGGCCAGGTAGACCCCCAGGTCGAAGATCATCGCCGTGGCCAGCTCGATGTCCCCGATCAACGGCAGGTGGAAGTGGCCGAAGGCCGAGGTCAGGTAGGGGTGGCCGAACAGCCAGCTGCCCACCCCGGTCACCGCGGCCACGCCGACCCCGGCGATGGCCACCGGCTGGTACTGGAAGGCGAGGCGTTCCTGGGCCCACGCCACGCCCCGGGCCATGTAGAGCAGGATCAGCGCCACCGCGGTGATCAGCCCGGCGATGAAGCCGCCGCCGGGCAGGTTGTGGCCACGCAGGAAGATGAACACCGAGACCAGCAGGGCGAGTGGCAGCAGCGCCTGGGAGATGGTGGTCAGGATCATCGGGTAGCGATCCGGCGACCACAGGCGGCCCTCGCCGTCACTGTGGGGCATGAACAGTCTCAGGCGGTTGAGCAGCTTGAAGATCGCCAGGCCCGCCAGGGCCAGCACGGTGATCTCGCCCAGGGTATCGAAACCGCGGAAGTCGACCAGGATGACGTTGACCACGTTGTGGCCGCCACCGCCCGGCACGCTGTTGTCGAGGAAGAAGCCCGAGATGCTGGGCGTGCCGCGGGTCAGCACGGCGTAGTTGAGGCTGGCGATGGCCATGCCCAGGGCCCCGGCCAGCAGGGCATCGCGCACGCTGCGCGGCAGCGAGGATTCCCGCGGGGTCTTCTGGGGCAGGAAGAACAGCGCCAGCATCAGCAGGATCATGGTGACCACCTCGACCGACAGCTGAGTCAGGGCCAGGTCGGGGGCCGAGAAGCGGGCGAAGGTCAGCGAGACCAGCAGGCCGACCATGGACAGCAGCAGCAGCGAGATCAGGCGGTAGCGGTGGGCGATGACCGTGCCCAGGCCGCTGAACATCAGCAGCATCGCCCCGGTCAGCAGCACGCCGTCCACCGGGCGCTGGGGCTGGTCGCCGGCGAGGCTCGGCACCATGACCAGGCCCAGTGCCGTCAGCGCCAGGGCGCTGAACAGCAGCAGGCCCATGTAGCGCTGCAGCGAGGCATTGTCGAGCCGGGCGAGCAGGCCCTCCGATCGCCGCCCCAGGCGCTGCACGCTGGCCTCGAAGACCATCCGCGCATCCACCGGCCGAAAGCCCCGCAGAAAGCGCCGCAGGTAACGGTGCAGGTGATAGAGGCCGATGCCGGCGGCCAGGGCGATGGCGCTCATCAGCAGCGGCAGATTGACGCCATGCCAGATGGCCAGGTGGAACTCCAGCGGCGCCAGCAACACGGCGCGGGTGGCCAGGTCGAGCAGGCCTCCGGCCAGGGCGGAGGGGAAGAGCCCCACCAGCACGCAGAGGACCGTCAGCAGCTCGACGGGGGCGCGCATCAGCCGGGGCGGTTCATGGGGCGTCTTGGGAGGCGACTGGCGGGGCGGCTTGAAGAAGACCGCGTGAACCAGGCGCAGCGAATAGGCCACCGAGAGCACACCGCCGAGGGTCGCCATCACCGGCATCAGCCAGCTCAGGCCACCCAGCACCGGCGTGGTCAGGCTCTCGGCGAAGAACATCTCCTTGGACAGGAAGCCGTTGAGCAGCGGCACCCCGGCCATGGCCGCGCCGGCGATCGAGGTGAGCAGGGCGGTGACCGGCATGGCCCTCGCCAGGCCGCCGAGGCGGGCCAGTTCCCGGGTGCCGGTCTCGTGGTCGATGATCCCGGAGCTCATGAACAGCGCCGCCTTGAAGGTGGCGTGGTTGAGGATGTGGAACAGCGCCGCCAGCACCGCCATGGGGCTGCCGATGCCCAGCAGCACCGTCACCAGGCCCAGGTGGCTGACCGTGGAGAAGGCCAGGATGCCCTTCAGGTCGGTCTTCATCAGGGCGAACCAGGCGCCGTAGAGCAGGGTGGTCATGCCCACCAGGGAGACCACCATCGTCCACAGCTCGTTGCCGGCCAGCGCCGGGTGCAGCCGGGCCATCAGGAAGATGCCGGCCTTGACCATGGTCGCCGAGTGGAGATAGGCCGAGACCGGCGTCGGCGCGGCCATGGCGTGGGGCAGCCAGAACTGGAAGGGAAACTGCGCCGACTTGGCGAAGGCCCCCAGCAGCACCAGGGTCAGCATCAACGGGAAGCGGGGGTCGGCCTGGATGGTCTCGCCGCCGGCCAGCACCCGATCCATCTCGAAGCCGCCGACCATGTCGCCCAGCAGCAGGAAGCCGGCCAGCAACGCCAGCCCCCCGGCGCCGGTCACCACCAGCGCCATGCGGGCCCCCTTGCGGGCATCGCTGCGGTGGGACCAGAAGCCGATCAGCAGGAAGGAGGAGAGGCTGGTGAGCTCCCAGAACATCCACAGCAGCAACAGGTTGTCGGCCATCACGATGCCGACCATGGAGGCCATGAACAGGATCAGGTAGGCATAGAAGCGACCGTAGGGCTCCTCGGGCGCGAGGTAGTAATGCGCATACAGCAGGATCAGCAGGCCGATCCCCAGGATCAGCAGGTTGAACAGCAGCGACAGCCC
This sequence comes from Halomonas sp. M4R1S46, assembly GCF_025725685.1. Classification (NCBI taxonomy): domain Bacteria; kingdom Pseudomonadati; phylum Pseudomonadota; class Gammaproteobacteria; order Oceanospirillales; family Halomonadaceae; genus Halomonas; species Halomonas sp. M4R1S46. The sequence goes on from NZ_CP107008.1 coordinate 812,146, forward strand.
GTCCAGTCGGAAGGCCACCTCGAGGCCCAGTGCCGGGATCCATTCGGCAGAGAAGCGCAGCGCTTCCCCGGCGTTGAGGGCCGGCACCTGGGACAGGGTCAGCACGAGGGCCAGGGTCGGCAGGGCCGCCGTGGCCAGGGAACAGTCACGACGCCCCCGGTTCGCCACCAGCGGCGGCACCAGTACACCGAGGAGGGGCAACAAGGCGATCCACAGCAATGTCATCGATCGGTCATCCTGCGCGTTTGCGTTGGGCCAAGGGTCCCATCCTGCCGAGGGACGGCCCCGAGCAAGCGGCAAGGCGTCGCATCCGTCCCTGGGCGAACAGGCCCATCAATGGCATTCGCCCCATACTCTACCGCAAAGGAAGGCGTCTCGCGCCCTCCTTGCCTTTCAACTCCCCGCCTCGACTAGAGTGAAGCGACAGGACCAAAAAAACCTACCCACGCCGAGGGCCACGTCTGGCGCGGAGGAACTTCATGCAACAGGCTGTGCTGGCAGGTTTCGTAATGGCGGGGCTGGCGCCACTGCTGCACCGCTGGCTCGGCGCCCGGACGGCGTCGATGATGGCCCTGCTGCCTGCCAGCCTGGTGCTGTGGCTGCTCTGGCAGTGGCCGCTGATCGCCGCCGGCGAGACGTTGCTGCTGGCCTGGCCCTGGGTTCCCGCCCTGGAGGTCTCGCTGACCTTCTTCCTCGACGGCCTGGCCTGGCTGTTCGCCCTGCTGATCTGTGCCATCGGGGCCCTGGTGCTGGTCTATTCGGGCGAGTATCTGCGTGATGATCCCGACCAGCCCCGCTTCCTGGTGCTGATCGTCGCCTTCATGATGGCGATGCTCGGCCTGGTGCTGGCCGACAACCTGGTGACCCTGTTCATCTTCTGGGAGCTCACCAGCCTGACCTCCTACCTGCTGATCGGCTTTCATCACGAGGATCCGGTGGCGCGCAAGGCGGCGCTGCAGAGCCTGATGGTCACCGCCGGTGGCGGCCTGGCACTGCTGGCCGGTCTGGTCATGCTGGCCCAGGCCGGGGGCAGCTGGTCGCTGGCCGAGCTGGCCGGCCGCGGCGAGGCCGTCCAGGCACATGCGCTGCATGGACCCTTGCTGGTCTGTGTGCTGCTGGGGGCCTTCACCAAGTCGGCGCAGTTTCCCTTCCACTTCTGGCTGCCCAATGCCATGGCCGCGCCGACGCCGGTCTCGGCCTATCTCCACGCGGCGACCATGGTCAAGGCCGGTATCTACCTGCTGGCCCGCCTGCACCCGGTACTGGGCAGCAGTGACGCCTGGGGCGTCACCCTCTCACTGGTGGGGGCATTGACCATGGCCCTGGGCGCCTGCCTGGCGATCCGCCAGACCCACCTCAAGATCCTGCTGGCCTACTCCACGGTGATGGCGCTGGGCGCCATGACCCTGCTGCTGGGCATCGGCACCCGCGCCGCGCTCGCCGCCTTCGTCGTCTTCCTGGTGGCCCATGCGCTCTACAAGGGCGCGCTGTTCCTGGTGGCCGGCATCCTCGACCAGGCGACCGGGACCCGGGACCTGACCGGCATGGGGGGGCTGCGCCACTGCATGCCCTGGACCGCCCTGGTGGCCGGGCTCGCCGCCCTGTCGCTGGCCGGCCTGCCGCCGCTACTGGGCTTCATCGGCAAGGAGGCGCTGTTCGCCGCGGTGCTCGAGGCCGCCCCCCTGCGCTGGGTGATCCTGCCACTGGCCTTCCTCGCCGCCCTGCTGACCCTGGCGGTGGCGGCCCTGATGGTCCTGCGTCCCTTCTTCGGGGCCGTGCGGGAGACGCCCCGGCCGCCCCGCGAGGGCTCCCCGGCGATGCTCGCCGGCCCGGCCCTGCTGGCGGGCCTCTCGCTGTGGCTGGGGCTCGCGCCGCACGGGCTCGAGGACCTGGTGACGGCCATCGTGCGGGGCCTGGGCGTGCGCGAGGCCACGGTCCACCTGACGCTCTGGCATGGCCTCACCCTGCCGCTCGGCCTGTCGCTGGCCAGCCTGCTGCTGGGGGCGCTGGTGGTGCGCCACTGGGAGGGCTTGCGGACCTGGTCGGCGCGGCTCGACCCCGTCATGGCCCTCGGCCCGGAGGGCGGCTACGCGGCCGTGATGCGCGGATGGCTGCGTCTCGCCGAGGCGCAGACCCGATGGCTGCAGAATGGCCACCTGCGCAGCTACCTGGTGATGACCCTGCTGGTGCTGCTGGGCTTGGTCGGTCATGCCCTGTTCGTGCGCCACGGGGCCCTGGCGGCCCCCGTGCCGTCGGCCCGGGTGCACGAGGTCCTGGTCGCCGCGCTGATGGTGGCCGGGGCGGTGACGGCCTGCCTGATGCGTTCCCGGCTGGCGGCGGTCGCCGCCCTAGGGGCCATGGGGTTCTCCATCGCCCTGACCTTCGTGCTGTTCAGCGCGCCGGACCTGGCGATCACCCAGCTGCTGGTGGAGACCCTGACGGTGGTCCTGCTGGCACTGGTGCTGTTTCGCCTGCCGCGCTTCGCCATCCTCTCCACCCCGCTGCAACGTCTGCGGGACCTGGGGGTGGCGAGCCTGGTCGGTGGGCTGGTCAGCCTGCTGATGCTGTCGGTGCTTGGCGGCGAGCGGCTACCGCGCATCTCCGGGTACATGATCGCCAACGGGCAGCCGCTGGGGCATGGCCACAACCTGGTCAACGTCATCCTGGTGGACTTCCGGGCGCTGGATACCCTCGGCGAAGTCATCGTGCTGGGCCTGGCCGCCACCGGCGTCTTCGCGATGCTCGGCCTGCGTCCCGAGGGCCCCGTGAGCCGGCGGGACGCGCGACCCGGGGAGGGCGATCATGGTTAAGTCCGGTACCCTGATCCTCGAGGTCGCGGCGCGCCTGCTGGTGCCCCTGCAGCTGCTGTTCTCGCTGTTCCTGCTGCAGCGCGGCCATGACGAGCCGGGCGGCGGCTTCATCGCCGGCCTGGTGGCCGCGGGAGGGCTGGCCCTGTTCCTGTTCGCCCACGGGCGCCAGGCCCTGCACGCCCTTCTCAAGGTGTCACCCCGCGACCTGATCGGCCTGGGGCTGCTGATCGGCGTGCTCTCGACCCTGCCCGCCTGGTGGCGGGGCGAGCCCCTGTTCACCGCCCAGTGGTGGCGGATCCCGGGCATCGGGCTCGAGATCTCGACCCCGCTGATCTTCGATATCGGCGTCTACCTGGCGGTGATCGGCTCGGTGCTGACCGCCATCATCGCCCTGGTGGAGACCGATCGGGACGATGCGATCCGCTGACGAGGAGGTTTCATGGAACCCGTGATGGCCGTGACCATCGGCATTCTCTTCGCCGCCGCCATCTACATGATGCTGCGCCGCTCCATCGTCAAGCTGGTGATCGGCCTGATGCTGCTCTCCAATGCGGCCAACCTGCTGATCTTCGTCACCGCCGGCCTGACCCGCGACGCGCCCCCGCTGGTACCCCAGGGGATGAGCGTGCCCGCAGGGGCGGTAGCCGATCCGTTGCCCCAGGCGCTGGTGCTCACCGCCATCGTCATCTCCTTCGGCGTGCTGTCCTTCGCCGTGGTGCTGGTGCATCGTGCCTGGGAAGTGGTGCGCACCGATGACCTGGACCACCTGAAGGAAACCGATACGTGAATCCGGCGGTCACGCTGCCCCTGCTGATCCCCCTGCTCGCCGGGACCCTGTCGCTGATGGCCTGGCGCCTGCCACGGCTGCAGCGAGGGCTCGCCGTGGCGGGGACCGGCGGCCTGCTGCTGGCCGGGGGCTGGCTGCTGCACCGGGTCCGGCAGGAGGGCATCCTGGTGGTACAGGTGGGCGCCTGGCCGGCGCCCTTCGGCATCAGCCTGGTCGCCGACCTGCTGGGCACCCTGATGGTGGTCATCACCGGCCTGATCGGCCTGGCCGTGGCGGTCTTCTCGCTGGCGACCAGCGGCCGAGAGCACCAGGCCTTCGGCTATTTCCCGCTGATGCATCTGCTGCTGGCGGGGGTCGTGGGTGCCTTCCTCACCGGCGACCTGTTCAACCTCTACGTGTGGTTCGAGGTGATGCTGGTGGCGTCCTTCGCGCTGCTGATCCTGGGCGGCGAGAAGGCCCAGATGGAGGGGGCGATCAAGTACGTCACCCTCAACCTGCTGTCGTCGGTGATCTTCCTGGTCGCCGTGGGCCTGCTCTACGGCAAGCTCGGCACCTTGAACATGGCCGATGTCGCCCGGCGCGTGACGATGCTCCCGGGGGACGGCATGGTCGAGGCCCTGGCGATGATGTTCATGGTCGCCTTCGGCATCAAGGCGGCGGCCTTCCCGCTGTTCTTCTGGCTGCCGGCCTCCTATCACACGCCGCCGGTGGCGGTCTCGGCACTGTTCGCGGGGCTGCTCACCAAGGTGGGCGTGTATGCCCTGTTTCGCATATTCACCCTGATCTTTCCCCACAGCCCGGGCTATACCCATGAAGTCCTGCTGTGGGGGGCCGGCCTGACCATGCTCTCGGGGGTGCTCGGGGCGGCGGCCCAGTTCGAGTTCCGGCGCATCCTGTCGTTCCATATCGTCAGCCAGATCGGCTACATGCTGCTGGGCCTGGCGCTGTTCACGCCCCTGGCCGTGCTCGGCGGGCTCTTCTACATCGTCCATCACATCATCGTGAAGACCAACCTCTTCCTGATCAGCGGCATCGTCCATCGCCTGCGCGGCAGCTATCGTCTCGAGCGGCTTGGCGGGCTCTATCGGCAGCGCCCCTGGCTGTCGGTGCTGTTCCTCGTGCCGGCACTGTCGCTGGCCGGCATGCCGCCGCTCTCCGGCTTCTTCGCCAAGTTCATCGTGATCCGGGCCGGCCTCGAGGCCGGAGCCTACGGGGTGACCGCCATTGCCCTGCTGGTGGGATTGCTCACCCTCTTCTCGATGGTCAAGATCTGGGCCGAGGTGTTCTGGAAGGCCTGTCCGCAGGCCGTCGACACGCCGGCGCCGGTGGGGCGGGGCGAACTGTGGCTGATGATGGCGCCGGTGGTGGGGCTGGCGCTGTGCACGCTGTTCCTCGGCCTGAATGCGGGGTCCCTCTATGGCCTCGCCGAGGCCTCGGCCGAGGAGCTGCTCGACCCCGAGCGCTATATCCGCGCGGTGCTCGGCTCCGACGGGAAGGAGGGGCCATGATCGGCATGATGTGGAACCTGCTGCTGGGGCTGGGCTGGCTGCTGCTCACCGGTGACTTCAGCGGCGCCAACCTGCTGACCGGGCTGGTCTTCGCCTATCTGGTCCTGGCGCTGGTGCAGCCCCGGATCGCCGCCTTGTCGGGCTATGCGCAACGCCTGCCACGGCTGGTCGCCTTCGTCGGCTTCTTCATCCGGCAGCTGCTGCTGGCCAACCTCAAGGTGGCCTACGACATCCTCACGCCGCCCTGGTACATGAAGCCGGGGGTGATCGCCATGCCGCTGGCGGCGCGCAGCGACTTCGAGATCGCCTTCGTCGCCAACCTGATTTCCCTGACCCCGGGGACCCTGAGCCTGGACGTCTCCGACGACCATCGCGTGCTCTACATTCATGCCATGTTCCTCGGCGACGAGCCGGGGCTGCGACGCAGCCTGGCCGAGCTCGAGCGCCGGGCCCTGGCGCTGTTCCGCTAGCCAAGGGAGACCCGCCATGCCGATCGTGATCCTGCTCTGCCTGACGTTACTGACCCTGGCGCTGGGCCTGGTCTTCCTGCGCCTGTTCCGCGGGCCCGGCCTGCCCGACCGGGTGGTGGCCCTGGAGCTCTTCGCGACGATCACCGTGGGGATCATCGGATTGCTGGCCATCGCCACCGATATCGCCCTGCTGCTCGACGTGGCCATCGTCATGGCGCTGATGAGCTTCATGGCCACCATCGGCTTCGCCCGCTTCCTGGAGCGGGGAGGGCCGCGGGATGATTGAGTGGCTCGTGGTCGGCCTGATCCTCGCCGGCACCACCTTCATGCTGGTGGCCGCGATCGGCGTGGTCCGCCTGCCCGACCTGCTGACCCGGATGCATGCCACCACCAAGGCGGCCACCCTCGGGGTCTCGCTGATCATGCTGGCGGTGGCGCTGCATTTCGGCGAGGTGGCGGTGGTCGCCCGGGCGCTCGGGGTGGTGCTCTTCCTGATGATGACGGCGCCGGTGGCGGCCCATGTCATCGGCCGGGCGGGTTATTTCGTCGGGACGCGGCTGTGGAGCGGCACCGTGAAGGACGAGCTGCGCCCCCACTATCACCCCCTCACGCACCGCCTCGACAGCGGCCTGGAACGGCCGGGCGAGCCGTCGGACCCCATGCCGCGCGATCCCTCCTGAGCCGACCGGTCCGCCGGGTCGGGGCGCGCCGCCACACCGCCCGGGAGGTCCGTCATGACCGTCATCCCTTGATCCCTGGCCCCGCTGGCTCGGCCGTCCTGCCGGCCTGTCGTCCTTCAACGCCTGTCACCCGCTTGCTGCTACTGGCCTGAGACGGCGTTCTGCGCGATGATCGTCGGCCTGATGTCGCCAAGGAACGTCACCCCATGATGCCCAGGATCCTCTCGCTCGCCCTGCTGTGTGTTGCCCTGGCGGGTTGCCAGGCCCGGGCCGCCTCGCCCGATCCCGTCGCCGCGAGCGACGCGCCGGCCGCCGAGCGGGCGGAGGCGGCCGGCTTCGAGGCCTGGCGGGCGTCCTTCCGGGAGCGGGCCCGGGCGGCGGGCATCGCGGAGGCGACCCTGGAGCGGACCCTGGACGGCCTGCGCTACCGCCCCCGGGTCATCGAGCTGGATCGCCGCCAACCGGAATTCGTCCGCCCGATCTGGACCTACCTGGACAGCGCCGTCTCCCCGTCCCGGATCCGCAACGGCCGCGCGCGTCTGGCCGAGCATCGGGTCGCCGCCCGGGAGGCGGCCCGGCGCTACGGGGTGCCGGCCGAGATCCTGGTGGCCATCTGGGGCATCGAGAGCAGCTACGGCGACTATCTCGGCGACTTCTCGATCCTCGAGGCCCTGGCCACCCTGGCCTACGAGGGGCGCCGCCGCGACTTCGCCCGGGACGAGCTGATCGCGGCCCTGCGCATCATCGAGGCCGGTGACATCGCCCCGGCGCGCATGGTCGGCTCCTGGGCCGGCGCCATGGGCCACACCCAGTTCCTGCCTTCGAGCTTCCTGGCCCATGCGGTGGACGGGGACGGCGACGGGCGTCGCGACATCTGGGGCAGCATTCCCGATGTGCTGGCCTCCACCGCCCACTACCTCGACAATGCCGGCTGGCGCGAGGACGAGCCCTGGGGGGCGGAGGTCGTGCTGCCGGCGGACTTCGACCACGGCCTGGCCGATCCGGCGGTCCGTCGCGCCAGTGCCGAGTGGGCCGCCGCCGGCGTGCGGGGCCGGCAGGGCCGGCCGCTGCCGGACCTCGCCGCCGCCGCGGTGATCGCCCCGGCGGGGGCCCGGGGGCCGGCCTTCCTGGTCGGCCACAACTTCCGCGTCATCCGCCGCTACAACAATGCCACCAGCTATGCCCTGGCGGTGGCCAGCCTGGCGGACGTCCTGGCCGGGCGCGACGCCATCCAGGGCGCCTGGCCCCGGGAGGAGCCGCCGCTGAAGCGTGCTCAGGTGAGCGAGATGCAGCGTCGGCTGAACGCCCTCGGCCACGACGTCGGCCCGCCGGACGGCATCCTCGGGCCGAACACCCGGCGCGGCCTGCGCGCCTTCCAGCGCCGGCTCGGCCTGGTCCCCGATGGCTTCGCCACCCTCGGCCTGCTCGAGCGCCTGCGGCGCCAGCCCCTCTGATCCCCAGCATGACCCTCAGGAGACCTCGCATGACCGCCATCCTTCGCCCCCTGCTGCTGGCCGTGGCCCTGTGGCCGGCCCTGACCTCGGCTGCCGCCCCCGACCGGGTGGTGGGCTGGATCGAGACGGTGACGCTGGCGCCCTGGGACGTGGCGGTCAAGGCCAAGCTGGACAGCGGGGCCCTGACCTCGTCGCTGGACGCCCGCCACATCGAGACCTTCGAGAAGGCGGGGGAGGAATGGGTGCGCTTTCGGCTGATGCTCGAGGACGAGGACTCCGGCGAGACCTTCTCGATGACCCTGGAGCGTCCCCTCTACCGCGACATGGTGGTGCGCGGCGCCGGCGGCCGCGACGAGCGGCTGGTGGTGCTGATGGACATCTGCGTGGGGGAGACCCGCTACGAGGAGGAGTTCAGCCTGCGCAATCGCGAGGAGATGACCTACCCGATGCTGCTGGGGCGTCGCACCATCGGCCACCTCGGCCGGCTGGACGTGCGCGAGACCTTCCTGACCGAGGCGGACTGCGACGAGGACTCGCCCCGGGTGCCTCACGCGCCCGACCGGCGGGAGGCCGGCGACGAGGACTGAGCCGCGCTCAGAACAGCCGGCTGAGCAGGGCGGTCACGGCGGTCTCCACCCGCAGGATGCGCGGGCCGAGGTGGATGCCCCGGCAGCCGGCGGCGAGCAGCCGCTCCACTTCCCAGGGAATGAAGCCGCCCTCCGGCCCGACCACCAGCAGGGTGGGGGCCTCGATCCCGCGCGGGCAGGCTTCCGCCATGCCCGGATGGGCCAGCAGGCCCTGGCGACCCGCCAGCAGCGCCGGCAGGCGGTCCTCGACGAAGGGCCGGAAGCCCTTGGCCAGCGACACCGTCGGCATCCGGGTGTCCCGGGCCTGTTCCAGGCCCAGCACCAGGTGGCGCCGGATCTTGTCGTCGCCGAGCTCCGGCGACTGCCAGTAGCTCTTCTCGACCCGGCGGGTGTTGAGCAGGGTCAGTTCCTTCACGCCCAGCGCCGTGACATGTTCCAGGGTCCTGGCCAGCATGCGTGGGCGCGGCAGGGCCAGTACCAGATGCACCGGCAGCGGCGGCGGCGGGGCCTGGTCGAGGCCGGCCACGTCGAACACCGCCTCGTGCGCGTCGAGGGTCAGCAGCTCGCCGCGTCCCAGCCGGCCGCCGGCGACGCCCAGGGTCATGACATCGCCCGCCCGGGCCCGGTGGACCTCGGTCAGGTGCGCCAGGCGACGGGGGTCGCGGACCCGCGCCAGGCGGTCGTTCTCGATGTCCTCGGGCGAGAGCAGGATCAGGTTCATGGGGCCTCGTGATGCCTTTTGCCTTGCATGGATGGTGGCGCGGTGCACAATACCTGCATAAGGGGGCGACCGCCCACCTGCCACGACAAGGAGCATCGCCGTGCGCGTGATTCGCAAGTATGCCAACCGCAGGCTCTATGATACCGAACAGAGCCGCTACGTGACCCTCGAGGATCTGCGGGGCCTGATCCTCGACGAGGTGCCCTTTCGCGTCGAGGATGCCAAGTCCGGCGAGGACCTGACCCGGACCATCCTGCTGACGATCATCATCGAGCAGGAACAGGCCGGCGGCGATGCCGAGGTGTTCTCCAACGACCTGCTGGCCCAGTTCATCCGCGTCTACGACATGGCCCAGCCCCTGCCCCTGGCACGCTACCTGGAGCAGGGCACCCGGCTGATGCTGGAGCAGCAGAAGCGCATGCAGGACCAGTGGCAGCAGGCCATGCGCCACACCCCGATGGAGATGATGCGCGAGCTGGCCGAGGAGAACATGCGCTTCTGGCAGCAGAACCTCGGCGGCTCCGGCAAGAAGGGCGACGACTCCGAGGACAAGTGAGGCCACCCGGGGCGGCGGTCGGGAGCGGTTTCTGACATAATGCCGCGATGTTTCCCCGAGGTATTGAGGTAGAGCAGCGGATGAAGGTTCTGATCATCGGCGGCGGTGGCCGCGAACATGCCCTGGCCTGGAAGGTCGCCCAGTCGCCCCGGGTCGACACCGTCTTCGTGGCGCCCGGCAATGCCGGCACCGCCCGGGAGCCGGGACTCGAGAACGTGGCCATCGGCGTCGACGACCTGGACGGCCTGGTGGCCTTCGCCCGGGACGAGGACGTCGCGCTGACCGTCGTCGGCCCCGAGGCACCGCTGGTGGCGGGCGTGGTGGATCGCTTCCGCGAGGCGGGGCTGGCGATCTTCGGGCCCACCGCCGGCGCGGCCCAGCTCGAGGGCTCCAAGGCCTTCACCAAGGACTTCCTGGCGCGCCATGCCATCCCCTCCGCCGAGTACCGCACTTTCGTGGCGGTGGAGCCGGCACTCGCCTACCTGGCCGAGAAGGGCGCGCCCATCGTCATCAAGGCCGACGGCCTGGCCGCCGGCAAGGGCGTCATCGTGGCCATGACGCAGGACGAGGCCGAGGCCGCGATACGCGACATGCTCGAGGCCAATGCCTTCGGTGACGCCGGGGCCCGGGTGGTGATCGAGGAGTTCCTCGAGGGCGAGGAAGCCAGCTTCATCGTCATGGTCGACGGCGAGACGGTGTTGCCCCTGGCCACCAGCCAGGACCACAAGCGCGCCTTCGATGGCGACGCCGGCCCCAACACCGGTGGCATGGGCGCCTACTCCCCGGCGCCGGTGGTCACCGACGCGGTCTTCGAGCGCATCATGGCGCGGGTCATCCGGCCCACCGTGCAGGGCATGGCCGAGGAGGGCCACCCCTATACCGGCTTCCTGTATGCCGGCCTGATGATCGATGGGGCGGGCGACCCCCGGGTGATCGAGTACAATTGCCGCTTCGGCGACCCCGAGACCCAGCCGATCCTGCTGCGCCTGGCCTCGGACCTCGCCGAGCTGTGCCTGGCCGGGGCCCGCGGCGAGCTGGCCGGGCTCGGCTGCGACTGGGACGAGCGGGCCGCGGTGGGTGTGGTGATGGCCGCCGGCGGCTATCCCGGCAGCTACCGCAAGGGCGACGCCATCGAGGGCCTCGCGGCGGCCGAGGCCACCGGCTGCAAGGTCTTCCACGCCGGCACCGCCGAGGGCGAGCAGGGCGAGGTGGTCACCGCCGGCGGCCGGGTGCTGTGCGTCACCGCCCTGGGCGAGGGCGTCTCCGCGGCCCGCGACCTGGCCTACCGGGGGGTGGCCGAGATCCACTGGCCCGAGGCCCTGTATCGCCGCGACATCGCCCACCGCGCCATCGCCCGCGAGTGCGGCGAGGGCTAAGCCCGGATGTTGCATCGGGTGCCGCGCGAGGGCGCGAGCCACGTGGGGCAATGTTCGAGCCGTACTGCCGCCAGACAATAACAAGGAGGCTGCATGGAGCGCGTCAGACTGGCCTTTCCCGAGGCGGATATTCGCCATCGCCACCCGCTGACGGTGCGGGTCACCGACATGAACTATGGCCGTCACCTGGGCCATGATGCCCTGGTGTCGCTGCTCCACGAGGCGCGCATCTCGGCGCTGGCGGCACTGGGGCTCGCCGAGGGCGACATGGGCGGCTACCCCAGCGTGGCCGCGGACCTCGCGGTGCAGTATCGGGCCGAGGCCCGCTGGCCCGACGCCCTGGTGGTCGATACCGCGATCCCGGCACCCTCGCGCAAGGCCATCACCGTCTACCACCGCGTCCGTCGCGAGGCGGACGCGGCGATCGTCGCCACCGCCCGCCTCAACCTGATGCTGGTGGACCCGGCGGGGGGCCGTCCGGTGCCGATCCCCGGCGCGGTGCGTGACTGCCTGACGGGAGCGGCCTGATGTCCCGAGAGTACCCGATCATCGCCGTGACCGGCTCCTCCGGGGCCGGCACCACCACGGTCAAGCGGACCTTCGAGCGCATGTTCGCCCGCGAGGACGTGCATGCCGCCTTCGTCGACGGCGACGCCTTCCATCGCTATACCCGCCAGGAGCTGGCGCGGATCTTCCGCGAGGAGCCCGAGCGCAAGGACGAGCTTTCCCACTTCGCCGTGGAGGCCAACCTGCTCGACCACCTGGACACGCTCTTCCAGGAGTACGGCGACACGGGCGCCGGGACCTATCGGCACTACATCCACGCCGAGGACAAGGCGATGATCGAGGCCGGCTACCAGGTCGGCACCTTCACGGAATGGCAGCCGCTGCCCACGGGCACCGACCTGCTGTTCTACGAGGGCCTGCATGGCGGCCTGGTCACCGCCGAGCACGACATCGCCCGTCATGTCGACCTGCTGGTGGGGGTCGCGCCGACCATGAACCTGGAGTGGATCCAGAAGATCGACCGCGACATGCGCTACCGGGGCTATTCCCAGGAGGCGGTGATCGACACCATCCTGGGCCGCATGGACGACTACGTGCGCTATATCCAGCCGCAGTTCTCGCGCACCCATATCAACTTCCAGCGGGTGCCGACGGTGGATACCTCCAACCCCTTCGAGGTGCAGGACATCCCCACCGATGCCGAGTCCTTCGTGGTGATCCGCTTCCGCGACCCCGCCACCGTGGACTTCCCCTACCTGCTGTCGATGATCCAGGATGCCTTCATGAGCCGGCCCCACACCCTGGTGGTCCCGGGGTCGCGCCTGCCGCTGGCCATGGAGCTGATCCTGGGGCCGCTGGTGCGCCACCTGCTGGCCCAGCGGCGCTTCCGCTGACCGCCACCCGAGCCAACCGCCGAGGAGCCCGAATCCATGGACTGCCTGTTCTGCAAGATCATCGAGCGCGAGATCCCCGCCGACATCGTCTTCGAGGACGACGAGGTGCTGGCCTTCAAGGATCTCAATCCCCAGGCCCCGACCCACCTGCTGATCGTGCCCAAGCGGCACATCGCCACCCTCAACGACATCGAGGAGGACGGCGACCTGGCCCTGGTGGGGCGCCTGCAGTTCACCGCCGCCCAACTGGCCAAGCAGGCCGGCTTCGCCGAGGACGGTTATCGGGTGGTGATGAATTGCAATGAGCAGGGCGGCCAGACGGTCTATCATATCCACATGCACCTGATGGGCGGTCGTCGCTTCACTTGGCCGGCTGGCTAGCCGGCGCTCCGCGGTTCGCCGCGCGCCCCTAGCGCTCGACGCATCGGGTGCATGCCCACGACGCCGCCCCTCGGGGCGGCGTCGCCTCATGGGGCCTGCTCGGCGAGCGGCGACTCGGTTACAATGTCGCCACGACCGATCAAGGGGGTGTCATGAACCGTCAGTATTCTCGCGCCGATGACCTGGTCCGCCAGTTCGATGCCGTGCTGCGCACCCTGGTGCCCCGCGCCGCCCAGCCCTCGCGGCCCTCGCCGGCCACGCCGGAGGTCCACGACGACCACCTGAGCGACGAGGAGCGTCGTCATGCCGAGGGGCTGATGCGCATCAACCATACCGGCGAGGTCTGCGCCCAGGCGCTCTACCAGGGGCAGGGGCTGACCGCCAAGCTGCCCGAGATCCGCGGGCAGATGGAGGCCGCCGCCCAGGAAGAGATCGATCACCTGGCCTGGTGCGACGCCCGCCTGCAGGAGCTCGGTGGCCACACCAGCCGGCTCAACCCGCTGTTCTACGCTGCCTCCTTCGGCATCGGGGCGGTGGCCGGTGCCGTCGGCGATCGCGTCAGTCTGGGCTTCGTGGCGGCCACCGAGGAGCAGGTGGGCCGCCATCTCGATGCCCATATGGCGGAGCTGCCGCCGGGCGACCACCGCTCCCGGGCGGTGCTGCGCCAGATGGCCATCGACGAGGCCCATCACGCCCATCACGCCCAGCAGGCCCTGGAGGCCGGCGGCGCCCGCTTCCCGGGGCCGGTCAAGGCGGGCATGACGCTCGCGTCCCGGGTGATGACCAAGTCCGTGTACAAGTTTTAAGCTTGAAGCCGTAAGCTTGAAGAAACCCCAAAGACAGAACCCCCACCTCGGTCAGGCCGAGGTGGGGGGTCGCTTTTTCTTCCAGCTTCAAGCTTAAGGCTTAAAGCTCCGCCGCACAGCGGCGGGTCAATCCATGTTGCGGGAGTAGAAGATCTCCAGCATCTCCTTGCGCAAACGGCCCTCGATGTCCCGGGCCTCCTCGAAGGTGATGTCCCGCCGGGAGGTGCCGAACAGGTAGTTCTCCAGCTCGAAGTCCTTGAGCAGCATCTTGGTGTGGAACATGTTCTCCTGGTACACGTTCACGTCCATCATCTGGTAGGCCTGCTTGGTGTCCTCGGCCAGGTAGTCCTGGATGGAGGTGATGTCGTGGTCGATGAACAGCTTCCTGCCGTCCACGTCCCGGGTGAAGCCGCGCACCCGGTAGTCCATGGTCACGATGTCGGAATCGAAGCTGTGGATCAGGTAGTTCAGCGCCTTGAGCGGGCTGATGTGGCCACAGGTGGAGACGTCGATATCCAGGCGGAAGGTGCTGATGCCGTTGTCCGGGTGGGATTCCGGATAGCTGTGCACCGTGACGTGGCTCTTGTCCAGGTGGGCGACCACGGTCTCGGGCAGCGGGCCCGGGCCCGGCTCGAGCTGCTCCGGATCGGTCTCCTCCAACTCGTGCTCGGCGATCAGGATGGTCACGCTGGCGCCGTGGGGCTCGTAGTCCTGCCGCGAGATGTTGAGCACATGGGCGCCGATGATGTTGGTCACATCCTTGAGGATCTGCGTCAGCCGCTCGGCGTTGTAGAGCTCATCGATGTAGTCGATGTAGGCCCTGCGCTGCTCCTCGGTCTTCGCGTAGCAGATATCGTAGATGTTGAAGCTCAGGGAGCTGGTCAGGTTGTTGAACCCGTGGAGTCGGAGATTGTCGGTCACGTCCGAGCCTCCCTCTGTGGCAGATGATGTCATCCCGACGTGTGGCGCCGGAACCCAGGCGTTCGAAAGGCGCGTATTATGCACAGCCACCGATGACGGCGCACCCGCCGGCCCCCATTTTTTTCGCTGCCCCGCGTCACCGTCACGTGACGAATCGCAGGCGCCGCTACCGTGTTCCCCCTCAGTCCTCGACGATGGTGAAGGAGTGCGTCACCTCGACGCCCCCCTTGGCCAGCATGATCGAGGCGCTGCAGTACTTGTCGGCGGACAGCTCCACGGCCCGCTTGACCTGCTTCTCCTTGAGGCCCTGTCCGCTGACGGTGAAGTGTACGTGGATCCTGGAGAACACGCTCGGCACGCTGTCGGCGCGTTCGGCCTCGACGCTGGCCACGCAGTCGCTGACCGGGGCCCGGGACTTCTCGAGGATCTCCAGGACGTCGAAGGAGGTGCAGGCCCCCAGCCCCATCAGCAGCATCTCCATGGGCCGCGGGCCGGTGTTGCGGCCGCCGTGGTCGGGCGGGCCGTCGATGACCACACTGTGGCCGCTCCCGGCCTCGGCGACGAACTGGCGACCGTCGGTCCACTTGACGCTGGCTTTCATGGGCAGGGGTTCCTTCTCTCAATGGTGGATGCGAATGGCCCGGCATGGGGTCAGGCAGCATAGCAGCTGCTGGCCGCCGACTCAGCCCCCGGCCCCGCCGAGGGCCCGGTCCAGGGCCGCCAGGCGCGCGGGGGTGCCCACGTCGACCCAACGGCCGTGATGGTGGTGGCCGCCGACCCGGCCCTCGGCCATGGCCGCGCGCAGCAGCGGCGCCAGGGCGAAGGCGCCGTCGGGCCGGTCGGCCACCAGGGCCGGGTCGAGCAGCGCCAGGCCGGCATAGGTCAGCCGGGGCTCGCCCCGTTCGCGGACCCGCCCCGCGGCGTCGAGGTGGAAGTCGCCCTCCGCGTGGTGGTCGGGGTTGTCCACCAGCACCAGGCGTGCCAGGTCGTCGCCCAGCGGTGCCATGGCGAGCGGTGTGACGTCGCACCAGACGTCGCCGTTGACCAGCCAGAAGGGCGCCTCGCCGAGCAGCGGCAGGGCGCGGCGGATGCCGCCGCCGGTCTCCAGGGGCGCCTCCTCGCGGCTCCAGGCGATGCGCACGCCGAAGTCTCGGCCGTCGCCCAGGGCCGCGATGATCTGCTCGGCGCGATAGCTGACGTTGATTACCACATCGACGATGCCCGCGGCCGCCAGCCGCTCCAGGTGGTGCACGATCAGCGGCTTGCCGGCCACCGGCAGCAGCGGTTTGGGGCAGTGGTCGGTGAGCGGTCGCATGCGGGTGCCGAGGCCGGCGGCCAGGATCATCGCCTTCATGCCGACGCCTCCCGGTCGAGCCCGTCCGCGGCGAGGCGTGCCATCAGCGTGGGGCGGAAGCGTTCGGCGAGCCAGGCCCGGAAGGCCGACTGGCCGTCGAGCTCGACCAGGGCGTCCTCGAGGTGGGCGAGGAAGTGCGGCAGGCGGGCCAGGTACCCTTCGCGGTGATCACGCAGGGTCAGGCGGCAGAAGATGCCCAGCACCTTGAGGGCGCGCTGGGCGGCCATGGCCGCCGCCTGGCCCCGGAAGGCCTCGGGCGAGAGCGTGGCCGGCAGCCGGCCGTCGGCCACGGCCCGCCGCCGGAAGGCCTCGATCCAGGCAGCGCGCCGCGCCGGCGCGAAGCGACAGTAGCGGCCATGCAGCAGCGAGATCAGGTCATAGCTGAGCGGGCCGGCCACGGCGTCCTGGAAGTCGATCAGGTACAGCCGGTCGTCCTGGACCATCAGGTTCATGGCATCGAAGTCCCGGTGCACGGTGACCACCGGCTGGGCCAGGGCGGCGTCGATCAGCGCCTGGCGCAGCGCCGGCCAGCCCGGCGGCGTCTCGAGGGCCAGCCAGCGCCCCAGGCACCACTCGGGGAAGAGATCCAGCTCCCGCCCCAGCAGCTCGGCGTCGTAGGCCGGCAGCCCGTCCGGGCGGGTGCGGGTCTGCAGCGCGTCGAGCAGGGCCAGGGCGCGCTCGTGCCAGGCCAGGGTCGCCGGGCCGTCGTCGCCGTCGAAGCCGGCCTGCAGGGGGGTGTCGCCCAGGTCGTCGAGCTCCAGGAAGCCGGCCGCGAGGTCGACGCCGTGCAGCGCCGGCACCGGCAGCCCCGCCTCCCGCCAGCGCCGGGCGATGGCGACGAAGGGGGCGCTGTCCTCCCGGGCCGGCGGCGCGTCCATCAGCACGCGGGTGGTGCCGTCGGGCAGGGTCAGGCGGAAGTAGCGTCGGAAGCTGGCATCGCCGGCGGCCAGGCGCAGGTCGAGGGCCTCGGGGGCGAGCCCGTGGCGGGCGGCGGCCCAGTGGCGCAATCGCTGGTGGCGCGGGAGGGCATCGGCCTGTGGCATCTTCACCTCTCGGTCGTCGGGTGGCGGGGCGTCGGTTGACGGCCCCGGGGCGGCGCCGCATGCTGAGGCCCGACGTCGTCGGCGAAGACAGGGGCTCGTCGGCGGCACAGGTCGCACGGGGCCTGTATAATACCGATTCCCCCGGCCAAGGACATCGTGGAACATGGGCAAGCGACCCTCATGGACGGCCCTGGCAGGCCTAGTGACCTCCAGCGTGATGGCGAGCCCCCTGCTGGCGGCGCCCCCCGAGTCGCTGCCGGCGGCGCAGCTCGACTGGCGGCCCTGGGGCGAAGACCGCCCGGCCGGCGCCCTGTGCCGGGGCCGCTACGTGGTGCCGGACTACCGCCTGGCCGCGCCCCCGGCGGGGCGCGTGGCCAGCGAGGCCGACAGCGGCCAGTACGGGGCGGACGGCGAGACCCTCCTCAACGGCGAGGTGGTGCTGCGCCGCGGCGACACCCAGCTGGAGGCGCCGCGGGTGCGCCTGCCGGCCTCCCGGGAGCGGGTCTTCGCCGAGGGGCCGGTGGCCCTGCGCGACCGCAACCTGCTGGTGCGCGGCGCGGCCGCCGAGTTCTCCCTGGAGAGTGACGATGCGCGCATCGACACCGCCCACTACGTGGCCCACGAGCAGCGCCTGCGCGGCGATGCGGTGCGCCTGGCCCGGGTCGCCGAGGACCGCTACCGGCTGACCGAGGCGAGTTTCACCACCTGCGAGCCGGGCAGCGACCTGTGGCGCCTGGTCGGCAACGACATCCTGCTGGATCGCCAGCGCGGCTACGGCACCGCCACCCATGCCCGGCTCGAGGTGGGCAAGGTGCCGGTCTTCTACTGGCCCTGGGTGCGCTTTCCGCTGGACGACCGCCGCCAGACCGGCTTCCTGTGGCCGACCCTGGGCTTCTCCGGCGATTCCTTCGATTATGCCCAGCCGTTCTACTGGAACATCGCCGCGAACCAGGACGCCACCCTGACGCCGCGCTGGATCAGCAACCGCGGCTGGCTGATGGGCGCCGAATACCGCTACCTGCTGCCCGGCGACGCCGGCACCCTCGAGGGCGCCTACATCGCCGACGACCGTCTGGCCGGCGAGGAGGCCTCGGCGGGCTCCGAACTGGAGAACGGCGACGCCCGCTGGTACATCGATGCCCGGCATGCCGGCCGCTTCGACCCCCGCACCCGCTACCAGCTGCGCTACGGGGCGGCCAGTGACGGGGCCTATTTCGACGACTTCGGCCTCACCTTCG
The DNA here is from genome assembly GCF_025725685.1 of Halomonas sp. M4R1S46. Taxonomy (NCBI): domain Bacteria; kingdom Pseudomonadati; phylum Pseudomonadota; class Gammaproteobacteria; order Oceanospirillales; family Halomonadaceae; genus Halomonas; species Halomonas sp. M4R1S46. Next base: position 830,238 of record NZ_CP107008.1, read on the forward strand.
GCGAACAGGACACCGACAGCCTGGCCCGGCTGGCCCGTCTCGACTACCGGGGCGACGTCTGGCGGCTCGAGGCCAAGGCCCAGGGCTACCAGAAGCTCGAGGACCCGCTCGACGAGGGCGACAAGCCCTTCTATCGGCTGCCGAGCCTGACCGCCAATGCCCGCTGGCGCCAGGACACGGGCTTCTATCAGGAGTGGGGCTCCAACCTGACCTACTTCTGGCGCGATATCGAGGGCGACGAGAATGGGCGCTACGATTTCCGGGACGGCCAGCGAACGATCCCGATCCGCGAGGCGGCCAACGGCTCGCGCCTGCGCCTGACGCCCGCCACGGGCTGGCGCTTCGACGACACCTGGGGCTTTCTCGAGCCGCGCCTGGAACTGGCCCATATCGCCTACGACCTCGACTACGGGGCGCGCGACACCGAGCGTTCCGAGGGGCCGTCGCAGACCGTGCCGATCGCCTCACTGGACGGCGGCCTGGTCTTCGAGCGCGACCTGGCGCTGGGCGGTGACGCCTTCCGCCAGACCCTGGAGCCGCGCCTGAACTATGCCTATGTGCCGGCCCGGGACCAGAGCGACTTCCCCGACTTCGACACCAAGGAGCGGGCCTTCTCCTGGAACCAGCTGTGGTCGCCGTATCGCTTCACCGGGGGGGATCGGGTCGGCGATCTCAATCGCTTCTCCTACGGCACGGAGTCGCGCCTGCTGGAGGATGCCAGCGGCCGCGAGCGGCTCTCCCTGGGGGTGGGGCAGGCGGTCTACTTCGAGGACCGCACCATCGACCTGGGCGGCGATCCCGACACCCTGCCCAGCGAACAGAACTTCCCGCGCTTCTACGACGCCACCCGGGACCGCTCGCCCTGGGTGACCCGCCTCGACTGGCGGGTCACCGACCACTGGCGCACCCGCTGGGAGTGGCTCTACGACGACCACCTGTCGCGCACCGAGCGCACCTCCCTGGGACTGCAGTACCGGGCCGATGCCGGCCACGTGCTGAACCTTGGCTATAACTGGGAGCTCGAGGGCTTTTCCCCCGCCGAGGACGCGGAGGACGTGCGCGGCTATGACCGCGAGGACTACGACCTATCCTTCGCCCTCAAGGCCACGCCGCGGCTCGACGTGATCGGCCGGGTGCTCTACGACAACACCAACGACCGGATGCTGGAGCAACTGGCGGGTGTGCAGTGGAACGACTGCTGCTATGGTCTGCAGCTGGTCTGGCGGGAGTGGATCGACGACGAGGACACCGCCAACACCATCGCCGACGACACCACCGACCGCGGCTTCTTCCTGCGCTTCGTGTTCAAGGGGCTCGGCGGCGTCGGTGGCGAGGCGGACACCCATTTCCGGGAGGCGATCCCGGGCTATCGCAGTACTGCCTTCGGCCGACCCTGAGGCAACCGACACCGATGAGAGGAAAGACAGACATGCGCAGTCGACAACTCGCCACCCTGATGCTGGGCCTGTGCCTCGCCCTGACGCCCCTGGCCGGCCTGGCCCAGGCGCGTCAGCCGCTGGACCACATCGTGGCGGTGGTCAACGAGGGCGCCATCATGGCCTCCCAGCTCGAGGATCGCCTCGCCCAGACGCGCAACCGGCTGAGGGCCCGGGGCGTCGAGCTGCCGCCCGAGGCGGCGCTGCGCGAGCAGGTGCTCGATCGCATGATCGTCGAGGAGATCCAGCTGCAGATGGCCCGCGAGGCCAACCTCAGCGTCGACGACACCGAACTCAACCGCCAGGTGCGGGCCATCGCCGAGGGCAACAACATGACCCTCGAGCAGTTCGCCGACGCCCTGGAGGCCGACGGCCTGTCCCTGGGTGTGGTCCGCGACCAGGTGCGCCGCGAGCTGCTGATGCGCGAGCTGCAGCAGCGTCGCGTGGCCAGTCGCGTGAACCTCTCCGAGCGGGAGGTGGAGCGCTACATCGAGCAGCAGGGCGGCAGCGTCAGCCGTGACCAGGCCCGCGAGGCGCTGTTCCAGCGCAAGGTGAGCGACGAGATGGAAGCCTGGATCCAGGAGATCCGGGCCGACGCCTTCATCGACGAGCGGCTCGAGCCCGGCTCATGAGGGCGTCCCCGGTGCTGGCGCTGACCACCGGCGAGCCGGCCGGCATCGGCCCGGAGCTCGCGGTGATGCTGGCCACCGATACGCCGGCCGCCGGTACGGCGGACCACCGGGTCGTGGCGGTGGGCGATCCCGACCTGCTGGTCGAGCGGGCCGCGGCCCTCGGCCGGCCCCTGGAGGTGGTCGAGCTGGCCCCGCACGAGGCGCCGCCGGCGCCCTGCCCGGGGCGCCTGCCGGTCTGGCCGGTGCCCCTGCGCGCGCCCTGCCGGCCGGGCGTGCTCGACACCCGCAACGCCGACTATGTCCTCGAGACCCTCGACCGGGCCATCCACGGCTGTCGCGACGGCGAGGCCGCGGGGCTGGTCACCGCGCCTTTGCACAAGGCCGTGATCCTCGAGGCCGGCCATGCCGGCTTCCGCGGCCATACCGAATACCTGCGCGACGCCTGTGCGGTCGACGAGGTGGTGATGATGCTCGCCACCGACCGGGCCCTGCATGCCGAGGCCGCCGGCTGGCGGGGCGGCAGCGCGCTGCGGGTGGCCCTGGCCACCACCCACCTGCCGCTGCGCGAGGTCAGCGACGCCGTGACGCCCGAGCGGCTGACGCGGATCCTGCGCATCCTCGACGCCGACCTCAAGCGCTGGTTCGGGGTGGCGGCGCCGCGCATCGCCGTCTGCGGGCTCAACCCCCATGCCGGGGAGGGCGGTCACCTGGGCCGCGAGGAGCTCGAGGTCATCGCCCCGACCCTGGCGCGGCTGCGCCAGGACGGCCTGACCCTTGACGGACCGCTGCCGGCGGATACCCTGTTCACCCCGCGCCACCTGGCGGGCGTGGACGCGGTGCTGGCCATGTATCATGACCAGGGCCTGCCGGTCCTCAAGTACGCCGGCTTCGGCCGCGCCGCCAACATCACCCTCGGCCTGCCGTGGGTGCGGACCTCGGTGGACCACGGCACGGCCCTGGACCTGGCCGGCCGGGGCGAGGCCGATCCCGGCAGCCTCGCCGTGGCCGTGGCGCTGGCCGCCGACATGGCCCGCCGCGGTCGGGGGTGAGAGCATTTTCCCAGCGTTTGGCAAGATGCAGGTGAGCCCCGGGATAACTCATCGTCGCTTCTCATCTTGGCACCGCTTCCGATTCGAACAGAAGGACACAGTCATGGCATCCCGCCCCCAGGGTCATCGCGCCCGCAAGCGCTTCGGCCAGAATTTCCTGCGTGACCCCGGCATCATCTCGCGGCTGGTGCGGGCCATCGGTGCCCGCTCCGGCGAGCGGCTGGTGGAGATCGGCCCCGGCCAGGGCGCCCTCACCGAGCCGTTGCTCGAGGCGGCGGGGGGCCACCTCGAGGTGATCGAGCTGGACCGTGACCTGATCCCCGGGCTGCGCGTGCAGTTCTTCGACCGGCCGGGCTTCGTCATCCACGAGGGCGACGCCCTCAAGGTCGACTTCCGGGCCCTGCGCGGCGACGGGCCGCCGCTGCGGGTGGTGGGCAACCTGCCCTACAACATCTCCACGCCCCTCATCGGCCACCTGCTCGAGGCCGGCGATGCCGTGGCCGACATGCACTTCATGCTGCAGAGGGAGGTGGTGGAGCGGCTCGCCGCCCCGCCCGGCGGGACCGATCGCGGTCGCCTCTCGGTGCTCGCCCAGTACCACTGCCGGGTCGAGTCGCTGTTCACGGTGCCGCCGGAGGCCTTCGTGCCGCGGCCCAAGGTGGAGTCGGCCATCGTGCGGCTGAGCCCCCATGCGACCCTGCCCCAGGCGGCCCGGGACGAGGCGCTGCTGTTCCAGCTGGTGCGCGAGGCCTTCGCCCAGCGCCGCAAGACCCTGCGCAACAATCTCAAGGGGCGCCTCGCCGCCGGCGACCTGGAGGCCCTGGGCATCGACCCGGGCCGCCGCCCCCAGACCCTCACGGTGGAGGAATTCGTGCGTATCGCCAATCACCTGTCCGCGCAAGGGGAGGCGTCATGACCCCGTCATCGCTGGGCGACGAGATCCGCGTCGACGTCGAGCCCGCCTTCCGGGAGGACGAGTCCGCGCCGGAGGAAGAGCGCTTCGTGTTCAGCTATACCATCACGGTGCACAACCATTCCGGGCACAGCATGCAGCTGCTGGCGCGCCACTGGAAGATCACCCAGGGCAGCGGCAAGGTGCAGGAGGTGCGGGGCAAGGGCGTGGTCGGCCAGCAGCCGATGATCGGCCCCGGCCAGACCTTCCGCTACACCAGCCGGGCGATCCTCGACGGCCCGGTGGGCGTGATGGAAGGCGCCTTCACCTGCGTCGACACCGCCACCCAGCGGCCCTTCGAGGTGGCCATCGCGCCCTTTCGCCTGGCCGGTCCCAACCAGGTGCACTGAGCGCCGTCACCCACTGTCGACACGGAGGGCCCATGTCCACCTATGCCATCGGCGACCTGCAGGGCTGTCACGCCGAATTCGTCGCCCTGCTCGAGCGGCTGGCCTTCGACCCCCGCCGCGACCGACTCTGGCTGGCCGGTGACCTGGTCAACCGGGGCCCGGGGTCGCTGGCCTGCCTGCGCGAGGTCAAGGCCCTCGGCGAGGCGGCCCAGGTGGTGCTGGGCAACCATGACCTGCACCTGCTGGCCGTGGCCCGGGGCGGGGCGCGGGCCAGGCGCAAGGACACCCTGGCGGCGATCCTCGAGGCGCCGGACCGGGAGGCGCTGCTCGACTGGCTGCAGAGCCGTCCGCTGCTGGTGCGTGACGGCGATACCCTGATGAGCCATGCCGGTCTGCCGCCCCAGTGGGGGCTCGACCAGGCCGAGCGCCTGGCGGGGGAGCTGGAGAGCGCCCTCGGCAGCGAGCGCTCCGGCGCCTTCCTGCACGACATGTACGGCAACGAGCCGGCCTGCTGGCGCGACGACCTGGACGGCATCGATCGCCTGCGGGTGATCGTCAACACCTTGACCCGCATGCGCTTCATCGATGCCCGGGGCTGCCTCGACTTCGCCGCCAAGGAGGGGCTCGACAGTGCCCCAGCGGGCTTCGCACCCTGGTTCCAGTACCCCCGGGACGACGATCCCCGGCTGCTGTTCGGCCACTGGGCCGCCCTCCAGGGCACCACCCCGGGCAGTCGCGTGCGGGCCGAGGCCCTGGACACCGGTTGCATCTGGGGCGGGGCCCTGACGGCCCTGGACCTGGCGACCGGCGAGCGGGTCAGCGTACCCGGTCGCCACTGATTTCCCTTCCCGACCCGGAGACTCCGATGACCGCCGCGACCTTCCAGCACCTGGACATTCCCACCCTCGGCACCTGGCTCGAGGGGGACCGGCCCCTCACCCTGGTCGATATCCGCGACCCGGCAAGCTTCGCCGCCGGCCATATCCCCGGGAGCCGCCACCTGGACAACGACAGTGTGCCGGCCCTGCTGGCCGAGACGCCCCGGGAGACGCCGCTGGTGGTGGTCTGCTACCACGGCCACTCCAGCCAGCAGGCCGCCGCCTGGCTGGCCGGCCAGGGCTTCGGCGAGGTCTACAGCCTCGACGGCGGCTTCACCGGCTGGCAGCACCGCCATCCCGAGCGGGTGGAGGCCTGAGCCATGCCGGGCCGCCGTGACGGCCTCCTCGAGGGGCTCGAGGTCTACCGGGTCGGGGGGGCGGTGCGCGACGCCCGGCTGGGCTGGCCGGTCACCGATGTCGACTGGGTGGTGGTCGGCGCCACGCCCGAGACCCTGACGCGGCGCGGCTTCAGGCCCGTGGGGCGAGACTTCCCGGTGTTCCTGCACCCCGAGACCCACGAGGAATTCGCCCTGGCACGCACCGAGCGCAAGTCGGGCCACGGCTACACCGGCTTCGAGGTCCAGGCCAGCCCCGAGGTCACCCTGGAGCAGGACCTGGCCCGCCGCGACCTGACCATCAATGCCATGGCCGAGACCCCGGAGGGCGAGCTGGTGGACCCCTATGGCGGCCTCGCCGACCTCGAGGCCCGGGTGCTGCGCCACGTCTCGCCGGCCTTCGTCGAGGATCCGCTGCGGGTGCTGCGCACGGCCCGCTTCCTGGCCCGCTATGCCGGGCTCGGCTTCGTCATCGCCGAGGAGACCCGCGCGCTGATGCACGAGCTGGTGGTCAGTGGCGAGCTCGCCCACCTGGTGGCCGAGCGGGTCTGGGTCGAGACCGAGAAGGCCCTGGGCGAACCCTGGCCCGACGTCTACTTCCAGGCGCTCCACGACTGCGGGGCCCTGGCGGTGCTGATGCCGGAGCTCGCCGCCGATGCCACGGCGCTGGACGAGGCCCTGGGGCGGCTGCCATGCCTGCCCGAGGACATCCCCGCGGAGGAGGAGCCGCGCTGGCGCTGGGCCCGCCTGGTGGAACACCTGGAGGGCGAGGCGCGTGAGACCCTGGCCGAGCGCCTGAAGCTGCCGAAGGCGCCGCGTCGGCTGGCCGATCAGGCGGCCCGGACCCGGACGCTGTGCGCGGCGGCCCGGGCGGGGCGGCTGGACGGGGGGAGGGTGATGGCCTGGCTCGACGGCATCGATGCCTGGCGGCGGGCCGAGCGGGTGTCGCCGCTGATCGCCCTGGTCAGCATGGACGCCCCCGGCCTGGCGGCGGATTTGGCGCTGGCCTGGCGCCTGGCCGCGCAGATCCTGCCCCGGGGGCTGGTCGAGGAGGGCTACAAGGGGCGGGCGCTGGGCGAGGAGCTGGCCCGGCGTCGCCGGGCGGTGATCGACGAGGTGCTGGCCGAGGGCTGAGCCTCAGTCCTCGCCGGACAGGGCCTTCCCCCGCCAGACGAAGGACACCGGCCAGAGGGGCTGCTCCTCGGCGTCGAAGGCCTGCCACAGCGCGAGATAGTGCTCGCCGGTAACCGGGTGACGGGTGTCGGGCAGCAGTTCCGCCAGGGGCCGGAGCATGAAGGCGTGGTGCAGGATATCGGCCCGGGGCAGCGGCACGCCGTCATGCTCGCCGGTCAGGGCATCCACGCTGAGCAGGTCGATATCCAGGGTGCGGGGGCTGAACTTGGGACTGTTCGGGCGCCGGCCGTTGGCGAATTCCAGCCGCTTGCACCAGGCCTGCAGCTCGCCCACCGACCAGTCGCTCTCGAACACCGCGACCAGGTTGTAGAAGTTGCGGCCGTCCTCGAAGCCCACCGGCTCGCTCTCGTAGACCCGCGAGATGCGCAGGGCCGGGAAGGTCTCGGCCAGGGCGTCCAGGCAGACGCGCACATGGTGCTCCCGCTCGATGTTGCTGCCGATGCTGACGCTGACCCGGGCCATCAGGGTCCCGCTCCGCGCTCGATACGCACGCCCACCGCACCGGCGGCGGGCACTGCGCCGGGCTTGCGCAGGGTGAGGCGCAGCCAGGGAATGGCGAACTCCTGGCGCAGGGCCTCGGCGAGGCGCTCGGCGAAGGTCTCGACCAGCGCGAAGCGGTGCTGGGCGCCGAACTCGGCGATGCGCGCGCTGATCGCGGCGTAGTCGAGGGTCCGCGTGAGGTCGTCACCCGCCGCGGCCGGGCGGATGTCGGTGGCCAGTTCCAGGTCGAGCACCAGGGTCTGGGTCAGGGTGCGTTCCCAGTCGTAGACGCCGATCACGGTGTCGACCTTCAGCGCTTCGATCAGTACGAGATCCATCGAGGGCTCCCCGAGCGGTGGGCAGGACGGTGATAGTGCCGGATTGGCGGCCGATTGTACGACAGCGCGTCGCGAGACGACAGCGGGCGCCGGCTGTTCCGGCCGGGCCATGGCTGGCAGAATCGTGACCGAACCCTCCGCGAGACACCGTCGTGCTGGCACAACTCGAACTGACGCTGCCGTTGATGGCGCTGGGCTATCTCAGCGGCACCTGGCTCGGTGCCCTGACGGTCTGTCGGCTGGCCCGGGTGGGCGACCCCCGCCTGGCGGGCTCCGGCAACCCCGGCTTCTCCAACGTGCTGCGCCTGCACGGCCGTCGCCTGGCCCTGGCGACGCTGCTGGTGGATGCCACCAAGGGCATGCCGGTGCTGGGCCTGGCGATGCTGCTGGGCCTGCCCCCCTGGGCCCAGGGATTGGTCGGGCTGGGCGTGCTGCTGGGGCACAGCTACCCGGTCTGGTATCGTTTTCGCGGCGGCAAGGGCGTGGCCAGCGCTTTCGGGGTGATGCTGCTGCTGACCCCCTGGGTGGCGCTGTGCTGTGCGCTGCTGTGGTGCCTGCTGGCCTGGCGGATGCGCACCGCGGCCATCGCCTCGCTGGCCAGTGCCGCCGTGGCCCCCCTGGTTGCCATCTGGCTGGCGCCGGACTATGTCTGGGTGGTGATCGTCTTCACCCTGCTGGTGCTGGTGCGCCACGTGCTCAATATCCGTCGGCTGGGGCGCGGCGATGAGCCGGAACTATAAGCTGGAAGCTTGAAGAGCGCGGCTGCACCACTGGAAGAGGGAAGACCGGTGCTTCGTACCTGGAAGTGGGACGCAAGGTGGATTGCCTGTCTTCCCTCTTCCCAGCCTCCTTCTCCACTCGTCTCAGCCTCCGGCAGGAGGCTGGAGGGTCTCCATCGGCCAGCGGGGCACCGCCTGCATCCGGCCCGGCTCGTCGTGTTCCCCCGCCAGCAGGCGCTGGGCGCCCACATAGGCGATCATCGCCCCGTTGTCGGTGCAGAAGCGCCCGCGGGGATAGTGGACCTCGGCGCCGCGCTTGCCGGCCTCCCGCTCCAGACGCTCGCGCAGGCGCCGATTGGCGCTGACCCCGCCGGCCACCACCAGTCGCTTGAGCCCGGTCGCCTCCAGGGCCCGGCGGCACTTGATCGCCAGGGTGTCGACCACGGCGTCCTCGAAGGCCCGGGCCACGTCGGCCCGAGCCGCCTCGTCCAGGGCACCCTCCGCCTCGAGCCGGCGGATGGCGGTCAGGGTATGGGTCTTCAACCCCGAGAAGCTGAAGTCCAGACCGGGGCGGTCGGTCATCGGGCGCGGGAAGCGCAGCCGCGTCGGGTCGCCGGCCTCTGCCAGGCGTGCCACCGCGGGGCCGCCGGGGTAGTCGAGGCCGAGCATCTTGGCGGCCTTGTCGAAGGCCTCGCCGGCGGCGTCGTCCACCGACTCGCCGAGCAGCCGATAGCGGCCCAGGCCGGCGACCTCCACGAGCTGGGTATGGCCGCCGGAGACCAGCAGGGCCACGAAGGGAAAGGCCGGCGGTGCGTCCTCCAGCATGGGGGCCAGCAGGTGGCCCTCCATGTGATGGACGCCGAGCACCGGGATGTCCAGCGCCCGGGCCAGGCCGTGGGCGGTGCTGGCGCCGACCATCAGTGCGCCGACCAGGCCGGGGCCGGCGGTATAGGCAATGGCGTCGAGCCGGGAGCGCGTCAGGCCGGCGTCGTCCAGTACGCGCTGGATCAGCGGCAGCAGGCGGCGGGTGTGGTCGCGGGAGGCGAGCTCCGGCACCACGCCGCCGTATTCGGCATGCATGGCGACCTGGCTGTGGAGGGCGTCGGCCGCGAGGCCGCGCTCGGTGTCGTAGAGGGCGACGCCGGTCTCGTCGCAGGAGGTCTCGATGCCCAGTACACGCATGGTCATGGCCCGTCAGCGGAAATGGCGGCATTCTACGCCTTTTGACCGGGTAGCGGCAGGGGCCGGGCCGGCGAAACGGTTTGCATGGAGCGCTCACGACGACTAGAATGCTGTGCGCTGCAAGACTGGGTCGTGCGCCCGGGGGCGACATCCCGCGTTATTGCCTCGTTTCGTACCGGCTCGCCTGGCGATGTCGGTGTCACGCGATCGAGCGAGATGGGGCCCCGGAAGGCGTGCGTTCAAACCGAACTCAAGTTTTCCAAGGTAGGTGAGTGCTTAATGCCTTCTGTCAAAGTACGTGATAACGAGCCGTTTGACGTCGCGCTGCGTCGCTTCAAGCGTTCCTGTGAAAAAGCCGGTGTTCTCTCCGAAGTTCGTCGTCGCGAGCAGTACGAGAAGCCGACTGCAGAGCGCAAGCGCAAGGCGGCGGCTGCCGTCAAGCGCCACGCGAAGAAGCTTCAGCGCGAGCGCAAGCGTTTCGAACGGCTCTATTGATCCGTACTGGAGTCGGCCGGCGTTCTCGCGGGCCGTCTCGGGAGGGACGCCAAGCGGCCGCCATTCGGTGGCCGCTTGTTTTTGCGCCGTTTTTCGGCGCGCCACCTTCAACCATGCCTGGATGGCTCGATGGCCGGTCAGATTCCACAGCGCTTCATCGATGACCTGCTGGCCCGTGTCGACGTGGTCGAGGTGGTCGGTGAGCGGGTGAAACTCAAGAAGGCCGGGCGCAACCATTCGGGGCTCTGCCCCTTCCATCAGGAGAAGTCGCCGTCGTTCACCGTCAGCGCCGACAAGCAGTTCTATCACTGCTTCGGCTGCGGCGCCCACGGCAGCGCCCTGCGCTTCCTGATGGAGTACGACAAGCTGCGCTTCCCCGAGGCGGTGGAGCAGTTGGCCGCCCGGCTGGGCCTGGAGGTGCCCCGTGAGGGGGCCGACGATCCCTGTGTCCAGGCGCGCGAGAAGAAGCGCAAGGAAGGCGTGAACCTGCTCGAGCTGTCGGCGAGCTTCTTTCGCGAGCGATTGAAGATGCCGAAGGGGCAGGGCGCCCGGGACTACCTGGCCAGGCGTGGCCTGTCGCCGGAGGTGCAGCAGGCCTTCGGCATCGGCTATGCCCCCGACGACTGGGAGGCGCTGAAGCGTCACCTGGGTGAGCGGGGCATCACCGAGGCGGTGCAGGTGGAGTATGGCCTGCTGGTGCATCGCGAGGACAGTGGGCGCACCTACGACCGCTTCCGCGACCGGGTGATGTTCCCGATCCGCGATATTCGCGGTCGGACCATCGCCTTCGGTGGTCGCGTGCTGGGCGATGCCAAGCCCAAGTACCTCAACTCCCCGGAGACCCCGGTCTTCCACAAGGGGCGCGAGCTCTATGGGCTCTTCGAGGCCCGCCAGGCCGAGACGCGCCTCGATCGTCTGGTGATCGTCGAGGGCTACATGGACGTGGTGGCCCTGGCCCAGTTCGGCATCCGCAACGCGGTGGCCACCCTCGGCACCTCGACCAGCGAGGACCACCTGTCGCGGCTGTTCCGCCTGGTCGGCGAGGTGGTGTTCTGCTTCGACGGCGACCGGGCCGGCCGGCAGGCGGCGACCCGGGCCCTGCAGACGGTGCTGCCGCAGATGATCGACGGGCGCCAGGCGCGCTTCCTGTTCCTCCCCGAGGGGGAGGATCCGGACACCCTGGTACGGCGCGAGGGGCCCGAGGCCTTCCAGGACCGCATCACCTGTGCCAGCCCGCTGTCGGAGTTCCTCTTCGAGCAGGCGGCGGAGGGGCGCGACCTCGAGCGGATCGAGGAGCGCGAACGCTACGCCAGCCAGGTGCTGGCGGCCATCGGCCGCCTGCCGGAGGGCGTGCTGAAGTCGCTGCTGCTGACGGAACTCTCCCGACGCACCGGCGTCGACCAGTCAAGCTTCGAGGCCTTGATGGCCAAGGAGGAGGGTGCGGCACCGGAGTCGTCGGAGGGCCCGGCGGCGCCGCCCGAGGCGACGGTCGCCCCGCCGCTGGTCGGGCGGCCCGGCGGCGGGGCGGCGCTCGGGTTGATGGCCCGGGCCCTGCAGCTGCTGGTCCACGACCCGGGGCTGGTCGAACGCCTCCCCGAGAGCGATGACTGGTGCGACCAGGACGACCCGGATGCCGGCCTGTGCCGCGAGGTGGTGCGCCTGCTGAAGGCGGGGCGCTACCGCAGCGCCCAGGTGCTGCTGGCGCACTTTCACGGCACGCCGGAGGGCGAGCGGCTGGCGGGGCTGGCGCGTCGCGAGCCCCTGGTGCCGAGGGCGCTGCGGGGGACGGAGCTGGACAACTGGGTGGCCTACTTCCAGCGCCATCGCCGGCGGCGCTCGCCTCAGGAGGAGTACGACGCCCTGCTGGCCCGGATGCAGGCGGGGGAGCGGCTGTCGCAGGAGGAGCGTCAGCGCCTGAACGAGCTGTTGATGGAACTCAAGGGGTGAGACTTGCCGTCGCCTGCGGGGAGGGCGCGCGGCGATCGCCGGAAATTGGCGACGGGGTTGATTTTCCTCCTACCATCACCATATACACCAGCGTCACCTGAACGGGACGCAACCTGACAACCTAACACACCTGAATGACCGCGCAAATACATCGAACTGGCAAAAGGGCGGTCTACCCCGCTATACTGTTCGGCTTATCGAGTTTTCTCCGCCTCAGTGCTTCAGGTGCTTCATTCTTCTTCGTCGAGATAGGGTTTCTATGGCTGGAAATGCGCAGCAGCAGTCACGTCTGAAGGAGTTGATCGCGCGCGGCAAGGAACAGGGCTTCCTGACCTATGCCGAGGTCAACGACCATCTTCCCGAGGATATTGCCGACCCCGATCAGGTGGAAGACATCATCGGCATGATCAACGACATGGGTATCAATGTCGTCGAGGAAGCGCCCGATGAAGATACCCTGATGATGGCCGACCATTCCACCGACGAGTCGGCGGCCGAGGAGGCCGTGGCCGCGCTGGCGGCGGTGGAGAGCGACGTGGGCCGCACCACCGACCCGGTGCGCATGTACATGCGCGAGATGGGCACGGTGGAGCTTCTGACCCGCGAGGGCGAGATCGAGATCGCCAAGCGCATCGAGGAGGGCACCCGCGAGGTGATGTCCGCCCTGGCCTATCTGCCGGGCGCCGTGGACTCCATCCTCCAGGCCTATGATGCCACCCAGGACGAGGAGGCGCCGGGTCGCCTGTCCGACCTGTTCTCGGGGTTCATCGATCCCGACGAGGGGATTCCGGGCGTGGCCGAGGCGGAGGTTCCCGAGGAGCCCGAGGCCACGGTCGGCGAGGCCGACGAGGCCGACGACAGCGCCGACGAGGAGGACGACAGCGGCGGCGGCCCGGATCCCGAGGAGGCGAAGGCGCGTTTCGAGCAGATCCGCGAGCAGAACGAGGCGGCGCGCCAGGCCATCGACGCCCATGGCCGCGGTTCCGCCGAGGCCCAGGCCGAACTCGCGCGGCTGGCCGAGCTGTTCTCGCCGATCAAGCTGGTGCCCAAGCACTTCGAGCGCCTGGTCGGCCAGGTGCGCATCAGCGTCGAGCAGGTGCGTGCCCAGGAAAAGGCGGTGATGCAGCTGTGCGTCAAGAAGGCCAAGGTGCCGCGCAAGACCTTCATCAAGGCCTTCCCCGGCAACGAGTCTCGCCAGGACTGGCTCGACGATTTCATGGCCGACAATGCCAAATACGCCGATCGCCTGGCGCCCCTCAAGGCCGATGTCCAGCGCGCCCAGCGCAAGATCGCCTTCGAGGAGGAGATGGTGCTGCTGCCGGTGACCGAGATCAAGGAGGTCAACCGTCGGCTGTCCATCGGCGAGGCCAAGGCCCGGCGAGCCAAGAAGGAGATGGTCGAGGCCAACCTGCGGCTGGTGATCTCCATCGCCAAGAAGTACACCAACCGTGGCCTGCAGTTCCTCGACCTGATCCAGGAGGGCAACATCGGCCTGATGAAGGCGGTGGACAAGTTCGAGTACCGGCGTGGCTACAAGTTCTCGACCTATGCCACCTGGTGGATCCGTCAGGCGATCACCCGCTCCATCGCCGACCAGGCGCGCACCATCCGCATTCCGGTGCACATGATCGAGACCATCAACAAGCTCAACCGGGTGTCCCGGCAGATGCTCCAGGAGATGGGCCGCGAACCGACGCCGGAGGAGCTGGGCGAGCGCCTCGAGATGCCCGAGGACAAGGTGCGCAAGGTGCTCAAGATCGCCAAGGAGCCGATCTCCATGGAGACCCCGATCGGCGACGACGACGATTCGCACCTGGGCGACTTCATCGAGGACGGCACCATGCTGCTGCCCATCGACTCGGCCACCGGCGAGGGCCTGATCGAGGCGACCCGCAACGTGCTCGGCGGGCTCACCGCCCGTGAGGCCAAGGTGCTGCGCATGCGCTTCGGTATCGACATGAACACCGACCATACCCTGGAGGAGGTCGGCAAGCAGTTCGACGTGACCCGCGAGCGGATCCGCCAGATCGAGGCCAAGGCGCTGCGCAAGCTCCGCCACCCGTCGCGCTCGGAGCCGCTGCGTTCCTTCCTCGACGAGTGACGCCCGTCACCGCCCCGAGACGACGACGCCCGCAGGCCTGCCTGCGGGCGTCGTCGTTTGTCAGGGCGCGGAGGTGTCGTCCCGGTCGGCGCGCCGCCAGCGACGGATCAGCAGCAGCAGTTCGAACATCGCCAGCACCAGCAGGGTGTAGCCGAACAGTTCGGTGACTTCCTCGGCGGCGTCCTTGAAGGTGCGCAGGTAGTGCTCGCCGAGGATCGCCTGCCACAGCTCGCTGCGCCCGTAGAGCCGCGAGAACACGTAGGTGGTCAGGAAGCCGGCGGCGAACAGGCCGAAGGCGAAGGTTCCGGCGCAGCGTTCGACTTCGGCGACGAAGGCGCGGCGCTGGCGGATCACCGCGAACAGCACCGGCAGCACCAGCAGGCTGACCAGGGTCTGCCAGGCGCCGTCGAAGACGTGGGCGTCCAGCAGGGCATCCTGCTCGCGGATCAACGAGGCGCCGAGCAGGCCGACCAGCAGCAGCGCCACATGGGGCAGCCGATGGTCGAGCAGGCGCACCGCCAGCGCCAGTGCCGTGGCGATGGCCAGCAGCAGGGACTGGGTCAGCTCGGTGAAGCCGATCTCAGTGAACTGCTCGCTGGTGAGGCCGAGGGCTTCGTGCAGCACGCCCTGCATCAGGGCGCCCACCAGCAGGATGTAGGCCAGGCCGCGCAAGCAGAGGGCGGGAAAACCGATTCGGTCGGGGGGCGTTGTCGAGGGCATCCATGTTCTCGTGGTAACAGGGTAAAGCGTTTAGATCTCATGGCTTGCAGTGCAAGCCATGAGATTTAGGGCGAATTATACCTGTCTTGCCCGGCCGTCGCGCGCCAGTCGACGGCTTCCACTGGGGCGCCCGGCCTCCTCGATGAGCCAGTCATGCACGGCTCGGACGCGGCGATCGTCCAGGGCGCCGCTGGCGTAGACGATGCCGTAGTGCATCCCGGTGGCGACCCGCTGGTCGAAGGGGGCGATCAGCGCGCCGTTGTCCAGCTCGCCGGTGATCAGCGTCTGGCGGGCGATGGCCACGCCCATCCCGGCGATGGCCGCCTCCATGGTCAGGTGGTTGCGGTTGAAGGTGTAGCCGCGGCGCACGTTGACCAGGGGCGCCTCGATGGCCTCCAGGTAGTGCTCCCACTCGCCGTAGTCGTGGCTGCCGCGCCAGGCGGTGACGTCGTGGAGCAGCGGGTACCAGGCCAGGTCCTCGGGGCGCCGCAGCGGTGGTCGCCCGCGGAGCAGTGCCGGGGCGCAGACCGGGAAGATGGTCTCCTCCATCAGCGGGGTGATGGCCAGGCCGGGGTAGTGGCCGTCGTTGAGGTCCAGGGCCAGGTCGAAGTCGCCCTCCCGCAGGGAGATGCTGCTGTCCTCGGCGGTGACGTGCAGTTCGATGTCCGGGAAGCGGGCCTGCAGGCGGGGCAGGCGGGGCATCAGCCACTTGTTGAGGAAGGAGGGCACCGCCCGTATCCGGATGATGCCGCTCATCACGCCGCTGCGCAGCCGCTTCACCTCGAGCCCCACCGACTGGTAGGCCTCGTCCACCACCGTGGCCAGGCGCCGGCCCTCCTCGGTGAGGGCCAGGCGCCGCGGCAGGCGGCGGAACAGCTTGAAGCCGAGGCGGTCCTCGAGCTGCTTGATCTGCTGGCTGACGGCGCCGGTGGTCACGTGCAGCTCCTCCGCCGCCCGGGTGAAGGACAGGTGGCGGGCGCTGACGACGAAGACCTTCAGCCAGGCGTGGGTCTGGGAATTCAGGAGGCGACTCATGGTTTAGTCATTCTATACGATCGACGAGATTTTCTCGATTGCCGGGGCGCAATCCTGCCTCCACCATAAAGGCCAATCGAGGCAGAAAGCCACATGGCTTTAGCCTGACTGACAACAAGATGGCCACCGGCCCCAGCCACCGGAGCGATCCGGCCCCAGACACGAGGCATCATCATGGCAATCAGCGTCTTCGACCTCTTCAAGATCGGCATCGGCCCCTCCAGCTCGCACACGGTCGGTCCCATGCGCGCGGCCTACGACTTCGTCCAGGCCCTGCGAGGCCAGGACCTGCTGGAGCGGGTGGCCCGGGTCGAGGTGCACCTGCATGGCTCGCTGTCGTCGACCGGCAAGGGCCATGGCACCGACCAGGCCGCCATCATGGGGCTGATGGGCGAGCTGCCCGAGACCATCGACCCGGCCATCGTCTCGCCGTGCATCGAGGAGCTGCTCGAGTCTCAGACCCTGCTGCTCGACGGCCACCTGGCGATCCCCTTCCTGTGGGCCCGGGACCTGCAGTGGCACGACGAGAGCCTGCCCTACCACCCCAACGCCATGACCCTGGTGGCCCACGGCCATGCCGGCGAGCTCTACCGCAACGTCTTCTACTCGGTGGGCGGCGGCTTCGTGATCGACGAGGATCAGGCCGCCCGTGGCGAGCTCGATTCCGACCATACGGCGCTGCCCTATGACTTCAACAGCGGCGCCGAGCTGCTGGCGCTGTGCCGCCTGCATAACCTGCGCATCAGCGAGCTGATGATGGAAAACGAGAAGGCCTGGCGCAGCGAGGCCGAGATCCGTGCCGGGCTGTGGCGAATCTGGGAGGCCATGCAGGAGTGCGTGAACCAGGGCTTCCAGGGCGAGGGCGTGCTGCCCGGTGGGCTCAACGTCAAGCGCCGCGCCGGGGCCCTGCATCGTCGCCTGGAGGCGCTGGAGAGCGATACCAACCTGATCTCCACGACCTTCTCGGCGATGGACTGGGTCAACGCCTACGCCCTGGCGGTCAACGAGGAGAACGCCGCCGGTGGCCGCATGGTCACCGCGCCGACCAACGGGGCGGCGGGCATCATCCCCGCGGTGCTGCACTACTACATGAAGTTCCAGGAGGGCGCCGACGAGCGCTGCGTGGTCGACTTCCTGCTGACCGCGGCCGCGGTGGGCATCCTGTGCAAGAAGAATGCCTCCATCTCCGGGGCCGAGGTGGGCTGCCAGGGTGAGGTCGGCTCGGCCTGCGCCATGGCGGCGGCGGGGCTGACCGAGGTGCTGGGCGGCACCCCGGGCCAGGTGGAGAACGCCGCCGAGATCGGCCTGGAGCACAACCTGGGACTCACCTGTGACCCGGTGGGCGGCCTGGTGCAGGTGCCCTGCATCGAGCGCAACGCCATCGCCTCGGTCAAGGCCATCAACGCCACCCAGATGGCCCTGCGCGGCGACGGCGAGCACTTTATCTCCCTGGACAAGGCGATCCGTACCATGCGCGACACCGGCGCCGACATGCAGGATAAGTACAAGGAAACCTCCAAGGGCGGCCTGGCGGTCAACGCCATCGAGTGCTGACATCCCACATCTCTGTCGGGCGGCGAAGGCCGTCCTGCCTGGCGCGCGACCCGGAGCGGGTGGCGCGCCTTCTTGTTTTCAAGCAGCTGCATTTCGGGCGTCTACGCCATTGGTCGAGTTCGGCGATTCTGCGGTTGCCGCCGTGCGCCTGACCCTCTGGCTTACGTTGACGTAAAGGTAATACTGGCCGCGGCGCCAGTGACACCACCGCCACCTCGGCACCACAACAACGACAACAGCAATGCAACGGCGGATCGCCTCGGCGGTCCCGAGAGGACGTCCCATGACCCAGGAGTTCGTGCTCGAGGCTCTCGGGTTGACCAAGGAATTCCGCGGCTTCACCGCCGTGGATGACGTCAACCTGCAGGTTCGGGAAGGGCATATCCATGCCCTGATCGGACCAACGGCGCAGGCAAGACCACCATCTTCAACCTGCTCACCAAGTTCCTGCCGCCGACCCGCGGCGAGATCCTCTATCGCGGCAAGCCCATCACCGCCATGCGGGCCAACGAGATCGCCCGCCTCGGGCTGGTGCGCTCCTTCCAGATCTCGGCGGTCTTCGCCCACATGACGGCGCTGGAGAACGTGCGGGTGGCCCTGCAGCGCTACCTCGGTACCTCCTTCCACTTCTGGAAGTCCGAGCGCTCCCTCGAGCCCCTCAACGAGCGGGCCCTGGCGCTGCTCGAGGAGGTCGGCCTCCAGGACTATGCCGACGTGCTCACCGTGGAGATGCCTTACGGGCGCAAGCGCGCCCTGGAGGTGGCCACCACCCTGGCGCTGGAGCCCACGGTGATGCTGCTCGACGAGCCGACCCAGGGCATGGGGCCGAGGACGTCGACCGCATCGTCGAGCTGATCCGGCGGGTCTCGAAGGGGCGCACCGTGCTGATGGTGGAGCACAACCTCAGCGTGGTCAGCCGGCTGTGCGCCAGGTGCTCAAGGCGATCCGCGAGAACGAGCCCCGGGCGGTGTCGCTGAGCTACAACGTCGACGCCTACAAGCTGATGGCCTTCGTGATCTCGGCCGGCCTGGCCGGCCTGGCGGGGTCCACCAAGACGGCGGTCTTCCAGCTGGCCTCGCTCACCGATGCCCACTGGCACATGTCCGGCGAGGTCATCCTGATGACCCTGCTGGGCGGAGTGGGCACCCTCTTCGGGCCTTTGGTGGGCGCGGGACTGGTGGTCAGCCTGCAGACCCAGCTCGCCCAGTCGCCGCTGGGTAACTGGGTCAGCGTGATTCTCGGGGCGATCTTCGTGATCTGCGTGCTGAGCTTCCGCAGCGGCATCGTCGGCGAGATCCAGAAGATCATCCGCAAGAACTTCAAGTGACGGCCAATGGCCGAGCCACGACTGGGGCGCCTCAAGGGGCGCCCCGCGTCGTTTCGGCCTGGCGGCCGGGCAGCACGGTGTCGATATGCGCGACCAGGAAATCGAGGAACTGGCGCACCTTGGGGGAGCGATGGCGGTGGCGGGGATAGACGGCCCACACCGCGGTGTCGCTGTGGCGATAGGCATCGAGCACGCTGATCAGCTCGCCCCGGGCCAGGTGGTCCTCGACGTAGTAGTCCGGCAGCTGGGCCAGCCCCAGCCCCTTGAGGGCGGCATCGAGCAGCGCCGGCCCGGAGTTGCCGTGCCAGGGGCCGTCGACGCGGACCTCGCGGCGCACGCCCTCGACATCGAAGCGCCAGTGGTCCCGCGAGCCCACCAGGCAGCGGTGCCGGGCCAGCTCGGAGAGGCTGTGGGGCTGGGCCACCCGGGTGAAGTAGGCCGGCGAGCCCACCACGTACTCACGGCGTTCGCACAGCCGTCGGGCGATCAGCGAGGAGTCCTTGAGGGTGCCCATGCGGATGGCGATGTCGAAGCCCTCGTCGATGATGTCCACCTGGCGGTTGGTGAAATGCATGCGCACCTCGAGCCGCGGGTGGCGGCACATGAAGTCGTGGACCAGCGGCGCCAGGTAGCGCTCGCCGAAGGTCGTCGCGCAGGTCAGACCGAGTAGCCCGGTGGGCTTGTCCTGCAGGTCCTTGACCGCGGCCTCGGCCTCGCGGAAGCCCTCGACCAGGTGCTGGCAGTGCTGGTAGTAGAGGCGGCCGGCCTCGGTCAGGCGGATCCGCCGAGTGGTGCGGTAGAGCAGGGTGGTGCCCAGCTGGTTCTCCAGCTGGCTGACCAGTCGGCTGACATGGGAACTCGACACCTTGAGCCGCTCGGCGGCGGCCTTGAAGGCGCCCAGGCGCACCACCTCGACGAAGGCCTCGACGCGGTCCCAGCGTTGCATGTGGCGTCCTCTTCGTGGATTGTTGCTGTATGGCAATAATGTGATGAGTTTGATGCAGTTTATCGGAGTGCGCGCTCTTGCCTAGACTGCAAGGACATCATCCACCCCCTGAATGAAGAGGACCGCACCATGAAATCACGCGCCGCCGTCGCCCTGGAAGCGGGCAAGCCCCTGGAGCTGGCCGAGATCGACGTCGAGGGCCCCAAGGCCGGCGAGGTGCTGGTGCGCATGGCCGCCACCAGCGTCTGCCACACCGACGCCTTCACCCTCTCCGGCGCCGACCCGGAAGGGCTCTTCCCCTCGGTGCTGGGTCACGAGGGCGCCGGGGTCGTCGAGGAAGTGGGCGAGGGCGTCACCGGCCTGCGTCCGGGCGACCATGTCATCCCGCTGTACACCGCCGAGTGCGGCCAGTGCAAGTTCTGCCTCTCGGGCAAGACCAATCTCTGCCAGGCGGTGCGCGCCACCCAGGGCAAGGGCCTGATGCCCGATGGCACCAGCCGCTTCTCCCTGGACGGCAAGCCGCTGCATCACTACATGGGCTGCTCGACCTTCAGCGAGTACACCGTGGTGCCGGAAGTGTCCCTGGCGGTGGTCTCCAAGGAGGCGCCGATGGACAAGATCTGCCTGCTGGGCTGTGGCGTCACCACCGGCATCGGTGCGGTGCTCAACACCGCCAAGGTCGAGCCGGGCGCCACCGTGGCGGTGTTCGGCCTGGGCGCCATCGGCCTGGCGGTGATCCAGGGTGCACAGATGGCCAAGGCCAGCCGCATCATTGCCATCGACGTCAATCCCGACAAGTTCGAGCTGGCCCGCCAGTTCGGCGCCACCGATTTCGTCAATCCCAAGGAGTACAACGACCCCATCCAGCAGGTGATCGTCGACATGACCGACGGCGGCGTCGACTACTCCTTCGAGTGCATCGGCAACGTCAACGTCATGCGCTCGGCGCTGGAGTGCTGCCACAAGGGCTGGGGCGAGTCGGTGATCATCGGCGTGGCCGGGGCCGGCGAGGAGATCTCCACCCGCCCGTTCCAGCTGGTCACCGGCCGCGTCTGGAAGGGCTCGGCCTTCGGCGGGGTCAAGGGCCGCACCGAGCTGCCCGGCTACGTGGATCGCTATATGAAGGGCGAGATCAACATCGACGACTTCATCACCCACGACATGCCCTTCGAGAAGATCAACGAGGCCTTCGAGCTGCTGCACAAGGGCGAGAGCATCCGTACCGTCCTCCATTACTGAGCTGCCCGCAGGAGATTGACGCATGACCATGACCGAACACCTCGAACTGGTCTCGGCCAACCGCTGTTTCGGCGGCTGGCACAAGCGCTATCGCCATCGCTCCCGGGCGCTGGACTGCGAGATGACCTTCGCCATCTACCTGCCGCCCCAAGCCGAGACCGAGCGGGTACCGCTGCTGTGGTGGTTGTCGGGGCTGACCTGCACCGACGAGAACTTCATGCAGAAGGCCGGCGCCCAGCGGCTGGCCGCCGAGCTCGGCATCGCCATCGTCTGCCCGGACACCAGCCCTCGCGGGCTGGACTTGCCCGGCGAGCACGACAGCTATGACTTCGGCTCCGGGGCGGGCTTCTACGTCAATGCCACCCAGGCGCCCTGGAAGGACCACTACCGAATGTACGACTATGTGGCCGAAGAGCTGCCGTCGGTGGTCCGCCAGCACTTCCCGGTCAACGGCCGCGAGGCGATCAGCGGTCACTCCATGGGGGGGCACGGCGCCCTGATCCTGGCGCTGCGTCGGCCAGGGCACTATCGCTCGGTGTCGGCCTTCGCGCCGGTGGTCAATCCCACCCAATGCCCCTGGGGCCGCAAGGCCTTCGGCGGCTATCTGGGCGAGGATGTCGGCAACTGGACCCAGTACGACGCCTGTGAGCTGGTCGCCCGTGGGGCCTCCCGCCAGCCGCTGTTCATCGACCAGGGCGAGGCCGACGACTTCCTCGAGGAGCAGCTGTGCCCGGAGCGCCTCGAGGCGGTGTGCGCCGAGCGGGACCATCCGCTGACGCTGCGTCGCCAGCCGGGCTACGATCACAGCTACTTCTTCATTGCCACTTTCATCGACGACCACCTGCGCTACCACGCCAAGCACCTGCACGCGACCCGCTGAGGGCGCCGAGGGGGCATGCCGTCCTGCGGGGCGGCATGTTACCCTGACGGAACGTATCCAGAAGCGACATGCGGGTAGTCATGAGCGGCGTGATTGTCTCAGTCCACCGGGAGTGACCATCCGATAGGCAAATTTGACATGCCGAAAAACGACACGCGGGGTACATTTCGCAGTGAGCATGCCTGACAGCGACACCTGACGCGGCCGGCATGCCCAACGCCCTGATTCCGAAGAGCAAAGACAAACGAATAGGGGCTCAAGATACTTGCGCTGGAGTACCCAAATGACAACCGCTCCCCAGGCCTCACGTGCTGTCGCTACCCCCCAGACCATCGGCTTCCTGCTGCTGGACAACTTCACCCTGATCTCCCTGGCCTCGGCCATCGAACCCTTGCGCATGGCCAACCAGCTGGCCGGCCGCGAGCTCTATCGCTGGTTCACCCTGAGCCTCGACGGCGCCCCGGTGAAGGCCAGCGACGGCCTGCAGGTCACGCCGGACGCCGCCACCACCGTGCCCCTGGCGCTGGACACGGTGATCGTCTGCGGCGGGGTGGGGCCCCAGCGCAGCGTCCAGCGCGAGCATGTCGCCTGGCTGCAGTCCCAGGCGCGGCAGTTGCGTCGTCTGGGGGCGGTGTGCACCGGGACCTGGGCCCTGGCCCGGGCGGGGCTGCTCGATGGCTTCGAGGCCAGCGTGCACTGGGAGTGCTTGGCCGCCATGCAGGAGGCCTTCCCCAAGGTCGCGCTCTCCACCCGACTGTTCTCCATCGACCGTGACCGCGCCACCTGTTCCGGGGGCACCGCCCCGCTGGACATGATGTTGACCCTGATCGGCCGCGACCACGGCCGCGAGCTCGCGGCGGGCATCTCCGAGATGTTCATCTACGACCGGGTGCGCAATGAGCAGGACCAGCAGCGGGTGCCGCTCAAGCACGTGCTGGGCACCACCCAGCCACGCCTGCTGGAGATCGTCGCCCTGATGGAGGCCAACCTCGAGGAGCCCATCAGCCTCGACGAGCTGGCCGACTACGTGAACGTCTCGCGCCGCCAGCTCGAGCGTCTGTTCCAGAAGAACCTGCACTGCTCGCCGTCGCGCTACTACCTCAAGCTGCGCCTGACCCGTGCCCGACAGCTGCTCAAGCAGACCGCGATGTCGATCATCGAGGTGGCGTCGGCCTGCGGCTTCGTCTCCACGCCGCACTTCTCCAAGTGCTACCGGGAGTACTTCGGCATCCCGCCCCGGGACGAACGGCTGGGCAGCAGTGCCGTGGACCTGGTGCCGGTGACCCTGGACAAGGGGGCGGCGGCTATCTTGCAGTCCGCCTCCTACCAGCCGGTCGCCAGCGAGCCGGAGTCCGCGGCCATGAGCGCCCTGGCCCAGGCCAAGGGCGAGCCCACCTACGCCAGCGTGCGGCTCAGAACATGAGCGAGGCCTGATGCGGGAGTGGGGGCGTCGGGCGGCGCGGGTCCTGGGGCTCGCCCTGCTGGGCTGGGTGGGGATGTCGGTCCTGCTGGTGCTGATGTTCCGGGTGGTGCCGGTGGGCGGCTCCATGGTGATGCTCGAGCGCCAGGTGGAGGCCTGGCGGGACGGCGTCTCGCTGGACATCCGCCAGGACTGGCGCCCCTGGGACGCGCTGTCCCCCCAGGCCAAGCTTGCGGTGATCGCCGCCGAGGACCAGCGCTTCCCCGTGCATCACGGCTTCGATCTGGTCGAGTTGCGCCGCGCCGTCACCGCCAGCCTCAACGGCGGCGACCTGCGCGGCGCCAGTACCCTCAGCCAGCAGACCGCCAAGAACCTCTTCCTGTGGACCGGCCGCAGCTGGGTGCGCAAGGGCCTGGAGGCCTGGTT
This sequence comes from Halomonas sp. M4R1S46, assembly GCF_025725685.1. Taxonomy (NCBI): domain Bacteria; kingdom Pseudomonadati; phylum Pseudomonadota; class Gammaproteobacteria; order Oceanospirillales; family Halomonadaceae; genus Halomonas; species Halomonas sp. M4R1S46. The sequence continues at coordinate 853,873 of NZ_CP107008.1, forward strand.
CACCCTGCTCATCGAGATGCTGTGGCCCAAGGAGCGGATCCTCGAGGTCTACCTCAACATCGCCGAGTGGGATGACGGCGTCTTCGGCCTGGAGGCCGCGGCCCGCCACTACTTCGGCGTCTCCGCGTCGCAGCTCAGCGCCGTCCAGGCCAGTCGCCTGGCCGCCATCCTGCCCAATCCCCGTGGCTGGAGCGCCTCCCGTCCCGGGGCCCATGTGCTGGGTCGCAGCGCCTGGATCCGCCGCCAGATGCGCAACCTGGGTGGTCCCGCCTACCTCGACCGGCTCTAGAGCCGGTTCCGCCTTCCCGCCATGTCGCGATCGCGACGGCCATGACGTTTTTGGAACTCTCCCGGTCGCTTCCAGGCGCCGGGGCCCGGGGGCCGGGGGATATGCTGCCGGCAAGTTCATGCACTATTCCGGAGGCCCGTCATGACCCCAGCCGAGCTGCACCAGGACGCCATCGTCATCGATGGTCTCGTTATCGCCAAGTGGAATCGCGAGCTGTTCGAGGACATGCGCAAGGGCGGCCTCACTGCCGCCAACTGCACCGTGTCCGTCTGGGAGGGTTTCCAGGCCACCGTCGACAACATCGTCAAGACCGACGCCCTGATGGCCGAATCCAGCGATCTGGTGCGTCCGGTGCGCACCACCGCGGACATCATCCGGGCCAAGGAAGAGGGCAAGACCGGGATCATCTACGGTTTCCAGAACGCCCACGCCTTCGAGGACCAGATCGGCTACGTCGAGATCTTCAAGAAGCTCGGCGTCGGCGTCGTGCAGATGTGCTACAACACCCAGAACCTGGTCGGCACCGGCTGCTACGAGCGTGACGGCGGCCTGTCCGGCTTCGGTCGCGAGATCGTCGCCGAGATGAACCGCGTGGGCATCATGTGCGACCTCTCCCACGTCGGCGAGCACACCTCCCGCGAGGTCATCGAGGCCTCCGAGAAGCCGGTGTGCTATTCACACTGCCTGCCGTCCGGCCTCAAGGAACACCCGCGCAACAAGTCCGACGAGGAACTCAAGTTCATCGCCGACAACGGCGGCTTCGTCGGCGTGACCATGTTCACGCCCTTCCTGCGCGCCGGCGTCGACGCCACCGTCGAGGACTACGTCGAGGCCATCGAGTACGTGATGAACATCGTCGGCGAGGATGCCATCGGCATCGGCACCGACTTCACCCAGGGCCACGACAAGCAGTTCTTCGAGTGGCTGACCCACGACAAGGGCTATGCCCGTCGCCTGACCAACTTCGGCAAGATCATCAACCCCGAGGGCATTCGCACCATCGGCGAATTCCCCAACCTCACCGAGGCGCTGCTGAAGCGCGGCCTGAGCGAGCGTCAGGTGCGCAAGATCATGGGTGAGAACTGGGTCAATGTCCTGAAGGACGTCTGGGGCGAGTGAGCCCGATGCGACGGGCCGCGGCCCGTCGCCATCCCGACCACGTCACCGCCGCTCGATGCCGCTTACGAAGCCAACAACGCCCGAAGCCGCTCTTACGAGCCCATTGAAGCCCGATAATAATCAGCAAGATTCGAGGAATAAGATCGTGACCAAGATGGCCCCTGAACTGCCGATCGAAGTGGATGCCGAGACCGGTATCTGGACCACCGACGCCCTGCCGATGCTGTACGTGCCGCGTCACTTCTTCATCAACAACCACGTGGCCGTGGAAGAGGCGCTGGGCGCCGAGAAGTATGCCGAGATCCTCTACGATGCCGGCTACAAGAGCGCCTGGCACTGGTGCGAGAAGGAGGCCGAATGCCACGGCCTCGAGGGCGTGGACGTCTTCGAACACTACATGAAGCGCCTCTCCCAGCGCGGCTGGGGCAAGTTCGTGACCGAGGCCATCGACCTTGAGGCGGGTACCTGCCGGGTGCGGCTCGAGCACAGCGCCTTCGTCTATCAGCTGGGCAAGGTGGGCCGCAAGGTCGAGTACATGTTCACCGGCTGGTTCGCCGGCGCCATGGACCAGATCCTCGCCGCGCGCGGCAGCGAGCTGCGCACCGTCGCCGAGCAGACGCAGAGCGGCGCAGAAGAAGGCTGCGACGTCGGCATCTTCGTCACCCGTCCGCTCGACACCCAGCAGGGCTGAGGAGGCATCACCATGGCATTCGACGCGATCTTCCAGCCGATCCAGATCGGCAACCTCACCATCCGCAACCGCGTGGTCAGCACCGCCCACGCCGAGGTCTACGCGACCGACGGCGGCATGACCACCGACCGCTACGTCAAGTACTACGAAGAGAAGGCCAAGGGCGGCGTGGGTCTGGCCATCTGCGGCGGCTCCTCGGTGGTCTCTATCGACAGCCCGCAGGCCTGGTGGAGCTCGGTGAACCTGGCCACCGACCGCATCATCCCGCACTTCCAGAACCTGGCCGATGCCGTGCACAAGCATGGCGGCAAGATCATGATCCAGATCACCCACATGGGTCGCCGTTCGCGCTGGGACGGCTTCGACTGGTCGACCCTGCTGTCGCCCTCCGGCATCCGCGAGCCGGTGCACCGCTCCACCTGCAAGACCATCGAGGAGGAGGAGATCTGGCGCATCATCGGTGACTTCGCCCAGGCCGCGCGCCGGGCGAAGGAAGGCGGCCTGGACGGCGTCGAGCTGTCCGCCGTGCACCAGCACCTGATCGACCAGTTCTGGAGCCCGCGCGTCAACAAGCGGACCGACCAGTGGGGCGGCAGCTTCGAGAACCGCATGCGCTTCGGCATGGAAGTGCTCAAGGCCGTGCGCGCCGAGGTCGGCGACGACTTCGTGGTCGGCATGCGCATCTGCGGCGACGAGTTCCATCCGGACGGTCTGTCTCACGACGACATGAAGCAGATCGCCGCCTATTACGACGCCACCGGCCAGCTGGACTTCTTCGGCGTGGTCGGCTCGGGCTGTGATACCCATGACACCCTGGCCAACGTCATCCCCAACATGGCCTATCCGCCGGAGCCCTTCCTGCACCTGGCCGCCGGCATCAAGGAAGTGGTCAAGGCGCCGGTGATCCACGCCCAGAACATCAAGGACCCCAACCAGGCCGAGCGCATCCTCGAGGGCGGCTACGTCGACCTGGTGGGCATGACCCGGGCGCACATCGCCGACCCGCACCTGATCGCCAAGATCAAGATGGACCAGGTCGACCAGATCAAGCAGTGCGTCGGTGCCAACTACTGCATCGACCGCCAGTACCAGGGGCTGGACGTGCTGTGCATCCAGAATGCCGCCACCTCCCGGGAGTACATGGGCCTGCCGCACATCATCGAGCCCACCGAGGGCAAGAAGCGCAAGGTCGTGGTGGTCGGCGGTGGCCCCGGCGGCATGGAGGCGGCACGGGTCGCGGCCGAGCGGGGCCACGAGGTCACCCTGTTCGAGGCCGCAGAGAGCTTAGGCGGGCAGATCACCACGGCCGCCAAGGCGCCCCAGCGTGACCAGATCGCCGGCATCACCCGCTGGTACCAGCTCGAGCTGGCGCGTCTCGGCGTCGACCAGCGCCTGGGCACGCGTGCCGACGAGGCCACCATCCTGGACCTGCGCCCGGACATCGTGGTGCTGGCCACCGGTGGTCACCCCTACCTCGAGCAGCACGAGGAGTGGGGCTATGCCGAGAATCCCGAGGAGAGCCTGGTGGTCAGCACCTGGGACATCCTCGACGGCCGGGTCGAGCCGGGCAAGAACGTGCTGATCTACGACGCCATCTGCGAGTTCGCCGGCATGTCCGCGGCGGACTACCTGGCCGACAAGGGGGCCAAGGTCGAGATCGTCACCGACGACATCAAGCCCGGCGCGGCGGTGGGCGGCACCACCTTCCCGACCTACTATCGCAGCCTCTACCAGAAGGAGGTGATCATGACCTCCGACCTGATGCTGCACAAGGTCTACCGGGAAGGCGACTCCCTGGTCGCGGTGCTCGAGAACGAGTACACCGGCACCCAGGAGGAGCGCGTGGTCGACCAGGTGGTCGTGGAGAACGGCGTGCGTCCCGACGAGGCCCTCTACTACGCCCTGAAGTCCCAGTCCCGCAACAAGGGCCAGGTGGACCTGGAGGCTCTCTACGCCATCCAGCCGCAGCCCAGCCTGAGCGAGGAGGGCGACGGCTTCCTGCTGTTCCGCCTGGGCGACTGCTCGGCCCCGCGTAACACCCACGCGGCCATCTACGACGCCCTGCGGATCTGCAAGGACTTCTAGTCGAGCGCGGATGCGGCGCCTGACGCCGTCAGCGGCCACAGCGGCCCGGTCGGCCATGACCGGGTCGTTCAACAATTCCAAGATTGCGAGGTGAGCCGAGATGCTCGATACCCTCCTGCCGATCCTGATCGCCGCCGCCCTGGCGCTGGCGGTGATCGGCGCCGGGCGGCGTGTCCGCCTGTGGCGCCAGGGGCGTCCCGCCCGGGTCCCCCTGCTCAAGGGGCTCGCCGCCATGCCGCGGCGCTACCTGGTGGACCTCCACCATGTGGTGGCCCGCGACAAGGTGATGTCCAACACCCACGTGGCCACCGCCGGCGGCTTCGTCGCCGCGGCGGCACTGATGATCCTGGTGCATGGCCTGGGCCTGGCCGAGGGCGTGCTCGGCTGGCTGCTGCTGGCGGCCAGCGCGACCATGTTCGTCGGCAGCTGCTTCGTGGCCCGGCGGCGTCGCAACCCGCCGTCACGGCTCTCCAAGGGCCCGTGGATGCGGCTGCCGAAGAGCCTGATGGCTTTCTCGCTGAGCGTCTTCGCCATTACCCTGCCCGCCGTGGGCCTGCTGCCCGAGGACTTCGGCAGCTGGATACTGGCGCTGGTCCTGAGCGCCGTGCTGGTCTGGGGCCTGGGCGAGATGTTCTTCGGCATGACCTGGGGCGGGCCCATGAAGCACGCCTTCGCCGGCGCCCTGCACCTGGCCTTCCATCGTCGCGCCGAGCGTTTCGGGGGCGGGCGCTCGACCGGCCTCAAGGCCCTGGACCTGGACGATCCCGAGGCGCCGCTGGGCGTCGAGACGCCCAGCGACTTCACCTGGAACCAGCTGCTGGGCTTCGATGCCTGCGTGCAGTGCGGTCGCTGCGAGGCAGCCTGCCCGGCCTTCGCCGCCGGCCAGCCGCTCAACCCCAAGAAGCTGATCCAGGACATGGTGGTGGGCATGGCCGGGGGCAGCGATGCCCATTACGCCGGCAGCCCCTATCCCGGCAAGCCGGTGGGCGAGCACCAGGGCAGTGCCCATGGTCCCATCGTGGCGCGGGAGGGCAAGGCCCTGGTGGATGCCGAGACCCTGTGGTCCTGCACCACCTGCCGGGCCTGCGTCGAGGAGTGCCCGATGATGATCGAGCACGTCGATGCCATCGTCGACATGCGTCGTTTCCTGACCCTGGAACACGGCAATACGCCCAACAAGGGCGCCGAGGTCCTCGACAACCTGATCGCCACCGACAACCCCGGCGGTTTCGACCCCGGTGCGCGGATGCACTGGGCCGCCGACCTGGAGCTGCCGCTGATGGCGGACCTGCAGCAGGTCGACGTGCTGCTGTGGCTGGGTGACGGGGCCTACGACATGCGCAACCAGCGTACGCTGCGGTCGCTGGTCAAGGTGCTGCGCGCCGCCGGCGTCGACTTCGCCGTGCTCGGCAACGAGGAGCGCGACAGTGGCGACGTGGCGCGCCGCCTGGGCGACGAGGCGACCTTCCAGAGTCTGGCCAAGCGCAACATCGCCACCCTGGCCAAGTACCGCTTCCAGCAGATCGTTACCTGTGACCCGCACAGCTTCCACGTGCTGGGCAACGAGTACGGCGAGTTGGGCGGCCACTATCGCGTCTATCACCACAGCACCTTCATCGCCGAGCTCTACGAGGCAGGTCGGCTGGCCTTCCGGCCCTGGAAGGGCGGCAGCGTGACCTATCACGATCCCTGCTACCTGGGCCGCTACAACGGTGAATTCGAGGCACCGCGCAATGTCCTGCGCGCCCTGGGCATCCAGGTCGCCGAGATGGAGCGTTCCGGCTTCCGTTCGCGCTGCTGTGGCGGCGGCGGCGGCGCGCCGATCACCGACATCCCCGGCAAGCAGCGGATCCCGGACATGCGCATGAATGACGTGCGCGAGACCGGTGCCGAGCTGGTGGCCGTGGGCTGTCCCCAGTGCACCGCCATGCTGGAGGGCGTGGTCGACAGCGGCGCCGAGGTCCGCGATATCGCCGAGCTGGTGGCCGACGCCCTGGTCGAGGTGCCGGCCGGCTCGGCCGCGCACGGCAAGGGTCAGGCGCGGACGGCCCGTCCGCAGGCCGAGGAGGTAGTGTGATGAGCGACATCCGACGTCGCGATCCCCGCAAGGAGTGGATCGCCCGCAACCGCCTGCATCCCCAGCACCTCGAGGTGCTGGCGGAGCTCGGCCGGGGGGCGGCCAGCGAATGGATGGGGCCCCATGGCCTGATCCGCAGGAACCCCCATGCCGTCGGCTTCATCGGGCCCAATGGCGTGAAGCGCATCGACCGCAGTGGTGTCCAGCAGGGCCAGGGCGCGGGTGGGGCCCAGGCCTCGGCCGCCCCCCGCAAGCCGCTGGTCGAGATCGAGGCGCCGGCCTTCCTGGTGGCCGTGGTGCCGGACATGGCCGGCGGTCGCCTGACCGGTCACGACCGCGACCTGCTGGGACTGGCCCGCCAACTGGCCGATGCCGACCCGGCGGCCCGCGGGGCGGTGCTGGCCGTGGTCTTCGGTGAGCATAAGGAGGACGACTTCGAGGGAGCCGGTGTCGACCGTCTGCTGCACCTCACCGGGCCCGAGGTCGACGGCTTTTCCCCCGAGGCCCGTCTCGGCGCGCTGGCGGCCGTGGAGCAGGCCTGGACCCCGCGGCACTGGCTGCTGCCGGATTCCAAGCTGGGCGGGGCCGACCTCGGGCGGCGCCTGGCGGCCCGGCTCGGCGAGCGTCCGGCCACCGGCGTCTGGCAACTCGAGGCCGACGGCGAGGCTCCCCTGGGCTGGCGCTGTACCGCCCGTGGGGCGGCGGGGACCCTGGATTTCCAGCGGGCCGTGCCCCGCCTGGTGCTGGCCCTGGCCGAGTGTGCCGAACCGGTCAGCGAAACGCGCCATGCCGCCGAGCCCCTGGAGCTGCCCGAGGCCCTGCCCTCGCAGCTGTCACGCATCCAGGACCTCGGCCAGGTGGCGGTCGACCCTGCCGGGGTGGCGCTGTCCGAGGCCGAGTTCATCCTCTCCGCCGGTAACGGCGTGCGTGACTGGGACGCCTTTCATCATGCCGCCGAGGTGCTGGGGGCGACGGAGGGGGCGTCCCGGGTGGCCGTGGACGACGGCTTCATGGCCCGCGACCGGCAGGTCGGGGCCACCGGCACCTGGGTCACCGCCCGGGTCTATGTGGCGGTGGGCATCAGCGGGGCCATCCAGCACCTCCAGGGCATCCAGACCTGCGACAAGGTGGTGGCCATCAACATGGATCCCGGCTGCGACATGATCAAGCGCGCCGACCTGGCGGTGATCGGTGACTCGGCCAAGGTGCTCGAGGCCCTGGTCGCCCTGGTGGAGCAGTCAAGGGAGGAGAAGCGCAATGCGGCCTGATACTCATCACAACGGATCTCTCGCAGTGACCGTACTGGTCTCCGTGGGGCGTCATCCGCTGACGGGGCGCGGCCGGCGTGCCGACCAGGATGCTCGCGGGGTGGAACTGGCGCACACCCTGGCGGACGCCGAGGTCGAGCTGCTGCACGCCGGCCGCCTCGACGAGGGCAGCGAAGCGGCCTTGCGCGGTTACCTGGGCATGGGCTTCGAGGCGCTCTCGTTGCTCGAGCAGCCTGCCGGGAGCGACGTGCTGCCCGCCCTGGCCGAGGCCCTCGAGGCGGCGGGGTCGCAGCTGGTAATCGCCGGCGAGCGGGCCGAGCAGGGCGAGGGATCGGGCCTGCTGCCCTACCTGCTCGCCGAGCGCCTGGGCTGGCCGCTGGTCAGTGGCCTGGCGGCCGTGGAAGACGTCGCGGACGGCGTCGCCACGCTGCTGCAGGCCTTGCCCCGGGGCCAGCGTCGCCGGCTCCAGGTGCGCCTGCCGGCCATCGTCACCGTCGATGCGGCGGCGCCGGCCCCGCGCCAGAGCGCTTATGGCCCGGCCCGGCGTGGTCGCCTGGACGTGGAGGCGGCACCGGTGATGGAGGACGCCGACATGGCCCAGTGGCAGGCCCAGCCGGCGCGCAAGCGGCCCAAGCGCCTGAAGATCGTCAAGGCCGCTTCGGCTCGAGACCGCTTCAAGGCCGCCGCGGCCAAGGCCGAGGGTGGCGGGGGGCAGGTGCTCTCCGATGTCACTCCGGAGGAAGGCGCCGAGGCCATCTTCAAGCTGCTCAAGGAGGAGGGCGTCTTACGCTAGGCGTGTAAACCCACCACCGACGTCTCACCATGCAAAGCCCCGGCACCTGTGCCGGGGCTTTCGCGTGTGGGGCATGGTGTTGCCGTCAGGGCGCGATCCGCTGGCTGGCATCGGTGAAGCCCATCAGGGAGATGTCCAGGTCCATGCGGTTGCCCTGCGGGCCTACCAGGCTCAGGGTCGCGCTGCTGCCGGAGCGCAGCGCCTGGAGCAGCGCCGGTTCCACCGGCAGGTCGGCGCGGCAGCCCTGCTGCAGGCAGACCTGGTAGGGGAACTGGGCCGGTTGGGCACTGCCCGCGCTCAGCTGCAGGCCGGGCGCGAGGCGCACGCCCAGCGGCAGCAGGAAGGTCATCGCCGGGCGACCCTCGAGTTGCGGCGGGTAGGCGACCACCACCCGCATCATGGGCTGGTCGCTGTCGGCGTTGGTGACCACCTGGTTCATGGTGCAGTTGCCCTGGCTGCTGTCGCTCGGGCAGACCACCTCCCAGTCATCGAGCTGCTCGGTGGTGATATCGGTACGGGCCTGCTCCGACGAGGCCTGCTGGGCGAAGGCGTTGGGGGCCAGGGCCAGCAGCGACAGCAGGCCGGTCAGGCACAGGCGGCGGGCGACAGGGTTCGACATCGGTAGTATCTCCTCGGCGTGGGTGGTCATGAACGTTCGGTCGGGTCATGCATCCGCGGCCGGCGCCCGGCACGGGGGGCGAGGCCGCCTCCCGGGCGATGGCCCGGACGGGAAGCCCTACCATGCCCCCTCGACCCCCTCGAGGTCGAGTCCCGAGGGCATTTTGTCAGGGCTATCGCATTTGGATATGACGAGGGGCGCCGGGGACAGGTCGGCGAGGAGGTCCTACGCCATGGGTGAGGAGGATTCCTCCGAACGGGCTGGCCATGGATGGCCAGCACCGGACCTGCAAGCGGAGCGGGACGCGAGAGCACAGCAGGGCGTCGGTAGCGCCCAGGGATGGGTTTACAGCGCCTCCTCGATGGTCCGGCACCCCGGGACCTGTCGCCGGATCAGTCCCGAGCGACACGGCCAACTGCGATAGCCCTAGGCATTGTGTCGGGCGCCGGGGGATCGGGGTAGACGGCAAACGACGACGACCCCGGCACGGGCCGGGGTCGTCGTGTCATGCACCGGGCAGGATCAGGCGGCCCGGGCCAGTCCCAGGCTGCGATGTTCCTCCCGCAGGCTCTTCACCAGGCCTACGCACATCACCAGCAGGATGAAGGTGAAGGGCAGGCCGGTGGCCACGGCCCCCGCCTGGAGGGCGCCGAGGGCCTTGTCACCGCCGCCGTAGAGCAGGATGCCGGCGATCACGCCCTCCAGGGTGGCCCAGAAGACCCGCTGGCTGCGCGGGGCGTCGACCTTGCCCCCGGCGGTGATGTTGTCGATCACCAGGGAGCCGGAGTCGGACGAGGTGATGAAGAACACCAGCACCAGGATGATGGCCATGCTGGAGGTGAGGGTGGTCAGCGGCAGGTGCTCGAGCATCTGGAACATCGCCAGCGAGACCTCGCCGATGCCGTCGGCCAGGGCGCCGACGCCGCTCGCGGACTGGGCCAGGGCGTTGCCGCCGAAGGCCGTCATCCAGACGATGGTGACCAGGGTGGGCACCAGCAGCACCGCCATCAGGAACTCGCGTACGGTGCGCCCCCGCGAGACCCGGGCGATGAACATGCCGACGAAGGGCGACCAGGAGATCCACCAGGCCCAGTAGAACACCGTCCAGCCGTGGTACCAGGTCGTATCCTCGCGGCCGATCCAGTTGGACAGCGGCAGGATATGGCTGGCGTAGGCCAGGGTGGTGTCCCACAGGCCGTTGAGGAACAGCAGGGTGGAGCCGGTCAGCACCACGAACAGCAACAGCAGCAGGGCGATCACCATGTTGATGTTCGAGAACAGCTTCACGCCACCGTCGATCCCGCGCCACACCGAGAACAGCGCCACGGCGGTGACGCCCACGATGATGGCGATCTGGGTGCCCAGGGTGTTGGGCACGTCGAACAGGTAGTTGAGGCCGCCGGCGGCCTGGGAGGCGCCGAAGCCCAGTGAGGTGGCCAGGCCGAAGATGGTGGACAGCACCGCGACGATATCGATCACGTGGCCGAACCAGCCGCGCACCCGCTCGCCGAGCAGTGGCGTGAAGGCCGAGCGCAGGGTCAGCGGCAGCCCGCGGTTGTAGGCGAAGAAGGCCAGCGACAGCCCGACCACGGCGTAGATGGCCCAGGGGTGCAGGCCCCAGTGGAACATGGTCGCGCCCATGGCGGCGCGGGCCCCTTCCGGCGTCCCGGCCGCGGCATCCAGCGGCGTGCCGTACCAGTCGGTATAGTAGGCGACCGGCTCGGCCACGCTCCAGAACATCAGGCCGATACCCATACCGGCGGCGAACAGCATGCTGAACCAGGAGACCGTGGAGTGCTCGGGCCGGGCGCTCGGACCGCCCAGACGGATGCGCCCGAGGGGCATCACGATCAGCGCCAGGCACAGGATCACGAAGACGTTGCCGGCGATCATGAACAGCCAGTCGAAGTGCTCGATGGCGAAGCCGCGGGCCGCCGTCAACTGGGTGTTGGCAAGGTCGGGGTAGACCAGGGCGTAGAGGATGAAGGCCACGATGGCCAGGGCGGAGAGGGGAAAGACGGGGTTGTGGAAATCCAGCCCCAGGATCTGCTTGTTGTCCTGCCCGGGGGTCAGGATGGGGTCGTCGTCATGCGTCATGCGAGGTCCTCTGTTGTTGTTGTCGCATCGCCCGGAGGCGACGGCGAACATTCTTGGCGTGACTGACAGGGGGGGCTGTCGCGAGAGCGACCTCGGGATACGCCTCGCCACCATGTCGGGAGCGATGTCTCGAATAGGCATGGCGGTGACTCGCTGGGAACATTCCAGCTGGGAGAAGGGGCTATCGTCGGTAAGCGGCGGATTCCGCCGCCCCCTACAACAACCTCGAAGGAAGTCAGCCATGAGTGCAGCCAACCGCGGAGTCGTCTACAAGGGCCCGGGAGAGGTCGCCGTCGAATCCATCGCCTATCCGGAACTCGCCCTCGGCAACCGCAAGTGCGAACACGGCGTGATCCTCAAGGTCGTCACCACCAACATCTGCGGCAGCGACCAGCACATGGTGCGGGGCCGCACCACCGCGCCCTCCGGCCTGGTGCTGGGCCACGAGATCACCGGCGTGGTGGTCGAGTGCGGACGCGATGTCGAATTCCTCAAGCCGGGCGACCTGGTCTCGGTGCCGTTCAACATCGCCTGCGGCCGTTGCCGCAACTGCAAGTCCGGCCAGACCGGCATCTGTCTCAACGTCAACCCGTCGCGTCCCGGCGCCGCCTACGGCTACGTCGACATGGGCGGCTGGGTCGGCGGCCAGACCGAGTACGTCATGGTCCCCTATGCCGACTTCAATCTGCTGAAGTTCCCGGATGCCGACCAGGCCATGGAGAAGATCAAGGACCTGACGCTGTTGTCGGATATCTTCCCCACCGGCTTCCACGGCTGCGTCACCGCCGGCGTCGGCCCGGGCTCCACCGTCTATATCGCCGGGGCCGGCCCGGTGGGCCTGGCCGCCGCGGTTTCCGCCCAGCTGCTGGGTGCGGCCTGCGTGATCGTCGGCGACATGATCGAGGAGCGCCTGGCCCAGGCCCGCAGCTTCGGCTGCGAGACCATCGACCTGACCCAGGACGGCGACATGGCCGACAAGATCGAGGTGATCCTCGGCGAGCGCGAGGTCGATGCCTTCGTCGACTGCGTCGGCTTCGAGGCCCATGCCTGCGGCTGCAACCATGGCAAGGAAGCGCCCGCCACCGTGCTGAACTCCGCCATGTCGCTGACCCGCGCCGGCGGCCAGATCGGCATCCCGGGGCTGTACGTGACCGAGGATCCGGGCGCGACCGACGAGGCGGCCAAGCACGGCGCGCTGAGCATGCGCTTCGGCCTCGGCTGGGCCAAGTCGCACAGCTTCCACACCGGCCAGTGCCCGGTGATGAAGTACCATCGTCCGCTGATGCAGGCGATCCTGTTCGGCAAGGTCAACATCGCCGACGCGGTCAATGTCCAGATGATCACCCTGGACGAGGCGCCGAAGGGCTACGCCGACTTCGATGGCGGCGCGGCCAAGAAATTCGTCATCGACCCCCATGGCAGCGTCGCCGCTTGAAGGGCGGCGCGGCGAGCCGATTCGGGATATCGACCCCCACGCCAGCGTGGCGGCGTAGAGGATCGGCTCGGCCGGCGATTCGCGCCAATCAGGCGGCGCGACGAGCCAGTTCGGGGGATTGACCCCCATCATGGCAGCGTCGCCGCCTGATCGTGCCGCCCGGCCCAGCGACGGCGTCCTCCCGGGGGCGCCGTCGCCTTTTTGTAGCCCCCGCCTAGCCGATTGCGACATCGGCATGCCATTGGCGACGCCGGGAGTCACTCCCGGCGTTGTCAGCCCTCGGGGGTGGTGCCAACATGCGATAAGCATGCCGACAAAGATCACAACGAGTGTCCCATGACCGTCCAGACCGTGACCCCCAAGCGCCGCTTTCGCGGCAAGCCCCGAGGCCGTGAGCTCGACCCCGCCGCGCTCGACTCGCTGCGGCGGCTATTGGGTGACGAGCGAGAGGAGCCCGAACGCCGCCACCGCGACCTGCTGATCGAGCATCTCCATGTCATCCAGGACGACCGCGGCCATCTGGCCCTGGCCGATCTGCGCGCGCTGGCCGCCTACATGAACCTGCCGATGGCGGCGGTCTACGAGACCGCCACCTTCTACGCCCACTTCGACGTGGTCCATGACGACCAGGCCCCGCCTCCGGCGGTCACGGTGCGCGTCTGCGACTCGCTGTCCTGCCAGCTGGCCGGCGCCGCCACCCTCAAGGCCGAGCTCGAGGCCGGCGCCGACCCGGCGCGGGTCCGCGTTCTGCGGGCGCCCTGCATGGGCCGCTGCGACATGGCCCCGGTGGTCGAGGTGGGCCACCGCCACGTCAACCATGCCACCCTGGAGGCGGTGGAGGCGGTAGTGGATACCGGCCACTTCCATCCCGAGGCGATCCTCTGGCAGCGGCTCGAGGCTTACCGGGATGCCGGCGGCTATCGCCTGCTGGCCGACTGCCGGGCCGGCAAGGTGAGCGTGGAATGCCTGATGGAGACCCTGGAGACCGCCAACCTGCGCGGCCTGGGCGGCGCCGGCTTCCCGACCTTCAAGAAGTGGCACTTCGTGCGGGCCGAGGCGGGGCCGCGCTACTGCGCGATCAATGCCGACGAGGGCGAACCCGGCACCTTCAAGGACCGCCACTACCTGGAGCGCGAGCCCCATCGTTTCCTGGAGGGCGCGCTGGTCAGCGCCTGGGCGGTGGAGGCCGAGGCGCTCTACATCTACCTGCGCGACGAATATCCCGGCCTGCACCGGGTGCTCCACGAGGCGATCGCCGAGCTGGAGGCCGCCGGCCTGGCCGCACCGGGCTACATCGTGATGCGCCGCGGCGCCGGGGCCTACATCTGCGGCGAGGAGTCGGCGATGATCGAGTCGCTGGAGGGCAAGCCGGGCAAGCCCCGGCATCGCCCCCCCTTCGTCGCCCAGCGCGGGCTCTTCGACCGTCCGACCCTGGTCAACAACGTCGAGACCGTCTACTGGATCCCGACGATCTGGGCCCGCGGCGCGGCCTGGTTCGCCGACCAGGGACGCCACGGACGCAAGGGGCTGCGCAGCTTCTCGGTCTCCGGCCGGGTCAATCGCCCCGGCGTCCACCTGGCGCCGGCGGGCATCACCCTGGGCGAGCTGATCGAGGAATACTGCGGCGGCCTGCCGGCGGGCCACCGACTGGCCGCCTACCTGCCCGGCGGGGCCTCCGGCGGCATCCTGCCGGCCTCCAAGGCGGATATCCCGCTGGACTTCGACACCCTCCAGGAGCATGGCTGCTTCATCGGCTCGGCGGCCATCATCGTGCTCTCCGACCAGGACGACCTGCGCGCCGCCGCCACCAACCTGCTGGCCTTCTTCGCCGACGAGTCCTGCGGCCAGTGCACGCCCTGCCGGGTGGGCACCGAGAAGATGCTGACCCTGCTCGAGCGTGACACCTGGCAGGCCGCGGACCTTGAGCGGCTCTCCCGGGTGATGGTGGACGCCTCCATCTGCGGCCTCGGCCAGGCCGCGCCCAACCCGGTGCTGGGACTGCTCCGGGACTTCCGCGACGAACTCGCCGCGCAGAACGTGATCGTGAAAGGGTAGGGAGACATACCATGACGACCGAGACCTTTACCCTGACCCTGGACGGCGTGGACGTCAGCGCCCAGCCCGGGGAGACCCTCTGGCAGGTGGCCAAGCGGGCCGGGGAGACCATCCCGCACCTGTGCTTCAAGGACGCCTACGGCTACCGGGCCGACGGCAACTGCCGGGCCTGCATGGTGGAGATCGAGGGCGAGCGCGCCCTGGCCGCCAGCTGCCTGCGCGAGGCGCGCCCCGGCATGGTGGTCAAGAGCGCCTCCTCGGAGCGGGCCCGCACCTCCCGGGAGGGCGTGCTGGAGCTGCTGGTCGCCGACCAGCCGGACCGCGAGGACGGCCCCGACCGCTCGAGCCATTTCTGGGACATGGCCGACCAGCTGGCCATCGACGCCGACGCCGTCCGCCAGTGGCTGCCGTCGCGCGACGAGCGGGCGACGCCCACCGTCCATCATGTCCCCGAACGGGACGCCTCGCCGGTGCATGATCGCTCCCACTCGGCGATGGCCGTCAACCTCGACGCCTGCATCGAGTGCAACCTCTGCGTGAGGGCCTGCCGCGAGGTGCAGGTCAATGACGTCATCGGCCTCGCCAACCGCGGCAGTGCCGCCAAGATCGTCTTCGACTTCGACGATCCCATGGGCGACAGCACCTGCGTGGCCTGTGGCGAGTGCGTCCAGGCCTGTCCCACCGGCGCCCTGATGCCGGCCACCCTGGTCGACGAGGCGGGGCGCGGCGATTCGCTGGCCGCCGATCGCCAGGTCGACTCGGTGTGCCCCTACTGCGGCGTGGGCTGTCAGCTCACCTATCACGTCAAGGACGACGAGATCCTGCACGTCTCCGGTCGTGACGGGCCCTCCAACCACAACCGCCTGTGCGTCAAGGGTCGCTTCGGCTTCGACTATCCGAAGCATCCCTCGCGGCTCACCACCCCGCTGATCCGCAAGCCCGGGGTGCCCAAGGGGATCGATCCGTCCTTCGATCCGGCCGACCCGACCACCCATTTCCGCGAGGCGAGCTGGGACGAGGCCCTGGACCTGGCGGCCAAGGGGCTGACCGACCTCAAGGCGGCCCACGGCCCCGACGCCCTCGCCGGCTTCGGCAGCGCCAAGTGCTCCAACGAGGAGGCCTGGCTGTTCCAGAAGCTGGTGCGCACCGGCTTCGGTTCCAACCATGTCGACCACTGCACCCGGCTGTGCCACGCCAGCTCGGTGGCGGCGCTGATGGAGTGCATCGGCTCCGGGGCGGTCACGGCCTCCTTCATGCAGGCCAGCCAGGCCGACGTGGTGATCCTCACCGGCTGCAACCCGGCGGTGAACCATCCGGTGGCGGCGACCTTCTTCAAGCAGGCCGCCAAGCGGGGCACCAGGTTCCTCATCCTCGATCCCAAGGGCCAGGCCATGAGCGCCTATGCCCACAAGACCCTGCGCTTCACCCCTGGGGCGGACGTGTCGCTGTTCAACGCCATGCTCAACGTCATCGTCTCCGAGGACCTGGTCGACCACGACTACATCGCCGAGCATACCGAGGGCTTCGCCGCCCTGGCCGAGCACGTCCGCGACATGACGCCGGAGGCCATGGCGCCGAGCTGTGGCGTGTCCCCCGAGGAGATCCGCCAGGTGGCACGGGAGTACGCCAACGCCGAGCGCGCCATGATCTTCTGGGGCATGGGCATCTCCCAGCACGTTCACGGCACCGACAACGCCCGTTGCCTGATCTCCCTGGCCCTGGCCTGCGGCCATACCGGCCGGCCCGGCACCGGGCTTCACCCGCTGCGTGGCCAGAACAACGTCCAAGGCGCCTCGGATGCGGGCCTGATCCCCATGGTCCTGCCGGACTACCAGCCGGTGGGCGACGCCCAGGTGCGCGCCGCCTTCGAGGAGCTGTGGGCCACCCCGTTGGAGGAGCGGCCGGGCCTCACCGTGGTGGAGATCATGGACGCCATCCATGCCGGCACCATCAAGGGCATGTACATCCAGGGCGAGAACCCGGCCATGTCCGACCCGGACCTGGAGCACGCCCGCCAGGCGCTCGGCGAGCTCGAGCACCTGGTGGTGCAGGACCTCTTCGTCACCGAGACCGCCCAGTTCGCCGACGTCATCCTGCCCGCCTCGGCCTGGCCGGAGAAGGATGGCACCGTGACCAACACCAATCGCCAGGTGCAGCTGGGCCGCCAGGCCATGCCGCTGCCCGGCGAGGCCAGGCCCGACTGGTGGATCATCCAGGAGATCGCCCGGCGCTTCGGCCTGGCCTGGGACTACGGGCATCCCCGGGAGGTCTTCGCCGAGATGACGCGCGGCATGCCGTCCCTCGACCACATCACCTGGGAGCGCCTGGAGCGCGAAGAGTCGGTGATGTATCCCTGTCCGTCGGACGATTCGCCGGGCGAGGACGTGGTGTTCGGTGAGGCCTTCCCCACCGCCTCCGGCAAGGCGAAGTTCACGCCGACCCTGCCGCTGCCGCCGGACGAGCCCGTCGACGGTGACTACCCCACCGTGTTGACTACCGGTCGCCAGCTCGAGCACTGGCATACCGGGTCCATGACGCGTCGTGCCCGGGTCCTCGATGACCTGGAGCCGGAGGCCGTGGCCAGCCTGGCCCCGGGCGAGTTGCGTCGTCTCCGCCTCGCTCCCGGCGAGCCGGTGACCATCATCACCCGACGTGGCGAGATCACGCTCAGGACCCGAGTCGATCCGGAGATGGCCGAGGGCATGGTGTTCGTGCCCTTCTGCTATGCCGAGGCGGCGGCCAATGTGCTGACCAACCCGGCGCTGGACCCCGACGGCAAGATTCCCGAGTTCAAGTATGCCGCCTGCCGGCTGGCGCCGGCGGCCGTCGAGGCGCTGTCCTGAACGCGGCGCGGACAATGGAGGAAACCACCATGATGATCGTCGACCTCATCGATGGGGATGACTTCCGCGACCGGCTGGTCGCCCTGGGCATCCGCATTCCGGAGGGCGCCTGCCCCGAGACCTGTGCGCGCATGGCGTTGCTCAAGCACATGGAGGTCGGGGTGCCGGGCCTGCAGGACCTGGTGCGCGAGCTGATGGTTCACACCGATGTCATGCTGCCGTCGGTGCGCGCGGCGATCGAGCGTTTCCTGCTGCCCGGCCTGCGCTGATCTCGCGCCCCGCCGCCGCCGCGGCGGGGCGTCTGGGGGCGGCGTCTTGCCATGGGGCGTCGCGGCGGTACCGACACGAAAAAGGCCCCGCCGATGGCGGGGCCTTTGCGTGGGAGGACGGCGACTCGGCTCTAGGCCAGTTGGAGGTCCGGCGCGCTGTGGCCCAGGTTCTCCAGCATGCGCTCGCTGTACCAGTCGATGAAGTCGATGACCCCGAACTCGTAGGTCTCGGAGTAGGGGCCCGGCTGGTAGGCCTTGGAGTTGATGCCGCGCTGATTCTCCTCGGCCAGGCGCCGGTCCTGGTCGTTGGTGGCGTCCCACACCTTGCGCATCTGCTCGGGGACGTAGTCGACCCCTTCCACGGCGTCCTTGTGCACCAGCCACTTGGTGGTCACCACGGTCTGCTGCGGGCCGAGCGGCATGACCCGGAACACGATGGCGTGGTCGCCCATGAAGTGGTTCCAGGAGTTGGGCAGGTGCAGGATGCGCAGCGACCCCAGGTCGGCGCTCTGCAGGTTGCCCATCAGCTTCTGGCAGGCTCGCTTGCCGTCCATGGTCATCGACTCCGCGCCGTCCAGCAGCGGGGTGCGGGTCAGGCGGTTACGACGGTCGAGGCGCGTGAGCTTGTAGGGCACGCACTGGGCTTCCCAGTCGGCCTGCTTGCGCGCGACCAGTTCCTTGTAGGCCGGGGTGGCGCGGGGGTCGTCGGTGTCGTCGAACTCCTGCAGGGAGTTGAGCAGTTCCGGATGAGCGCCGTTGCAGTGGTAGCACTCGCGGTTGTTCTCCAGCACCAGCTTCCAGTTGCACTGCTCGACGATGCTGGACTCCACGGCGACCTTGAGGTTATCCATGTCGTAGGGCGACAGGTAGTGATCCAGTGTCTCGAGGAAGCCGTCGATTTCCGGGGCCTCGTCGGCCAGGCTGACGAAGATGAAGCCGCCGCCGGTGCGCACGTGGACCGGCTTGAGGCCGTGGGACGCGAGGTCGAAGTCCTTGCCCATCTCGGTGCCGGCGAACAGCAGGCGGCCGTCCAGTTCGTAGGTCCACTGGTGGTAGGGGCAGACCAGCTTAGCCACCTTGCCCTTGTCGGTGACGCACAGGCGCGAGCCGCGGTGACGGCAGACATTGTGGAAGGCATGCACTTCACCGTCGTTGCCGCGCACGACCACCACCGGGTTGTCGCCGACCTCGAGGGTGATGAAGTTGCCCTTGGCGGGAATCTCGGAAGTCATGCCGACGAATAGCCACTCCTTCTCGAAGATCTCCTGCATGTCGAGGGCGAACAGCCGCTCGTCGTTGTAGAAGGGCTGGGGCAGCGAGTAGTTCTGCCGGCGGTTGGCCAGCATCTCGGCGGTGGCCTCGCGTGCCGGAGCCAGGGGGTCATCCAGGCGGGCAGGTGACAGTGAATCCATGGTGGGACGCTTCCTCATTACTGGGCTGTTGCGGCAGCCTCGGGATAGTTGACAGGCAAGCCAAGGTCTAGCGGGCCACGCCCCGGTGGGCCCCGCGGCGGTGAGGTGAGTTTGAAACAGCGGTCAGAAGAGAAGTTGTCTGTTGGCGACGTAGCGTGATGCGTCAGCGACCCCATCCACAACGAAAAGTGGGGGGGGTGGACGCGATGGGCATGCCTATGTCGCAGACAGACAAGTGGCATTCGGCGGGGGTGCGCAGAATTCGCTCAACGGCAGGCGGAGTCATCGCGGTCGGAGACCTTCATGCAGCACCCCAGGCGACACTAATCATGACAATGAGCTTCTTGAACCCCGTCACTACCCAGACCTGGACCAACGGTCGTCACCTGGTGCGTTGCGTCAAGGTGATCCAGGAGACCTGGGATACCCGTACCTTCTGCTTCATGGCCGAGCAGCCGGTCATGTTCTTCTTCAAGCCGGGTCAGTTCGTGACCCTGGAGCTGGAGATCGATGGCGAGCAGATCATGCGATCCTACACCATCTCCAGCTCGCCGTCGGTGCCCTACAGCTTCTCGATCACCGTCAAGCGCATGCCGGGGGGCAAGGTCTCCAACTGGCTGCACGACAACCTCAAGGTCAACGACGAGCTGGCGGTGCACGGCCCGGTGGGCAACTTCAACGTCATGGACTATCCCGCCGAGAAGCTACTGCTGCTCTCCGGCGGCGTCGGCATCACGCCGCTGATGTCGATGATGCGCTGGCTGTTCGATACCAATGCCGCCGTGGACGTGGAGTTCATCCACAGCGCCCGTACGCCGAAGGACGTGATCTACCATCGCGAGCTGGAGCACATCTTCTCGCGGATTCCCGAGTTCAAGCTGCATATCGTCTGCGAGCACAGCGACGCGCTGGGGGAGGCCTGGTCGGGGTTCCGAGGCTACCTGACCCAGCCGATGCTGGAGCTGATGGCGCCGGACTTCATGGATCGCGAGATCTTCTGCTGTGGCCCGACGCCCTACATGAAGGCGGTGAAGCAGCTACTCGAGCAGAACAGCTTCGACATGAGCCGCTACCACGAGGAGTCCTTCGGTGCCACGCCGCTGGACGTCCAGGAGGAGGTGCTCGAGCACGCCGAGCAGGCCGAGGCCGCGGCCGAGGAGCTCGACGCCGCCGACCTGATCAGCGTCGAGTTCAGCACGACCGGCAAGAGCGTGCGCATCCAGCCCGACGAGACGGTGCACACCGCCGCTGCCAAGCTGGGGCTGCACATTCCCAAGGCCTGCGGCATGGGCATCTGCGGCACCTGCCGGGTGCAACTGACCTCCGGCGAGGTGGAGATGGACCACAACGGTGGCATCACCGACGAGGACGTCGCCGAGGGCTACATCCTCTCCTGCTGCAGCAAGCCCAAGGGTGACTTGGTGGTGGATTACTGATCGCGCTTCTCGACGAGCCCGCCGCTAGTCGGCGGGCTCGAGTCGGAAGAGCCCGCCGTCGGGCCGGTCGTTAAGCAGGTAGACGTATCCGTCCGGGCCCTGGCGCACGTCGCGGATGCGCCCGATCTGGCCGTCGAGCAGCACCTCGGCCCGGCGCACCGTATCGCCGTCCACGCTCAAGCGGACGAGCCGCTGGCTGCGCAGGCCGCCGGCCAGCAGGTCGCCCCGCCAGCGGGGAAAGTGCCGACTGCCGACATGGGCCAGTCCCGATGGCGCATAACGCCCCTCGAACACGAACAGGGGATCGCGCATGCCCGGCGCGCTGTCGCGGCCGATCGGCTGGTTGGTGGCGTAGTCCCTGCCGAGGGTCACCTCCGGCCAGCCATAGTTGACCCCCGCCTCGATGCGGTTGATCTCGTCGCCGGTGCGTGGCCCATGCTCGCTGGCCCAGACGGTGCCGTCGGTCGCCACGCTCAGGCCCTGGATATTGCGGTTGCCCAGGGTGTAGACCGCATCGGCCATCTGCGGGTCGTCGACGAAGGGGTTGTCGGCGGGGATGCCGCCGGTCTCGGTCAGGCGAATCACGCTGCCGGCATGGTCGCCACCGTCCTGGGCCCGACGCCCTTCGCCACGATCACCGATGGTCAGCAACAGGGTACCGTCCTGCCGCCAGACGAGGCGCCCGCCGTAATGATGGGTGGGGGGCGAGAAGTGCGCCTGGGCGAAGATCTCCTCGACCTCGGTGAGCCGGGTGCCGGACAGCCGCGCCCGGCTCACCGCCGTGCCCGTGCCGCCGCGGCCGGGCCGCGCGTAGCTGACGTAGAGCCAGTCATGCTCGCCATCGCCGTATTCGGGGTGCAGCGCCAGGTCGAGCAGCCCGCCCTGGCTCCGGGCTGCCACCCGGGGCACGCCGTCGATGCGGCGGGTATGGCCCTGGCCATCGATCAACGCCAGCCGGCCGGGTCGCTCGCTGACCAGGAAGCGGCCGTCGGGCAGGAAGGCGACCGACCAGGGGTGCTCGAGGCCCTCGGCCAGGCGCACCAGGCGGACGTCATGGGCCGCGCCGTCGATCCGCTCGGCGATCACCGTGGCGGCCGGGGCATGGCCGCCGGCGACCAGCAGCAGGGCGGCGAGCCACCAGGCGCCGCGATGACGAGGGGGCACGAGGGTGTCGGGGCGTGGGCGAAGCGGGGCGGCGGGCATCATGAGGCGTCTCCCTGTCGCGGCTTGGTCACCGGTCTCGTTCACTCTAGCAGTCCGGGCGCGACGTGGACGGGGAGCCGGGTGTCGATCCCGTCGCCGCCCGGGGCTTTGCTTTCCGGCCCGGGCTGCCGGACACTGGTCCCCTACGTCACCGAGCGGGAGTGAAGAGCACCGATCCCATGAGTCATCCCCACGAGGGCGAGCCGTTGTCCATCGGCTTCGTCCTGTTGCGTCGGTTCACCATGCTGCCCTTCGCGGCCTTCGTCGACTGCTTGCGCCTGGCGGCGGACGAGGGCGATCGCAGCCGCCAGCTGCGCTGCCACTGGGTGTTCATGACCAGCGCCGGCCAGGACGCCATCTCCAGCTGCGGGGCGGCCGTCACCCCCTGCACGGCCTTCCGCGAGCCGGCGGACTTCGACTACATCGTGGTCATCGGCGGGGTCCAGGACGAGCATGACGCCGTCGACGAGACGGCGATCGCCTACCTGCGCCGGACGGCCGACGCGGGTGTTCCGCTGGTGGGGGTCTGCACCGGTGTCTTCGCGCTGATCCAGGCCGGGTTGATGAACGGCCGGCGCTGCTGCGTCAGCTGGTACCACCATGGCGACCTCACCCGCCGCTTTCCCGAGATCGAGCCGGTGGCCGACCGCCTGTTCATCGATGACGGCCACCTGCTGACCTGCGCGGGGGGCATCGCCTCCGCCGACCTGGCCGCGCACCTGGTGGAGCGCCACCTGGGTAAGGCCTGGGCCATGAAGAGCCTGCATATCATGCTCATCGACGAGGCCCGTCGCGGCGAGCATCCCCAGCCCCAGCCGGTGGTCTTCGACAAGGTCGAGGACCGGCTGGTGCGTCGCGCCATCGCCATCCTCGAGCAGCATCTCGGCGAGCCGCTCGGCGTGGATGCCCTCGCCGACCGACTCGGCACCTCGCGGCGCAACCTGGAACGGCGCTTCCGCGAGGCGCTGGGGGTCGGGCCCCGCAAGTTCGCCCGCGACCTGCGCCTGCGCTATGGCCTGTGGCTGCTGCACTACACCGCCAAGAGCGTCACCGAGATCGGCGAGCGCTGCGGGTTCGCCGATACCGCGCACTTCTCGCGGCACTTCCGTGACGCCTTCGGTGCCACCCCCTCGGCGGTGCGCAAGTCGGCGGGGGAGGGCGATGGCGCCGCGGTGGATCCCTTCTTCCTGCATATCGAGGCCCGGCCGGCGAGCGGCTAGACGGCGGGCGATCGACGTGGCAGGGGGCCGGCGCCGGGGCATCGGCCCTTTTCTACGCAAGAGTCGGGAAAAATACAAAAGTCGGTAAAAATGAAAGTCCTTTATAAACAGATTGTTAGGTCGGTATGTCGCGAACGTTATGGGAAAGATGTCGCAAACGTTCAATCTTCCCGGGGCGGAATTGGCTATCAATGACGGCCAGGGTGAGAACGCGGCGGCCAGGATCGGCCGGCTGTCTTCCGCGAGGATGTCGGTGTCGTTTCCAGGATACCGCGCGTTCCACTTTTTCTTAACGTTGTGAAGCCAATCCCCAGGGTGATGCCATGAACGCCAACAACCTTACAACAGCCGATCCCCAGATCGCCGCCGCCATCGCCGACGAGGTGGCGCGTCAGGAAGCCCACATCGAGCTGATCGCCTCCGAGAACTACGCCAGTCCCCAGGTCATGGAAGCCCAGGGGAGCCAGCTGACCAACAAGTACGCCGAGGGCTATCCCGGCAAGCGCTACTATGGCGGTTGCGAGCACGTTGACGTGGTCGAGCAACTGGCCATCGAGCGCGCCTGCGCGCTGTTCGGCGCCGACTACGCCAACGTCCAGCCGCATTCCGGCGCCCAGGCCAATGCCGCGGCCTTCATGGCCCTGGTCTCGCCCGGCGACACCGTGCTGGGCATGAGCCTGGCCCACGGCGGCCACCTGACCCACGGCGCCGCGCCGAACTTCTCCGGCAAGTACTACAACGCCGTGCAGTACGGCCTGAACCCGGACACCGGCGAGATCGACTATGACGAGGTCGAGCGCCTGGCTCACGAGCACCAGCCCAAGCTGATCATCGCCGGCTTCTCGGCCTACTCCCGGGTCATCAACTGGCGGCGTTTCCGCGACATCGCCGACGCCGTGGGCGCCTGGCTGATGGTCGACATGGCGCATGTCGCCGGCCTGGTCGCGGCCGGCCACTACCCGAGCCCGCTGCCCCACGCCCATGTGGTGACCACCACCACCCACAAGACCCTGCGCGGTCCCCGCGGCGGCCTGATCCTCTCCGCCAGCGGCGACGAGGCCCTCTACAAGAAGCTCAACGGCGCAGTCTTCCCGGGCCAGCAGGGCGGCCCGCTGATGCACGTCATCGCCGCCAAGGCGGTGGCCTTCCGCGAGGCCATGAGCCAGGACTTCGTGCGCTACCAGGCCCAGGTCATCGACAACGCCCGGGCCATGGCGCAGGTCTTCGTCGAGCGCGGCTTCGACGTGGTCTCCGGCGGCACCGACGATCACCTCTTCCTGGTCTCGCTGATCAAGCAGGGCGTGACCGGCAAGGACGCCGATGCCGCCCTGGGCCGGGCGCATATCACCGTCAACAAGAACGCCGTGCCCAATGACCCCCAGAGCCCCTTCGTGACCTCGGGCCTGCGCATCGGCACCCCGGCGGTGACCACCCGCGGCTTCGGCCAGGCCGACTGCGAGGCCCTGGCCGGCTGGATCTGCGACATCCTCGACACCCTGGCCGCCGAGACCGACACCACCGAGGTCGAGTCCGAGGTGCGTGGCAAGGTCGCCGAGCTGTGCGACCGCCACGCCGTCTATGCCAAGGCCGTCGCCGAGCAGACCGGTACTGCCACCGCGTGAGCCCGTTCCCGCCGGCCCCCGGCGGGACCCTCGAGGAGATATCTATGCAACGTTATTCAGGCTTCGGGCTGGTCAAGCACGCACTCAGCCACCACGAGAACTGGCAGCGCCAGTGGCGCAACCCCACGCCCAAGAAGGCGTACGACGTCATCATCATCGGTGGTGGCGGCCATGGCCTGGGGACCGCCTATTACCTGGCCAAGGAATTCGGCATCAAGAATGTCGCCGTGATCGAGAAGGGCTGGCTGGGCGGCGGCAATACCGCCCGCAACACCACCATCGTCCGTTCCAACTACCTGTGGGACGAGGCGGCGGCCCTCTACGAGCACTCCATGAAGCTGTGGGAGGGGCTGTCCCAGGACCTCAACTACAACGTCATGTTCTCCCAGCGCGGCGTGCTCAACCTGGGCCATACCCTGCAGGACATGCGTGACATCCAGCGCCGGGTCAACGCCAACCGCCTGAACGGCATCGACGGCGAGGTGCTCGACGCCAAGGGCGTCCAGGAGCTGGTGCCGATCATGGACTGCTCGAAGAACGCCCGCTATCCGGTGCTCGGCGCCTCCTGGCAGCCACGGGCTGGCGTGGCCCGCCACGATGCCGTGGCCTGGGGCTTCGCCCGTGCCGCCGACGCCCATGGCGTGGACATCCTGCAGCAGACCGAGGTCACCGGCTTCAAGATCCGTGACGGCCAGGTCTACGGGGTGCACACCAACCGCGGCGACATCGAGGCCAAGACCGTCGGCTGCGTGACCGCCGGCAACTCCGGCGTGCTGGCCGGCATGGCGGGCATCAAGCTGCCGCTGGAGTCGCATCCGCTGCAGGCGCTGGTCTCCGAGCCCCTCAAGCCGGTGCTCGACACCGTGGTGATGTCCAACCACGTGCACGGCTACATCAGCCAGTCCGACAAGGGCGACCTGGTCATCGGCGCGGGCATCGACGGCTACAACGGCTACGGGCAGCGCGGCAGCTACCCCACCGTGGAGCACACCCTGCAGGCCATCGTGGAGATGTTCCCGATCTTCTCCCGGGTGCGCATGAACCGCCAGTGGGGCGGCATCGTCGACACCTGCCCGGACGCCTGCCCGATCCTCTCCAAGACCAAGGTCAAGGGGCTGTACTTCAACTGTGGCTGGGGCACCGGCGGCTTCAAGGCCACCCCGGGATCGGCCCATGTGTTCGCCGCCAGCCTCGCCAAGGGCGAGATGCACCCGATCGCCGAGCCGTTCTCCATCGATCGCTTCAACACCGGAGCGCTGGTCGACGAGCACGGCGCCGCCGGCGTGGCCCACTAAGGAGATTCCGCCATGTTCTATATCCATTGCCCCTATTGCGGCGAGCTCCGGGAGGAGGAGGAATTTCATCCCAAGGGCCAGGCGCATATCGCCCGCCCCGCGGACCCCGCGGCCTGCAGCGACGAGGAATGGGGCGACTACCTGTTCTTCCGCGACAACCCCCGCGGCATCCATCACGAGCTGTGGGTGCACGCCGTGGGCTGCCGCAAGTTCTTCAATATCACCCGTCACACCGTGACCTACGAGATCCTCGAGACCTACAAGATGGGCGAGCAGCCGAGGTTCACCGCCGAGGATCCCGAGGGGCGCCTGTCCCAGGACGGCATCGAACCGGCATCGCTTCGTGAAGGAGTCCGCGCATGAGTCAGCTCAATCGTCTCGCCCGGGGCGGGCGCATCGACCGCTCCCGCAAGCTGAACTTCACCTTCAACGGCAAGCGCTATCAGGGCCATGCCGGCGATACCCTGGCATCGGCGCTGCTCGCCAATGGTGTCGATATTGTCAACCGCAGCTTCAAGTACTCGCGCCCCCGCGGCATCGTCGCCGCCGGCGCCGAGGAGCCCAATGCGGTGGTCCAGCTCGGCAAGACCGAGGCGGGCCAGGTGCCCAACGTGCGGGCCACCCAGCAAGCGCTGTTCGACGGCCTGGAGGCGCGCAGCACCAACGGCTGGCCGAACGTCCAGCGCGACCTGATGAGCCTGGTCGGCAAGCTGGGCGGCCAGTTCATGCCGCCGGGGTTCTACTACAAGACCTTCATGGCCCCGGCCTCCCTGTGGATGACCTACGAGAAGTACATCCGCAAGAGCGCGGGCCTGGGGCGCAGCCCCATGGAGAACGACCCGGACATCTACGACCACCTGCACCAGCACTGCGACGTGCTGGTGATCGGCGCCGGTCCGGCGGGCCTCACCGCGGCCCTGGCCGCGGCGCGCAGCGGTGCGCGGGTGATCCTGGTCGATGAGCAGGAGGAGATGGGCGGCTCGCTGCTGGATACCCGCGAGCTGCTCGACGACAAGCCGGCGGATCAGTGGGTCACCGAGGCCCTGAAGGAACTGGCCGGCCTGGACAACGTCACCCTGCTGCCGCGCACCACCGCCAACGGCTATCACGACCACCACTTCGTGACCCTCCACGAGCGGCGTACCGAGCATCTCGCCGAGACCGCCCCGCTCAAGGACGGTCGTCGCCAGGTGCGCTCGCGCATGCACCGCGTGCGCGCCGGCCGCGTCGTGCTGGCCACCGGCGCCCACGAGCGCCCGCTGGTCTATGGCAACAACGACGTGCCGGGCAACCTGCTGGCCGGGGCGGTCTCGACCTATGTCCGTCGCTATGGCGTCGTGCCGGGCAAGCGGCTGGTGCTCTCCACCAGCAACGACCATGCCTATCGCGCCGCCCTGGACTGGCTGGAGAGCGGTTGCGAGGTGGTGGCCATCGCCGACGCCCGCGCCAACCCCGACGGCGAGCTGGTCGAGCAGGCCCGGGCCCTGGGGATCCGCATCATCACCGGCAGCGCGGTGATCGAGGCCAAGGGCGAGAGCCGGGTCAACGGGGCGCGGGTGGCGAAGGTCGACCTGGACGGCTTCCGGGTCGCCGGCGCCGCCGAGACCCTGGACTGCGACACCATCGCCAGCTCCGGCGGTTACAGCCCGGTCATCCACCTGGCCTCCCACACCGGCGGCCGGCCGACCTGGCGGGATGACATCCTCGGCTTCGTGCCCACCCTGGTGAAGGGCGTGAGCGCGGCCGGCGGTGCCCAGGGTATCTATGCCACCGGCGAGGTGCTGGCCGACGGCGTCGAAGCGGGCCGCCAGGCAGCCACGGAAACCGGCTTCTCGGCGGCCTCGGTGAGCCTGCCCCGGGTTGCCGTACGTCGCGACGGCGCGGCCGTGGGCCTCTACCAGGTGCCCCACGAGAAGCCGACCCTGCGCGGGCCCAAGCAGTTCGTCGACCTGCAGAACGACGTCACCGCGGCGGGCATCGAGGTGGCCACTCGCGAGGGCTTCGAGTCCATCGAGCACGTCAAGCGCTACACCGCCATGGGCTTCGGTACCGACCAGGGCAAGCTCGGCAACATCAATGGCATGGCCATCGCCGCCCGCCTGTTGGGTCGCTCGATCCCCGAGGTCGGCACCACGGTGTTCCGTCCCAACTACACGCCGGTGACCTTCGGCGCCATCGTCGGCCGTCACTGCCGCGAGCTGTTCGATCCCGAGCGCTACACCGCGATGCACCAGTGGCACGTGGAGCACGGCGCCGAGTTCGAGGAGGTGGGTCAGTGGAAGCGTCCCTGGTACTTCCCGCGCAAGGTCAACGGCAAGACCGAGACCATGCACGAGGCGGTGGCCCGGGAGTGCCGGGCGGTGCGCGAGGCGGTGGGTATCCTGGATGCCTCCACCCTGGGCAAGATCGACATCCAGGGCCCGGATGCCCGCGAGTTCCTGGGTCGGGTCTACACCAACAAGTGGGCCAAGCTGGCCCCGGGGCGCGTGCGCTACGGGCTGATGTGCAAGGACGACGGCATGGTGTTCGACGACGGCACCACCAGCTGCCTGGGCGAGAACCACTTCCTGATGACCACCACCACCGGCGGTGCCGCCGGCGTGCTGGAGTGGCTGGAACTGTGGCACCAGACCGAGTGGCCGGAGCTCGACGTCTACTTCACCTCGGTGACCGATCACTGGGCGACCATGACCGTCACCGGGCCGGAGGCACGCAAGCTGATGTCGGAACTCACCGACATCGACCTGGACAAGGAAGCGTTCAAGTTCATGGACTGGCGCGAGGGCAGCGTGGCCGGCGTGCCGGCGCGGGTGTTCCGCATCTCCTTCACCGGCGAGCTGGCCTACGAGATCAACGTCCAGGCCAACTATGCCCTGCATGTCTGGGAGACGCTGTTCGCGCATGGCGAGAAGTACGGCCTGACGCCCTACGGCACCGAGACCATGCACGTGCTGCGCGCCGAGAAGGGTTTCATCATCGCCGGTCAGGACACCGACGGCTCGGTGACCCCGGAGGACCTCGGCATGCACTGGGCGGTCGGCTACGACAAGCCGTTCTCCTGGATCGGCCAGCGGGCACTGACCCGGCCGGATACCGCGCGCACCGACCGCAAGCAGCTGGTGGGCCTCAAGCCCAGGGACGCCAAGGTGGTGCTGGAGGAGGGTGCGCAGATCGTCTTCGACCCGAAACACGCCATCCCCATGCCCATGGTGGGGCACGTGACCTCGAGCTACTACAGCCCGACCCTCGACTCGGGCTTCGCCCTGGCGGTGGTCAAGGGCGGTCAGCAGAAGATGGGCGAGACCGTCTATCTGCCCATGGCCGACGGCCAGGTCCATGAGGCCGAGATCGTCAGCCCCATCTTCCTCGATCCCAAGGGAGAGCGTCAGAATGTCTAACGTCGCAACCTTCGATACCCGCACCGAGGCCAAGATCCCGGTGGAGTCGCCGCTGGCCTATTCCTACCGCCGCTCGGGGGCCCCGGCCCCCACCGGCAAGAGCCGGGTGGTGCTGCGCGAGCGGCCCTTCCTCGGCCACCTGATCCTGCGCGGTGGCGCCATCGTCCTCGACGAGGCGGTGCGCGAGGTGCTCGGTGTCTCGCTGCCGGGCGAGCCCCAGGGCCTGGTCCATGACGCCGACGGCGAGCGCAGCGTCCAGTGGCTGTCGCCGGACGAGTGGCTGGTCATCGTGCCCGGTGGCGAGGAGTTCACGCTCGAGAACCGGCTGCGCGAGGCCCTGGGCGATGCCCACTTCGCCATCAGCAACGCCAGCGGCGGCCAGACCCTGGTCGAGCTCGAGGGCGAGGCCGCCCGCGAGCTGTTGATGAAGTCGGTGATCTACGACGTCCATCCCAGCCACTTCCCGGTGGGCAAGGGCGTGACCACCGTGTTCGCCAAGACCACGGTGATCCTGCGCCGGCCCGCCGAGGACCGCTGGGAGCTGGTGGTGCGCCGCAGCTTCGCCGACTACACCTATCGCTGGCTGCTCGACGCCGGTGAGGAGTACGGTATCGGCGTGGAGCGCTGATTCCGGCCTCTTCCCTCACGTGCGTTTTCAGGCCGGGGCTCGCCCCGGCCTGCTTCGTCAGGAGACATCCCATGAGCCGTAATGCCGATACCTGGATCCTCACGGCCCAGTGTCCCAGCCGGTTGGGCACCGTGGACGTGGTCACCCGCTTCCTCAAGGAGCGCCGCTGCTACATCACCGAGCAGCAGTCCTTCGACGACCGCCACGCCGAGCGCTTCTTCATCCGCACCGAGTTTTACCCCCAGGACGCCGACTTCGACGCCGAGGCCTTCCAGGCTGCCTTCGCCGCCCGGGCCGGGGAGTTCGAGATGGTCTTCGAGCTGACCGCCCCGGACGCGCGGATGCCGGTGGTGATCATGGTCTCCAAGGCGGATCACTGTCTGAACGACCTGCTGTATCGCTACCGCACCGGTCAGCTGCCCATCGACATCCGCGCGGTGGTCTCCAACCATCCGGACCTCGAGGCCTTGGCCAGCTGGCATGGCCTGCCCTATTACCACTTCCCGATCACCGCGGACACCAAGGCCGAGCAGGAGGCCCGGGTCTGGAGCGTGATCGAGGAGACCGGCGCCGAGCTGGTGATCCTGGCCCGCTACATGCAGGTGCTGTCCAGCGGGATGTGCGAGAAACTCGCCGGCCGCGCCATCAATATCCACCATTCGCTGCTGCCCGGCTTCAAGGGCGCCAAGCCCTATCACCAGGCCTACGAGAAGGGCGTCAAGCTGGTCGGGGCCACCGCCCACTACATCAATGACGACCTCGACGAGGGACCGATCATCACCCAGGGCGTGGAACCCGTCAGCCATGCCGACTACCCGGAGGACCTGGTGGCCAAGGGGCGGGACGTGGAGTGCCTGACCCTGGCCCGGGCGGTGGCCTACCACGTGGAGCGGCGGGCCTTCCTGCACAAGCGCCGCACGGTGGTGTTCACCCGCTAGCCGGTCGCGAGACGGCGGGAGTGCCGCTGGCCCCTGCCGCCCGGGCGGTGGCCTACCACGTGGAGCGGCGGGCCTTCCTGCACAAGCGCCGCACGGTGGTGTTCACCCGCTAGCCGGTCGCGAGACGGCGGGAGTGCCGCTGGCCCCTGTCGCCCGGGCGGTGGCCCACCACGTGGAGCGGCGGGCCTTCCTGCACAAGCGCCGCACGGCGATGTTCCTCGGTCGGGCGGCGGGCAGGCCGCCGGGCCGTCCGCCATTAGGGGCGGCCCCGCACCGCCATCACCACCCCGGTGATGGCCACGGCCATGCCGATCAGCGAGAGTGCCGGGAGCCGCTCATCGAACAGCCACCAGGCCTCCAGGGCGGTGGCCGGCGGCACCAGGTAGAAGAGGCTCGCCACCCGGGAGGCCTCGCCGCGCTCGATCAGGGTCATCAGCAGCAGGATGGCGCTGATCGACAGCACCAGCACCAGCCAGCCCAGCGTCAGCAGGAAGGTCGGCGTCCAGTCGATCGCCCGGGTCTCGAAGGTCAGGGCACCCAGTCCCAGCAGTGCGCCGGCGCCCAGATACTGCGCCACGGTACCGCCCAGCAGCGGCATGCCGGCGCAGAAGTGCTTCTGGTAGAGCGTGCCCAGCGAGATCCCCACCAGTGCCACCACCACGGCGCCCAGGGCCGCCACGCCGAACCCCGCGAAGAGGGCCGTGCCCGGGTCCCGCTTGCCGCCCAGCACCAGGGCGACCCCGACCAGCCCGACCACTAGCCCCAGCCACTGCCGAGGCACCAGCCGCTCGCCCAGCAGCGGGCCCGAGAGGGCCGCCGTGAGCAAGGGCTGTAGCCCCACCAGCAGCGAGGCCAGGCCGGCCGGCATGCCCAGCTCGATGCCGTAGAAGACCCCGCCCAGGTAGGCGCCATGCACCAGCAGGCCGGAGACGGCGGCATGCCCCCAGAGCGCGGGACTGCGCGGCCAGTCGCCGCCCAGCAGGATCACCAGTGGCACCAGCAGCAACAGGGTCAGGACGAAGCGAACGGACAGGAAGGTGAAGGGTTCGGCGTAGGGCAGGCCGAACTTGGCCCCGATGAAGCCGGTGCTCCACAGGGCGACGAACAGCAGGGGCATGGCGGCCAGCCAGGCTCGCCGGTGACGTTCCATTGTCATGAGAGGCACTTGGCGCGAGGGACGAGGAGGCATCATCGCGGGAATGGGCACAGCTGGCCAGTCCACCAATGGTGCAAGTCTTACAAACCGTAACATCTTCGTGGTGAACCCTTGGGGGGAATGCCCGTCACAGGGAGGCATTCACCGACGCATCCCAACGTAATTTTGGAGGTATTCATGCAACGATTCACCGCCCTGTTCTCCGCGGCCCTGCTCAGTGCCGGCCTGATGGGCTCCCTGGCCCATGCACAGGAGGACACCGCCGGCACCGCCGAGCAGGCGCCGGCCGAGGCCCAGGCGCAGAACTTCTCCGATGCCCAGCTGCAGAAGTTCGCCGATGCCTCCAAGGAAATCGCCGTGATCTCCCAGGACTACACCACGCAACTGCAGGAAGCCGAGGGCGACGAGGCACAGCAAGAGGTGCGCCAGGAGGCCAACGAGAAGATGGTCGAGGCGGTGGAAAACAGCGGTCTCGAGGTGGATACCTTCAATGCCATCGGACAGGCGATCCAGCAGGACCCCGAGCTGATGCAGCGCGTGCAGAAGATGGCCCAGGGTAGCGCCGAAGGCCAGGGTTCCTGAGGCGAGTGCCCGGCCATGCCCGGGCCGACGGTAACCATCGAGAAGGCCACCCCACGGGGTGGCCTTCTCGTGTCTGGGCCGGACGACTGGCTGGGGGCGATGCCTTTCAAGCCTGGCCTTAGGTCAGGCGGGGTGACGCTTCCCGATCCTCGCGCAACCACCCCGACAGCAGGGCGACGGCAAGCCCCAGGCCGGCGAAGAGCAGGAAGGTGGTGCCATGGCCCCCTTTCCCGATCAACCAGCCGGCCAGCGGGGAACCGGCGACCTGCCCGACCGAGGTGGCGAGCAGGGGCCACACCGGCCCCAATGAGGGAGCATCGACCATGATCTGGATGCTCCGGACCAGGTAGAAGCCGGTCAGCGTCATGTAGCCGGCGCCGAACAGCGCCGCGGAGGCCAGGGCCAGGGGAAAGTGTCCGGGGGCGACGGCCAGCAGCGCGATCGCGGCGGCCATGACCATCAGGCCGGCGGCATGGCTGAGGGCCGGCCCAAGGCGCGAGATGAGGTCGCCGGCGCCAGCGCCCGTCAGCCCCCCGATGCCGACCGCCAGCCACATCCAGGCGGTCTGGCGTGGCAGCAGTCCCCCGGCGGTGATCACCGCGTCGGGGGCGAACACCCAGTAGGCAGCGCTGACGCAGCCCATGAGCCCGGCCAGGCCACTCAGCCGGATGACCCCCCGCCATTGCGTCCGGCTCGCCTGTGGGACCTCTGATCGGGACCGCGAGGCCGTGGCAAGGCGGTTGCCTCGAGGCAGATATAACAGGGCGGCCAGGGCGCCCGGCGCCGCCAGGGCCGCGAACCCGATATAGGCGCTTCGCCAGGCGTCCGCCCAGACCAGCACGGCGGGCATGGCCAGCGCGATCCCCAGGCTGGTGCCCGCATTGATGGTGGCGTTGACCCGGCCGCGCAGAGCGGGTGGGACGACCCGATGCACCGTCTCGGCCATGACCGGCGAGGACAGTCCGGTACTGATCCCGCACGTCAGCACGCCGGCGGCGAGGATCAGCGGCACTGGCGCATAGGCGATGGTCAGCAGTCCGGTCGTGGCGAGGCCGGCGGCGGTCACCGCGGTGGCCCGAACGCCGAGGTGACGCGTGAGTCGGGGAGCGGCCAGGATCGCAACGACGAAGCTCAGGAAGGGCAGGGCGCCAATCACCCCGGCCATGCTCGGCGAGATCACCAGCTCCTCGCGAATCGCGGGCAGGAAGAGCCCGAACACGAAGCGGGCCAGCCCGTAGGTGATGGCGATGAGCCCGCTGCCGAGGGTCGCCATGCCAAGCGGAGTCAGGGGCCTCATGGGTGGTGGCTCCGGGCGACGGCGAGCAGGGCATCGATCACTCTCCGGGTATCGGGTAGGGCCGTCTGCGGCCCCAGCAGGGCCACCGTCGTGTTGCTGCCCTCCAGCACCACGAAGAGCCGTCGCGCCAGTCCGTCCTCATGGCCCAGCCCGTCGCGTGCCACGGCCGCCTCGATGTGGGCCAGCAGGTCGGCCTTGGCGGCGGCCGCCAGGGCATGCAGCTCGGCATTGTGCTCGGCGAACTCGCCCATGGCCTTGGCCATGATGCAGCCATGCTGGCTGTGAAGCTCGAGCCAGCGGCCATGGGCATCGACCAGGGCCTCCGTCGCGCTGCCCGGGGGAGCCTTCGCCGTCGCCGCCTCGAGGCTGGCGATGAAGCGCGCATGTCGCGCCTGAAGGACGGCTGCCACCAAGGCCTCCTTGGAGGCAAAGTGGTTGTAGAGGGTCATGCGCACCACTCCGGCCGCGGCCACGATGCGGTCGATGCCGGTGGCATGGAAACCATGCTCATAGAAGAGTTGCTCGGCCGTGGCGAGCAGTTGGTCGCGCTTGGATGCTGGCATCGTCGTGCTCCTATGTAGACCGTTCTATCTAAATACGCCTCGCTCGGTCGCGTCAAGTGCTTTCATGAATCAGACAGGGTTGGCGCTGTGACGCGAGGCCAAGTCGACGATGGGGTGGTCAAGGCCAGCGGCGTTGTCCAGGCGTGGCCCACGTCCGGCTTTACAGCGGGGGTGGGGCATTACAGACTGGGCACATCCTCAACGCGCGGGAGCAAGGGCATGGACGTGGAACTGCTGGAGATCCGCCAACACCTGGGGCGCTTCCCGCCCTTCGAGGGGCTCTCCGACGAGCTGCTGGACGAGGTGGCCAGCCAGGTCGAGGTGGCCTATTTCAAGGCGGGCACGGATATCCTCACCCTGGGGCAGGAGCTGCACGAGCTGTGCTATATCCGCAGCGGCGCCGTGGAGGTCTTCCGGCGCGGCGGCGAGCTCTACAACCGCCGTGGCGAGGGCGACATCTTCGGCCAGTTCAGTCTGTTACGGAACCATCGGGTCCATTATCCCGTTCGGGCGATGGAAGACACCCTCATCTATTTCATTCCCGAGGCGGTCTTCCATCATCTCTGCCAGGCGGACGAGAACTTCGCCGAATTCGTCGAGCTGCTGCGTCCCCGGCTCGAGAGTGCGGTGGAGCAGCAGAAGAAGAACAACGACATGATGATCACCCGGGTACGCAAGCTGGTCACGCGCTACCCGGTGATGGTGGAAGCCTCCACCACGGTGCAGGAGGCGGCCCGCCAGATCACCGACTACCAGGCCTCGGCGGTGCTGGTGCTGGATGCCCCGGGCGACAATCCCCGCTATACCTTCCGTGACAGCGAGAACCGCGCCTGGCAGCTGCGCGGCATCCTCACCGACAGCGACTTCCGGAAACGGGTGGTGGCCGAAGGGCGCTCGCCGGACACCCCGGTCGGCGAGGTGATCGGCGGCAGCGTCATCGCCATCCAGTCCGACGAGTCGGTGCACGAGGCCATGCTGTGCATGCTGCGCAACAACATCCATCACCTGCCGGTCATGTATCGTCGCCGGCCGGTGGGCATCGTGCACCTCTCCGACATCATCCGCTACGAGACCCAGAGCAGCCTCTATCTGGTCAGCAATATCTTCCACCAACCCAGCGTGGAGGGGCTTGCCCGGCTGGCGCCGGACGTCAGCGGGGCCTTCGTGCGGATGGTCGAGGAGGGGGCCGACTCGCGGATGGTGGGCAGCGCCCTGTCGACCATCGGGCGCAGCTTCACCCGCCGCCTGCTGGAGCTGGCCGAGGACCGCCTGGGGCCCCCTCCGGTGCCCTACTGCTTCATGGCCCTGGGGTCCATGGCGCGCAACGAGCAGTCCATCGTTACCGATCAGGACAATGCCCTGGTACTATCCGATGACTTCGTCCCGGAGCAGCACGATGGCTACTTCCGCGAGATGGCGAAGATCGTCAGCGATGGCCTCGACGCCTGTGGCTACCCGTACTGCAAGGGCGACATCATGGCCACCAACGAGCAATGGCGTCAGCCGCTGTCGGTGTGGAAGCGCTACTTCACCGAGTGGATCGAGCAACCCAGCCCCGAGCGGCTGCTGCACAGCTCGATCTTCTTCGACCTGGACTCGGTCCATGGCGAGAACGTCCTGGTCGAGCAACTGCAGGACCTGGTGGCGCAGAAGGCCGCGACCCATCCGCTGTTCCTGGCGGCCATGGCCCGCAATGCCCTCAATCGGACGCCGCCGCTGGGCTTCTTCCGCACCTTCGTGATGGAGAAGGATGGCAAGCACAACAACTCGATCAACCTCAAGCGTCGTGGCACCGCCCCCATGGTCGACCTGATCCGGGTGCATGCGCTGGCCTGTGGCTCCAGCGCCCAGAACAGCTTCGACCGTCTCGACGACATCGACCGCACCCAGCTGCTCGCCCCCGGGGTCAGCGACCGGCTGCGCTATGCCCTGGAGTTCCTGTCGATGTCGCGCATCCACCATCAGGTGTTCGACATCCAGCATGATCAGACGCCGGACAACAATATCGAGCCCGAGAACGTCACCAGCTCCGAGCGCCACAACCTCAAGGATGCCTTCCAGGTCCTGAGTCATGCCCAGAAGTTCCTCAAGTTCCGCTACCCGATGCCCTCACGGGCCAAGTGAACGAGGCCTTCTGGATGCTGATACGCCCCCGCAGGACGCAGATCCCTGACTGGACGAGCTATCTGGCGAGCCGGGCCGGTGTCGCCCGGGACAGGCGTCTGGCGCGGTTCTTCGCCGCCGGCGCCCCGGCGCCGGAGACGCCCATCGCCGAGGCACCGCTGGTGGCGCTGGACATGGAGACCACGGGCCTCGACCCCCGGCGCAACTCCATCGTCAGCATCGGGCTGGTGCCCTTCACGCTGGAACGTAGCTTCCTCCGTGAGCGCCGCTACTGGATCGTGCGGCCGAGGCGAACCTTGAATGCCAAGTCCGTGACCTTTCATCACATCACCCACGCCGATATCGCCGGGGCGCCGGAGTTCGACGATATCCTGGAGGACCTGCTCGATGCCCTGGCCGGCCGTCTCGTGGTGGTGCATTACCGGCATATCGAGCGGCCCTTCCTCAACGTGGCCATCAAGGCTCGGCTCGGCGAGGGGGTGAAGTTCCCGGTGATCGACACCATGTCCCTGGAGGCGCGCATCCATCGCCAGTCGCTGCTGGCCCGCTTCAAGCGCTGGATCGGACACCCTCCGGCCTCCATCCGTCTCTACGACAGCCGGGCCCGCTATGGCCTGCCGCCCTACCAGGGACACCATGCGCTGACCGATGCGCTGGCCACCGCGGAACTGCTGCAGGCCCAGATCGCCCACCAGTACAGTCCCGAGACGCCGGTGGGCACGATCTGGAGCTGATCAGTAATCGATGCCGCGGCGCGCCTCGAGGCCGGCATTGAAGCCGTGTCGCAGCTCCTGCATCTCGGTGACGGTGTCGGCCATGGTCAGCAGGTCCCGGTGGGCGTTGCGCCCGGTGACGATCACCGTCTGCTCGGCCGGCCGCTGCTCCAGTGCGCGCTTGACCGTGGCGATATCCAGGTAGCCGAACTTGAGCATGTAGGTGATCTCGTCGAGCACCACCAGGTAGACCTCGGGGTCGGCGAGCAGGCGTTCGGCCTCGGCCCAGACCGCCCGGCAGGCCTGGGTGTCGGCCTCGCGGTTCTGGGTCTCCCAGGTGAAGCCGGTGGCCATGATCACCACCTCCAGGCGGGGGTCCTCGGCCAGGCGCTCGCGCTCGCCGCACTCCCAGACGCCCTTGATGAACTGCACCACCCCCACCCGGTAGCCGTAGCCCAGGGCGCGGGTCACGGTGCCCCAGGCGGCGGTGGTCTTGCCCTTGCCGTTGCCGGTGAACACCAGCAGCTGGCCGCGCTGCTCGGTGGCCCGGGCCACCCTGTCGTCGACGTGGGACTTGAGTTTCTGCATGGCCTGGCGGTGGCGGGTCTCGCGGTCGCTCATCTCGACTCCCGGTGCGGTACCTGAAAGGGGCAGCTTACGCCAGCTGTCCCCCGTCGTCAGCCACCCCGGCGCCGCGCCTCCATGCGTGACAGAAAGACCGCCATGATGCGCTCGTAGAGGGCGGGCCCCAGCACCGCATCCTCGATGCCGGCGTCCACGTTGGGGTTGTCGTTGACCTCGATCACCAGCACCCGGTCACCGACCTGCTTGAGGTCGACGCCATAGAAGCCCCGGCCGATCAGCCGCGTGGCGCGAAGCGCCGTCCGGACCACCGCCGCGGGGACCTCCTCGGGGGCATGAGTGGTGAAGCCGCCGCTCCTCACCCCCTTCGCGGAATGATCGTAGATCTGCCAGTGGCCCCGAGCCATGTAGTAGCGGCTGGCGAACAGCACCTGCCCGTCCAGCACGCCGATGCGCCAGTCGAACTCGGTAGGCAGCCATTCCTGGAGCAGCAGCAGCGCCGAGTCGGCGAACAGCCGTGAGGCCTCCTGGACGAGGGCCTCGCCGGAGGCGATCTTGACCACGCCCCGCGAGAACGAGCCGTCGGGCACCTTGAGCACCTGGGGGAAGCGCAGCGACGCGGCCAGTGCCGGCAGGCCGTTGCGGTCGCCGCGCCGCAGCAGGATGCCCTGCGGGGCGGGCACGCCCCGGGCCCGAAGCAGGGCGTGCAGGTAGACCTTGTTGGTACAGCGCAGGATGTCCTCCGAGGCATCGATGACCACCAGGCCCTCGTGCTCGGCCTGGCGGGCCAGGCGCCAGGTGTGGTGGTCCAGGGCCGTCGTCTCGCGGATGAACAGGCCATCGAACTCGGCCAGCCGGCCCGCGTCGCGGCGGGTGATCAGGGAGACGTCGATGCCCTGGCGGCGACCGGCCCGGATGAAGGCCTTGAGGGCGCCGCGATTGCTGGGCGGCAGCACCTCCTCCGGGTTGACCAGGATCGCCAGGTCGAAGCGATAGCGGCGTCGTGCTCGCGGCGTGCGCCAGACCTGGCGGGAGTGACGATTGAGGGCCCGGGCGAAGAGATCCTGTTCCTCCCCCTCGAGGTCGCGCAGCCGGCACGGCTTGACCCGCGCCACCCGCCAGTGCCCCCGGCGGCGCTCCAGGCGCACCTCGAGCAGCGGGCAGGGCAGGCGCTCGAAGAGCCGCCGGGCGAGCCGCTCGAGCGCCGGGACCCGGCATTCGCCGAACAGCACCCGCAGGGTATGGACATCGCCGGCCAGGGCATCCTGGCGTGACAGCTCGTCCAGCAGGGGGGCCAGGGGCGCCAGCTGCAGGTCGGTCGTGGCCTTGCGTGACAGGGCGTTGAGGGTGTCGACGCCGGGCCGGACCCGCAGCCCCCGGGCCTGGGCCAGCAGCGAGACGTAATAGCCGGTGCCCAGGTAATCGAGCTCGCTGCACAGGTTGATGACATGGCCGCCGCGGTCGCGGAGGGCCTCCCCCGGCAGGCCTGGCCGGGCGTCCAGGGCGAGGAAGGCGTCGGCGGCCATCAGGTCGTCGCTGGGATGGTAGGGCAGCCAGTCGTCGAGGCGGTCGACGACGATACGCAGAGAACACATGGGGACGTGACCTGGCAGGGAAACGGCCTCAGCATGCGCCTGAGGCAATTGGCAGGCAAGACGCTACATAAGTGAAAATATTTCATGCAAAGAGCCACTGACAGGCGCCCATGGGCTCGCCAGAATCCGGACAGGCCTACCGAATCGAGTCGACCCCTTGATGATCCTGCGCCCCGCGAAGACCCGCGACCTCGCCGCGCTCTACCGTCTCGAGCAGGTCGCCTTCAGCGGCGACCGCTTCAGCCGGCGCCAGCTCTGGCACCTGCTCAATCGTGCCAATGCCCTGACCCTGGTGGCCGAGGCGGCCGACGGCCGGCTGCTGGGTTACGGGACCCTGCTGTTCCGCCACGGCAGCGGCCGGGCGCGGCTGTACTCCTTCTGCGTGCACCCCGAGGCCCGCGGCGGCGGCCTGGGGCGCCGCATGCTGCAGTGGCTCGAGGACGCCGCCGGCCGGCGTGGCTGCGACTGGCTGGTACTGGAGGTACGGGCCGACAACACGCCCGCCCTGGCGCTGTACCACGGCATGGGCTTCGCCCCCTCGGACTGGCTGGGGGACTACTACGAGGATGGCTGTGCCGGCTGGCGCATGGTCAAGCCGCTGGGCCTGGCCCAGGCGGGCTAGCGGGATCCCGCCGGTCGCCGGGGAGGGGCGGTCGAGCGTCAGCCCGGCAGGTTCCTAGGCGACGGCGTCCCGGGCCATTAGAATGGCGACAACTCTACCACCGGGAAGCCCCCATGCCCTCCTTCGACATCGTCTCCGAATTCGACAAGCATGAAGCCAGCAACGCCGTCGACCAGGCCAACCGCGAGCTGCAGGGCCGCTTCGACTTCAAGGGCGTCACCGCGAGCTTCGAACTCAGCGGCGAGAGCGTTTCCCTGGAGGCCGAGGTGGACTTCCAGCTGCGCCAGATGCTCGACGTGCTGCGCAACAAGTTGATCGCCCGGGGGATCGACCCGCGCTGCATGGATGTCCAGGAGCCGGAGCTCTCCGGGGTCCGCGCCCGCCAGACGGTGGTGCTCAAGCAGGGCCTGGAGCAGAAGGAAGCCAAGGACATCGTCAAGCGCATCAAGGACACCAAGCTCAAGGTCCAGGCCCAGATCCAGGGCGAGCAGGTGCGGGTCACCGGCAAGAAGCGCGACGACCTGCAGCGCGTCATGGCCCTGCTCAAGGGCGAGGAAGGCCCCGACCTGCCCCTGCAGTTCAACAACTTCCGCGACTGACCCGGGCGGCAGTTGACCTCGGTCAAGGCCGCGGCGGGTGGCCTTGAAAACCTCGCCGGCGCCACCAATTCTGTTAGTGCCGCAAGGCAATCATCGCTTGTGCTCTGCGTCACGTTGAACGAGGAGGTGGCGTATGGACCTGCAGAAATTCTCTCCCTGGAACTGGTTCCGCAGCGAGGGCCATGATGCGCCGGCCGCCGGCGAGGCCCGTGGCGGTGAGCTGGCACCGCTCACCAACATGCACCAGGAACTCGACCGCTGGATGGACGGCATGATGCGCCAGTTCGGCATGCCCCCCCTGGCCACGCGGTTCGGCGAGATGCCGGAACTGCTGCGCCCGCGACTGGATATCGCCGAGCGCGACCAGGACTACCTGATCACCGTCGAGGTGCCCGGCGTCGAGGAGAAGGACATCAAGCTGAGCCTGGATGACAATCGCCTGGTCATCGAGGGCGAGAAGCGCCAGGAGACCACCAGCCAGGAGGATCGTTACCAGCGGGTGGAGCGCTCCTACGGCAGCTTCCGTCGCCTGCTCGACCTGCCCGCGGATGCCCGGCTCGACGGCATCGAGGCCGCCTTCGACAAGGGCGTGCTCAAGGTCACCGTCCCGCGCAGCGGCGAGGCCAGGGGCTCTCGCCGGGAGATCCCCATCAACGGCTGAGGCCCGCGGCGGGCGCCCCTCGACGCCCGCCGCGGCGTCGCCCGCCATAGGCCCGACTTGCCGTGGTCATTGACGAAGGTCATTGGCAGGCGGTGGGGCGATGCGCTTCAATGAGGGTGACGCGCCTTCGTCGCCACAGGGAGTGAGCGCCCGATGTCCCACGCACGCCGTGCCGCTTTCATGACCCTGGCCGGAATCAGCTTCCTGCTGGGCGTGATCGGCGCCTTCCTGCCCCTGCTGCCCACCACCTGCTTCATGCTGCTGGCGGTCTGGTCGGCCTCCAGGGGCTCGCCACGCTTCGCCGGCTGGATCCGTCGCCATCCGCGCTTCGGGCCGGCGGTGACGGCCTGGGAAGGGGAGCGGGCGATTCCTCGCCATGCCAAGTGGCTGGCCGGCGCCATGCTGGTCGTCTCGATGCTGGTGCTGGCCCTCACCGTCGGCCAGCTGTGGCTGAAGCTGGGGTTGATCGCCGGACTCACGCTGGTGGGCCTGTGGATCGTCACCCGGCCGGAGCCTGTCGCCGAGTCCTGAGGGGCTGCCGCCGTCACCACTTTGAGGTTCGGGCTGGGAGCGCCGTACAATGGCCGGCAATTCTCGACAGGAGCCATCCTCGATGTCCGAACCGCAACCGATCTACCTGAGCGACTACCGTGCTCCCGCCTACCGGGTCAGCCACGCCGAGCTGACCTTCGACCTCGACCCCGCCGCCACCCGCGTCAAGGCCCGCCTGCACCTCGAGCGTCACCCCGAGCGGCAGGCCGGCGAGCCGCTGGAGCTCGACGGTGAGCAGCTCGACCTCAAGGCCATCGCCATCGACGGCCAGCCCCTGGGGGCGGACGAGTATGCGCTCACCGAGCGTGGCCTGCGGGTGGAACGCGTGCCGGAGCGCTTCCTGCTGGATACCGAGGTGGAGGTCGCCCCCGAGGACAACACCGCCCTCGAGGGGCTCTACCAGTCGAGCGGCATGTTCTGCACTCAATGCGAGGCCGAGGGCTTCCGGCGCATCACCTTCTACCCCGACCGCCCGGACGTCATGGCCACCTTCTCGACCACGGTGATCGGCGATGCCGCGAGCCTGCCGGTGCTGCTCTCCAACGGCAACCCGGTGGAACGAGGCAGCCTGCCGGGCGAGCGTCACTTCGTGACCTGGGAGGATCCCCACCCCAAGCCCAGCTATCTGTTCGCCCTGGTGGCCGGCGACCTGAAGAAGGTCGAGGACCGCTTCACCACCCTGAGCGGCCGTGAGGTCACCCTGCAGATCTGGGTCGAGGAAGAGAACCTAGGCAAGACCGACCATGCCATGGCCTCCCTCAAGCGCGCCATGCGCTGGGACGAGGAGACCTACGGCCGGGAATACGACCTCGACCTGTTCATGATCGTGGCGGTCAACGACTTCAACATGGGCGCCATGGAGAACAAGGGGCTCAACATCTTCAACTCGGCGGCGGTGCTGACCCATCCCCGGACCGCCACCGATGCCGCCTTCCAGCGGGTCGAGGGCATCGTCGCCCACGAGTACTTCCATAACTGGTCGGGCAACCGGGTGACCTGCCGCGACTGGTTCCAGCTGTCGCTCAAGGAAGGCTTCACCGTCTTCCGCGACCAGTGTTTCTCGGCGGATACCAACTCGGCGCCGGTCAAGCGCATCGAGGAGGTCTCCTTCTTCCGCACCGCCCAGTTCGCCGAGGATGCCGGGCCCACCGCCCATCCGGTGCGGCCGGATCATTACATCGAGATCGGCAACTTCTACACCCTGACCATCTACGAGAAGGGCGCCGAGATCGTGCGCATGCTGCGCAACCTGGTGGGCTGGGAGGCCTTCCGCCGCGGCGCCGACCGCTACTTCGCGCGCTTCGACGGCCAGGCGGTGACCATCGAGGACTTCGTGGGCTGCATGGCGGAGGCCTCCGGCCAGGACCTCGACCAGTTCATGCGCTGGTACTCCCAGGCCGGCACCCCGGAGATCGATGCCCACGGCGACTATGACTACGCCAATGGGGTCTATCGCCTGGTGCTGCGCCAGCGCACCCCGGCCACGCCGGGCCAGCCCGACAAGCAGGCGCTGCACATCCCGGTCCGCCTGGGTCTGGTCGGTACCAAGACCGGGCGCGACCTGGCGCTGACCCTGGACGGCGAGGCGCTGGGGCGCGATGCGGTGATCCACCTGCGCGAGGATGAGCAGGAGTTCGTCTTCACCGACGTGGAGGAGGCCCCGGTGCCGTCGCTGCTGCGCGGCTTCTCGGCGCCGGTCAAGCTGCACTTCCCCTATTCCCGGGAGGACCTGGCCTTCCTGCTGGCCAACGACAGCGATGGCTTCAACCGCTGGGACGCCGGCCAGCGCCTGGCGCTGCTGGCCCTCGACGACCTCATCGCCGCCCATCGCAACGGCGTGGAGAAGGTCATGGACCCGCGGGTGGTGGAGGCCTTCCGGGCCCTGCTCTATACCGACACCGACGACAAGGCGGTGCTCGCCGAGATGCTGACCCTGCCCTCCGAGGCCTGTATCGCCGAGCAGCAGCCGCTGGTCGACGTCGATGCCATCCACGCGGCCCGTCACTTCGTCAAGCAGTCCCTGGCGCTGGCGCTGCGCGACGACTTCCTGCGGGTCTACGAGGCAAACCGTCTCGACGTGCCCTACGCGCCCGAGCCCGAGCAGATCGGCGCGCGCAGCCTGAAGAACGTCGCCCTGTCCTACCTGATGAGCATCGAGGACGAGGAGGGCATCGAG
Source organism: Halomonas sp. M4R1S46 (assembly GCF_025725685.1). NCBI lineage: Bacteria > Pseudomonadati > Pseudomonadota > Gammaproteobacteria > Oceanospirillales > Halomonadaceae > Halomonas > Halomonas sp. M4R1S46. The sequence continues at coordinate 897,887 of NZ_CP107008.1, forward strand.
CTGACCCGTCGCCAGTTCGAGGCGGACCACAACATGACCGACGTGCGCCAGGCCCTGACCCTGCTGACCCACAGCAGCCGCGGCGACCTCGCGGACCCGGCGCTGCGGGCCTTCGGCGAGAAGTGGGCTCACGACCCGCTGGTCATGGACCAGTGGTTCAGCATCCAGGTGACGCGCCCGCAGTCGGATGCCCTGGATCGGGTCAAGTTCCTGATGGACCACCCGGCGTTCTCGCTGACCAACCCCAACAAGGTGCGGGCCTTGATCGGCGCCTTCGCCCAGAACCGGGTCAATTTCCACCGCCTCGACGGCGAGGGCTACAAGCTGCTGGCCGACGTGGTCATCGAACTCAACCGCCTGAACCCGGAGATCGCCGCGCGGCTGGTCACGCCGCTGACCCGCTGGCAGCGCTTCGACGAGGCGCGCCAGGCCCTGATGAAGGCCGAGCTCGAGCGTATCCGCGGCGAGGCGCTCTCGCCCAATGTCTATGAAGTGATCGAGAAGGCGCTGGCCTGACCCGTCGGCCCTCCCCGGACACGACGACGCCGCCCCACGGGGCGGCGTCGTCGTGTCGGCCCGGCCGCCTAGTGAATCAGCCAGCTCAGCACGGTCGCCCCCAGGAAGGCCCAGATCAACGCGACGATGATCGCCTGGCGCATGATCGCGCGCAGGGCCTTCCACAGCAGCCAGAGGCCGAAGGCCAGCACCAGCAGGCTGAGCAGCGTAGGGGCGATGCCGAGGGTGTCGGAGGTGCCCTGGATGAAGCCGCTCACGGCATCGTCGAGGCCGTCGAAGAAGCCGAGCAGGGCGTCGACGAGGTAGCGGATGAACTGGCCGAAGGCCTGGCCGATGAAGTCGAAGGCGTCTTGCATGGCGTCTGGGGTCCTGTGGCAGCAGGGGGGCGGTGGCAGGCTGGCCGCCGGTCCCGGGATCAAGGTTCAAGTATCGCGACAAGGCTTCCCGCAAGGCAAGGCGGGGGCTCAGCCCAGTTGGCTGGTTCGCGAGGCGATGCCGGCCTCTTCCGCGGCGCTGTCGGCGAGCGCCCGGCCCGCCTCGTCGTAGACGTGGAAGACGGCGTGGGCGCCGAGCTCGCGGATCGGCTCGATCTCCTCGGGGAACTCCACCACCGCGGTGATCCGCCCTTGGAAGCGGCGCGAGCGCAGCTGCTTGAGGGCGAAGAGGTTGCCGGAATGGTGGGGCATGGCCAACACCACCATGCGCACGTCCGGCGACATCAGCAGCTTGTCCCAGAAGTCGGAATCCACGGCATCCCCCTCCAGCACGTTGAAGCCGCGGGCGGTGAGGCGCTTGACGCTCTTGGGGTTGCTGTCGATGCCCAGCACCTGCAGCCCGTATTCCTTCTGCAGGCGGCGATAGACGCTGCGCCCGATGCGGCCCATGCCCAGTACCACCGCCTCGGCATCGCCGACCTCGATGGGCCGATCGCTGGGCGAGAGTTCGCTGATGTCGATGGGCGGCAGGCGCGGTTCCACCCAGCGGTAGATCCGCTCGCTGAAGCCGTTGAGGATCGCCGAGGCGCCGAAGCTCAGGGCCACCGCCAGCGACAGCACCACCAGCCAGCTGGCTGGCAGCCAGCCGTTGCTGGCGGCGATGGCGCCCACGATCAGGCCGAATTCCGAATAGTTGGTCAGGCTCAGCGTCGACAGCACCGAGGTCCGGTGGCGCATGCGAAAGCGCAGGAAGACCCACTGATAGAGCAGGCTCTTGAGCGGCAGCAGGAGCATCAGCAGCAGGGCGATGCCGAGCAGTTCCCAGTCGGGCATCGCGGTGAGGCCGAGGCTCAGGAAGAAGCCCACCAGCAGCAGCTCCTTGAGGCTGAACATCGAGCGGGCCAGGGTCTGGGCGGCGGGGTGGGGGGCCAGCAGCATGCCGATGATCAGGGCGCCAAGATCGCCCTTGACGCCCAGCGACTCGAACAGCGCGTAGCCCAGCACCAGGGCCAGCAGCATGCCGAACAGCATCTGCATCTCGCCGTGTCCCAGGCGGTCGAGCAGGGCGCGCAGGGCCGGCGCCAGGGGGATCAACAGCACCAGGGCCAGGGCCCAGGGGCTCGGCAGGGAGCCGGTGGAGGCGGTGAGGAAGACCACCGCGAAGATGTCCTGCATGATCAGCACGCCGATGGCCAGGCGGCCATAGGCGGTCTGGGTCTCGCTGCGCTTTTCCAGTACCTTGACCACGAAGACCGTGCTGGAGAAGGACAGCGCGAAGCCCAGCAGGGCCAGGGTCCGCCAGCCGGTATCCGCCAGCAGCGGCAGGCCCAGCCACTTGAGCAGCGAGAACAGGCCCACCATCGACAGCGTCGAGGCGAGCATGTGCAGTGAGGCGCCTCCCCAGACGTCGTTGCGCAGCAGGGTGCGGATGTCCAGCTTGAGGCCGATGCTGAACAGCAGCAGCGTGACCCCCACATCGGCCAGGATGTCGAGGAGTGGCGTGGCATCATATCCCAGGGCATTGAGCACGAAGCCGCCGGCCAGGAACCCCACCAGGGGCGGCAGGCGAAGGCTCATGGCGGTCAGGCCGCCGAGGAAGGCCGCGAGTATGAAGGCCGGATCGATCATGACGTCTCCCTGTGCCGGATGTCCCGGGAAGACGGATAGTGTAAGGAAGTCATAAAGTGAATGGCATTCATCTTTTCATCTTGCCGGCCTCGCGTGAAGCGCGCATGACCGCGGCAGAGAGCAAGGGAGCGGGAATGCAATGGCCACGCTGATCCTCAACGGCAAGTCGGCCCAGCTGCCGGCGGTACGCGAGGCGGTGTTCGCCTGTCGCGACGCGGGACTGGCCCTGGAGGTCTGGGTCACCTGGGAAGCCGGTGATGCCGCCCGCCTGGCCGAGTGGGCCGGTCAGGAGGGCGTCGACCGGGTGATCGCCGCTGGCGGCGACGGCACCGTCAACGAGGTCACCAGCGGGCTGATGCGCCTGCCGCGGCAGCGGCGACCGGCCCTGGGCATCCTGCCGCTGGGCAGCGCCAACGACCTGGCGACCGCCCTGGGGCTGCCGCTGGAGGCCGAGGCGGCGCTGCGGGTGGCCCTGCAGGAGGCGGCGCGGCCCATCGACGTGCCGCACCTGGACGGCCGCCACTTCCTCAACATGGCCACCGGCGGCTTCGGCGCCGAGGTCACCTCCTCGACCCCCAAGAGTCTCAAGCGTCTGCTGGGCGGCGGTGCCTACTCGCTGATCGGGGCGCTCAAGGCCTGGCAGTATCAACCCTACCCGGGACGGTTGCGCTGGGCCGGTGGCGAGCGCCAGGCTTCGCTGTTCGTGCTGGCCATGGGCAACGGCACCCGTTCCGGCGGTGGCCAGCGGTTGACTCCCGAGGCGCGGATCGACGATGGCCTGCTGGACGTGCTGGTGCTGCGCGACTTCCGTTCGCTGCACGACATGTGGCGCATGCGCCAGGAACTGCAGGTGCGACCCGCCGAGGGCGCCTTCGTCGAGACCTTCCGCACCCCCTGGCTGAGCTTCGAGGGCGAGCAGTCGCTGCCGCTGACGCTGGATGGTGAGCCCTGCCAGCGCCAGGGCTTCCGGGTCGAGGTCGACGCCGGCGCCCTCGACCTGGTGGTGCCGGAGGGCTGCCCGCTGCTGGCCTCAGGGAAGGCTGGCCAGCCGCGGGCCGCCGCGGCATCATGAAGCCTTCGTCCATCGACATCCGGAGGTCGTGTCATGCTGACTCCCTTTCATCTCGCCGTGCCGGTGCGTGACCTGGCCGAGGCCCGCCGCTTCTATGGCGAACTGCTGGGCTGCGACGAGGGGCGCGCGAGCGATACCTGGGTCGACTTCGACCTGTTTGGCCACCAGTTCGTCTGCCACCTCGACCCGGCCCTCGGCGAGGCGCCCCAGGCGGATCATCGCAACCCCGTCGATGGCCATGGGGTGCCGGTCCCGCACTTCGGCGTGGTGCTGGAGATGCCCGCCTGGGAGGCGCTGGTCGACCGCCTGACCGCGGCGGGTGTGCGCTTCGAGATCGAGCCGTACATCCGCTTTCGCGGCGAGCCCGGCGAGCAGGCCACGATGTTCTTCCGTGACCCCAGCGGCAACGCCCTCGAGTTCAAGGCCTTCCGGGATATCCAGGGGCAGCTGTTCGCCCGGTGAACTCGCCTTGCGGTGACGGTGTCGCTTTGGTGGAATAGCCCTCCACTCAAGGGAGAGAAAGGATGGCCATGAAACCCTGGATGCCGCTTGTCCTGGCATTGGCAGTCGGCCTCGCCGCTTGTGGCGACGGTGATGACGAGAGCCCCCCCGCCGAGGCGTCGAGTGAGAGCCCGGCTGCCCCCGCCCAGCCCATCGAGGCCGACCCGGGCGACGGCGAGGCGGCAAGCGCCACGGCGGACGAAACCGAGGGCGAGGCGGCAAGCGCCACGTCGTCCGGAACCGAGGGCGAGACGGCGGACGAGGCCGGGAGGGACGCGGCGGGTGCGGCCGACGGGACCACCCTGGACGACGCGCCGGCCAGCGATACCCTGAGCGAGGAGGCCGCGCTGCCCGGCGAGGCCAGCAGCGAAGATGTCGATAAGATCCTGGAGGAGACCGATCGGCGCTTCGAGGAAGCCAGCAAGAAGATCGACGAGCAATTCGAGCAGGCCGAGCGCCAGGCACCCGAGGCGGCCTCCGAGCCGGCCGAGGGTTCCGAGCTCGACGAGGCGCTGTCGGACGATGCCGAGATGTCGGACTTCGACGAGCTGGAGGGGTCCTCGGATCCCGAGGTACAGAAGATCCTCGAGGAGACCGAGCGACGCTTCGAGGAAGCCAGCAAGAAGATCGACGAGCAGTTCGAGCGGGCCGAGCAGGAGGTGCCCAGCGAGCTCCGCGAGGCCACCGGCGTCGAGGAACCCGCGACGCAGGACGACGACGGGACCGCCTACGACGGGGAGGCGGCGACCGGGGAGTCGGCACCCTGAGCGACCGCCCATGAAAAAGGCCCGCCGATGGCGGGCCTTTCCTGGTGCCGATGCTGGAGATCGGCGCCGGGCGTCAACGCGGTCTCACGACCTCAGTCGGTGACCCGGATGTTGGAGGCCTGAAGGCCCTTCTTGCCCTGGGTGACCTCGAAGGTGACCTTCTGACCGTCCTGCAGGGACTTGAAACCTTCAGCCTGAATCTCGGAGAAGTGAGCGAACAGGTCATCACCGCCGTCGTCCGGAGAGATGAAGCCATAGCCCTTGGTGTCGTTGAACCACTTGACAGTGCCAGTTGCCATTGTCGATTTCCTTAACTAACTAAATGATGGTGCTGGGCCGGCCCGGTCGGGGACCGCAGCGCGAGCCCGTAGTGCGTGGGCAAGACAAGGAAGAAGTGCGCACCGGGTGTATCGAAGGAATCGAAGTACAACTGACGACTTTCTGCTTGCTGACCAACGCAGCGGATAGTGCATCAGCGCCAGGGTTGCGTCAACCGAGTGCCGCAGGGAGACTGGTGCTTCCGCCCGCAAGGTCACTGTAGATCGAAAGCCCTCGGTCGTCCAGCGACCCGGGGAGACCGGAACGGCATAAGACGAGACTCGACATGACCTACACCCGCATCGCTTCCCAGGACACCCACAGCAAGGTGGTCGGCTACCTGCTGTGGCTCTTCGGCTTCCTCGGCGCCCACCGTTTCTACTACGGCAAGCCGGTCACCGGTACCCTCTGGTTCTTCACCCTGGGGCTGCTCGGGATCGGCTGGCTGATCGACCTGTTGCTGATTCCCGCCATGGACCGCCAGGCGGATCTGCGCTTCCAGGCCGGGCCGACCAATTACACCCTGGCCTGGCTGCTGTTGACCTTCCTCGGGGTCTTCGGCATTCACCGCTTCTACCTCGGCAAGTGGTTCACCGGCCTCGTCTACCTGTGCACCCTGGGGCTGTTCGGCCTGGGGGTGCTCTATGACTTCTGGACCCTCAACGACCAGATCTCCATGCGCCATACCAGGCGCGGCATCTTCAACGACTGAGGGCCCCGGCCATGCTCCTCGACGCCCAGTTCTGGCCATTCCTGGTGGCCATCACCCTGCTCAGCATCACGCCGGGCGTGGATACCCTGCTGGTGATCCGCAATACCGCCCGGGGCGGGCTGGGGGACGGCGTGCTGACCAGCCTGGGGATCTGCAGCGGCCTGTTCGTGCATGCCGCCGTCTCGGCACTGGGCATCTCGCTGATCCTGCTGCAGTCGGCCTGGGCCTTCGGGATGCTGAAGCTCGCCGGTGCCGGCTACCTGATCTGGCTGGGGGTTGGCGCCCTGCGCGCGGCGCGGCGCGGCCGGGGCCTGCCGGTGGCGGCGCTCGTCGGCGAGGCCGCCCGGGGGCCCGCCTGGCGATCGCTGCGCGAGGGGCTGTTGTCCAACGTGCTCAACCCCAAGACGGGGGTCTTCTACATGGCCTTCCTGCCCCAGTTCATCGCCCCGGGGGACCCGGCGCTGGCCAAGTCGCTGTGGCTGGCCGGGATCCACTTCCTGGTCGCCAACCTGTGGCAGGTCGCCGTGGCGGTGCTGGTGGGACGCGCCGGACGCTGGCTGGCGAGCGCGGCCTTCTCCCGCTGGCTCAATGCGGTGACCGGTGGCGTCCTGGTGGCCTTCGGCGTCAAGCTGGCACTGACCCGCTCACCGGCCTGAGGCCAGTAGCTTGAAGATCGCCCGCTTCGCGGGCTCAAGCTTGAAGCTGGAAGAACCCCCTTGACCCAGGTGGTGGCGGTTTCATGCTGTTTTCCAGCTTCCAGCTTCCAGCTTCCAGCTTCCAGCTTCCAGCTTCCAGCTTCCAGCTTCCAGCTTCCAGCTTCCAGCTTAATTCCTGGCCAGCAAGGAGCCGTCGTAGCGCATGCTCTGCTCCGCCGGCGTCAGCAGGGAGATCCCCTGGGTCGCGCCGCCCTGAGCCAGGCTGGCGAAGATCACCCGGTAGGTCAGCACCGCCTGCACGTAGTGGCGCGTCTCGCGGAAGGGAATGCTCTCGACGAACAGGTCGAAGGCCTCGGGGGCTTCCTTGAGCCAGCGGTCGACCCGATGCGGGCCGGCATTGTAGGCGGCGGTGGCGGCCAGGCGATTGTCCCGGTAGCGGTCGAGCATCTCGCCGATATAGGTGCTGCCCAGGCGGATATTCACGGCCGGCTCCAGCACGCCATAGGGCCCCGGGTCGTCGAGGCCCAGCCGCCGGCTGACCGCGGCGGCGGTGGCCGGCATCAGTTGCATCAGGCCCCGGGCGCCGGCCGGGGAGAGCGCCTCGGGATTGTAGGCGCTCTCGCGGCGGGCGATCCCCATCAGCAGGTAGGGGTCGACCCCGGTGACCTCGCCCCAGCGCAGGAAGTGGTCGCGGTAGGCCTCGGGGAAGCGCCACTCCAGGGCATCCCACAGCTTCGCGGCGATGGTGGTCTGCACCAGACGCGCGTTCCAGCCTTGCCGTTGGGCATAGTCGGCCATGGCCCGAGCCTCCTCGGGGGTGGCCCGAGCCGCCGCGGTGTACCATTCGCTGGCGGCCAGCCCCGGCTCGCCAATCCGCAGCAGGGCCTCGGTGCGCCTGACCGGCGGCCAGTCGGCGATGGCGCGGCGCTGGGCCTCGTCGAAGTGGTTGCGCTCCAGGTTGAGGGCATACGGCTGGCCGAGCCGGTCGGCGGCGGCGAAGCCGTAGAAGTCGCGCTCCCCGGCGGCCCGCCGATAGGCCGCCTGGGCGGTGGCATCGTCGCCGCGCTGCTCGTGGGCGCGGGCCAGCCAGTACTGCCAGCGGGCCTCGCCGCGCGCCGCCTCGGGGAGCCGTGCGATCCAGTCGATCACGCCCGTCCAGTCGCGGTCGGTCAGCGCCACCCGGGTGCGCAGCTCGAACAGGTCGCTGTCGGCCAGCCGCGGCAGGACGCCGTCGACCCAGCCGCGGTTCTGGTCGATATCGCGGACCAGGGAATAGAAGGCCAGGTCATGCTCGATGGCCTCGCGGTACGCCTCGTCGATGGTCAGGCTCGGCGCCACCTTGCGCCAGGCCTCCAGGGCCGCTTCGGTGTCCGCGCGGGTGAAGCCATGCATGGTGGCGGCGAACAGCGCCCCGCTGCCCCGGCACTCGGGGCCGATGCAGGCGGGCACCCGGGTGATCGCCGAGAAGTCGCCCTGCAGGCGATCCAGGGCGGCCCGGGCGCCGTCCCAGCCATCGCCGAGCAGGCCCCCGAGGTAGGTCACCATGCCCGTCTCGCCATCCTGCCAGGCCAGGGTCAGGCGCTCCCAGATGTCCTCCGGGCCGATCTCGCCCCTTGCCCGCAGGCTGGCGAAGAGGGGGTCGCAGGCATCCGGCTGGGAGTGACCGACCGCCCACAGTCGGCGGCCGCCCTCGGCGGCCACCTGGGGCGCCTCGTCCAGCAGGGCGGTATAGTAATGGCACTGGCGTACGGTGCCCGAGGGCTCGCCGTCGGCCACGGCGAGCAGGCGCCGGTAGCGGCCGGCCTCGCCATAGGCCGAGATGGCCTGGCCGCGCATCCAGCCGGCCAGCGGCGAGTCGGCATGGCGTTCGAGGAAGGCCTCCACCTCGCCGGGCTCGGCGGCGGGCAGGCGCGCCTTGAGGCGGTGGTAGTCGACATAGCCGGCCAGGACATGGTCATCGATGGCGGCCCGGTCGATGGCCGCCCAGCGGTGTTGGCGCGCCGCCTGGAGCGCATCGCGCATGGCGCTGTCGCCGGGCTCGGCGTGGACGGCCGCTGGCAGGCAGAGCAGGGCGGCGGTCAGCAGGGGCTTCCAGGGAACAAGGGGTAACCTTGGCATCGTGTCGCCTCGTGGGTTGTGCTGGCGTGGTCCGGTGGACAGGGCCACCATGGTCGCCCATGGCGGGAGGCTTGAGTAGTGTCGTCGCTGGCCGACGCCCCACGACTCTCTTATCGTTTAGCGGCAATCCCCGTTGCCGGCAAGGAGAACGAGATGGCTGGTTTCAATGGTCTGGCGCTGCTCCAGCGCCTCAAGCACCGCTCCCGGGCGCTGGGACAGATGCGCCGCGCCCTGCGCCTGTTCGGCCCGATGCTGGCCGACGTGGTCCGCGGCCGCTACCGGCCGGTGCCCTGGTCGGCGCTGCTGTGGATGCTCGCGGCCCTGGCCTATCTGCTCTCGCCGCTGGACCTGATTCCCGATGTCCTGCTGCTGTTGGGCCTGGCGGACGACGTGGTGGTGGTCGGCTGGCTGCTGACCCGCGTCGACCGGAGCCTGGCCGACTATCGCGTCTGGAAGGAGGGCGACGACGACGCGGCACTGCCCTGAGGCTGTCCATCGACTACCTGCGCACCGCCCGGGTGGTGCCGACCCTGGCACGCTGCGAGCTGCTGCGCGAGGGGCGGCGCCTGGCCAATGTCCGGGTGTGGGCCTGGCAGGACGACGAGGCCGCGCCGGTGGCCACGGCGCGGCTGCACTTCGTGCTCGGCGATCCGGTCGCGGGCGATGCTTGAAAATCCCGCGGCGGTCCCCATATCGACGAAAGCCACTAACCGGTGGCAACGCCACCGCCGTTTCGTCGACAAGGGGTCCGAGACACATGACCACTGCCACCCATGAAGAGACCCTCGGCTTCCAGACCGAGGTCAAGCAACTGCTCCACCTGATGATCCACTCCCTGTATTCCAACAGGGAGATCTTCCTGCGCGAGCTGATCTCCAATGCCGCGGACGCCTGCGACAAGCTGCGCTACCAGGCCCTGGACAACGATGCCATCTACGAGGGTGACAGCGAGCTGCGCATCGAGATCGAGCACGACGCCGAGGCCGGCACCGTCACCGTGCGCGACAACGGCATCGGCATGAGCCGCGACGAGGTGATCGAGAACCTCGGCACCATCGCCCGCAGCGGCACCGCCGAGTTCCTCAAGCAGCTCTCCGGCGAGCAGCAGAAGGATGCCCGGCTGATCGGCCAGTTCGGCGTCGGCTTCTATTCCGGCTTCATCGTCGCCGACGACATCACGGTGCGCACCCGCAAGGCGGGCGCCGACCTGGGCGAGGGCGTCGAATGGCACTCCAGGGGCGAGGGCGAGTTCACCGTGGCCGACCTCGACCGCGAGGCTCACGGCACCGAGATCGTCCTGCACCTCAAGGAGGATGCCCGTGAGTTCGCCGACGACTTCCGCCTGCAGAGCCTGGTGCGCAAGTACTCCGACCACATCGAGGTGCCGGTGCGCATGCCGAAGGTCGAGAAGGCCCGCGACGAGGACGGCAACGAGATCGAGGGCAGCGAGACCGTCTCCTGGGAGACCGTCAACGAGGCCACCGCGCTGTGGGTGCGCCCCAAGAGCGAGCTCACCGACGACGAGTACAAGGCCTTCTACAAGCACGTGGCCCACGACTTCTCGGACCCGCTGACCTGGAGCCACAACAAGGTCGAGGGCAAGCTCGAGTACACCAGCCTGCTCTACGTGCCGGGCCGCGCCCCCTTCGACCTCTACGAGCGCGACGGCGCCCGGGGCGTGAAGCTCTACGTGCAGCGCGTCTTCATCATGGACGACGCCGAGCAGTTCCTGCCGCTCTACCTGCGCTTCATCAAGGGCGTGCTGGACACCCGTGACCTGTCGCTGAACGTCTCCCGCGAGCTGCTGCAGCAGGACCCGCAGGTCGAGAAGATCAAGTCGGCGTTGACCAAGCGCTCCCTGGACATGCTCAAGAAGCTGGCCAAGGACGGCGAGGCCTACCAGACCTTCTGGAACACCTTCGGCAGCGTGCTCAAGGAGGGGCCGGCGGAGGACTACGCCAACCGCGAGAAGGTCGCCGGCCTGCTGCGCTTCTCCAGTACCCACACCGACAGCGCCACCCAGGACCAGTCGCTGGCCGACTATGTCTCGCGCATGAAGGACGGCCAGGAGAAGATCTACTACATCGTCGCCGACGGCTTCAACGCCGCCAAGTCGAGCCCGCATCTGGAGATCTTCCGCAAGAAGGGCATCGAGGTGCTGCTGCTCCACGACCGCATCGACGAGTGGCTGATGAGCCACCTCACCGAGTTCGAGGGCAAGGCGTTCGTCGACGTGGCCAAGGGCGACCTGGACCTCGGCGAGATCGAGGACGAGGACGAGAAGCAGGCCCAGGAGGAGACCGCCAAGGCCAAGCAGGACCTGGTCAAGCGCGTCAAGGAAGCGCTCGGCGACGAGGTCCAGGAGGTCAAGGTGACCCATCGCCTGACCGATTCCCCGGCCTGCGTGGTGCTGCCCGAGCACGAGATGGGCTACCAGATGCGCCGCATCATGGAGGCCGCCGGCCAGCCGCTGCCGGAGGTCAAGCCGATCCTCGAGCTCAACCCCGAGCACGCCCTGGTGGCGCGCCTGGAGAGCGTCGAGGGCGACGGCTTCGGTGACCTGGCGCGGATCCTGCTCGACCAGGCGATCATCGCCGAAGGTGGGCATCTCGACGACCCGGCCGCCTACGTGCGGCGCCTCAACGCCCTGTTGAGCGCCTGACGACCCCGCCGACGACGCCATCCACCGATGGCGTCCCCCGCCAGCCGCCGGCCGCCCCCAGGGGCGGCCGGCGCGCGTTCAGGGTGCGTTCCAGTCGCCATGATACCGGGTCTCGCAGCGCGAGACCCGGTATTCCAGCGCATCGCCCTGCAGTCCCCCGTTGGCCAGGCCACCTGCCTCGGAGAGGGCTCCGGGAGTGGCGAATTCCGGCTGTGCCCGATCGTTCCCCTTGACGTCTACGTCAACCTGGGCGTTGTTTTTCAAGACGATAACGACGCCGTCACCGGACGCTATCACCACCGTCATATGGCTTGAGAATCCTTAGCATCTCAGGTATCACTGTCCGGCCTGGTTTATGCAAAATCTAAATACTATAGCGGGAGATCCATCGTGAAGATTGGTGCACCCAAGGAGCGTGCATCCGGGGAGGCGCGTGTCGCGTTGACCCCGGAGAGCGCGCAGCAGATCCGGAAGCTGGGACACGAATGCCTGGTCGAGGCCGGGGCCGGTGAGGCCGCGGGCTTCGACGACGCCGCCTACCGGGAGGCCGACGTTACCGTCATCGACGGTACCGAGGCCCTCTGGGAGGCGGCCGACGTCGTCATCAAGGTCCGCGAGCCCTCCGAGGAGGAGGCCGGCTACCTGCGCAAGGGACAGACCCTGATTTCCTTCTTCTGGCCGGCCCAGAACGAGGCGCTGCTCGAGCAGTGCCGCGACAAGGGCGCCAGCGTCATCGCCATGGACATGGTGCCGCGGATCTCGCGGGCCCAGAAGATGGATGCCCTGTCCTCCACCGCCAACATCGCCGGCTACCGGGCGGTCATCGAGGCCGGCAACCAGTTCGGGCGCTTCTTCACCGGCCAGGTCACCGCCGCCGGCAAGGTGCCGCCGGCCAAGGTGCTGATCGTCGGCGCCGGCGTGGCGGGTCTCTCCGCCATCGGCACCGCGGCCAGCCTCGGCGCCGTGGTGCGGGCCTTCGACGTGCGCCCCGAGGTGGCCGAGCAGATCGAGTCCATGGGCGCCGAGTTCCTGTTCCTCGACTTCGAGGACAGCCAGGACGGCTCCGGGAGCGGCGGCTATGCGGCGCCGTCGAGCCCCGAGTTCCGCGAGAAGCAACTGGCGCTGTTCCGCGAGCAGGCCCCGGACATCGACATCGTCATCACCACGGCGTTGATCCCCGGTCGGCCGGCGCCCAAGCTGTGGCTCGAGGACATGGTCAAGGCCATGAAGCCGGGCTCGGTGATCGTCGACCTGGCCGCCGAGAAGGGCGGCAACTGCGACCTGACGGTGCCGGACCAGCGCATCGTCACCGACAACGGCGTGATCGTGGTCGGCTACACCGACTTCCCGTCGCGCATGGCGACCCAGGCCTCGCTGCTGTATGCCACCAACATCCGGCACATGCTGACCGACCTGACGCCCGAGAAGGATGGTGTCCTCGACTACGACATGGATGACGACGTCATCCGCGGCGCCACGGTGACCCACGAGGGCGAGATCACCTTCCCGCCGCCGCCGCCCAAGGTGCAGGCCATCGCCGCGGCCAAGCCCAAGCCCAAGGAGAAGGAGCCCACGCCGGAGGAGAAGAAGGCCGCCGAGCATGCCGCCTTCCTGGCCCAGACCAAGCGTCAGGCCACCCTGCTCGGCGTGGGCGGCGCCCTGATGCTGCTGCTCGGCCAGGTGGCGCCGGCCTCCTTCATGCAGCACTTCATCGTCTTCGCCCTGGCCTGCTTCGTCGGCTTCCAGGTGATCTGGGGCGTCAGCCACTCGCTGCATACCCCGCTGATGGCGGTGACCAACGCCATCTCCGGGATCATCGTGCTGGGGGCGGTGCTGCAGATCGGTTCGGGCAGCCTCCTGGTGGGGCTGCTGTCGGCGATCTCGGTGCTGATCGCCACCATCAATATCGTGGGCGGCTTCCAGGTGACACGCCGGATGCTCGCCATGTTCCAGAAATCCTGAGCGGCGGAGACCAAGAGATGTTGAGTCAAGGATTCGTATCTGCCGCCTCGATCGCGGCGAGTGTACTGTTCATCCTCTCACTGGGGGGGCTGAGCAACCAGGAGAAGGCCAAGCGGGCGGTGTGGTACGGCATCATCGGCATGGCCGTGGCCGTCTTCTTCACCGCCTTGGGGCCGGGCATCGGCGGCTACTGGTGGATGCTGCCGATGATGATCATCGGCGCGATCATCGGCGTCTACGTGGCCAAGAAGGTCGAGATGACCGAGATGCCGCAGCTGGTGGCGGCGCTGCACAGCTTCGTCGGCCTGGCGGCGGTGTTCGTCGGCTTCAACGCCGACCTCGAGCGTCGCCGGGTGCTGGCCAGCCAGCTCGCCGAGCAGGGCGCCGAGGGCTTCTCCGCCTTCGCCGCCCTGGTGGCGCACAAGACCCCGGCCGAGCTGACCTTCCTGCAGATCGAGGTGGTGCTGGGCGTGTTCATCGGCGCGGTGACCTTCACCGGCTCGGTGATCGCCTTCGGCAAGCTCGCCGGCAAGGTGGACGGCAAGCCCCGTCAGCTGCCCGGCGGCCATCTGCTCAACGCCGCCGCCGCAGGCCTGTCCGTGGTGCTGGCGATGCTCTACCTCAACGGCGCCGGCTTCTGGACCCTGTTGCTGCTGGCGGCCCTGGCGTTCTTCATCGGCTATCACCTGATCATGGGCATCGGCGGCGCCGACATGCCGGTGGTGGTGTCGATGCTCAACAGCTACTCCGGCTGGGCGGCGGCGGCCATCGGCTTCACCCTGTCCAATGACCTGCTGATCGTCACCGGCGCCCTGGTGGGCTCCTCCGGTGCCATCCTCTCCTACATCATGTGCAAGGCGATGAACCGCAACTTCGTCAACGTGATCCTGGGGGGCTTCGGCGGCAGCCAGGGCCCGGCCGCGGAGATCGAGGGCGAGCAGGTGGCCATCGACACCAATGGGGTGGCCAGCGCGCTCAACGACGCCGACAGCGTGATCATCGTGCCGGGCTACGGCATGGCGGTGGCCCAGGCCCAGAACGCGGTCAGCGAGCTGACCCGCAAGCTGCGCAGCGCCGGCAAGAACGTGCGCTTCGGCATCCACCCGGTGGCCGGCCGCCTGCCGGGCCACATGAACGTGCTGCTCGCCGAGGCCAGGGTGCCCTACGACATCGTGCTGGAGATGGACGAGATCAACGACGACTTCGCCGACACCGACGTGGTGATCGTCATCGGCTCCAACGACATCGTCAACCCGGCCGCCCAGGAAGATCCCAACAGCCCGATCGCCGGCATGCCGGTGCTGAAGGTCTGGGAAGCCAAGCAGGTGTTCGTCTGCAAGCGCGGCCAGGGCACCGGCTACTCGGGTATCGAGAACCCGCTGTTCTTCAAGGAGAACACCCGGATGCTTTACGGTGATGCCCGCAACAGCATCGATGCCCTGGTGCCGATGATCGACTGAGCGCTACCGGGCCGGCCCCGCCGGCCCGGATCCCGCCACACCCAACGCCCCGAATCGGGGCGTTTTTCGTTACACTCCACGAACCATTCCACTTTCCGGGGCGACCATGTCCGATGATCGCAACAGGGTGGCGGTGCTCGGCGGCGGCAGCTTCGGCACCGCGCTTGCCAGCATCGCCGCCGACAACGGCTTCGCAGTACGCCAGTGGCTGCGCGACCCCGCGCTGGCGGCGCAGATCAACCGCGAACACCGCAACGGCCGTTACCTGCCGACCTACGCCATCAACCCCGCCGTCGAGGCCTCCACGGACCTCGGCGAGGTGCTCCCGGGCGCGGGCCTGGTGCTGGTGGCGATCCCCTCCGCGGCGTTCCGCGAGGTGGTGCGCCAGGCACGCCCCTGGCTCGACGCCGAGCAGATCCTGGTCAGCACCACCAAGGGCATCCAGGAGGAGGGCTTCAAGCTGATGAGCCAGATCCTCGAGGAGGAGACCGGCTTTCCCCACATTGGCGTGCTGTCCGGGCCCAATCTGGCCTCTGAGGTCGCCGAGCGTCAGCTCACCGCCACCGTGATCGCCAGCCACGATCCGCTGACCCGTACCCGAGTGCAGACCGCGCTGGGCTGCGACTACTTCCGGGTCTATGCCAGCAACGACCGCTACGGCGTCGAGCTGGGCGGCGCGCTGAAGAACCTCTATGCCATCGCCGCCGGCATGGCTGCGTCGCTAGGCATGGGCGAGAACACCCGCAGCATGCTGATGACCCGGGCGCTCGCCGAGATGAGCCGCTTCGCCGTCTCCCAGGGCGCCAATCCCATGACCTTCCTCGGCCTGGCGGGAGTGGGAGACCTGATCGTTACCTGTTCCTCGCAGCTCTCGCGCAACTACCGGGTCGGCTTCGCCCTGGGTGAGGGTCGTACCCTGGACGAGGCCGTCGAGGCGCTGGGCCAGGTGGCCGAGGGCGTCAACACCGTGCGCCTGGTGCGCGACAAGGCGCGCCAGGAGGGCGTCTACATGCCGCTTGCCGAGGGGCTCTACCAGGTCCTCTTCGAGGGCGTGCCGGCCCGCCAGATGGCGCGACTGCTGATGCAGGGCGAGCAGAGCAGCGACGTGGAGTTCGTGCTCTCCCGGGAGGACGTCCAGCAGGATCACCGGGAAACGGGAGGCCCCGATGGCTGAGCCACTGCTGATCATGCGCCACGGAGAGGCCGGAGCCGGCAGCCCCGACCCGGATCGCCGGCTCACCGAGCGCGGCGAGCGCGAGGCAGCCCGCATGGGCGCCTGGCTGGCGGCCCGTCATGACCTGGACCTGAGCCGGCTGCGCCTGCTCTCGAGTCCCTATCGGCGGGCGCGCCAGACCGCCGAGTGGGTGGCCGAGGCCCTGGGCGTCACGGTGGAGACGCTGCCGCTGATCACCCCGGACGATCCGCCCCAGGCGGTCGTCGACTGGCTGCTCGGCCAGGCGGACGACCGGCCGCTGCTGCTGGTCAGCCATATGCCGCTGGTGGGCGCGCTGACCGGGCTGCTGGTGGATGGACGGGCCGACCGCGGCCTCGGCTTTCCCACCGCCGCCATCGCCGAGCTTGCCGCCGAGGTGCGGGCCGCCGGCTGCGCCCGGCTGATCCGCGTCACCACCCCCGCCGATATCACCTGATCGAGGAATCGCCGTGAGCTACATCGTCAATAACCGCATCCATGTGAACCCGGGCTATGAGGACGAGTTCGAGGCTCGCTTCCGGGCGCGCGCCGGGGAGATCGACAAGCAGCCCGGCTTCGTCGCCATGCGGGTGCTGCGGCCCCAGGGCAACCAGGCGCCCTACGTGGTGGAGACGGAATGGGAAAGCCAGGGCGCCTTCCGCGCCTGGGTGGGCAGCGACGACTTCAAGCGTGCCCACGCCAATCCGCTGCCGGCGGAGGCCACCGCCGAGGGCGGCGGGCTCGAGCAGTTCGAGGTGGTCGAGGGGACCGTCGCCGGGGCGCCGCGCTAGGTCTTCCCGACAAAATGTCACGACCGCTTATGTGCAGCGCCCCTTGGGGCGCTGCTGTCGGCTATGGCCTACATCAGCCCCGCGACGCGCAGCACGAAGACCCCCAGGGTCACGGTGATGCTGGCCATCAGCGTGGTCAGGGCGATGATGTTGGCGGTGAGGGTCTCGTCGCCGCCCATGGCCTTGGCCATGACGAAGGCCGCCGCCGCCGTGGGGCTGGCGAAGAACAGGAACATCACGCCCAGTACCGGCCCCGTGAAGCCCGCCGCCAGGGCCAGCAGCGTCGCTAGCGAGGGCACGACCACCATCTTGGCCAGACTGGCGCTCAGGGCAGTGCGATAGCCCTGCTTGAGGGCGCGCGTGGAGAGGGTGGCGCCGATGCAGAGCAGCGCCAGGGGCAGGGTGAGCGAGGCGAAGTAGTCGCCGGTGGTGGTGAGCCAGGGCGGCAGTGACACTTCATACACGGCGAAGGGCGTGGCCACGACCACCGCCAGGATCAGCGGGTTGGTCAGGATGTGCCGGAAGATACTGCGCCAGTCGATGCCCTTCGACGCACCATCATCGCGGGGCTGGTAGGCCGCCAGTATGATCACCGAGAGCACGTTGTAGCTCAGGATCACCACACCGAGCAGCAGGCCACCCAGCGACAATCCCGCATCGCCATACATGCCGGCGGCCAGGGCCAGGCCCACGATGCCGCAATTACCGCGAAACGCGCCCTGGACATAGACACCGCGCAGCGGGCGTCGCACGCGCAGGATGGCCCAGCCCCAGGCCGCGGCGAAGCTCGCCAGGGTCGCCAGGGCGAAGAAGCCCAGCATCCAGGGATCGAGGGTCGATTCCAGGTCGGCGTCGGCCAGGGCGAAGAACAGCATGGTCGGCAGGGTGGCGCGAAAGACCAGCTTCGATGCCGTGTTGACGAAGGCCTGGTCGATCCAGCGCAGGCGCTTAAGGCCGATGCCGATGAAGACCATGGCGAATACCGGCAGGGTGATGTTCAGCGTCGAGAGGAAGATGTCGATCAATGACATGAGTGCGTCCTGAGAGGCCGGCCGGACATCGCCATGACGCCGGCGGGCCGAACGGCATTCGGCGGGTCCGGTGATGGCATTGCCTCGGGGCAGTGCAACTTTAGTCTGAATCTACCATAGCGACTCTTGTCAGTCTGGTGATGAGCGGCTAGGTTGTCATTTGTATGATGTATGACATGAGGGGCCGTAAGCTCCTCGCGTTGCCCTAGACGAACAAGAGGACGATCAGGTGAGCTTTACACGCGACGATGTCAAGAAGGCGATCAGTGACGGGCTGCTGTCCTTCCCGGTGACCGATTTCGACGCTCAGGGGCGCTTCGATGCCGAGAGCTATCGCCAGCGGCTGGAGTGGTTCATCAGCCACGAGATCTCGGCGGTGTTCGTCGCCGGGGGGACCGGGGAGTTCTTCAACCTCTCCCAGGACGAGTTCCGCGAGATCGTGCGGCTGGCGGTCAAGACCGTCGACGGCAAGCTGCCGGTGATCGCCAGCGCGGGCCTCAGCGTGGCCGCCGGCAGTGCCTTCGCGCGTATCGCCGAGGAGGAGGGGGCCGATGGCATCCTGCTGATGCCGCCCTATCTGACCGAGTGTCCCCAGGACGGCCTGGTGGAGTATGCGCGCCGGATCTGCGATTCCACTTCCATCAGCGTCATCTACTACAACCGTGGCAATGGCATCCTGCAGCCGGCGGCGGTGCAGCGCCTGGCCGATGCCTGTCCCAACCTGATCGGTCTCAAGGACGGCAAGGGCGACATGCAGGCCCTGAACCGGATCATCAAGACCGTCGGCGACCGCCTGGCCTATGTGGGCGGCGTGCCCACCGCCGAGATCATCGCCGAGGCCTATCTCGCGATGGGGGTGAACACCTACTCCAGCGCGGTGTTCAACTTCGTGCCGGACATGGCGGTGACCTTCTACAAGGCCCTGCGTGGTGGCGATACCGACACCGTGCGCCGCATCACCCGCGAGTTCTTCCTGCCCTTCGTCGAGCTGCGCGACAACAAGGCCGGCTATGCGGTCAGCCTGATCAAGACCGGTACCGAGATCATTGGACGTCCCGCCGGCAGCGTTCGCGCGCCGCTCGAGATGCCCAGTGCCGATGAGCGGGCTCGACTGGAAGCCCTGGTCGGAACCGCCCAAGGCTTCTAAGCCTGTCCTTCACCCATCCTCAACAACGACAGCGAAGAGGTGAACCCATGAGCATGCCCAACGTTCCCAAGACCCTTGGAGCCTCCGTCCTGATGGCCGGCATGGCCTTCGGCAGCGCCGCCGCCATGGCCGCAGACGGCCCCCTGCGCGGCAACGTGCGCGTGGTGATCGGCTCGACGTCCACCGGGGGAGATACCTACCAGAACTCCAGCATCGTCGTCGACGCCCTGGCCGAAAAGCTCGACCTCAACATGAAGGTGGATGCCGTTGGCGCCAGCTCGGCTTTCCGTTTCCTGGATCGCGATCCGCGCGGCAATACCCTGATGATCTTCCACGATCAGTCCTACCTCGGCTACCTGTACGGCGTCGAGGGGTATGACAATATCTTCGACAAGTACACCATCGGCCCGACCGTCGCCATCAACCCCGGCAACGCCTATCTGGTGCCCAAGGACTCTCCCTACGAGAACCTCGATCAGATCATCGCGGCGGTGGGTGAAGGTGAAGAGGTGCGCGTGGCGATCCAGCCGGGCGGTGTCTCCGAGATCGGCTTCAGTGCCCTGAAGAATGCCGTCGCCATCGAACACCCGGGAATGGAAGACAACCTGGTGGCCGTCAACACCGGCTCCCAGGCGGACAAGAACCAGCAGCTCTTCGATGACCAGGCGGACCTGATCAACGGCACCGTGCAGGCCAACGAGCAGTATACCCGCCTGCCGGAGGACGACCAGAAGGCCATGCGCTTCGTGTGGCTGACCGCCCGCCAGAGCACCATCGCGCAGGCGCCGGAAGAGGGGCTGGGCCAGACCTCCCGCGAGCAGCTGCTGGAGTATGTGGAGCCCAAGGTGACCGTCACCATGGGCGACGAGAACTTCACCTTCGATAAGGAATTCTTCTTCCTCTACAACAAGGACATGGATCCGGCGATCGTTGACCAGATCGACGCAGCGCTGACCGAGATCTATGCCGAGGGCGAGATCCAGGAGGTTCAGAAGAACTCCTTCTTCATCCCCAACTTCAAGCCGTCCGACGAAGCGGCGGAGTACCTGGAGAACAAGATGTCTGTCTACGAGGACATCATCGAGAATATCCAGTAAGAGGTGGTCGCCGGCGGGAAACTCCCGCCGGCGTTATCCGCCGTTGTTCAACCCCTATAACGTCGAAAGGCTCGCTTGAACGAAAGCCTTCATCGGAGCCGCTATGGAATCAGGACTGACATCCATGCTCAGTGTCTCGATTGATTTCGAGACCTCTCACTTGTTCTTTCCTCGCATTATTCATTGGCTGATGGGGGGGCTATTCGCACTGGTTCTGGTGTTTAGAGTGTTGCCCTTCTTCGCCGCCGTCAGCCGAGGGGAAAGGACGCTGCCGATCCTGGGCGAGTCCATGGACAAATTCCGTTTCTTCGGCTCCCTGGCGTTGATCGCCGTCTACTTCTACCTGATGGCGGTGGTCGGCAACTTCTTTCCCTACACGGGCTACGGCTTCCTGTTCGTTTCGATCGCCTTCGTGTTCCTGATGTCGCTGATGTACATGCACACCAGGACCAAGCGTAAGGTCGTGACTGCCGCCATCAATGCCATCGTGGCGCCGAGCCTGGCGTGGTTCATCCTCGCCAAGCTGTTCCAAATCACCCTGCCGTAGCGGAGTCGTTCCCGATGCTGGATATACTGTCGTTACTCGATATCACCTTCTTCCTGCTGGCGGCCCTGGGTGCCCTGATCGGCATCATCTTCGGGGCGATCCCCGGGATGACCGCAACCATGGCCGTGGCGGTGTGTCTGCCGCTCACCTACGCCCTGGGACTCCACCATGGTCTGGCGCTCCTGCTGGGGCTCTACGTGGGGGGGATCTCCGGTGGCATGGTGCCGGCCGTGCTGCTCAACATTCCCGGCACACCATCCTCGATCACCACCACCTTCGACGGCTACCCCATGGCCCAGCGGGGCGAGGGCGAGCGCGCCCTGCGCGTCAGCGTGGTGGCTTCCGTGGTCGGAGGTCTGGTCAGTGCTGCCATTCTCTTTCTCTTTGCGCCGCTGCTGGCCGAGTTCTCGATCAAGTTCTCCTATGTGGAGAAGTTCCTGATCATCCTGCTGGCGCTGACCGTCATCGCCTCCATGTCGCGTAACATGCTGGTGGGTATCTTCAGCGGCGTGATCGGCATCTGGCTGAGCCTGATCGGCACCTACAGCATCTCGGACGGTGGCAACGGCAAGACGCGACTGATGTTCGATTTCCTCGAGCCGTACCTGTTCGAGGGCTTCTCCCTGCTGCCGGTGCTGATCGGCATCTTCGGCATCGCCACCATCCTGCTGGAGGCCGAAGACGGCGTGAAGAGCGGCCTGTCCGGCAAGACGATCAAGATCGGCAAGGGCGGCGGCTTCTCCTTCGGCATCTTCAAGGGACGGCTGACCAACCTGGTGCGTTCCTCCTTCATCGGCACCTTCGTCGGCATGCTGCCGGGGGTCGGGGGGAGTGCGGCCTCGGTGCTGGCCTACACCCAGGAGAAGAACCTGTCTCGGGACTCCAGCGAGATGGGCAAGGGCGCGCCCCAGGGGCTGATCGCGTCCGAGTCGGCCAACAATGCGCTGACCGGTGGCGCGCTGATCCCGCTGCTGTCGCTCGGCATCCCGGGGGACTCCACCACCGCGGTGCTGATCGGTGCCTTCACGCTGCAGGGCATCCAGGTCGGTCCCCTGTTCATCCCGGAGAATGCCGACACCTGGTACGTGATGATGACCGCCCTGGTGTTTGCCAATGTCGTGATGTTCTTCCTGATGTTCTATGCCATCAAGCACATCGCCAAGGTGGTGCTGGTGCCCAAGTACATCCTCTACCCGATCATCGTGATGATGTGTGTGGTCGGCGCCTATGCCATCAACTACGGCATCATGTTCGACGTCTGGACCCTGCTGATCTTCGGCGTGCTGGGCTATCTGATCCAGAAGGTCGGCCTCGAGGTGGCGCCGCTGATCATCGGCTTCATCCTCGGCGGCCAGGCGGAGGTGTATTTCGTCAAGAGCCTGGAGTCCTTCGGCACCTACTCGATCTTCTTCACCAAGAGCCCCATCGCCGTGGTGCTCTGGCTGTTGATCGCCGCCTCGGTGGCCTTCTCCGCGGTCATGGGGCTGAAGAGCCATGCCAAGCGTCGCCTGGAGACCTCCTCATGAGCTCCCTTAATCCGCACAACCGCGAGGCCCGATCATGACGCAATCGCAGCCGGCCCCTCGGGTGATCCGCATCCACCCCCGGGACAACGTCGCCGTCGTCGTCGGCCAGGGAGGCCTGGCCGTCGGTGAGCGCCTCGATGACGGGATCGTGCTCCAGGCGAGCATTCCCCAGGGGCACAAGGTGGCGCTGGTAGCGCTGGCGGAAGGCGATGAGGTGATCCGCTATGGCGAGGTCATCGGCACGGCCGCCACGCCCATCCCCCGGGGCGGCCATGTGAACGAGACCAATCTGCACATGCCGACCCCGCCGGCCCTGGAGGACCTGCCGCTGGCGACGCGCCCGGCGCCGCCGGCGGAGCCGCTGGAGGGCTACACCTTCGAGGGCTTCCGCAATGCCGACGGCAGCGTCGGCACCAAGAACGTGCTCGGCATCACCACCAGCGTGCAGTGCGTGGCCGGTACCGTGGATCACGTAGTGCAGCGCATCAAGCGCGAGCTGCTGCCGCGCTTCCCCAATGTCGATGACGTGGTGGGGCTCAACCACAGCTACGGCTGTGGCGTGGCCATCAATGCGCCGGCCGCGGTGGTGCCGATTCGCACCCTCAAGCACCTGGCCCTGAACCCCAACTTCGGCAACGAGGTGATGGTCATCGGGCTCGGCTGCGAGAAGCTGCAGCCCTCGACCCTGGTCGAGGATCAGCCGGTGAGGATCTACGAGAACACCGAGGCCGCCGACCCCGAGGCCAACGTGCTGAGCCTGCAGGACGAGTCCTTCGCGGGCTTCGGCGAGATGGTCGAGGGCATCATGGCCATGGCCGAGCGCCATCTGGAGCGCCTCGATCGCCGTCGCCGCGAGACCTGCCCGGTGTCCGACCTGGCGGTGGGTATGCAGTGCGGCGGCAGCGATGCCTTCTCCGGGCTGACCGCCAATCCGGCGGTGGGCTTCGCCACCGACCTGATCGTGCGCGCCGGGGGCAGCGTGATGTTCTCCGAGGTCACCGAGGTGCGCGATGCCATCCATCTGCTGACGCCGCGCGCCGTGGACCCTGAGGTCGGCCAGGCGCTGATCGACCAGATGGCCTGGTACGACGACTACCTGTCCCAGGGCCAGGCGGACCGCAGCGCGAACACCTCGCCCGGCAACAAGCAAGGCGGGCTCTCCAACATCGTCGAGAAGGCGCTGGGGTCGGTGATCAAGTCCGGCAACTCGCCGATCGTCGATGTCATCGGCCCGGGGGAGCGACTGCGCAAGCGTGGCTTGACCTTCGCCGCGACCCCGGCCAGCGACTTCATCTGCGGCACCCTCCAGGCCGCCGCGGGCATGAACCTGCAGGTCTTCACCACCGGGCGCGGCACCCCCTACAACCTGCCGATGACCCCGGTGATCAAGGTCTCGAGCAACTCCGCTCTGGGACGGCGCTGGCACGACCTGATCGACCTCGACGCCGGGCGCATCGCTACCGGCGAGGCGTCCATCGAGGAGCTGGGCTGGGAGCTGTTCCGGCTGATCCTCGATGTGGCCAGCGGCCGTCGCCGCGTCGCCGCCGACCGGCTGGGCCTGCACAACGATCTGGTGCTGTTCAACCCCGCGCCGGTGACCTGAACGCCCTTCGATTGTTCTTTCGACCGTTACAAGAGGCAATGCCATGTTTCCCAAGATCACCAAGATGAGCATCGTGCCGGTCGCCGGCGAGGACGGCTTCCTGCTCAACCTCAGCGGCGGCCATGCGCCCTGGTTCATCCGCTGCGTGCTGGTGCTGGAAGACGAGTCCGGCAACCGCGGGGTCGGCGAGATCCCCTCCAGCGAAGGCATCCTGAAGGGGCTCGAGAAGTGCCGGGGGCTGGTGGAGGGCGCCCGGGTCAACGAGGTCAAGCAGGTGCTGAGCCAGGCCCGGGGCCTGCTGGCCCAGGGCGGTCCCGAGGAACGCGGGCGCCAGACCTTCGACCTGCGGGTGGCGGTCCACGTCATCACCGCCATCGAGTCGGCGCTGTTCGATCTCTTCGGCCAGGCACTGGGCATGCCGGTGGCCGACCTGCTGGGCCAGTACGGTCGCCAGCGCGACGAGGTCGAGGCCCTGGGCTATCTCTTCCTGCTCGGCGATCCCGACAAGACCGACCTGCCGTATCCCCGCGTGACCGACCCGGTCGATGCCTGGGACGAGGTGCGCTACCGCGAGGCCATGACCCCGGACGCCGTCGCCAACCTGGCCAAGGCCGCCTATGGCCGCTACGGCTTCAAGGATTTCAAGCTCAAGGGCGGTGTACTGCGCGGCGAGGAGGAAGCCGACTGCATCCGCGCGCTGCACGAGGCCTTCCCCGAGGCGCGTCTGACCCTCGACCCCAACGGCGCCTGGAAGCTGGACGAGGCGGTGCGCGTGCTGGAGCCGATCAAGCACCTGCTCAGCTACGCCGAGGATCCCTGTGGCCAGGAGGGCGGGTTCTCCGGCCGCGAGACCATGGCGGAATTCAAGAAGCGCACCGGGCTGCCCACCGCCACCAACATGATCGCCACCGACTACAAGCAGTTGCAGCTGGCCGTACAGCTCAACTCGGTGGATATCCCGCTGGCCGACTGCCACTTCTGGACCATGCAGGGCGCCGTGGCCGTGGGCGAGCTGTGCCACGAGTGGGGCATGACCTGGGGCTCGCACAGCAACAATCACTTCGATATCTCGCTGGCGATGATGACCCATGTGGCCGCGGCCTGCCCGGGTGAGATCACCGCCATCGACACCCACTGGATCTGGCAGGACGGCCAGCGCATCACCAAGGACCCGTTCAAGATCCGGGGCGGCAAGCTGAAGGTCCCGACCGCTCCGGGACTCGGCGTCGAGCTCGACGACGACAAGCTCATGGAGGCGCACGAGACGTACAAGCGCCTCGACGTGACCCAGCGCGACGACGCCATGGCCATGCAGTACCTGATCCAGGGCTGGGAGTTCGATCCCAAGCGTCCTGCCCTGGTTCGTTGAGGCTTCTCGGCCGCGACATTCTCCGACTCGCGGCCTGAATCCCCCCTCACTACCCCCAAGCGACGCCGACACTCGCGTCGCGCCAATGAGGAGACGCCTGATGACTTTGGAAGGCAAGCAATTGATCGGTGCCCAGGCCGTTGCGGCTCAGGGCAGCCCCATCCACGCGGTCAACCCGGCCACCGGCGAGACCCTGTCCCCGGCCTATGCCGCGGGCGGCAAGGCGGAAGTCGAGAAAGCCTGCGACCTGGCCTGGGCGGCCTTCGCGACCTACCGCGAGACCGGCCTCGAGGAACGCGCCCGTTTCCTCGAGGCCGTGGCCGACGAGATCGAGGCCATCGGCGATGCGCTGATCGAGCGCGCCATGGCCGAGTCCGGCCTGCCCCGGGCCCGCCTCGAGGGCGAGCGCGGCCGCACCTGCGGCCAGCTGCGCCTGTTCGCCCAGGTGGTGCGCGCCGGCGAGTGGCTCGACCTGCGCCTCGACCCGGCGCTGCCGGAGCGGGCGCCGATGCCGCGCGTCGACCTGCGCCAGCGCCATATCGCCCTGGGCCCGGTGGCCGTGTTCGGCGCCTCCAACTTCCCGCTGGCCTTCTCGGTGGCCGGTGGCGACACCGCCTCGGCCCTGGCCGCCGGCTGCCCGGTGGTGGTCAAGGCGCACTCCGCCCACCCCGGCACCTCCGAGCTGGTCGGCCGCGCCGTGCAGCGCGCCGTGGCCCAGTGCGAGCTGCCCGAGGGCGTGTTCTCGCTGCTCTACGGCTCCGGCCGCGAGGTGGGCCAGGCGCTGGTGCGCGATGCGCGCATCAAGGCGGTGGGCTTCACCGGCTCGCGCTCCGGCGGCACCGCGCTGATGCAGGCCGCCCAGGCGCGTCCCGAGCCGATCCCGGTCTATGCCGAGATGAGCTCGATCAACCCGGTGTTCCTGCTGCCGGCGGCCCTGGAATCCCGTGCTGCCGAGCTGGGCGAGGCCTTCGTCGGCTCGCTGACCCTGGGCGCCGGCCAGTTCTGCACCAACCCGGGGCTGGTGATCGGCGTCAAGGGCGAGGGCCTCGACGCCTTCGTGGCCGCCGCCGGCGAGGCGGTGACGGGCGCCGCGGCCCAGACCATGCTGACCCCGGGCATCCATGACGCCTATGTGCAGGGCGTCGATGGCCTCCTTCAAAGCCGCAAGGCCCGCGAGGTGGCCCGCGGCCCGGCCGGCGAGGGTCCCAACGCCGGCCAGGCCGGGCTGTTCGTGGCCTCGGCCGCCGATTTCCTGCGTGAGGAGGCCCTGCAGGCCGAGGTGTTCGGCGCCAGCGCGCTGGTGGTCGAGTGCGCGGACCTCGACGAGGTCAAGCGCGTGGCCGAGCATCTGGAAGGCCAGCTGACCGCCACCCTGCAGATGGACGACGGCGACCTGGAGGCCGCCCGCGACCTGCTGCCGACGCTGGAGCGTCGCGCCGGCCGGGTGATGGCCAACGGCTGGCCCACCGGCGTCGAGGTGTGCCACGCCATGGTCCACGGCGGGCCCTATCCTGCCACCTCGGACTCGCGCACCACCTCGGTGGGCAGCGCGGCGATCCACCGCTTCCTGCGCCCGGTGTGCTACCAGAACCTGCCCCAGGGCCTGCTGCCCGAGGCGCTGCGTGACGGCAACCCGGCCGGCGTCAGCCGCCTGGTCGACGGCCAGCGCGAGGCCTGAGGCAAGACATTCGGATTGCCAAGCAGTAAGTTTTTGGCGGCCCTCGGGCCGCCTTTTGTATATCGCAAGGAGCGATGGGGGAGGGCGCTTCCGAGCTGGCCGCCGGAAGTCTACCGCCAGCCCCTGATACAAGACACTAGATCAGCCCGAATGTCGTCAGGGTGAAGAGGCCTGCACTGATGGTGAGCAGGCTGAGCAGGGTGCTGATCACGATGATGCTGGCGGCCAGGGTCGCGTTGGCGCCGGCGCCGCGGGCCATCACGTAGGCCACGGCCGCGCTGGGGCTGCCCAGGAACAGGAAGAGGATGCCCAGCTCGGCGCCGCGGAAGCCCAGCGGCAGGGCCAGCAGGATGCCGAGGGCGGGCATCAGCACGACCTTCCACAGGCTCGCTTCCAGGGAGAGCGCGCTGCTCTGCCTGGCCGCCGACACGCTGAGGCCGCCGCCGATGCAGATCAACGCTAGGGGCAGCGACAGCGAGGCCAGGTAGTCGCCCGAGGTCATCAGCCAGGCCGGTAGCTGTACGCCCAGGTAGTTGAGAGGCAGGGCCGCGACGATACCCAGGATCAGGGGGTTCGCGGCGACGTCCCGGAGAATGGCGAGTGGATGAGAGCTGACCGTGGGGCTGTAGACCGCCAGTACGATCGCCGAGAGCACGAGGTTGAGGACGATGATGGCCCCGGCCATGATGCCGCCGAGGGACAGGCCGAGATCGCCGTACATGCTGGCCGACAGCGCCAGGCCGACGATGCCGCAGTTGCCCCGGAAGGCGCCCTGTACGAAGACGCCGCGGTCGTCGTGAGGGCAGCGTGGCAGCGCCCACAGCCAGATCAGCCCGAAAGCCAGGGTAGAGACGCCGAGATAGAAGCCCACCAGGCCGAGGTTGAGGGCCATGTCCGGGTCGGCGCGCAGAATGCTCAGGAACAGCAGCGTCGGCATGGTGGCCTTGAATACCAGGCTGGACGCCGTGTTGACGAAGGCCTGGTCGATCCACCCCAACCGCTTCAGCAGCGCCCCGACGAAGACCATGGCGAAGACGGGGAGGCTGACCTCGAGCGTCCCCAGCAAGACATCGGCCATAACGGTGTCGTCCCTTTGTGCTGACAGCGAGCGCAACGGCAGCGGCTCAAGGATAAGACTGATCATGAGCGGCAGTGGCTTGGCTCTGGCCCCTGTCATATGGAGGTAGTTGGTATGATGTATGATAAATGTCGACGTGAGTGCCTGTCCATCCGAGCTCCATGCCAGGAGGAAGTAGGGGAATGGAGGCTCAGATGCAAGACCGTCACTAGCAAGCCGCCTGGACGTCGCTCTACTCCGATTGCCCCTACGGCATGGACGACGGCAGCTAGGGTGGCTTCTGCCGCGTGGTGATCCCGTAACCCGATGATCGTTATGCCGATCATGGGATCTTGCCCAGTCGGCTCGTCCCACGAAGGAGCGATTCTGGCGGGTAACACTTTGGTATAAAACCCGACCGAGACCTCTTGTCAGTCATATATCGGCCGACTAGCTTGTCATTCATATGATGTATTATTTGAAGGCTTTCCCCTTCAGGTCGTGTTGGATGAACAAGAAAAAGGGCGACTAGGTGAGCGTCACACACGACGAGGTCAAGCAAGCGATCAGTGCCGGGCTGCTGTCCTTCCCGATCACCGATTGCGACGCACGGGGGCGCTTCGATGCCGATAGCTATCGCCAGCGGCCGGAGTGGTTCATCAGCCACGAGGCCTCGGCGGTGTGCGTCGCCGGAGGCATCGGCGAGTTCTTCAACCTGTCCCAGGACGATTTCCGCGAGGTCGTGCGGCTGCCGGTGATCGCGAGCGCTGGTTTCAGCGTGGCGACCGGCAGCGTTCGCGCGCCGTTCGAGATGCCCAGTCAGGAAGCAAGACATCAGCCGGAAAGCCGATGGGAGTCGCTAGACGACTGCAAGACGCATAACAAGCCATAACACCCGGAACCCGAGGAGTTTGCCATGCTGACCAACAAGACCGCCAATCACAGCAACATCCTGAAAGTGACCGCCCTGGCCGGGATCGTATCGGCCATCTCGATCCCGGCTCAGGCCGAGCAGTGGCGAGGCTGGAACATCCATCCGCCTTCCTATCCGAACAGCATTGCCTTGGAGAACTTCGCCGACGAAGTGGCCGAAAAGACCGAGGGAAGAATCGAACCCAAGGTCTACCATAATGCCGTGCTGGGTGATCAGCCGGATGCCATCGAACAGACACGAAACGGTGCCCTGGATTTCGCCAACTTCAACATGGGGCCGATGGGGCCGATCGTGCCGGCGACCAATATCCTGTCGTTGCCGTTCATCTTCAACAGCGCCGACGACATGTATCGCGTCATGGACGGCGAGATCGGGGATCGCTTCGCCGATGCGCTGGCCGAGAAGGATCTCGTCGCGCTGTCCTGGTTTGGCTCGGGCGCCCGCAGCCTCTACAACACCGATCACCCGGTCCAGACGCCGGAGGACGTGGACGGGCTCAAGGTCCGCGTCATGAACAACGACCTCTACGTGCAGATGATCGATGAGTTGGGTGGCAATGCCACGCCGATGGCCTACAGCGAGGTCTATCAGTCTCTCAAGACCGGCGTCATCGACGGTGCCGAGAACAATTACCCGTCCTACGAATCCAGCGGTCCCTATGAAGTGGCGAAATACTATTCACTCACCGAGCACCTGATCCTGCCGGAATGCCTATGCGTGGCCAAGTCGACCTGGGAGGCGCTCTCCGAGGAAGACCGGGGCATCGTGCGCGAGGCGGCGGAAAACGCGGCCGAAGAGCAGCGCCAGCTCTGGGAAGAGCGCGCCCAGAGTAGTCGTCAGATGGCTCTCGATGCCGGCGTGGCAATCAACGACGTGAATGACAAGGCGGCTTTCCAGGAAAAGATGCAGCCGATCTATGACGATTTCGTCCAGGAACATCCGGATCTCGAAACGCTGGTCGAGGATATTCAGACCACGCAGAAATGATCCCGTCAATCCCACTCAGGGCCCCGGCGCTGGCACCGGCTCGGGGCTCCTTGAAAGGACCGAGTATCGTGAGTTTTTACTCTGATCAAGCGCGTAACACGAAGGAAGTCGCCGGGGCGCCATCCGCCGCCGATCATGTGCTGGATGGCATCGCCCAGGCCTGCATTGTCGTGTCGGGTATTCTGCTGGTCTTCCTGATTGCCTCTTTTGGCTGGCTGGTCTTCGGACGTTACGTCCTCAATGACACGCCGACCTGGGTGGAACAATCATCGCTGCTGATCGTGGTGTATGTGACCTGCCTGGGAGCGGCCGCCGGGGTGCGCAACAAGACCCACCTCAGCATCGAATTCATCCGCGAGGGGTTGCCGGTGGTGCCGCGAGAGGCGATGCGTCATGTCGCCGATGTCTTCGTGGTCCTGTTCGGTGCCTGCATGGCCTGGCAGGGGGGGATCATGGTGCTGGACAACCTCGGGCGTCCCATCCCCATGATCGGGCTTTCCGAAAGCTGGCGTGCGTTGCCCCTGGTCATCAGTGGTCTGCTGATGGTGCTGTTCTCGTTCGTCAATATCGTCCAGCGTCTCGTGACGCACCCGGAGAGGTAACCTCATGGGCCTGTTGATTCTTTTCGGCGTCTTCTTCCTGGGTCTGATCGTCGGTGCGCCGGTGGCCTTCGCCGTGGGCCTGGCGTCGGTCGTCACCTTCCTCTACGAGGGGCTGCCGCTGTTCGTCGGTTTCCAACGGATTCTATCCGGCATCTCGGTGTTCTCGCTGTTGGCGATTCCCTTCTTCATCTTCGCCGGCGAGCTGATGCTCCACGGGGGGATTTCCAATCGCCTGGTGCGCCTGGCCTCCGCCGCCGTGGGGCGGGTACGCGGCGGGCTCGGGCTGGTCAATGTCTCCTCTTCGATGCTGTTCGGCGGCATCTCCGGGTCGGCGGTCGCCGATACCTCGGCGCTCGGCTCGATCCTGGTGCCGGTGATGAAGGAAAAGGGCTATGACGCCGACTACGCGGTCAATGTGACCGTGACCTCGTCGGTCGCCGGGGTGGTGATTCCGCCCAGCCACAACATGATTCTCTACGCCGTGGCCGCCGGTGGCGGCATCTCGGTGACGCAGCTGTTCATCGCGGGCATCGTGCCCGGCCTCCTGATGTGTCTGGCCCTGGCCGTTGCGGCCTACGTGGTGGCCGTCAAGCGGGGCTATGCCGGCGAGACGTTTCCGGGCTGGCAGGCGCTGGCCATCAGTTTCGCCGCGGCGCTGCCCGGGCTGCTGACGGCGGTGATCATTGTCGGCGGTGTGCTGTCCGGAATCCTGACGGTGACCGAATCCGGCGCCTTCGGGGCCATCTACGCCATCGTGGTCACCGGCCTGGTGTATCGCGAGTTGCGCTGGGAGTCGTTCAAGCAGGCCGTCTACCAGTCGGTGCGCACGACCTCGCTGGTGATGATCCTGGTGGGCTGTGCCTCGGCTTTTTCCTACCTGCTGGCGCTCTACAGCGTACCGGAGCTGCTGAGCAACGCCTTGCTGGCGATCTCCGACAACCCCTACGTGATCCTGCTGATGCTCAACCTGCTGCTGCTCGGGCTGGGCATGATCATGGACATGGCGGCGCTGATCCTGATCTGCACGCCGATCTTCCTGCCGGTCGCCACCCAGTTCGGCATGGACCCGATCCAGTTCGGCATCATCCTGATGATCAACCTGGGGCTGGGGCTGTGCACGCCGCCGGTCGGCTCCTGCCTGTTCGTCGGGAGCGTGATCGGCAAGATCCGGATCGAGCAGGCGGTACGCACCATCTGGCCCTTCTATCTGGCGCTGTTCGCGGTGCTCATGCTGGTGACCTATGTGCCGGCGGTGTCGCTGCTGCTGCCGTCCTTCTTCCAGTAACGCTCCACGCACTCGATGGGACAGGACTCAACGATGAAGATCGCAAGCGTGCATACGCATATTCTGGACTACCGGCTCGACCAGGCCTTCGAGAGTGCCTCGATGCGCTTCGAGCGGCGTCAGCACTGCCTGGTCGAGATCGTCTGTGACGACGGCACCGTGGGCTGGGGAGAGTGCCTGGGCCCGGCCAAGGCCAATGCCACGATCGTGGGGCTCTATGCTGGTGCCCTGATCGGGGCCAACCCGCTCGAGACCGAGAAGCTCTGGCTCGAGCTCTACAACCGGCTGCGCGATCAGGGACAGCGCGGTCTGACCATGACGGCCCTGAGCGGCATCGATATCGCGCTGTGGGACATCAAGGGCAAGCATTATGGCGCGCCGGTCAGTGAGCTGCTGGGCGGACGCTTCCGTGACGAAGTCCGGGCCTATGCCACCGGCTCGTTCCGCCGCGACGGGGTCGACCGGGTCCAGGACGTCGCCGAGGAAGTGGCCGGCTATGCCCGGGAGGGCTTCCATGGCGTCAAGATCAAGATCGGCTTCGACGTCGAGGAGGATCTGCGTGCCATCGCCGCCGCCCGCGAGGCGATCGGTCCCGAGCGGCGGCTGATGATCGACGCCAACCATGGCTATGACCTGCTGGAAGCGGTCGAGGTCGGCAAGCGGGCCGCGGCGTACGGGGTCGACTGGTTCGAGGAGCCGGTGCTGCCCGAGCAGATCGATACCTATCGCGCCGTGCGCCAGGGGCAGCCGATCCCCGTCGCCAGCGGCGAGAACTGGCACGGTCGTTACGCGATGCTCGAGCCGCTGTCGACGCGCGCGGTGGACATCGCCCAGCCCGACGTCTGCGGTGTGGGCGGCTTCAGCGAGATCCGCCGCGTCGCCGACTTGGCGGCGATGTTCGGCGTGCGCCTGGTCCCGCATGTGTGGGGCACGGCGGTGTGCATCGCCGCCAGCCTGCAGTTCATGGCGGCCCTGCCGCCCAATCCGCCGCGACGGCGTCCGATCGAGCCGATCATGGAGTTCGATCGCACCCGTAACCCCTTCCGCCAGGCCGTCGTCGAGACGCCTATCGAGCACCGGAAGGGTGTCATGCGTATCCCCGCTGGGCCGGGGCTGGGGATCACCATCGACCGTGATGCCCTGCAACACTTTGCCCTCAAGGAGGAGTGATCGTGTCCGAGGTGCCCGTCAACACCCGGCCACTCGATGGACCGGCGCCCCGGCTGCAGGCGCCGCCGGGGGCGACCGATTGCCATATCCACCTCTACCTGCCGGGCCATGAAGCCCGGCCCGGTGGCCCGGCGATTCCGGAGCTCGCCACCGTCGAGGACTACCGTCGCGTGCAGCGGCGCCTGTCGCTGGAGCGGGTGGTGGTCACCCAACCCAATGCCTACCAGGGCGACAACGCGGCCTTGCTCGAGGCCCTGGCCCACGCCCGCGGCGTGGCGGTGGTGACGCCGGACACGCCGAGCCACGAGCTCGAGGCCTGGCACGCGCGGGGCGTGCGTGGCGCGCGCATCATGCAGTTGCCGGGCGGCGCCGTGAAGATCGACAAGCTGCGCGACGTCGAGCGGCGGATCCGGCCGCTGGGCTGGCACCTGATGGTGCAGTTCAACGGCCGCCATCTCGATGCGTACCGGGACGAGCTTCGCCGCATCGAGGGCGACTACATCATCGACCATATTGGCAAGTTCATGGACCCGGTGCCGCCGGACGACCGACGCGTCGACGAGCTCCTGCACCTGCTGGACCGCGGCAATGCCTGGTTCAAGGTCTGCGCGGGGTACGAGGCCAGCCTGGAGGGCGGACCGTACAATGCCGATGTCGGCGCCATCGCCCGGCGCGTCATCGCGCATGCCCCGGAGCGCATCCTGTGGGGCAGCAACTGGCCACACGTCGGCGTTCCGCGTTCTCAATACCCGGATGATGCCGAGCAGCTCGATGTACTGCTCGAGTGGGCCAGTTCGGAAGTGCGGCACAAGATTCTGGTCGATAACCCGGCCGCTTTGTACGAGTTCGGGGCATCCTGACATCGCTTCGGAGTGTCAGGGACCATCTTTCATCAATGTCGCGAACGGTTCTTGATCGAATGGATCGTTCGTCGATGTCAAAGGAGAAACGTGATGCTGAATCGGATTCTGGTCACCGGTGCAGCCGGTGGTGTCGGCAAGGCCATTCGTCCGCATCTCGCGCGTCTCGCCCATCGGGTGCGGCTATCGGATGTCGCCGAACTGGGCGAGGCGGTCGAGCACGAGGAGATCGTGCCCTGCGACCTGGCCGATGCCCAGGCGGTCAACGCCCTGGTGGCCGACTGCGACGGGGTCGTCCACCTGGGCGGCGTGTCGGTGGAGAAGCCCTGGGAGGGCATTCTCCAGTCGAACATCATCGGCGCCTACAACCTCTATGAGGCGGCGCGCAACCTGGGCAAGCCACGCATCGTGTTCGCCAGCTCGAACCACACCATCGGCTTCTATCCGCGCACCACCCGAATCGACACTCGGGTGGTGCACCGTCCCGATTCCCTCTACGGGGTCTCGAAGTGCTTCGGCGAGGACCTGGCCAGCCTCTATCACGATAAGTTCGGCGTCGAGACACTGAGCGTGCGCATCGGTTCGTGCTTTCCCAAGCCGGCGGATACCCGAATGCTGGCGACCTGGCTGAGCGTCGAGGACTTCGTCGCCCTGCTCGAGCGCGCCTTCACCGTGCCCAAGCTGACCTACACCGTGGTCTACGGGGCCTCGGCCAATGCCGAGAGCTGGTGGGACAACAGCCAGGCGGCGTTTCTCGGCTGGGTGCCCTGCGACAGCTCCGAGCCGTGGCGTGCCGAGGTCGAGGCCGAGGCGGGCTCCATCGACCCGAACGACCCTGCCGTCGTGTATCAGGGGGGCAAGTTCGTGGCCCTCGGGCACCCCGACGACTGAACGTTGACGCCCGCCGCCCGGGCCGGGCGGCGGGGTGCCTGGAACGGCCGCGGGTATCGAGCGGGCTCGATACCCGTCACGCTGCATGGACAAGGGAGAGGTGCCATATACCTTCGATTTTGCCACCAGCGTGGTGGCGCGTGGCGAGATCGAACTGCATCGACGCGCCGGGGAGGTCATCCCCGAAGGCTGGGCGATCGATCCGGACGGGCGACCCACCACGGATCCCGGGAGGGCATTGGAGGGTGCGATGCTGACGTTCGGGGGCTACAAGGGGTCGGCACTCTCGATCATGATCGAGCTACTGGCGGGGCCACTGATTGGCGACCTGCTGGGGCATGAGACCCGGCCGGCCAGCGACGACGGTGCAGGGCGGCCCTGGCACGGGGAGCTGATCCTGGCGATCGATCCTCGGACCTTGCTCGGTGACGAGGTGGACAGGTACTTGCAGCATGCCGAAGCCCTGTTCGATGGTGTGTTGAGGCAGGGGGCGCGTCTCCCGTCACAACGGCGACACGAGGCTCGCCAGCGCAGTCTCGAGCATGGTTTGACGCTCCCCGGGGCGCTGTATCATGAACTGGACGGGTTGCGTAAGGCCTAGCTAGCCTCCACACGCTCATCGCGGCATTGTCGCCGTGCCCCAGCCGTGGCGAGCATGGGGGCGCCCTCCGGACCGGGTAACGGCCAGTCGCATGCGATGAATGTTAGTATGATGTATTATTAATAGCTGTCGATATGCCTGTCTGCTGTCGATATCATGGCAGTATTCACGGGAATGGATGGCAAAGGGGGCGGAAATGGCGATATCGGGTTCATGGGATGTCCAGCGCGTTACCCGCGAGGGCAGTCTGTCCCAGGCCGTCGTGGAGCAGCTCGAGCGCCACATCACCTCCGGGGAGGCGCCGGTGGGTAGCAAGCTGCCCACCGAGAGTGAGCTGTGCGAGGCCTTCGGGGTCAGCCGCACGGTGGTGCGCGAGGCCATCACCCACCTCAAGTCGCTGGGGCTGGTCGAGACCCGGCGCGGCGTCGGCACGACGGTGCTGCGCAACGACGCGGCCGAGCCGCGACCGGCCGTGCACATCAGCCCCCGGACCGTGGAGGATATCCTGGAGGTCCTGGAGCTGCGCCTGACCCTGGAGCCCGCGGCGGCCGAGCTGGCCGCCCTGCGTCACGATGACGAGGACCGCAAGCGCCTGGAAGCCCGGCATGCCGAGTTCGTCCAGGCCCAGGCGGCGAAATCCCAGGCGCGCCGAGAGGATTTCGCCTTCCATCATGCGATCATCAAGGCCACCCACAACGTCTGCTTCGATCGCCTCTACGAGCCGTTGAGCGACAGCATGATCCCCCGTGCCAAACTGCTCAGCATCGACATCGACCCCCGCGCCACGGCGCGCTATCTCGAGCTGGTGCATGAGGAGCACACCCGGATCCTGGAGGCCATCCTCGAACGGGACGGCCCGGCGGCCCGGGCGGCGATGCAGCAGCATCTCGAGCGATCCCGCGATATGTACGCCCGCTATCGGGACGCCTGAGCGCGTGGGGCAGGGCGCCTCAGCGGGCGATCCACAGGCCGACGGCGACGGCGGCGATCACGGTGAGAATGAAGATCCGGTTGCGGGCGCGGGTATCGCGGGGCGACTTGTGGGGGGACACGCGGGACTCCGTTGAGCGGGTGGCGGAAAGACGACTTGGCGGCCCATGGTATTCCCGTTAGCCTGCTACCGCCACTCGCGGCCTTCTGCCTCAACCGGATGATGCCATGCGCCGAACCGACACCCCCGCCCCCCTTCCATTGGTCTTCGCCCATGCCAACGGCTTTCCGGGTCAGAGCTACCGCAATTTCCTGTCGCCGCTGGCCGCGCGGTTCGATCTCCAGCCGCTGGACCGTCTCGGTCATCATCCCGACTTCCCGGTGGGCCATAACTGGCTGGCGCTGCGCGACGAACTGCTCGAGCACCTGGACCGCTTCGACACCCCGGTGATCGGCGTCGGCCACTCCATGGGCGGGGTGCTGATGGCCATGGCCGCGGAGCGGGCACCGGCACGCTTCCACTGCGTGGTGATGCTCGACCCGCCGCTGATGCTGGGGTTCGATGCCCTAGCGATGAAGGCCGCCAAGCGGCTGGGCTTCGTCGACCAGCTCACCCCGGCGGGGCGTACCCTGGGGCGGCGAGACACCTGGCCGGACCGCCAGGCCATGCGCAACTACCTGCGACGCCGGGGGCTGTTCCGGCGCTTCACCGACCAGGCCCTCGACGACTACGTGGATGGCGGTACCCGTGAGCTCGACGATGGGCGGGTGGTCCTGCTCTACGACCCCGACATCGAGGTGGCGGTCTTCCGCCACCTGCCCGACCACCTGGACGACCTGCCCGACCGGGTGCATGTCCCCCTGGGAGTGCTCGCGGGCAGCGAGTCCGACGTGCTTACCCCGCGTCGCCAGCGCCGGCTGCGGCGACGCGGGGTACGCCTCGCCAAGGTCCCCGGGGGGCACATGTTTCCCATGGAGCAGCCCGAGGCGACCCGCCAGGCGCTGCTCTCGATGCTCGATACGCTGCTGGAGGTGCCGTGACCGCCCCCCGCCCGCTGGGCCTCGCCGAAGGGCGTCTGGCCGGCCTGGCCTGGGGCGAGGTGGGCGCCCCCACCTGGCTGGCGTTGCATGGCTGGCTCGACAATGCCGCCAGCTTCTCGCGGCTGGCGCCACGCCTGGTCGAGGCGCTGGACATCCGGATCGTGGCGCTGGACTTCGCCGGCCACGGCCAGTCTCGGCATCTCGCCGGCGACTATGCGCTCTGGGACTATTGCCACGATGTCCTCGACGCCCTGGACGACCTTGGCCTCGAGCGCACGCCGCTGCTGGCGCACTCGATGGGCGCCGGTGTGGCCTGCCTGCTCGCCGCCGCGTTGCCCGAGCGGGTCGCCTCGCTGACGCTGATCGATGGCCTGGGGGCGCTGACCACCGAGGCCGCCGCCGCCCCCGGGCAATTGCGCAAGGGGCTGCGTGCCCATCGTCGTTCCCTCTCGGCGGCACCGCGCTATCCTGACGAGAGGAGTGCCGTGGCGTCCCGGGTGGCCGGCGGGGCCACGCCCATCGACAGCGAGACGGCGCGCCCGCTGGTGCGGCGCAACCTCGTCGTGGAGCCGGATGGCCACCTCCGCCTGAGATCGGATCCGCGGTTGCTGAGGCCCTCGCCGGTGCGCTTCACGCCGGAGCAGGCGATGGCGATGCTGGAGGCGATTCGCTGCCCGGTGCTGCTGGTGGAGGGCGAGGGCGGCATCCTCGCCGGCCGCCCCGGCGCCGCGTCCGCCCGGCGGGCCATTGCCGGGCTGCGACGTCGGGTCCTGCCGGGGGGGCACCACCTGCATCTGGAGCCGGGCGCGGTGGGGGCGGTGGCCGAGGCGATCGTGGCTGGGTACCGCGACTGACAGGAGAGGCGACATGCGCAACTCGAACCGCAAGGGCAAGCGGGTCTCGCTGGTGCTGGGTAGCGGCGGAGCCCGAGGGTATGCCCATATCGGGGTGATCGAGGAGCTGGAGGCCCGCGGCTACGAGATCGTGGCCATGTCCGGGTGCTCCATGGGTGCCCTGGTGGCCGGCGTGCATGCGGCGGGGCAGCTCGACCGCTATCGCGACTGGGTGTGCCAGCTGGACTACTTCGACGTCCTGCGCCTGGTGGATGTGACCTGGAGTCCCATGGGAGCCATGAGGGCCAGCAAGGTGATGAGCAAGCTCGACGAGCTGGTCGGGGACATCCGCATCGAGGACCTGCCGATCCCGGTCACCACCGTGTCGACCGACCTGGTGCGCCAGCGTGAGGTGTGGTTCCAGAGTGGGTCCCTGCTCGAGGCGATCCGTGCCTCCATCGCCGTGCCAGGCGTGATCACGCCGGTCCACCATGGCGAGCAGGTGCTGGTGGACGGTGGGCTGCTCAACCCCCTGCCCATCACGCCGACGCTGTCGACCCGGGCGGACTTCGTCATGGCGGTCAACGTGACCGCCCACAGCCCCGAGCCGGTGAGCCTGGAGTCGCTGCTGTCCCCGGACGAGGCCGCCAAGGAGCAGGCCAGGGAAGAGGCCCGCGACAAGGGCGGTGCGGTGGACTTCGGCGGCTGGATGGAAGGGGTGAGAGGCGCCACCCGGCGTCTCTTCGAGGGCTTCGGCGGCAGCGCCGAGGGCGCCGAGGGCGACGAGGACGACAGCCTGGCCCGCGGCCGCCGCGCCTGGGGGCGGCTGGACATGATGCTGGCCTCCTTCGACATCACCCAGGCGGCGCTGGCCAAGTACAAGCTGGCGGGCTACCCCCCGGACGTGCTGATCGAGGTGCCCAAGACGGTCTGCGGCGCCTACGAGTTCCATCGTGCCGAGGCGCTGATCCTGCTGGGCCGCCACCTGGCCAAGGAGGCGCTGGACCGACGCGAGAAGGGGGTTGGTCTCGCCGGCAGCAGCCTGGTGGTGGAGCCGAGCGCCGAGACCTCAGGCGAAGAGCCGCCGCGGCTCGAGGAGCCGAGTACCGAACCGGTGGCACCGGACGATCGGGACTAGGTGTGATCTCTCGGTAGGTTGTTCATCCGGAACCTACCCGGACAATTGGAGGTGCGACCCAAACCAACCTCCAGGAGGCCCGGATGAACACCCATAAGAATGCCCGTCTCACACCGCATGGTCGAGCCCTGCTGGTCCGCCGAGTCGTTGACGAAGGGCTCCGGCCCGAGGAGGTCGCCCAGGCTCAGGGCGTCAGTGTGAGGACGGTCTACAAGTGGGTGCGCCGCTACCGGCAAGAGGGTGAGGCCGGGCTGCAGAACCGCTCTTCTCGTCCCCGTCGCTGCCCTCATGCGGTCCCTGCCGAGGTTCGCGAGCAGGTCCTCGAGCGTCGCCAGCAGCGCCAGACCTACCGTCAGATCGCCGAGCGGTTAGGGATCGGACACAGCACGGTCGCACGGCTCCTCGAACGCGAGGGGCTGAATCGTCTCTCGGCCTTGACACCTGCCCGTCCCGTGAATCGTTACGAGCATGACGCGCCGGGAGATCTACTGCACCTGGACATCAAGAAACTCGGCCGCTTCGAACGCCCAGGGCATCGTGTCACCGGCGATCGCCAGCAGAACACGCGGGGCGCCGGCTGGGAGTATGTTCACATCGCCATCGACGATCACTCGCGGGTCGCTTTCGGCACCCGCTATCCTGATGAAACCGGTTGGAGTGCGTGCTATGCCCTATTGGAGGCCGTGCGTTACTACAGGAACCTGGGAATTCGCTTCACGCGCGTGCTGACCGACAATGGTGGATGCTACAAATCCAAGCCGTTCCGCCGCCTGTGCCGGCGTCTGGGACTGAAGCGCAAACGCACTCGACCCTATACGCCCCGCACCAATGGCAAGGCAGAGCGGTTCATTCAGACCGCGCTGCGGGAATGGGCCTACGCCCGGTCATACATCAGCTCGGAGGAGCGAGGCAGGCATCTGCCTGCCTGGCTTCATCAGTACAACTGGCATCGGCCACATGCCAGTCTGGATTATCGGCCTCCGGTTAGCCGGCTGAGGCTTTCCGTGAACAACCTGGTGGGTTTACACAACTAGGGCGCGTTAACAATCGCACGCACGTTGCGCCGGAGCCGGTGGTTGTGCAGATCGCGGCGTGAACGACGTGGCTTGGTAGTGCCAAGTGAGTCGTGAACAACAAAGAGCTGCGCAGCCACCGGCCCGGCCCTTCGGGTTGCGCCTCACCAGGCGTCATGCGGCGTTGACGGCCTGGTGGCGGCCGTCGCCTGGCCTGACGCCTGGTGAGACAGCAACGCCATCGGCGGACGATTGTTAACGCGCCCTAGCCTTCAGCCCTCGCCGCGGCGACGGCGCAGCAGCACATAGACCGCACCGGTGCCGCCGTCGACCTCGCTGGCCGAGCAGAAGGCCAGCACGCTGGGCCACTCGCGCAGCCAGGCATTCACGTGACTCTTGATCACCGGGTAGTCGGCGGTGCTGCCCCAGGCCTTGCCGTGGACCACCAGCACGCAGCGTGCCTGGGCCGCCAGGGCGTCGGCCAGGAAGGCCTCGAGCTCGCTGCGCGCCTCCTCCAGGGTGTGGCCGTGCAGGTCGAGGCCGGCCGCCCAGGGAATCTGGCCGCGCTTGAGCTGGCTGCGGGTGCGGTAGGGCAGGTCGGGCAGGGCGAAGTCGAGATACTCGGACGGGCGCACCGCCTCGACGCGGCCATCGGAGGTGCGGCCGCCGGCGACGCCCTCGCGGGCGGCGGTGGCCGCGGCACGGCGTTCCCGGCTCGCCTCGTCCGTCCGCCTGGGGCGTCCGGGATCGGCTCGGTTACTGTGGATCGGGCGCACGCCGGCCTCGCTCAGGGCCTGACGAAAGGCACTGATCTCGTCGGCGTCCGGGCGTTGTCGGCGTCGGCTCATGGCTCTCTCGTGGGGTGGCGGGAAGCGGCCAGTATACCGACCCTGGCGTGGCTGTGAACCGCCGCCGAGGGTACAATCGGTGGCCTCACGTCGCTCCTCGCAACCGTCAACCACAGGATGTCCCGTGGCCGAATCTCCCGCTTCACCGTCTTCCTCCACCCTGGCGCTCACCGATGACGCCCTCGTCGAGGGCCTGGTCACCCTGAGGGACTGCCTGCGCTGGACCGCCAGCGAGTTCCACCTGGCCGGCCTGCACTACGGGCACGGCACCGACTCCGCCTGGGACGAGGCCGTGGCGCTGACCCTCGGCGCCCTCCACCTGCCCTGGGATGTCGACCCCGGGGTGCAGGACGCGCGGCTGCTGCCCATGGAGCGGGCGCGGATCGTCGGCCTGGTGCGCGAGCGCATCGCCACGCGACGGCCGCTGCCCTACCTGCTCGGCGAGGCCTTCTTCGCCGGGGCCCCCTTCAGCGTTGACGAGCGGGTACTGATCCCGCGCTCGCCCATCGCCGAGCTCATCGAGCATGGCTTCGGCGCCTGGTTCCCGGTCGAGCCCCCGGCGCGGGTCCTCGACCTGTGCACCGGCTCGGGCTGCATCGGCATCGCCACGGCCCTGCACCTGTCCACCTGCGAGGTCGACCTGGCCGATGTCAGCCCCGAGGCGCTGGAGGTGGCACGCATCAACATCACCCGGCACGACGTCGGCGACCGGGTCCGGGCCGTCGAGTCGGACGTCTTCGACGGCCTGGCCGGCCGGCGCTACGAGCTGATCGTCTCCAACCCGCCCTACGTGGATGCCCGGGACCTGACCACCATGCCGGCCGAGTTCCGCCATGAGCCGGGCCTGGCCCTGGGTGCCGGCCGTGACGGCCTGGATATCGTGCGGCGTATCCTGCGCGAGGCTCGGGCGCATCTCAGCGACGACGGCGTGCTGATCGTCGAGGTGGGCAACTCCGACCACCACCTGGAGGCCGCCTTCCCCGAGGTGCCCTTCCTGTGGCTGGAATTCGAGCGCGGCGGCCAGGGCGTGTTCGCCCTCACCGCCGCGGAACTCGACGCCCATGCGGCGTCCTTCAGCTGAGCAGTCATAGAGGAACGCCCATGTCCGGCAATACCTTCGGCAAGTTGTTCACCGTCACCACCTTCGGCGAGAGCCATGGCCCCGCGCTCGGCGCCATCGTCGACGGCTGCCCGCCGGGCCTGCCGCTCTGCGAGGAGGACCTGCAGCACGACCTGGACCGTCGCCGCCCCGGCTCGTCGCGTCATACCACCCAGCGCCAGGAAGCGGACCGGGTGCGTATCCTCTCCGGGGTCTTCGAGGGCGTGACGACCGGCACCGCCATCGGCCTTGTGATCGAGAACACCGACCAGCGCTCCAAGGACTACTCGAAGATCAAGGACCGCTTCCGGCCGGCCCATGCCGACTACACCTACCACCACAAGTATGGCGTCCGCGACTACCGTGGCGGGGGCCGCTCCAGCGCCCGGGAGACCGCCATGCGCGTGGCCGCCGGGGCCATCGCCAAGCAGTACCTGGCCACCCGGGGCATCCGGGTTCGCGGCTATATGAGTCAGCTCGGGCCCATCACCATCGAGTTCCGCGACTGGGAGGCCGTGGCGGCCAATCCCTTCTTCTGCCCCGACCCCGAGCGGGTGCCGGAGCTGGAGGCCTACATGGACCAGCTGCGTCGCGACCAGGACTCCGTGGGTGCCAGGATCTCGGTGGTGGCCGAGGGCGTGCCGCCGGGACTCGGCGAGCCGGTCTTCGACCGGCTGGATGCCGAGCTGGCCCATGGCCTGATGAGCATCAATGCGGTCAAGGGCGTGGAGATCGGCGACGGCTTCGCCTCGGTGGCCCAGCGTGGCAGCGAGCACCGCGACGAGATGACGCCCGAGGGCTTTCTCTCCAACCACGCCGGCGGTGTGCTGGGCGGCATCTCCAGCGGCCAGGCGATCATCGCCCACCTGGCGCTCAAGCCGACCTCCAGCATCACCACCCCGGGACGCTCCATCGATGTCGAGGGCCAGCCGGTAGAGGTCGTGACCAAGGGGCGCCACGACCCCTGCGTGGGCATCCGCGCCACGCCCATCGCCGAGGCGATGATGGCGTTGACCCTGATGGATCACCTGCTGCGCCACCGGGGACAGAACCAGGACGTCAGCGTGACGACCCCGCGGCTGCCGTGAGCGCCATGGCTGCTACACTGACCGGCATCCTCTCATTTCTCTTTGACAAGGCGGTCCTCCCATGAAGATCAACGTCGAATTCGACCTGACCCCCGACGAGTTCCGCCAGGCGCTGGGCCTGCCGAACGTGGAGGCCTTCCAGCAGGACCTGCTGGGGCGGATCCAGCAGCAGATGGAGTCCGGCGTCGAGGGCTATGATCCCATGAGCCTGAT
The DNA here is from genome assembly GCF_025725685.1 of Halomonas sp. M4R1S46. Taxonomy (NCBI): domain Bacteria; kingdom Pseudomonadati; phylum Pseudomonadota; class Gammaproteobacteria; order Oceanospirillales; family Halomonadaceae; genus Halomonas; species Halomonas sp. M4R1S46. The sequence continues at coordinate 941,265 of NZ_CP107008.1, forward strand.
GCAACCCTTCCTGCAGCAGCCCATGCTGCAGCAGGGGTTGTCCCAGGGCCTGTCCAGCTTCGGCAACTACCAGCAGATGATGCTGGACATGCTCACCCGTGCCGCCTCTTCCGCCGGCGCCAAGGCGGGCGATTCCACGGCCTCGGCCGAGGAGGGCGGCAAGGGCCAGGCGGGCACCGCCAAGGCGGGGGCGGCGAGCGCGCGTTCACGCCGGAAGAGGGACGGTTGAGGCTGCCATGCGACCTTTGGCTTAGCCCCTCGTCACGTTCTTGCAACAAGCGTCGTGCGAGACTACGATTTGTGCAGCGCAGCACGACTGTTGTCACCTATTCCTCCGGGAGGATTTGGCCATGCAAGACAAGATGATCGAGAACTTCAACGAACAGACCCGCCAGTTCTTCGAGCCGATGCGCAAGCTCAACTCGTTGATGCTGGACAGCATGGAGCGCATGACCGAGTACCAGATGGAGTCCATGAAGCGTTACAGCCAGATGGGCACCGAGCGCATGCGCGACGCCACCGAGGTCAAGGACGCCGAGGACCTGCGTGACTTCGGCACCCGCCAGGCCGAGATGATGAACGAGCTCTCCAAGCAGATGCTGGAGGATGCCCGGGCCCTCGGCGAGATGAGCCTGCAGTTCAGGGCCGAGCTGGAGAAGCTCTACGCCGAGTCCGGCCAGCAGCTGGCCGAGCAGGCCCAGCAGGCCCAGCAGGCCACTGAGAGCGCCACCGGTACTGCCCAGGAAGAGCCCAAGCCCCAGCAGACCGCGACCAAGTCACAGGGCACGGCCAAGGCCTCCAGCCAGGCGGCGCGCAAGCGTTCCTGATCACTCGGATTCTCAAATCTGGCCGCCGCCGCCTCGCCACGCGAGACGGCGGTGGTCGCGTGTCGATGGCAACGTTACAGGAGGGGTCAATGCAGCCAGGGTTTCAAGCACCGTCTCAGGCCGAGCTCGAGGTCTGGAACGAGCAGTTCAAGGCGATCGGCGAGGAGTACAAGGCCCTGATGGAGGACCTGCTCCCCCGCATGGTGCCGGATGATGCCGCGGAAACCGTCTACGCGGACATGCGCGAGGCCTTCCGGGCCGGGGCCGAGTCGCTGATGCAGGATCCGTCCCTGCTGTGGCAGACCCAGGCCCGCCTGCTCGAGGACCAGTACCAGCTCTGGCAGAACGGCCTCAAGGCCATGGCCGGCGAGTCGGTGGAACCCCTGGTGACGCCCGCGAAGGGCGATCGGCGCTTCAGGGACGAGGCCTGGACCAACGATCCCTATTACCTGGCGATCATGCAGCAGTACCTGCTGTTCTCGCGCCTGGTCGAGGACCTGATCGACCGCCTGCAGGGCCTCACCGCCGACCAGAAGCGCAACCTGGCCTTCTACGCCCGCCAGCTGGTCAATGCGATGTCGCCGACCAACTTCGTGACCACCAACCCGGAGGTCATGCGACGCACCATCGAGACCAAGGGCGAGAACCTGGTGGAGGGCCTGGCCCGGCTGCGCCGCGACCTGGCCAATTCCGCCGAGGGGCTCAACGTCACCATGACCGACCGCAGCGCCTTCGCGGTCGGCGAGAACATCGCCGTCACGCCGGGCTCGGTGGTCTTCGAGAACGAGCTGATGCAGCTGATCCAGTATGCCCCCAGCACCGAGCAGGTCTACAAGACGCCGCTGTTGGTGGTCCCCCCCTGGATCAACAAGTACTACATCCTCGACCTGCGCGAGGACAACTCCCTGGTCAAGTGGCTGGTGGACCAGGGCCACAGCGTCTTCCTCATCTCCTGGCGCAACCCGGGCCCCGAGCAGCGCGACCTGACCTGGGCCGACTACATGCAGCTCGGTCCCATCGCCGCCATGGAGGCCATCGAGCAGGCCACCGGCGAGAAGTCCGTGAACCTGCTGAGCTACTGCATCGGCGGCACCCTGGCCGGCTCCACGCTGGCCTACCTCACCAGCACCCGGCGCGGGCGCAAGGTCAAGTCGGCGACCTTCATGACCAGCCTGCTCGACTTCCGCGACCCCGGCGAGCTCGGCGTCTTCCTGAGCGAGCCGGTGCTCGAGGGCATCGAAGCCAAGCTGGAGCAGGACGGCTATCTGGATGGACGGGTCATGGCCTACTCCTTCAACCTGCTGCGGGAGAACGACCTCTTCTGGTCCTTCTACATCAACAACTACCTCAAGGGCGAGCGCCCGGCGCCCTTCGACCTGCTCTACTGGAACACCGACGGTACCAACCTGCCGGCCGGGACCCATGGCTGGTACCTGCGTCACATGTACCTGGAGAATCGCCTGGTCGAGCCCGGCGGGATCGAGCTGGACGGCGTGAAGATCGACCTGCGCAAGATCTCGACGCCCAGCTACTTCATCTCCACCCGTGAGGACCATATCGCCAAGTGGAACAGCACCTACTACGGTGCGCTGCTGCCCAAGGGGCCGGTCAAGTTCGTGCTGGGGGGCTCCGGCCATATCGCCGGCATCGTCAATCCCCCCCACAAGAACAAGTACGGCTTCTGGACCAATGACGAGCTGCCGGCGACCCCGGAGCAGTGGCTGGAAGGCGCCGAGGGCCACGAGGGCTCCTGGTGGCCCCACTGGCAGGCCTGGATGACCGACAATGGCTATGCCGACGCCGAGAAGATGGTGCCGGCCCGCCAGCCGGGCGATGGGGAGCTGGATATCCTCGAGCCGGCCCCGGGTCGCTATGTCCGCATGACCATCCCCGAGGTGCTGGGCGAGCCCCCGACGTCGTCGGGAGCCTGAAGCTGGAAGAGCGTCCGCTTCGCGGACGTAAGCTTGAAGCTGGAAGACAAACCGCCCCCAGGCGCTGGCCATGGGGGCGGTTCGTTTTACGCTGCGTTCCAGCTTCCAGCTTCCAGCTTCCAGCTTACGGCTTACGGCTTACGGCGAAGCTGCAGACCGGGCAGTACCAGCAGCGCGGCCAGGGCCCACACCGGCCAGCTGCCGGTACGCGAGAAGGGCGTGAGCCCCTCCCGGGGCGTGACCTCGCCGGTGAGGGTCGCCTTCTCGAACTGGGGCGCCCGCTGGAGGATGCGGCCCTGGGCGTCGATCAGCGCGGTGACGCCGTTGCTGGTGGCGCGGATCACCGGCCGGCCGTTCTCCAGGGCTCTCAGCCGGGCCATCTGCAGGTGCTGCTGCGGGCCGATGGAGGCGCCGAACCAGGTATCGTTGGAGACCGTCAGGATCACCCCCGAGTGCCTGGCCTGTTCGGCCACCAGGTCGGCGTAGATGATCTCGTAGCAGATGGCGTTGCCGAGACGGGTGCCGGCCACCTCCAGCGGCGCCTGGGCGTCGGGGCCCGGGGTCATGGCCGGCATCGGCAGATCGAAGAAGGCGATGGCGCCCCGCAGCAGGCTCTCCAGCGGCAGGTACTCGCCGAAGGGCACCAGGTGGCGCTTGCGGTACTCGCCTGCCGAGGCGTCCGCCACGATCACGCTGTTGTAGTAGTGCCCCTGGCCGTCGCGTTGCAGGATGCCGGTGACCAGGGTGCTGGTGCCCGGCAGCAGCCGGCGGGCCTGCTCGAGCACCGGCGCGGCCTGGTCTGCGAACATCGGCAGCGCCGCCTCGGGCCAGATCACCAGGTCCACGTCCGTCTCCAGCGCGGCGGTCATCGTCAGGTAGGTGTCGATGGCGGTGCGCTGTCCCTCGGGGGTCCACTTGATCAGCTGGGGCAGGTTGCCCTGCAGCAGGGCGACCCGCACGGGCTCGCCGGCGGGTCGCGTCCACTGGCCCGGCAGGGCCAGCGGCAGCAGCCACAGGGCGGCCAGCGGCAGGGCGGCCCACCAGCGGCGCTGCAGGAAGACCACGCCCAGGGCGCCGGAGAGGGCGACGACCAGCGACAGCAGGTAGACGCCGCCGACCGGCGCCCAGGGGGCCAGGGGGGCATCGATCTGGCCGCTGCCCAGCAGCAGCCAGGGAAAACCGGTGAACAGCCAGGTGCGCAGGGCCTCGCCGAGCACCCAGGCCCCGGCGAAGCTCAGCGGCGCCAGACGCGGCCCGGCGAGGCGCCGGTAGAGGCCCAGGGTGACGGCGAAGAACAGCGCCAGGCTGGCCACGAACAGGATCGTCAGGGCCAGGGCCAGCGGCACGCCGGTGTAGCCGTAGTCGTGGATCGACACGTAGACCCAGGAGGCCCCCGAGCCGAACAGCCCCAGTCCGTAGCACCAGCCCCGCCAGGCGGCCTGGCGGGCGGTCAAGGACGGCAGGCCCGCGTAGACCAGGCCGGCGGCCACGGGGGCCAGCCACCAGAGCTGGAAGGGGTCGGCGGACAGGGTGGTCAGGACCCCGGCCGCCACGGCGGCCAGGTTGCCCAGGGCCCGGCGAGGGCGAGAGATCGTCATGCGGCCTTCCATGGTCGGGAGAGACTCAGTCCTCGAGGCTTTCGGTGTCGGGCTCGGCTTCCAGCAGGCGGATGCGGCGGTTGTCGGCGTTGAGCACCGTGAAGCGCCAGCCGCCGATCTCGGTATGCTCGCCGCGGCCGGGCAGGTGGCCGAAGCGCTGCATCACCAGCCCGCCCAGGGTGTCGAACTCCTCGTCGGAGAAGCGCGTGCCGAAGCGCTCGTTGAAGTCCTCGATGGGGGTCAGGGCGCGGATCGCGTAGCGCTCGTCGCCCAGTTCGCGGATATCCTCTTCCTCGTCGGTGTCGTGCTCGTCCTCGATGTCACCGACGATCTCCTCGAGGATATCCTCGATGGTCACGATACCGGCGGTGCCACCGTACTCGTCCACCACCACCGCCATGTGGTTGTGGGTATCGCGGAACTCCTTGAGCAGGCTGTTGAGGCGCTTGGACTCGGGCACGAACATCGCCGGGCGCAGCACCTCCTCGAGCTGGAAGGGCAGGCCGTTGTCCTTGCCGTTGCGCAGCAGGGGAAGCAGGTCCTTGACCAGCAGGATGCCCTTCACCTCGTCGAGGTTCTCGCCGATCACCGGATAACGGGAGTGGCCGGTTTCCAGGATCACCGGCAGGTACTCCTCCAGGGGCTGGTCGAGGGCGATGGCGTTGACCTGGGAGCGCGGGATGAGCACCTCGCGGACCTGCTGGTCGCTGATGTTCAGGGCGCCCTCGATGATCATCATGGCGTCCTGCTCGAGCTTGAGCCGGGTCGCCGCCTGGCGCAGGAATTCCAGTAGCTCGTCCCGGGAGCTGGGCTCGTCGCTGTCACTGGACAGGGCGCTGAACAACTTCTCGAGCCAGGACTTGTTGCCCTGGCCGGTCGATCGGTCTTCGCTCATGCGTCGGCTCTCTCGTCCTCGGTATCGGAATCGCGGTGCGGAGGGCTGGGGGTGAGATACGGATCGGCGATGCCCAGGCCCGCCAGGATGTCACGCTCGAGGGCTTCCATGGCCTCGGCCTCGTCGTCCTCGATATGGTCATGGCCCAGCAGGTGCAGGGTGCCGTGGACCACCATATGAGCGTAGTGAGCCGCGAGGCTCTTGTCCTGATCCCTGGCCTCGGCCAGCACCACGGGATGGCAGATCGCCAGGTCACCGAGCAGCGGCAGCGTCACCCCGGGCGGGCACTCGAAGGGGAAGGACAGCACATTGGTGGGCCGGTCACGGTCACGGTAGTCCCGGTTCAGTCCCCGGCTCTCTTCGGCATCGACGAAGCGCACCGTCAGCTCGCGGTGCGCCTCCCCGGGGTGACGTGCCAGCACGGCCGCCACCCAGGCCTCGAGCTCGGCCTGCCCGGGCAGGCCCTCGGCCTCCAGGGCCACCTGGCGATCGACGCAGATCTCGTTCATGCGCTCTCCTCGCCGCCGTTCTGGCGGTCGCGGCGCTCCAGGCCCAGCTGTCTTTCCTGACGCAGGGCCTCGCGCTCCTGCTCTCGGGCCTCGCGCCGGGCGCGTTCCTCGGCCTCCTGCTCGGCCTCGAAGAGGTCGTAGGCCTCGATGATGCGCTGGACCAAGGGATGGCGCACCACGTCCTTGGCCGCGAAGTGGGTGACGCCGATCCCCGGGGTGTCCTTGAGCACGTCGAGCACCTGGATCAGGCCGGAGCTCTGGCCCCGCGGCAGGTCCACCTGGGTGATATCGCCGGTGATCACCGCCGTCGAGCCGAAGCCGATGCGGGTCAGGAACATCTTCATCTGCTCGCGGGTGGTGTTCTGGCTCTCGTCGAGGATGATGAAGGCGTTGTTGAGGGTGCGCCCGCGCATGTAGGCCAGGGGGGCGATCTCGATCACCTGGCGCTCGATCAGCTTGGCCACCTGCTCGAAGCCGATCATCTCGTAGAGCGCATCATAGAGCGGGCGCAGGTAGGGATCGATCTTCTGGGCCAGGTCGCCGGGCAGGAAGCCGAGCTTCTCGCCGGCCTCCACCGCGGGGCGCACCAGCAGGATGCGTCGCACCTCCTGCTGGTTGAGCGCCTCCACCGCGGCGGCCACGGCCAGGTAGGTCTTGCCGGTGCCGGCCGGACCGATGCCGAAGTTGATGTCGTGGGCGCGGATGCTCGAGACGTAGCTCTGCTGGTTGAATCCCCGGGGCTTGATCAGCATCTTGGGGGTGCGCAGCAGGACCTCGTCGTCGTCGCCCGGGCCCTCGTCCTCCTCCAACGCCTGGAGGCCGGACTCCTGGAGGAACAGGTGCACGGTGTCCGGCGTCAGGTCGCTGGCCTCGGTCTCGCGGTACAGGTGCTCGACGACGTTGGCGGCGGCCTTGACCCGGTGGCCGGGGCCGGCCAGCTGGAAGGCGTTGCCGCGGTTGCGCAGGGTGATGCCGAGCCGGGCCTCGATCAGCTTGAGGTTTTCGTCGCGCTGGCCGCACAGGTTGGCCAGGCGGCGCGGGTCGTTGGGCTCGAGGTTCAGCGTGATGATGCGGTTGGCCGGAGTGGATGGCTGGCTCAAGACAGGCGGATCCGTGCGTTGATGAGTGTCGGGGTCAGCTTACTGCCCCGGCAGGCGCCGGGGCAATGCAAGATGCAGCGGTCAGAAGCGTTCCGGGGAAGCCAGCTCGCCGCGCAGCGAGTTGGGCAGGGCCTCGGTGATCTCCACGTCGACGAAATAGCCGATCAGCTCGGTGGGGTTGGCGGCGCGGAAGTTGACCACCCGGTTGTTCTCGGTGCGCCCGGACAGTTGGCCGGGGTCCTTGGGCGAGAAGCCGGTGACCAGGATGCGCTGGGTGCTGCCCACCATGCGCCGGCTGATCTGCATGGCCTGCTGGTTGATGCGCTCCTGGAGGATCGCCAGGCGCTGCTTCTTGACCGACTCCGGGGTCTCGTCCGCCAGGTTCGCCGCCGGGGTCCCGGGACGCGCCGAGTAGACGAAGCTGAACGAGACGTCGAAGCCGATGCGCCCGATCAGCGCCATGGTCGCCGCGAAGTCTTCCTCGGTCTCGCCGGGAAAGCCGATGATGAAGTCCGAGGAGAAGCTGATATCGGGGCGCAGCTCGCGGATGCGCTCCAGCTTGTCGACGTATTCCTCGACGGTGTGGCCGCGCTTCATGGCGGCGAGGACGCGGTCGGAGCCGGCCTGCACCGGCAGGTGCAGGTGGCTGACCAGTTCCGGCACCTCGTCGTAGGCCTCGATCAGGCTGTCGGAGAATTCCACCGGATGGGAGGTGGTGAAGCGAATCCGGTCGATGCCCTCCACGGCGGCCACGCAGGCGATCAGCTCGGCCAGGTCGATCTCGTCGCCGAGCCGGTTCTCGCCGCGGTAGGCGTTGACGTTCTGGCCCAGCAGGTTGATCTCGCGAACCCCCTGGTCGGCCAGATGGATGACCTCGTCCATCACCGCCTCGAAGGGCCGCGAGACCTCCTCGCCGCGGGTATAGGGCACCACGCAGAAAGTGCAGTACTTCGAGCAGCCCTCCATGATGGAGACGAAGGCGGTGGCGCCGTCCGAACTCGGCTGCGGCAGGTGATCGAACTTCTCGACCTCGGGAAAGGTGACGTCGACCACCGAGATCTGGTCGTCCTGGCGCGCGTCGAGCATCGACGGCACCCGGTGCAGGGTCTGGGGACCGAACACCATGTCCACGTGGGGCGCACGCTTGCGCAGCGCCTCGCCCTCCTGGCTGGCCACGCAGCCGCCGACCCCGATCACCAGCTCGGGCTTGGCCGCCTTGAGCTTCTTCCAGCGGCCCAGCTGGTGGAAGACCTTTTCCTGGGCCTTCTCGCGGATCGAGCAGGTATTGAGCAGGATGACGTCGGCTTCGCGCTCGTCGTCGGTGAGCTCCAGCTGATGGGATTCGCCGAGCAGATCCGCCATGCGCGCGGAATCGTACTCGTTCATCTGGCAGCCATGCGTCTTGATGAAGAGTTTCTTCGCCATAAGAATAGGTCGTGGCGTCTTGGCCCGACGGGGTGCACCGGTGGATGGACGTTCGCAGGAGGGAGGCCGACAGGCCTTCCGATGAGGGCGATCATTATACGCACCCCCGGCGGGAGGGGCCAGGGTCGACCGCCGCCGGCGGCGGTCGACTGTGGTACCCTTGGCACCGCTCGGGGCGCGGCACGGGCGGTCGGCTGGTCAGCGAGTGACCGAAGTGTCGCGGCGGCGACAGCCATGCCCCCTGGCCGACGGTTTCCAGCGGTTTTCCCGACACTTGTCCACAGCAGCTGTGGACGACTGGCGGCAGGCCCGCTTTCATCGCGGTCGTTGCCGGAACGGAGTGCCGACCCACTGCCGCCAGCGCCGACGAGCAGCGCAAACAGAGCCTTGGATAGCCAGGAAGATGGCATGACGATGCAACGATGCAAGACACTCACCGTGGGCGTGTTACTCGGGGCCCTGGCCCTGCCGCTGCAGGCCCAGGAGAACGAGGCCGGGGACGCCGACCGCTGGGTCTCCGATGAACTCACCACCTATGTGCGCAGCGGTCCCACCGACGGCTACCGGATCGTCGGCACCCTGACCGCCGGAGCGCCGGTGGAGGTCCTCGAGACCAGCGGCGACTATACCCGGGTGCGCAGCGAGAGCGGCGACGTGGTCTGGGTGCCGAGCAGCGAGCTGCAGGACAGCCCCAGCGCCCAGGTCCGCCTGCCGGCGCTCGAGGCGCGGGTCCAGGCGCTGTCTGAGGAGCTGTCCGGCATCAACGAGACCTGGGAGAGCCGCATGGCCTCGATGACCGAGACCCTGGACATGCGGGAACAGCGCATCGCCCAGCTCGAGGCGCGCAACCACGAGCTCGAGGCGGAGACCGAGCAGTCCCGTGCCACCATTCGCGAGCTCCAGACCCGCCTGGATACCCAGGAGGAAGACCTGCTGATGCGCTACTTCATGTATGGCGGCGGAGTGGCCGGTGCCGGCCTGCTGGTGGGCCTGATCGTGCCGCACCTGCCGCGGCGGCGTCGCAAGCGTGACCGCTGGTTCTGAGGGGCCTCGCCCATGGACAACCAATGGCTGCAGCGCTGGCGGCAAGGGCGCATCGGCTTCCACCGGGAGGCGGTGCACCCCGCGCTGATGCGGCACTGGCCCGACCTCGGCATCCCGGCCGGCAGCAAGGTGCTGGTGCCGCTATGCGGCAAGAGCCTCGACATGCGCTGGCTGGCCAGCCACGACCATCCGGTGCTCGGCATCGAGCTCGCCGAGCCGGCCATCGAGCAGTTCCTGGCCGAGGGCGTGGGCGAGGTGTCCCGGTATCATCACGACAGCTTCGCGGTATGCCGCCAGGGCAGCGTGGAGCTGTGGTGCGGGGACTTCTTCCACTTCCATATCCAGCAGGCGGCGGAGGTCGGGGCCTTCTATGATCGGGCGGCGCTGATCGCCCTGCCCGAGGCGACCCGCCAGCGCTACGCCTTCCACCTGGCCCAGCTGCTCCCCCCCGGGGCCCGGGGGCTGTTGATCAGCCTGACCCGAGCGCCGGGAGACGAGGGGGGGCCGCCCTACAGCGTCCATGGTGACGAGGTGGAAGCGCTCTTCTCGCCTAACTTCCAGCTTCGCCACCTCGAGGATGGGGCGCCCGAGCCCGGCAGCGGTTTCCGGGAGAGCGTCTGGAGTCTGACCCGTCGAGGGCCCAAGGTCGAGTGACGCGCGCCGCTGCCGGGTCCGCATCGCCGAGGGCGCCCCATGGGGCGCCCTCGGCGTCTGCGCGGGGGCTCAGCGGGCCAGTAGTCGGCCGAGCTCGGGGTCCTTGAAGGCTCGGTCGAGGCCGTCGGAGAGCAGCCCCTGGATCATCTCGAGGTTGGTCTCCTGGTCCGGACGCACGGCATAGCTCTGGGTGCGTCGCGAGGTGTAGGTGCCGGTATAGGTGGTGCCGTCGTTGCGGGCCTCGGCCACCAGCACGGCCTCCAGCCGCGCGCTGCCGACCAGCGGTGGGCTGTCGCCGCGCTCGTAGCCCAGGTGGGCCAGGGTCAGGGTCAGGCTGGGGCGGTTCGGTGCGGTCTCCCGGGTCGGGGAGAAGCCCATCTCCTGCACGGCCCGCTCGGCCTCGGCCTGCAGGCGGGGTTCCAGGGTCGCCGGGTCGACGATGATCACCGCGGTGGACATGGCGCTGCCGCTGCGGGTGCCGATCACCGCCTCGTCGCGGCTGTCCTCGGCGGTCACCGTCACGGCCTGGCCCTGGCCGGTGACGGGTACGGCGACGGTGCGCTTGGGGGCGGGCTGCAGGTAGTGGGGGCCGGCGCAGCCGGCGAGCCAGCCGGTAGCCAGCAGGATCATCGAGGCGAGCAGGAGGTGGCGTGGCATGGGCAGACCCCTAGAAGCGGATGAGCCTCGAGTATATCGTCCCCGTGCCGCGGCCTGCAGCATTGGGCAGGCCGGCTTACACTGCAAGCATCATCACAGGAAAGTCGTCATGATCCGAGCCGCCACACCGGAGGATATGCCGGCCATCGTCGACATCTGGCAGCGTGCCTCCCGCCTGGCCCATCCCTTCCTGGACGAGGAGATCCGGGCCGCCCGTGCCGAAGAGATGACCCGAGAGTGCCTGCCCGACTGCCGGATCCAGGTGCTGGACGCCGGTGGTCGGGTGGTCGGCTTCGCGGCCATGCGCAGCGAGCACCTCGAGGCGCTGTTCGTGGATCCCAAGGCCCAGGGCTACGGGCATGGCTCGGAGCTGATGGCCCACGTCATGGCGCTCAGCGAGCGCATCACCCTGCGGGTCTTCTCGCGCAACGTACGCGCGGTCTCCTTCTACCGTCGGCTGGGGTTCCATGCCTACCTGGAAACCGAGGATCCGGCCAGCGGCGAGCCCGAGACCCTGATGGTCTGGACCCGTCGCCGGAGCTGCCGCGGCCGCGCCTGAGCCCCGCCCCGACCAGGAGAGGAGCCGTTCCGGCTAGAGTCCCATGGCCGAGGAGGTGGAGCGGCGCGGATCCGCCCCGCCGTAGAAGCGGCCATTCTCGATCACGATCGACTGGGCGGCGCCCATCGCCGCTTGCCGGCTGATGGTGTGGCCCTTGCCCTCCAGCAGCGCGAGGGTGTCGGGGCTGTAGCCGGCCTCGATGCGCAGCTCGTCGGGCAGCCACTGGTGGTGGATGCGCGGGGCACTGACCGCCGACTGGATGTTCATGTCGTGGTCGATGACGTTCATCAGCACCTGCAGGGTGGTGGTGATGATCCGCGAGCCGCCGGGGCTACCGGTGATCAGGAAGTTCTCCCCGTCGCGCTTGACGATGGTCGGCGTCATCGACGACAGCATGCGCTTGCCCGGCTCGATCTTGTTGGCCTCGCCGCCGATCAGGCCATAGGCGTTGGGGACGCCGGGCTTGGCGGAGAAGTCGTCCATCTCGTTGTTGAGCAGAAAGCCGGCCCCTGCCACGGCGATGCCCGAGCCATAGCTGAAGTTGATGGTGTAGGTGTTGGAGACCGCCAGGCCGTCGTCGTCGGCGATGGAGAAGTGGGTGGTCTCGTTGGACTCGTAGGGCAGCGGGTTGCCCGGCGCGATCTCCTCGCTCGGGGTGGCCCGGTCCATGGCGATCTGGGCGCGCAGCTCGTCGGCATAGCCCTCGGAGGTGATGCCCGCGAGGGGAACCTCGACGAAGTCGGTGTCGCCCAGGTACTCCGAGCGGTCGGCATAGGCACGCTTCATCGCCTCGGCCATCACGTGGATGGTGTTGGCCGCGCCGAAGCCCATCTGGCCGATGTCATAGGCCTCGAGGATGTTGAGCATCTGCACGATATGGGCCCCGCCGGAGGAGGGCGGGCTCATGGCGTAGACGTCGTAGCCGCGGTAGTTGCCGTGACTCGGCTCGCGGATCACCGGCTGGTAGCCGGCCAGGTCCTCGAGGGTGATCAGGCCGTCGTGGCGTTCCATCTCGGCGGCGATCAGCTCGGCGGTCTCGCCCTCGTAGAACTCCCGGGGGCCCTGTTCGGCGATGCGCCTGAGGGTCGCCGCGAGGTCCGGCTGGCGGAAGGTGTCCCCCACGTCGTAGGGGCTGCCGTCCTCCTTGAAGAACATCGCCCGGGTCGAGTCCCACTTGGTCAGTCGCTCGCTGGCCTCGCTCACGCCATCGACGAAGCGCTGCGGGACCGCGAAACCGTCCTCGGCCAGGCGGATCGCCGGGGCCAGTGCCTCGGCCAGGCTCAGGGTGCCGTACTTCTCCAGGGCCAGCGACAGGCCGGCCACGGTGCCGGGCACCCCGGCCGCCCGGTGGGTGAAGCGCGACCACTCGGAGACGGCGTTGCCGTCCTCGTCCTGGAACATGGTCTCGGTGGCGGCGGCCGGGGCGGTCTCCCGGTAGTCGATGGCGATGACCTCGCCGCTCTCCTCGTCGGAGATCAGCATGAAGCCGCCGCCGCCGATGTTGCCCGAGCGGGGCTGGGTGACCGCCAGGGCGAAGCCGGCGGTCACGGCGGCGTCCACGGCGTTGCCGCCCGCGGCGAGGACCTCGCGGGCGACCTGGGAGGCCAGGAAGTGGCTGGTGGCCACCATGCCCCGGGACCCTTCCTCGGGGTGGAAGCGCTCCCCCTCGAGGATCGCCGGCTGGGCGAGCAGGGGCGGGGCGCAGAGCAGGCTACCGGCGAGCAGGGCGGCGCCCAGGGGGCGGGTAAGACGGTGGGACATCAGGACATCTCCTTGTCGCGGATGGGGCACGACTGATCACTATCGACCGGGAACGGCGATCCCGCAAGGCACACGAGGGGCCCCCGAATGCTGTTAGAATGCCGCCCATCGTGCCCATCGACTCTTACAGGACCCGATCGTCGCCATGACCGACTCCCGACCCGATTTCCAGATCGCCCCCTCGATCCTCTCCGCCGACTTCGCCCGTCTCGGTGAGGAGGTCGACGACGTGCTCGCCTCCGGCGCGGACATCGTCCACTTCGACGTGATGGACAACCACTATGTCCCCAACCTGACCATCGGCCCCATGGTCTGCGAGGCCCTGCGCAAGCATGGCGTGACCGCGCCCATCGACGCCCACCTGATGGTCAGGCCGGTGGATCGGCTGATCGGCGACTTCATCCATGCCGGCGCCACCTACATCACCTTCCATCCCGAGGCCTCCGAGCACATCGACCGCTCCCTGCAGCTGATCCGCGACGGCGGTTGCAAGGCGGGGCTGGTGTTCAACCCGGCCACGCCGCTGTCCTTCCTCGACCACGTGATGGACAAGGTCGACATGGTGCTGCTGATGAGCGTCAACCCCGGCTTCGGGGGACAGTCGTTCATTCCCGGGACCCTGGACAAGCTGCGCGAGGCGCGCCGCCGCATCGATGCCTCGGGCCGCGATATCCGCCTGGAGATCGACGGTGGCGTCAAGGTGGACAACATCGCCGAGATCGCCCGGGCCGGGGCGGACACCTTCGTGGCCGGCTCGGCGGTGTTCAAGGCGCGCAATCCCGTCGACCCGCACCGCTACGACAGCGTCATCCGCGACTTCCGTCGGGCTCTGGCCGAGGTCTGAGGATGGCCGGGACGGCGCCAGCGGACTGGCATCTCTACGTGATCGAGACGGCCGGCGGCGCGCTCTATACCGGCATCACCACCGACGTCACCCGGCGCCTGGCCGAGCATCGTGCCGGGCGGGGGGCCAAGGCCCTGCGTGGCAAGGGACCGCTGGTTCTGCTATATCACGAACGCGTCGGCGAGCGCGGCGAGGCGTTGCGACGGGAAGCCGCCGTCAAGCGTCTCTCCGCCACGGCGAAGCGGCAGTGGCTGGCCCGTCGACGGGCCGGCGAATGACCACAACGGAGGCGGGGCCTGGCCTCGCCGGCACAGGGAGCACCCATGGATAGCCAATGGCTCACCGATTTCGTCCAGATGCAGGGCATGAACTTCGTCATCAACCTGGTGGCGGCGGCCGCCATCTTCGTGGTCGGGCGCTGGGCGGTGAAGCTCGTGCACCGGCTCTCGCTCAAGGCCATGCAACGCGGCAAGCTCGACCCGCTGTTGGTGAAGTTCCTGGGCAACATCCTCTATGCCCTGCTGATGATCTTCGTCGTGCTGGCGGCGATCAGCCAGGTGGGCATCCAGACCACCTCGCTGATCGCGGTGATCGGTGCCGCCGGCCTGGCCATCGGCCTCGCCCTGCAGGGCTCGCTGGCCAACTTCGCCGCCGGGGTGCTGGTGATCATCTTCCGCCCCTACAAGATCGGTGACTATGTCGAGGCCGGCGGCGTGGCCGGGGTGATTGATGACGTCCAGATCTTCACCACCGAGCTCAAGACCGCCGACAACCGCAAGATCATCGTGCCCAACGGCCAGATGATGAACGGCGCCATCACCAACTACTCCAGCCATGCCACCCGGCGGGTGGATCTGGTGGTGGGCGTCGGCTATGACGACGACATCGACACCGTGCGCCGGGTGCTGCAGGGCGTGGTGGCCGAGGATCCCCGGGTGCTGGAGGATCCGGCGCCGACTATCCGCATGAGCGCCATGGGCGACTCCAGCGTGAGCTGGATCGTGCGGCCCTGGGTCAAGGCGGAGGACTACTGGGACGTCCACTGGGAGATGACCGAGGAGATCAAGCGTCGCTTCGACGTCGAGGGCATCAGCATTCCCTTTCCCCAGCGCGACGTGCACGTCTACCACCACGCCGAGGCGGGGGAGGCGCGCGGCGCGGCGCTCCTCGAGCGTTGAGCCGTCCCGCCAATGCGAAACGGGGCCGCCGGATGTCCGGCGGCCCCTTCTCGTGCAGGGGCGGGCGGGGCTCAGTGCAGCTTGAGGCGCGGCTTGATGAAGCGGTTGAGGCCGTCGACCACCACCATCAGGCCTGTCTTGAGGGCGCCGTGGATGGCCCGTTGGTGCATGCGATAGAGCGAGGCATAGAAGAACTTGGCGAGATGCCCCTCGACGAACAGGCTGCGCGCCGAGGCCCCGCGCATCAGGCTGCCGATGGCGTCGAAGTGGGCCAGCGAGATCAGCGAGCCGCGGTCGCGGAAGACGAACGGCTTGAGCGACCGGCCCTCGAGCCGGGCCGCCAGGTTGCGGTAGAGCCGGGTGGCCTGCTGGTGGGCGGCCTGGGCCCGGGGCGGGACGATCGAACCGTCCTGCTGGGGGCAGCTGGCGCAGTCGCCGAAGGCGAAGATGTGCTCGTCGTCGACGCTCTGCAGGGTCTCCGTCACCTTGAGGCGATGGTTGGGCTCGGTGGACAGGCCCAGCGTCGAGAGGAAGGCCGGGGCCTTGATGCCGGCGGCCCAGACGCTGAGGTCGGTCTCGATGCGCTCGCCGTCGGCGGTGACGATGGCGTGGGGCTCGACCTCGGTGACCCGGGTGCCCACATGGACGCCCACCCCCAGCCGCCCCAGCTCGGCGTGTACCGCCCGGCTGATGCGGTCCGGCAGGGCCGGCAGCACCTTGGGGGCCGCCTCGATCAGGTGCACCTCGAGATGCTCGCTGTCCAGGGTGGTCAAGCCGTAGCTGTTGAGCATCTGGGAGGCGCCGTGCAGCTCGGCGGCGAGTTCCACGCCGGTGGCGCCGGCCCCGACGATGCCGACCACCATGCGCGAGGGCGTCTCCCGGGGAGCGTTGTAGCGCAGGAAGGCATTGAGCATGGCCTTGCGGAACGCCTCGGCCTGCTGGGGGCTGTCGAGGAAGTGGCAGTGCTCGCTGACCCCCGGGGTACCGAAGTCGTTGCTGACGCTGCCGACGGCCATCACCAGCTCGTCGTAGGCCAGGGTGCGCGAGGGCAGCACCTCCACGCCGTCATCGTCGCGCACCGGGGCCAGGGTCAGGGTGCGGGCCTCCCGATCCAGATCGCACAGGGTGCCGAGCTGGAAGCGGTAGCCATGGGCCCGGGCGTGGCCCTGGTAGGAGATCTCGTCGAGACCGGAGTCCAGGGCGCCGGTGGCGACCTCGTGCAGCAGGGGTTTCCAGATGTGGGTGGAATTGCGGTCGACGAGCACGATCTCGGCACGCTTGCGCTTGCCGAACTTGCGGCCGAGCCGGGTCACCAGCTCGAGTCCGCCCGCGCCACCGCCGACCACCACGATACGCGGTAGGGTCATGCGAGACTCCTGAAACAAGATGGGAAGAGCGCTAAGTGGGTCGCCTGGGTCAGGCCGGGGGTCTCGTACGGTGTCACGGGCCTGCGGAGGCGAGGCAGCCATGGCATCGTGAGGGCTCCGGCCGGGTAGCGGCGACGGCTGACCCTAGAATATGCCTCTTGCGCGCCCCTGCCTATGCCCTCATTAGGGTAGAGGGGTATTTTTTTTCGTAATATTACATATGTGCGGCGTCGAAACCGCCGCCTGCTGCCCGTCACCCGCTGTCCCGAGGAAACCGATATGCACCCACTCCTGGCCGATATTCGACTGGTCGCCTTCGACCTCGACGGGACCCTGGTGGATTCCGTGCCCGACCTGGCCGCCGCGGTGGCTGCCGCCCTGCGCGACGAGGGGCTGGCCGCGCCGGGCGAGGCCCGGGTGCGCGACTGGGTCGGCAACGGCTCCCGGGTGCTGATGGAGCGGGTCCTGCACGATGCCTGCGGCCAGACGCCCTCGGCCGCGCGGCTCGAGGCGGCCCACGCGGGCTTCCTGGCCCACTATGGCCGCGCGCCCTGCGAGCGCACCCGGCTCTATCCCGGCGTGCGGCCGGCACTGGACGGCCTGCGCGAAGCAGGGCTTGCGCTGGTACTGGTGACCAACAAGCCCGAGGCCTTCATCGCGCCGATCCTCGAGCGCTTCGGCCTGGCGTCGCATTTCGCCCTCTGCCTGGGCGGCGACAGCCTGCCACGCCGCAAGCCCGACCCCCTGCCGCTGACCCATGCCGCCGACCGGCTGGCGGTGGTGTCGCGTCACTGCCTGATGGTCGGCGACTCCCGGCACGATATCGCCGCCGGCAAGGCGGCAGGCTTTCGCACCCTGGCGGTTCCCTACGGCTACAACCACGGCGAACCGGTGAGCCTGAGCCGGCCGGATGGCACAGTTGAATCGCTGGCGGAACTCGTTTAGGGTGATTCGGGTTGCGCTATAATGGGGCGCGATCTCAATAGTTTTTCGTTATAACGGATCTCGCGATCTCCGCCGATGGACACTCGCATGACGCTGGATGCCTTTTCCCGCCGCACCGCCACCCGCTCCCCCGCATGCCCTGGCCTGATCGGCGGCTGGCGATGGTGACGCTCGCCTGACCGGACGCTCCCCTGGGGCGTCGCTCGACTGACCATCGTCTTTCCCATTGCGAGGACCCGGGCCCATGATGACTCCCGAACGCTTCCGCGAGCTGGCCGAGGCCGGCTATAACCGCATCCCGGTCACCCGCGAGGTGCTGGCCGATCTCGACACGCCGCTGTCCACCTACCTCAAGCTCGCCGACGCACCCTGGACCTTCCTGCTGGAGTCCGTGCAGGGCGGCGAGAAGTGGGGGCGCTACTCGATCATCGGCCTCCCCAGCCACGAGCGCATCGAGGTGCGCGGGTTCACCGTCAGCCATATCGTCGACGGCCATGAGCAGGGGGCGGTGGAGGTCGCCGACCCGCTGGCCTGGATCGAGGACTTCCAGGCGCGCTTCCGGGTGCCCCGCCTCGACGACCAGCCCCGCTTCGACGGCGGCCTGGTCGGCTACTTCGGCTACGATACCATCCGCTACATCGAGCCGCGCCTGCGCGGCGTGGAGAAGCCGGACCCGCTGGGCGTGCCGGACATCCTGCTGCTGGTGTGCGATGACCTGGTGGTGTTCGACAACCTCTCCGGCCGCCTGACCCTGTGGACCCATGCCGATCCCGCCGAGCCGGAGGCCTACCGCCAGGCGGTGGCCAGGCTGGGGCGGCTCGAGGCGTCGCTGCGCGAGACGATCATCCGGGCCGGCAGCCCCGGCACCGGGCGGGCCGCGGTGGAGGAAGGCCACTTCACCTCGGGGTTCACCGAGGAGGGCTTCAAGGCCGCGGTGGAGACCATCAAGGAATACGTGCTGGCCGGCGACATCATGCAGTGCGTGCCCTCCCAGCGCATGTCGATCCCCTACCAGGCCCCCCCGCTGGACCTCTACCGGGCGCTGCGCAGCCTGAATCCCTCGCCCTACATGTTCTACTTCAACCTGGGTGACCACCAGGTGGTGGGCTCCTCACCGGAGATCCTCACCCGCCTGGAGGATGGCGAGGTCACCGTGCGGCCGATCGCCGGCACCCGGGTGCGCGGCCGCAACGAGGAGGAGGATCGCGCCCTGGAGGCCGATCTGCTGGCCGACCCCAAGGAAGTCGCCGAGCACCTGATGCTGATCGACCTGGGCCGCAACGACGTCGGCCGCATCAGCGAGACCGGCTCGGTGAAGGTCTCCGACCAGATGGTGGTGGAGCGCTATTCCCACGTGATGCACATCGTCTCCAACGTCACCGGCCGTCTCAAGCCGGGGCTCACTGCCATGGATGCCCTGCGCGCCACCTTCCCGGCGGGGACCCTCTCCGGGGCGCCGAAGATCCGCGCCATGGAGATCATCGACGAGCTGGAGCCGGTCAAGCGCGGGGTCTACTCGGGGGCCGTGGGCTATCTCTCCTGGCACGGCAACATGGATACCGCCATCGCCATCCGCACCGCGGTGATCAAGGACGGCGAGCTGCATGTCCAGGCCGGCGCCGGCGTGGTCGCCGATTCGGTGCCCGAGCTCGAGTGGCAGGAAACCCTCAACAAGGGGCGTGCGCTCTTCCGCGCCGTGGCCATGGCCGAGCACGGCCTGGACAACCTGGAGTCACCTTGACAGGGATCGCCGCAGGACAGCACTATTGCCTCATGAACGCATCGCAACGCACAGTCGGTCCGAACCAGTGGTGGCGCTCCTGAGCGAGGGGCGGCACGCTTGCGACCGAAGGAAATGCCGCCGTCAGGGCGGCATTTTTGTGTCTGCGCATCCCTGCACGGCTGGCATCGACCCCCAGGCCCCCGGACGCCGACCGGGGAATCGACCATACCGCTTTCGAATGATGATGATGGATAACAGGACGCTATTGCCATGTCCGTGCTGATGATCGACAACTACGACAGTTTCACCTTCAACGTGGTGCAGTACCTCGGCGAGCTGGGGGCCGAGGTGGTCACCTACCGCAACGACGCCCTCACCCTGGAGCAGATCGAGGCCCTGGCCCCCAGCCACCTGGTGATCTCGCCGGGCCCCTGCACCCCCAACGAGGCGGGGATCTCCATGGCGGCGATCCGCCACTTCGCCGGCCGCCTGCCGATCCTCGGCATCTGCCTGGGCCACCAGGCCATCGGCCAGGTCTACGGCGGCAAG
The DNA here is from genome assembly GCF_025725685.1 of Halomonas sp. M4R1S46. Lineage (NCBI taxonomy): Bacteria > Pseudomonadati > Pseudomonadota > Gammaproteobacteria > Oceanospirillales > Halomonadaceae > Halomonas > Halomonas sp. M4R1S46. The sequence goes on from NZ_CP107008.1 coordinate 960,831, forward strand.
GTACTGCGGGCCCCCCAGGTGATGCATGGCAAGACCTCGCGGATCCGCCACCTCGGGGCAGGGGTCTTCGCCGGCCTCGAGGATCCCCTGGAAGTCACCCGCTACCATTCGCTGGTGGTGGAACGCGAGAGCCTGCCGGAATGCCTGGAGGTCACCGCCTGGACCGACGCCGATGACGTCACCCCCGGGCTGGTCATGGGCATGCGCCATCGCGAGCTGGACATCGAGGGGGTCCAGTTCCATCCCGAATCGATCCTCACCCGCCAGGGCCACGAGCTGCTGGCGAACTTTCTTGAGCGTCGCTGACACGTGCCATTGCCAAAGGAGAAGACGGCCATGCAGATGCGCGAAGCCCTCGGCGCGGTGATGCGCCGCGAGGACCTTAGCTTCGACCAGACCCACCGGGTGATGATGACCATCATGACCGGGGAGGCCACCGACGCCCAGGTCGCCGCCTTCCTGATGGGCATGGCGATGAAGGGCGAGTCCGCCGAGGAGATCAGCGCCGCCGCCCAGGTGATGCGCGAGCTGATGACACCGGTGACGCTGAACGCCGAGAACGTGGTGGACATCGTCGGCACCGGCGGTGACGGCGCCAACCTGTTCAATGTCTCCACCGCGGCGAGCTTCGTCGCCGCCGCCGGCGGGGCCCATGTGGCCAAGCACGGCAACCGCGGGGTGTCCTCGTCCTCGGGCAGCGCCGACCTGTTCGCCGTGGCCGGCATCGACCTGGACCTGGACCCGGGACAGGTGGAGCGCTGCATCGAGGAGGTCGGTGTCGGCTTCATGTTCGCGCCCAACCACCATCCGGCCATGCGCCATGCCATCACGGCGCGCCGCGAGATGGGCGTGCGGACCCTGTTCAACATCCTCGGGCCGCTGACCAACCCGGCCGGTGCCCCCAACCAGCTGCTGGGCGTCTACTCGGTCTCGCTGTTGCCGCTGATGGCCGAGGTGCTGCGTCGCCTGGGAAGCGAGCACGTGCTGGTGGTTTGCGCCGAGGATGGCCTGGACGAGATCTCGCTGGCGGCGCCGACCCGGGTGGCGGAGCTCAAGGACGGCGAGATTCGCGAGTACACCATCGCCCCCGAGGACTTCGGCATCGCCCGCCACGACCTCGACGCCCTGCGGGTGCAGACCGCCGAGGACAGCCTGCGCCTGGTGGAGCAGGCCCTGGTGGGCGAGGGGCCGGCGGCGGACATCGTGGCGCTCAACGCCGGGGCGGCGCTCTATGCTGCCGGGGTCGCCGACACCCTCAAGGAGGGTGTCGCCATGGCCCAGGATGCCCAGGACGCCAAGCTGGCCCTGGAAAAGCTCAAGGAACTGACCCATTTCACCCGCGTCTTCGCCCAGTAGGCCGCTACTCAGGACACCGACATGACCGTATCCCCCGAGACCCCGACCATCCTGACCCGCATCCTGGCGCGCAAGGACGAGGAGGTCGCCGAGCGCCAACGGGCCGTGCCGGAGGCCGAACTGTTGCGCCTGGCCGCCGAGCAATCCGCCCCGCGGGGGTTCGTGGCGGCCCTGGATGAGCGCATCCGCGACGGCGATCCCGGTGTCATCGCCGAGATCAAGAAGGCGTCGCCATCCAGGGGAGTGATCCGCGAGGATTTCCATCCCGGCGAGATCGCCGAGCGCTACGCCGCCGGCGGGGCGGCCTGCCTGTCGGTGCTCACCGACGCCGACTTCTTCCAGGGCCACGAGGACTTCCTGATCGAGGCCCGAGAGGCCTGCGCGCTGCCGGTGATCCGCAAGGACTTCATCACCCACGGCTACCAGGTCAGCGAGGCCCGGGCGATCGGCGCCGACTGTATCCTGCTGATCGTCGCCGCCCTGGACGATGAGCGCCTGGCGGAGCTTCACCGCCAGGCGACCGAGCTCGGCATGGACGTGCTGGTCGAGGTCCACGATGCCCGGGAACTCGAACGCGCCCTGGTGCTGGACCTGCGCCTGGTGGGCATCAACAACCGCGACCTGCACACCTTCGACACCCGGCTCGAGACCACCCTGGAGCTGCTCGAGCGCATTCCCCCCGAGGTCACCGTGATCACCGAATCCGGCATCCACACCCGTGGCGACGTGCTGCGCATGCGCGAGCACGATGTCCACGGCTTCCTGGTGGGTGAGGCCTTCATGCGTCGCGAGGACCCCGGCGAGGCCCTGCGCGAGCTGTTCTTCTAGGCGGCTGCCTTCCGTCCGCCTCCGCTCGCCCCGGCCGCTCACGCAGCCGGGGCGAGCCCGTTCCGGGCCGGGGGTCAGCTTGCCGGCGGGGCCTGGCGCGCGGGGGAGTCGGCGAAGATCAGGCTGACCAGGGTGTCCCCCCGCCTCGGGGTCAGGCCGCCCTCGGCGGTGGCCAGGCGCACCCGGCCGGATGGACCGATGCACAGCAGCGGCAGCCAGCGATTGCCGTGGGCGTTGCGCTGCTCCTCAAGCCGTGTCTTCTCGCTGAAGCGCAGGCGCTGTACTTCGCCCCCCTCGGCGACCAGCCGGGACAGCTTGGCGAAGGTCACGTCGCGACCGAACAGCAGCGGCAGGTGGTCCAGGGCCTGGCCGTGGGGACGGTTGGCGCGGCGTCCCTCATCGACGGCCAGCCGGAAGACCCGGTCGCGGCCCAGCAGGTGCTCGAAGTGCAGCGCCGCCAGGTCGTTGAGTTCGCGGTAGGGGGAGAGCGGCAGCAGGTAGCCGATGCCGCTGAGCTCCAGGTGCTGGGCGGCATGCTCCGAGAGCGGGTCGCCGTAGTAGGTGGTCAGGCCCGCCCGCTGGGCGAGCTGGATGGCGTCCCAGCTGCTGTCGGCCAGCACCACGCTGACCCCGGCCGCCTGCAGCTGGCAGCCTACCTCGCGTGCCACTTGGTTGGCGCCGATGATCAGCACGCCGTCGGGGGAGGGGCGCTGTACCCCCAGCCAGTGGGCCAGGGGCCGCGACAGCAGGCTCTGACTCACCACGGTGCTGATGATCACCAGGAAGGTGACCGGCACCAGCATCTCGGCACCGGCCACGCCGATCTCCTCGAGGCGCAGGGCGAACAGCGAGGCCGTGGCCGCCGCGACGATTCCCCGGGGCGAGATGAAGGCCAGCAGCGCCTTCTCGCGTAGCTCCAGGCGACTTCCCAGGGTGCACAGCCACACCGCCAGCGGGCGGGCGACCCCCACCAGCACGGCGAGGAAGGCCCAGGCCGGCCAGCCCAGCAGCGCCAGCTGCTCCACCGTCAGCCGCGCGGCGAGCAGGATGAACAGCCCCGAGATCAGCAGCACCGACAGGGTTTCCTTGAACTCGATGATCGGCCGGGTCGGCACGCCCCGCATGTTGGCCAGCCAGGCGCCCATCACCGTCACGGTCAGCAGCCCCGACTCGTGGAACAGCAGGTTGGACAGCGAAAACAGCGCCAGCATCATCATCAGGGTGCCGAAGCTGTGCAACTGGCGGGGCAGCCAGTAGCGGCGCAGTACCTGGCCCCACAGGTGGCCGCCGGCGATGCCCAGCCCGAAGCCGATCAGCGCGGTCTTGCCGAACAGCAGCAGGGTCTGGGTGGCGGCCTCGCTGCCCGAGCCCAGGGCCACGAACTCGTAGACCAGCACCGCGCCGATCGCGCCCACCGGGTCGATCAGGATGCCCTCCCAGCGCAGGATCTGGGTGAGATGCTCCCGGGCGCGCAGGGTCTGCAGCATCGGCAGGATCACCGTGGGACCGGTGACCACCAGCAGCGCCCCCAGCACGCTGGCCATCTCCCAGGACAGCGCCAGCAGGTAGTGTGCCGAGACGGTGGCGATCACCCCGGTGATCAGGGCGCCCCCCGTCACCAGGCGGCGCACGGTCTGGCCATGCCCGCCCAGTTCCCGGAAGTTCAACGTCAGGCTGCCCTCGAAGAGGATCACCGCCACCGCCAGGGAGACCAGCGGGAACAGCAGGTCGCCGAACAGCGCATCGGGGTCGAGCAGCCCGGTGACCGGCCCCGCGGCGATGCCGGCCACCAGCAACATCAGGATCGCCGGCAGCTTCAGCTGCCAGGCGAGCCATTGGCAGATCAGCGCCAGCAGGCCGATCGCCGCCAGGTCGAGGCCGGCATGCTCCATCGTCGTCGCGCTCCGTTGGATGAAAGGGCGCGAAGCCTAGCGCCGCCGGCCGTCACATGCAATCCATGGGCGCGATGAAGGATGTCCATGCCGATTTCAGCGCTGCCACCACCACAGGATCAGCGAGAGCACCGCACTGATCAGCAGCATGGTGGTGAGGGGGAAGTGGATGGTGGTGTTGCCGCGGCGGATCAGGATGTCGCCCGGCAGGTGCCCGAGGGGCAGCCTGCCGAGCCAGGGCCAGAGGACTCCGGCGGCGACCAGCAGCAGGCCGATAAGGATCAGGGGCTTCGACATCTCGCCTCCTTCTTGCCGGGGCTGTTCAGGCGACCGTTCCCGGGATGCCGGACCATCGAGGAGGCGCTGTGAACCCTTCCCTGGGCGCTACCGACGCCCTGCGGCGCTCTCGCGTCCGGCTCCGCTTGCAGGGCCGGTGCTGGCCATCCCTGGCCAGCCCGTTCGGAGCCGTGCTCCTCACCCCTGGCGTAGGACCTCCTCTGTGAACAGTCGCCTGCGCCCCTGTGGTGTGCCGTGTCTAACTGTTCAGCCGGCCCGGCGCATCGCCTCCAGCAGGCCCTGCAGCGGATGGGGCAGGGCGGTATCCGAGAGCCGCCGGGCCTGGCTGCGGCAGGAATAGCCGCTGGCCAGCAGGCGGTCGGCATTGCTCGGGTCCTCCACCCGCGGCTGCCAGGACTGGGCGTAGATGGTCGCCGAGGTGTCGCGGTTGCGCGCCTCGTGGCCATAGGTGCCGGACATCCCGCAGCAGCCCGTGGCCAGCACCTCGAGCTCGAGGCCGAAGGCGGCGAATACTTGCTGCCAGGCCTTGGGCGTGCCCGGGGCGTTGGTCGTCTCGGTGCAGTGGGCGAGCAGCCGATAGCCCGGGTCGTCGAGGTCGAGGCCCGCCGGTGCCAGGGCCGGCGCCCGCTCGACCAGCCACTCCGGCAGCAGTTGGACCTCGGGCACGGCCGTCTCGCCCAGTGCCTTCACGTATTCCTGGCGGTAGGTCAGGGTCATCGCCGGGTCGATGCCGACCAGCGGCACCCCGAAGGCGGCCAGGGTCTCGAGCCGCTTCGCCTGCTTCGCCGCGGTGCGCTCGAAGGCGCCGAGGAAGCCCTGGACGTGCAGCGGCTTGCCGTTGGGGGCGAAGGGCGCGACGAACACTCGCACCTCGAGGCGCTCGAGCAGCTCGACGACGTCCATCACCAGCTTGGACTCGAAGTAGCTGGTGAAGGCGTCCTGCACCAGCACCACGCTGCGTGCCTTCTGGGCCTCGCTGAGCCGGCCGAGCGTGGTCGGCGTGGCCGGGGCCACGCCCCAGGCGGCGAGCTGCTTGTCGAGGCGGGCCCGGGACAGCCGGGGGCTGTCGACCATGCCGATGGGCCCGGCCAGCAGGCGATCCACCAGGCGGCTGCCCAGGGCGGCGTTGTAGAGCGGCGCCACGGGAGCGAGATACGGCACCATGAACTCCAGCCCGCCGATCAGGTAGTCGCGCACGGGACGCAGGTAGCGGCCGTGGTAGACCTCCAGGAACTGCGAGCGGAAGGTCGGCACGTTGACCTTCACCGGGCACTGGCCGGCGCAGGACTTGCAGGCCAGGCAGCCGGCCATGGCGTCGTAGACCTCGTGGGAGAAGTCGGCCGCGCCGCGGCGCCGGGCCAGGGTGTTCTTCAGTTTCCCGGGGAAGGCCTTGACGGCCCCCCAGGCGCCCTCGGCCCGCTGCTGCCTGGCCGCCTCGACCACGTCGACGCCGGCATGGCCCTGCAGGCGCAGCCATTCGCGCATCAGGCTGGCGCGGCCCTTGGGCGAGTGGACGCGCTCGCGGGTGGCCTTCCAGGACGGGCACATGGCGTCATTCGGGTCGTAGTTGTAGCAGGCGCCGTTGCCGTTGCAGTAGACGGCGTCGCCGTGGGCCTGCCAGACCCGCTCGTCGATCTGGCGGTCGAGCTGGCCGCGGGTCGGCACGCCATCGATGGTCAGCAGCCCCGGATCGACCCACTTGACCGGCTGTTCCTCGGTGGCCTGTTCCGTGGCGGCGTCGGGCGGGCCAAGGGCGCCGACCCTGGTGGATGGGGCTATATCGGGGGCAGGCCTCCGCGAAGGCGCTGTGAACCCCTCCCTGGGCGCTACATTTGCCATCCCTGGCAAATGACCTTCGCTGCGACCTGCCCTCGATGCCCCCTCGTCGGAGAGGGTCTGGATAGGCGCGCTATAGGGCGTCGCGATCTTGCCCGGATTGAGCTGGTTATGCGGGTCGAAGGCGGCCTTGAGCCGCTGCAGGCTGGGGTAGAGCGGGCCGAAGAAGGCCGGGGCGTACTCGGAGCGCACGCCCTTGCCGTGCTCGCCCCACAGCAGGCCGCCGTACTTCTGCGTCAGCGCGGCGACCGCGTCGGAGATCTCGCGGATCATCCGCTCGTCGGCCGGGTCCTTCATGTCCAGCGCCGGTCGCACGTGGAGCACCCCGGCGTCGACGTGGCCGAACATGCCGTAGGCCAGGCCGCGGGCGTCGAGCAGGGCGCGGAACTCGGCGATGTAGTCGGCCAGGTGTTCCGGCGGTACCGCGGTGTCCTCGACGAAGGGCAGCGGGCGCTTCTCGCCCTGGACGTTGCCGAGCAGGCCCACGGCGCGCTTGCGCATGCCGTAGACCCGGGCGATCGCCTCGCGGCCCACGGCCTGGGTAGCGCCCAGGCGTTCGACGCTGGCGTCGTCTTCCAGGTGACGGCAGAAGGCGGCGACCCGCTCGGCCAGGCGCGCGGGGTCGTCGTCGTTGAACTCGACCAGGTTGATGCCGTGGGTCGGGGTCTCGCCGGTCTCCGGGAAGAACTCGGCGACGCTGTCCCAGACGAAGTCCCGCTGGGCCAGGCCCAGCACCGTGTCGTCCACCGTCTCGATGGAGGTCGGCGCCGCACGGCTCGCCATCAGCGCCTTGGCGTCGCGCAGGGCGTCCATGAAGCCGGCGTAGCGCACGTTGACCAGGGTCGAGTGTTTCGGGATCGGCAGCACGTTGAGCACCGCCTCGCTGGTCAAGGCCAGCGACCCCTCGGCGCCGCACAGCACGCTGTTGAGGTCGAACCTGCCGTCCGCGGTGCGCAGGTGGGCGAGGTCGTAGCCGGTCAGGCAGCGGTTGAGCGGCGGGAAGGTCTCGCGGATGCGCTCGCGCTCGCGGTCGATGATCTCGCGGGCCACCCGGTGCACCCGGCCCACGGCGTCGTCGCGCACACACAGGGCGTCGAGCTCGGCCTCGTCCACCGGCCGGGTGGTCAGGCGCTCGCCGCCGAGCAGCACGCTGTCGAGCTCGAGGACGTGATCGCGGGTCTTGCCGTACTCGCAGCTGCCCTGGCCGCTGGCATCGGTGGCGATCATGCCGCCGAGGGTCGCGCGGTTGGAGGTGGAGAGCTCCGGGGCGAAGAACAGCCCGTGGGGCTCGAGCGCGGCGTTGAGCTGGTCCTTGACCACCCCGGCCTGGACGCGCACCCGACGCGCCTCGACGTCGATGTCGAGGATGGCGGTCATGTGCCGGGAGACATCGACCACCAGGCCATCGGTGAGCGACTGGCCGTTGGTGCCGGTGCCGCCGCCGCGTGGCGCCAGCACCACCCGGCGGAAGGCCTCGCGGCCGGCCAGCCGGGCGATCCGTTCCAGGTCGGCCACGCCCCGGGGATAGAGCACCGCCTGGGGCAGGCGCTGGTAGAGGGAGTTGTCGGTGGCCAGGACCGTGCGGTTGGCGTAGTCCGGGGCGATCTCGCCCTCGAAGCCGGCGTCCGCCAGGGCCTCGAGGAAGCGCAGATAGGGGGCGTCGGCTTGTCCGTGGGGGGGCGCGTGTGCGGTGTCCAGTCGTGCGATCATGGTATCGGGTCGGTCGCTGTCGCTGCCGTGGGGCGGGCAGGGGGAGAAGGAGGCCCCTACTGTACCCCGAGACGGCCATGAGGCGCATCCCGGCGCCGCCGGCACGCATAGCACCGGGGCGGGCTTTTGCCTACAATGAGCGCCCTGCTTTCACCGATACCGACGGACAGGATTCCATGCTCGATCCCAAACTGCTGCGCAGCGACCTCGACGGGGTCGCCCAACGACTGGCCAAGCGAGGCTTCGTGCTCGATATCGAGCGTCTGGCCGCCCTGGAGTCCCGGCGCCGGGAGCTACAGGCCGAGACCGAACGCCTGCAGAACGAGCGCAATACCCGCTCCAGGGCCATCGGCAAGGCCAAGGCCGCGGGCGAGGACATCCAGCCCCTGCTCGACGAGGTCAGCGACCTGGGCGAGCGGCTGGACGCCGCCAAGGCGCGCCTCGCCGAGGTGCAGGCGGAGTGGGACGAGCAGGTCAGCGGCCTGCCCAACCTGCCGCACGAGAGCGTTCCCCAGGGCGACAGCGAGGACGACAACGTCGAGCTGCATCGCTGGGGCACGCCCCGTCGGCCGGACTTCGCGGTCCGGGATCACGTGGACCTGGGCGCGCTCACCGGGCAGCTCGACTTCGATCTGGCCGCCAAGCTGACCGGTGCTCGCTTTGCGGTGATGCGCGGTAGCGTCGCTCGGCTGCACCGGGCGCTGACCCAGTTCATGCTCGACAAGCAGACCCTCGAGCATGGCTACGAGGAGTGCTACGTCCCCTACATGGTGAACGACGACTCGCTGTACGGTACCGGTCAGTTGCCGAAGTTCGGCGAGGACCTGTTCCGGCTGGAGGACGAGCGCGGCTATCGCCTGATCCCCACCGCCGAGGTGCCGCTGACCAACTTCGTCCGGGACGAGATCCTCGACTTCAAGGCGTTGCCGATGCGCCTGACCGCCCATACGCCCTGCTTTCGCAGCGAGGCTGGCTCCCATGGCCGGGATACCCGAGGCATGATCCGTCAGCACCAGTTCGACAAGGTCGAGATGGTCCAGCTGGTCGATCCGGCGACCAGCTACGATACCCTGGAGGAGATGCGCGGCCACGCCGAGGCGATCCTGCAGGCCCTGGACCTGCCCTATCGGGTGGTGACCCTGTGTACCGGTGACATGGGCTTCGGGGCGGCCAAGACCTACGACCTGGAGGTCTGGCTGCCGAGCCAGGAGACCTATCGGGAGATCTCCTCGATCTCCAACTGCGAGGACTTCCAGGCGCGGCGCATGCAGGCGCGTTTCCGCCATCCGGAGCAGAAGAAGCCCCAACTGCTGCACACGCTGAACGGTTCCGGCCTGGCGGTGGGGCGCTGCCTGATCGCGGTGATGGAGAACCACCAGAACGCCGACGGCTCGATCCGCGTGCCCGAGGCGCTGCGGCCCTATATGGGTGGGGTCGACACCGTTAACGTCTGACCCGGCTTCGCCCGGAAGGACGCGGCTGCGTCGCTCGAAGAGCAAAGAGCGGCGCTTCGCCTGGAAGCTGAAAGAAAAAACAACCCCGCCGGGACTCCCGGTGGGGTTGTGTCGTTGAGGGCCAGTGAAATGCTGGCTCACTCTTCACTCTTCACTCTTCACTCTTCACTCTTCACTCTTCTCGTCTTCGATCTCCCAGCTGACATTGACCGCGGCGTCGATGGTCAGGGTGCCGGGACGGTACTCGGCCGCGCCGCCGCTCTCCCGGGCATCGGCGCTCATGGCCATCATGCGTGGCTGGAACACCGGGGCCTGCTGCTCGCTCACCGTGCGCACCGGCCCCAGTGCGACGCCCAGGGTCTCGGCCATCAGCCCGGCCTTGTGACGGGCACGCTGCAGGGCCTTGGTCAGGGCCTCGTCGGTGGCCGCCTCGCGGTCGGCGAGGTCATAGGTCACGCCATCCAGGGCGTTGACGCCGGCCTCGGTGAGGGCGTCGAGGATCGTCGGCAGGCGTTCGAGGTCATTGACCTCGACCTCGAAGGGGCGCTCGAGGCGGGTCCGGACCAGCGGCGTCGGTTCGCCCTCCTTGCCGGTCCGGTCATGCAGGACCTCGGGCTGGACCCGCAGCGAGCCGGCCTGGATGGCCTCGCGCTCGAGCCCGGCCGCCTCGAGGGTGCGGATCAGGGTGGCGGCCCGTTCCTCGAGCCGGCGGCGCGCCTCGGTCAGGGCCTCGGGGTCGGTGCGGGTATCGTCGCGCTGGGCAATGGATGGGGTGCGCTCCCACAGTCGTGCGCTCAGGGTCGCCTGGTCCGGCACCACCTGGAGCTCGGCCTGGGCCTGGACGTCCAGGCGAGGTGGGGGCGGGGCGTCGGCGGCGGCCGCCATCGGTGGGGCGGTGAGGAGCAGGGCGGCGAGCAGGCTGCCGGGCAGGCGGGTACGGAGGCGTGACAGGGGCATGGCGCTTTCCTTTTCGCGATGGAGGTGTCGGCTTGGAGCGACGCGGCCCGGCAGGGTTCCCCGGCCGGCCACGGCGAGCGATGCTTGTGCAATGGTTGCACGATCCATCCCGCCGCCGAGGGGCGTCGCGTTGTACCCTGAGCCGTCAGGCGGCATCATGATAACACCCTGAACCGGCGGAGCAGGCGGGCATGGCGAGACCCGAGGACGATTCCCAGAGCAGCATCCCCTTGAACCTGACCCTGGCACTCGCTGCTCTGGTGATCATCGTCGCGGGGATGCGAGCCGGCGCCAGCCTGCTGGTGCCCCTGCTGCTGTCGCTGTTCATCGCGGTGGTCTGCACCGCCCCGGTCCACTGGCTGCATCGCCTGGGCGTGGGCCTGCGCCTGTCGGTGTGGCTGACCCTGATCGTGATCGGCGGCCTGCTGTCGCTGCTCGGGCTGCTGCTGGTCAACAGCTTCGGCACCTTCATCGATGCCCTGCCGGGCATCGAGCAGAAGCTCTACGAGTACTACCTCGGCGTGCTCGACAGCCTGGCCGGCCTGGGGCTGGCCATCGATACCGATCGACTGGGCGAGCTGCTGCAGTCCGAGCAGTTCGGTAACTGGATTCCCACCCTGATCGGCCAGGTCGGCAACCTGATGATGCAGAGCGTGGTGGTGGCCCTGCTGGTCATGTTCCTGCTGTTCGAGACGCTAAACTTCCGCGAAAAGGTCTCCCGGGCGCTGGCCAATCCCGCCCCCAGCCTGCGCCGCTTCAGCGAGTTCAGCCTGACGCTGAAGCGCTACCTGGCGGTGAAGACACTGATCAGCCTGGCCACCGGGGCCCTGATCTGGCTGTCCTGCAAGCTGGTCGGGGTGGAGTTCCCGCTGCTCTGGGCGGTGCTGGCCTTCGCCCTGAACTATATCCCCAACATCGGTTCGGCCATCGCCGCGATTCCCCCGGTGCTGCTACTGCTGGTCTCGCCGGATGGCGGCCTGTTCAAGGCGCTGGTGCTCTCCGGGGCCTACCTTGGGGTCAACTTCGTGCTGGGCAACCTGCTCGAGCCGCGGGTGATGGGACGGGCCCTGGGCCTGTCCACCTTCGTGGCGTTTCTCTCGCTGGTCGTCTGGGGCTGGATCTTCGGCGCGGTGGGGATGCTGCTCTCGGTGGTGTTGACCATGACGCTCAAGATCGCCCTGGATAGCCATCCCCAGACGCGCTGGATCGCCCACCTGCTGGGGCCGGGCACTGCCCCCCTGGAAAAGGCCGACAGGCCGCCTCTGGAACGCGAGAACGAGGAGTGAGCCGGCCCACCAGCGACGACGCCCCGACCAATGGTCGGGGCGTGACGGGCGTGATCGGCCTCCGTCGACTCAGGCGTTCTGGTCGATGAACTGGCTCAGTTGGGACTTGGACTGGGCGCCGACCAGGGAAGCGACCTTGGCGCCGGACTTGAACAGCATCACGGTGGGCACGCCGCGCACCCCCTGTTCGGCGGCGATTTCCGGGGCGTCATCCACGTTGATGCTGACGATCTTGAGGTTGCCTTCGCGTTCCTCGGCGACCTCGTCGACCACCGGTGCCATGACCTTGCAGGGGCCGCACCAGGGGGCCCAGAACTTCAGCAGGACCGGAGTGTCGGCGTTGAGGACTTCCTGCTCGAAGTTGGCATTGGTGACATCGACGTTATTGGCCATGGGATTCTCCAGTTACTACGTTGCGCTGCATCGCGCGGATGGTCAGGCATGAATGCATGCTTGGTCGCCCGATGTTAGCGGGCGACCCACTTGCTGGCAAATCCCCGTGCGGCCTCGACGGCCGGCCCGGGAGGTGTGTGGGAGCGTCCATGATATGCTATAAAGTAATCATGGAACATATTCTTATTGCCCAATGGTCTTTTAATCCCGCCACAGCCAGGGGGAGGGAGCGGTCATGAAGCTCCAGCAGCTGAGGTATATCTGGGAAGTCTCGCGTCACAATCTCAATGTTTCGGCCACCGCCCAGAGCCTCTTTACCTCCCAGCCCGGCATCTCCAAGCAGATTCGTCTGCTGGAGGATGAACTAGGGGTCGAGATCTTCGCACGCAGCGGAAAGCACCTGACCCGGGTCACGCCGGCGGGGCAGGCGATCATCGATCTCGCCGGCCAGGTACTGCGGCTCACCGAGAACATCAAGCACGTCGCCCAGGAGCACAGTGACGAGCGGCGCGGCAGCCTGTCCATCGCCACCACCCATACCCAGGCGCGCTATGCGCTGCCACCGGTGATTCGCGAGTTCACCCGCAAGTACCCCGACGTGGCGCTGCACATGCAGCAGGGCACGCCGCGGCAGATCGCCCAGATGGTCAGCGAGGGGCAGGCCGACTTTGCCATCGCCACCGAGTCCCTGGAGCTGTTCACCGACCTGGTGCTGCTGCCCTGCTATCGCTGGAATCGCTGCGTGCTGGTCCCCCAGGGGCATCCCCTGGCCGAGATGCCGATCCTCACCCTGGAGGCCCTGGCCGGGTATCCGCTGGTGACCTATGTCTTCGGCTTCACCGGTCGCTCCCAGCTCGACGACGCCTTCCGGGCCCACGGTTTCAGCCCCAATGTGGTGCTGACGGCGGCGGATGCCGATGTCATCAAGACCTATGTGCGCCTCGGCATGGGGGTGGGGATCGTCGCCCACATGGCCGTGGACCCCGAGCTGGACACCGATCTGGTGGCCCTGGACGCCAGCCATCTCTTCGAGAGTTCCACCACCAAGATCGGCATCCGTCGCGGGACCTTCATGCGCGGCTACATGTACGACTTCCTGCAGGGCTTCGCCGATCACCTGGAGCGGGACCTGGTGGATGCCGCCCTGGCGGCCGGCCCGCGCCACGAACAGGGCCTGTTCCAGGGTATCGAGCTGCCCGTCCGCTGAGACGCCTCCGGCCTTGGCCTCAACGAAAAACGCCATCGCCCGTCCGAGCAGGACGGGCGATGGCGTTCCGGGGCGTCTCAGTGCTGGAGATGCAGCCCGCATTCCCGCTTCGCTTCCACCTTGGTGGGATCGAAGTAGTCGAACTCGTTCGGCAGGTCGTGGGCCTGCAGGTACTGGTAGAGGTCGCGTGCGTTCCAGTGCAGTAGCGGCGCGACCTTGAGCAGGCCGTCGGCGTTGCGAGAGACGGCGTCCATGCGGGCCCGTTCCGGGGTGTCTTCGGCGCGCAGGGCGGTGAACCAGACGTCCGGTGCCATTTCGCGCAGCGCCCGGCCGAAGGGCTCGAGCTTCACTTCCTCGGTGAAGGCCGCGTGGCGCGGGTCGTCGATGCCCGGCATGGGACCGTCGACCGCCTCGCGATGGGCCCGGGTGCGGCGCGGGATGTAACTGATCAGGTTGAGGTCGAGGCGCTTCACCAGGTCGTCGGCATAGCGGTAGGTGGCCTCGGTGTTGTAGCCGTGGTCCATCCACACGATGGGAATGTCCGGCCGTTGCCGCGCCACCATGTGCAGGATGACCGCCTCGAAGGGGCGGAAGTTGGTGGTGCAGATCGGCCGGCTGCCCTGTTCCAGGGCCCAGCGAATCAGGGCCTCGGGATCCTGGCCCAGGTCACGGTTGATGGCGTCGAGTTGCGGCTCCATGAGCGCCTCCCAGAAAGGTGTTTCGGTGGCGCTACACTAGCAGAGCCCGAGTGAGCGGCCCCAATACCGATTGATTGGATGTTTATGCCGCTAAGTATTAACAGGCAGCTTTCGTTATTCCATGAAGGCTTATCCCCCGGCAAGCTGTCATGCCGGATCCATCACGCTGCGGGGGCGTGCCGTGTGGGCGACGCTCTCCTCGACCGCTGGGTCGATCGTCAGGCCGGGTCGCCAAGTGCCGCCATCAGGTGACGGATCTTGTCCAGGGTCTCGGCATACTCGTCCTCCCCCCGGGAATCGGCGACCAGGCCGCCGCCGCCCCACAGGTGCAGACGGCCCCGGTCGGCCACGGCGGTGCGAATGGCGATGGAGGTGTCCATGTGGCCTCTCACGTCCACATAGCCGAGGCTGCCGCAGTAGGCGCTGCGGGCCGAGGGCTCGAGCTCGTCGATGATCTGCATGGCGCGCACCTTGGGCGCGCCGGTGATCGAGCCGCCGGGAAAGGCGGCGGCCAGCAGGTCCAGGGGGGAGTGGCGCTCGTCCAGCTCGCCGGTCACCACGCTGACCAGGTGATGCACGTTGGCGTAGCTCTCCAGGCCGCACAGCTGCGGGACCCGCACGCTGCCGGGGCGGCACACCCGGCCCAGGTCGTTGCGCAGCAGGTCGACGATCATCACGTTCTCGGCGCGATCCTTGACGCTGGCGGCGAGCGCCTCGGCGAGCCGGCGATCCTCCGCCGGGGATTGGCCGCGGGGGCGGGTGCCCTTGATCGGCCGGGTCTCGACCCGTCCCCGCGCGCAATGCAGGAAGCGCTCGGGAGACAGCGACAGGATGGCGTGATCGTCCCAGGCGATGAAGCCCGAGAAGGGCGTCGGGGTGGCCCGGCGCAGGCGACGGTAGGCCGACCAGAGATCGCCCCGGTAGGGAGCGCTGAAGCGTTGGGCGAGATTGATCTGATAGCAGTCGCCCTCGCGGATATAGCGCTGGACGGCGTCGAAGCGCGCCAGATAGTCCTCCCGGGACAGCTCGGGAAGGAAGTCGCCGGTCAGGCGGAAGCTCCCGCTCGCCGGGGGCGGTGCCGCCAGCCAGCCAAGCACCTGGTCGCGGCGCTCGGCGGTCGCCACCAGCCAGGCCTCGCGGCGCTGGTGATCCAGGATCACGGCCCAGTCGTAGAGGCCGACGCGGCTGGCCGGGAGGTCGGCGACCGGTGTCGCCCGGCCGGGCACCGGCTCCAGGCAGCGGCCGAGATCATAGCTCCAGAACCCGATCAGGCCGCCGAGGAAGGGCAGGTCGCTGTCCGGCACCTCGCCGCCCAGGCGGTCGAGCAGGGCCTGCTGGGCGGCGAAGGGCGTGAGGCCGTCCGGCAGGGCGGCATCCCCGTGGACCCGTCCCCGGCCATCGATGTCCAGCACGCTCAAGGGGTCGCTGGAGAGGATGTCGTAGCGGCCGCCGGGGGCGACCGGCCGGCCACTGTCGAGCAGCACGGCCGCCGGGCGATGGCGCAGGGCCGCGAACAGGTCCAGGGGGTCTTCCCGATAGCTCAGGGGGGTGATCTCGAGTGGTGATGTCATCAATGGCGCCTTCCCTCAACAGGCGCCACATTCTAGGCGCCGCGGCGGGGTTTGTCGCCGGTGGCAGGGTAGCGGGCCCGACGCCGGGTCAACGCAGTCCGACTATTGTCGACAGCCTGCCTAGCAACTGCTTGGTTGTTTACAACCAAAGGGGGAGAGGGTCGGGCCGGATGGCATATTGACCCGAGGGATGGCACTGTCTACAGTTTCCTCAATCCACTAATTGTCGACAATTGCCATGACGAACGCCCTGACCGAATCTGCCACCCCCCCCGAGGTCCGCACCCTGGCGGAACGGGTCTTCCAGCAGCTCCAGGATGCCATTGTCCGGGGCGAGCTGGCACCGGGCAGCAAGATCACCGAACCGGGCCTGTCCCGGAGCTACGGCATCTCACGCGGGCCGCTTCGCGAGGCGATGCGTCGCCTGGAGGCGCACCGGCTGATCGAGCGCGTGCCCCATGTGGGGGCCCGGGTGGTCAAGCTGTCGATGAAGGAACTGCTCGAACTGTTCGATGTGCGTGAGGCGCTGGAGAGCATGGCCGCGCGACTGGCCGCCGAGCACATGAGTGCCGAGGAGATCGACGGTCTGCGGGAGGTACTGGCGGTCCACGAGCGTCAGGCCGACCTGTGCCGCGGCGAGGCGTATTACCAGCGCGAGGGTGACCTGGACTTCCATTACCGCATCGTCCAGGGCAGTCACAACAAGATGCTGATGGGCATGCTGTGTGACGACCTTTACTACCTGGTGAGGCTGTATCGCACCCAGTTCAGCGCCAGCGGTACCCGTCCCCAGCGCGCCTTCGTCGAGCACCATCGCATCGTCGATGCCATCGAGGCCGGGGACGCCGAACTCGCCGAACTGCTGATGCGTCGCCATGTCAGCGCCTCCCGGGAGAATGTCGTCGAACGCTACGCCGCCTCCCTCAAACAGGACCAGGAGGCGTCCACCTGAGGACGCCCCGCCGACCCACCGGAGAGACCCCATGACCCGACTCACGCCCGGCGCCCGTTTCCGTGCCGCCCTCGAGGCCAACCGGCCGCTGCCCATCGTCGGCACCATCAACGCCTACACCGCCATGATGGCCGAGCGGGTCGGCCATCGGGCCATCTACCTGTCCGGCGGCGGCGTGGCCAATGCCTCCTTCGGCCTGCCCGACCTGGGCATGACCACCATGAACGATGTGGTCGAGGACGCCCACCGCATCTGCGGGGCCACCGAGGTGCCGCTGCTGGTGGACATCGACACCGGCTGGGGCGGCGCCTTCAACATTGCCCGCACCGTCAAGGAGATGCAGCGGGCCGGCGTGGCCGCGGTGCACCTGGAGGATCAGGTCGCCCAGAAGCGCTGCGGGCATCGCCCCAACAAGGCGATCGTCTCCCAGGGCGAGATGGTGGACCGCGTCAAGGCCGCCGCCGATGCGCGCCTCGACCCGGACTTCTACCTGATCGCCCGCACCGACGCCTTCCAGAAGGAAGGGCTGGAGGCCGCCATCGAACGCGCCAACGCCTGCCTCGAGGCCGGCGCCGACGCCATCTTCGCCGAGGCCGTCCACACCCTGGATGACTACCGGGCCTTCTGCGAGCGCCTCGAGGCGCCGATCCTGGCCAACATCACCGAGTTCGGCGCCACGCCGCTATTCAGCCAGGACGAACTGGCCGAGGTGGGCTGCCGCATGGTGCTCTATCCGCTGTCTGCCTTCCGCGCCATGAACGCGGCGGCACTGAAGGTCTACCAGAGCATCCAGGA
Organism: Halomonas sp. M4R1S46; assembly: GCF_025725685.1. Classification (NCBI taxonomy): domain Bacteria; kingdom Pseudomonadati; phylum Pseudomonadota; class Gammaproteobacteria; order Oceanospirillales; family Halomonadaceae; genus Halomonas; species Halomonas sp. M4R1S46. The sequence goes on from NZ_CP107008.1 coordinate 978,063, forward strand.
GCAGGGTCACCAGCGCGACGTGGTGGAACTGATGCAGACCCGCGACGAGCTCTACGACTTCCTCAACTACCACGACTTCGAGCGCAAGCTCGATGCCCTGTTCGCCGAGCAGGGTGACGACCGGTAAGCGCTCACCCATAACAAGCACATAACAGGAGACACACCATGACAGATAACCCCGTCAGCAGCACCGGCCTGCGCGGCCAGAGCGCCGGCTCCACGGCCCTGTGCACCGTGGGCAAGACCGGCGCCGGCCTGACCTACCGCGGCTATGACATCAAGGAGCTGGCCGAGAAGGCACGCTTCGAGGAAGTGGCCTACCTGCTGCTCAAGGGCAAGCTGCCCAATCAGGCCGAGCTGGATGCCTATGTCACCAAGCTCAAGGGCCTGCGCGGCCTGCCGCCGGCACTCAAGAGTGTGCTCGAGCAGATCCCGGCCGATGCCCACCCCATGGACGTGATGCGCACCGGTGCCTCCATGCTCGGCAACCTGGAGACCGAGCAGAGCTTCGAGGAGCAGCAGGACGTCTCCGACCGGCTGCTGGCGGTGCTGCCCTCGATCATCTGCTACTGGTATCGCTTCACCCACGACGGCGTGCGTATCGAGACCGAGACCGACGACGACTCGGTGGGCGGCCACTTCCTGCACCTGCTGCGGGATGCGCCGGCCTCCGAGCTGCATGCCCGGGTGATGAACGTCTCGCTGATCCTCTATGCCGAGCACGAGTTCAACGCCTCGACCTTCACCGCCCGCGTCTGCGCCTCGACCCTCTCCGACATGCACTCCTGCGTGACCGGCGCCATTGGTTCCCTGCGCGGTCCGCTGCACGGCGGCGCCAACGAGGCGGCCATGGCGATGATCGAGAACTGGCAGTCGCCCGACGAGGCCGAGCGCGAGATCCTCGGCATGCTCTCCCGCCGCGAGAAGATCATGGGCTTCGGGCACGCCATCTACCGCGACTCCGACCCGCGCAATGCCATCATCAAGCACTGGTCGAAGCGGCTCGCCGAGGACGTCGGCGATAGCGTGCTCTATCCGGTCTCCGAGCGCGTCGAGGCGGTGATGTGGCGCGAGAAGAAACTGTTCAGCAACGCCGACTTCTTCCATGCCAGCGCCTACCACTTCATGGACATTCCCACCAAGCTGTTCACGCCGATCTTCGTCTGCTCGCGTGTCACCGGCTGGTGTGCCCATGTCTTCGAGCAGCGCGAGAACAACCGCATCATTCGTCCGAGCGCCGACTACGTCGGTCCGGAGCACAGCGAATGGGTGCCGCTCGAGCAACGCGACTGACGTTTCCGCCCGCGACGGGCCGGGGACAAGGCGAAGCGAGGGTCCTTTGCCAGGGGGGGAGGCGGAAAACGAAGAACATCCAGTGAATGTTCTTCCCGCCGAACGGGTTGGCCATGGATGGCCAACCCGTGACCTGCAAGCGGCGCGGGATGCAAAAGCGCCGCAGGGCAAGGGTCGCGCCCAGGGAAGGGGCCACAGCGCCCTCGCGAAGGCTTGTCGCGCTTCATCAGCCGAGTCCTGAAAGGAGCTCCTGCTGCCCCTCGCTTCACTTCCCTCCGCTCACCACCCGATGGTTGCCACGCCATGAATACCGAATACCGCAAGCCCCTGCCCGGCACCGGGCTGGACTACTTCGATACCCGCGAGGCGGTCGAGGCGCTCCGCCCCGGCGCCTACGACACCCTGACCTACACCGCCCGCGTGCTGGCCGAACAACTGGTGCGCCGCTGCGAGCCGGGCCTGCGCGACGCCGCCCTCAGGCAGATCATCGACGGCAAGCGTGACCTGGACTTCCCCTGGTATCCGGCCCGAGTGGTCTGCCACGACATCCTCGGCCAGACGGCGCTGGTCGACCTGGCCGGCCTGCGTGACGCCATCGCCGAGCGCGGCGGCGACCCGGCCAAGGTCAACCCGGTGGTGCCGACCCAACTGATCGTCGACCACTCCCTGTCGGTCGAGTACTCCGGCTTCGAGAAGGACGCCTTCGAGAAGAACCGGGCGGTGGAGGATCGCCGCAACGAGGATCGCTTCCACTTCATCGAGTGGACGAAGACGGCGTTCGAGAATGTCGACGTCATCCCCGCCGGCAACGGCATCATGCACCAGATCAACCTGGAGAAGATGTCGCCGGTGGTGCAGGCCCGCCCCGATGAGGCGGGAAAGCGCGTGGCCTTCCCGGATACCTGTGTGGGCACCGACAGCCATACTCCGCATATCGACTGCCTGGGAGTGATCGCCATCGGCGTGGGCGGCCTCGAGGCGGAGACCGTGATGCTGGGGCGCCCCTCGATGATGCGCCTGCCCGACATCGTCGGCGTCAGGCTGAGCGGCCAGCGCCGGCCCGGCATCACCGCCACCGATATCGTGCTGGCGATCACCGAGTTCCTGCGTCGCGAGCGGGTGGTGGGGGCCTATCTCGAGTTCTTCGGCGAGGGGGCCGCGAGCCTGACCATCGGTGACCGGGCCACCATCTCCAACATGACCCCGGAGTACGGGGCGACGGCGGCGATGTTCTACATTGATGACCAGACCCTCGACTACCTGAAGATCACCGGCCGCGAGCCGGAGCAGGTGGAACTGGTCGAGACCTATGCCAAGCAAGCCGGCCTGTGGGCCGACGACCTGGCCGGCGCCCAGTACGAGCGGGTACTGGAGTTCGATCTCTCCACCGTGGAGCGCAACCTGGCCGGTCCCTCCAACCCGCACCGCCGCCTGCCCACCAGTGCCCTGCACGATCGCGGCATCGCCGTCGACTACGACAAGGCCCAGGCGGAAGAGCAAGCGGGCAAGATGCCCGACGGCGCGGTGATCATCGCCGCCATCACCAGCTGCACCAACACCTCCAACCCGCGCAACGTGGTGGCTGCGGGCCTGCTGGCCAAGAAGGCCAACGCACTGGGGCTCGTGCGCAAGCCCTGGGTGAAGTCCTCCTTCGCCCCGGGCTCCAAGGTGGCGCGTCTCTACCTGGAGGAGGCCGGCTTGCTGCCCGAACTGGAGGCGCTCGGCTTCGGCATCGTGGCCTATGCCTGCACCACCTGCAACGGCATGTCCGGTGCCCTGGATCCGACGATCCAGCAGGAGATCATCGACCGCGACCTCTATTCCACCGCGGTGCTCTCCGGCAACCGCAACTTCGACGGCCGCATCCATCCCCATGCCAAGCAGGCCTTCCTGGCCTCGCCGCCGCTGGTGGTGGCCTATGCTATTGCCGGTACCGTGCGCTTCGATATCGAGAAGGACGTGCTGGGTACCGACCCTGACGGCCACCCGGTGACGCTCAAGGACCTGTGGCCCTCCGACGAGGAGATCGATGCCATCGTCGCCGAGCACGTCAAGCCGGAGCAGTTCCAGCAGGTGTATATCCCGATGTTCGACCTGGATGCGGCGGAACGGGCCGAGAGTCCGCTCTACGACTGGCGCCCGCAGAGCACCTATATCCGTCGCCCGCCCTACTGGGAAGGCAACATGTCGGCCGAGCGCGCGCTGAAGGGCATGCGACCGCTGGCGATCCTGCCGGACAACATCACCACCGACCACCTGTCACCGTCCAACGCCATCATGGCCGACAGCGCCGCCGGCGAGTACCTGGCGAAGATGGGCCTGCCGGAGGAGGACTTCAACTCCTACGCCACCCACCGCGGCGACCATCTCACCGCCCTGCGGGCCACCCTGGCCAACCCCAAGCTGTTCAACGAGATGGTGCGGGACGAGGCGGGCGAGGTGATCCAGGGCTCGCTGGCGCGCATCGAGCCGGAAGGCACAGTGACCCGCATGTGGGAGGCCATCGAGACCTACATGGAGCGCGGCCAGCCCTTGATCGTCATCGCCGGGGCCGACTACGGCCAGGGCTCGTCGCGGGACTGGGCAGCCAAGGGCGTGGCGCTGGCGGGCGTGGAGGCCATCGTCGCCGAGGGCTTCGAGCGCATCCACCGCACCAACCTGATCGGCATGGGCGTGATGCCCATTCAGTTCCAGGCGGGCACCACCCGCCACACCCTGGAGCTGGACGGCACCGAGACCTATGACGTGGTAGGCACGCCCGACCCCGGCGCCACGCTGACCCTGGTGATCCACCGCAAGAGCGGTGACACCCAGCGCGTGCCGGTGATCTGCCGCCTGGATACCGCCGAGGAGGTCTCCATCTACTCCGCAGGCGGCGTGCTGCAGCGCTTCGCCCAGGACTTTCTCGAATCCAGCGAGGTCGCCTGAGGAGGCCACATGACCCATCAACCCCAGATCCAGGTGCCGGCCACCTACATGCGCGGCGGGACCAGCAAGGGCGTGTTCTTTCGCCTGGAGGACCTGCCCGAGGCCGCCCGCGTGCCGGGGCCGGTTCGCGATGCCCTGCTGCTGCGGGTGATCGGCAGCCCCGATCCCTATCAGAAGCAGATCGACGGCATGGGCGGGGCCACCTCGAGCACCAGCAAGACGGTGATCCTGTCGAAAAGCGACAGCCCCGACCACGATGTCGATTACCTGTTCGGCCAGGTGTCCATCGACACGCCCTTCGTCGACTGGAGCGGCAACTGCGGCAACCTCTCGGCGGCGGTGGGGCCCTTCGCCATCAGCAACGGCCTGGTCGATGACGCGCGCATCCCGCGCAACGGCATCGCCGAGGTGCGTATCTGGCAGGCCAACATCGGCAAGACCATCATCGGCCGGGTGCCCATCACCGAGGGGGCCGTCCAGGAGACCGGGGACTTCGAGCTCGACGGCGTGACCTTCCCCGCGGCGGAGGTGTCGGTCGCGTTCATGGACCCGGCCGACGGCGAGGGGGCGATGTTCCCCACCGGCCGCATCGTCGACGAGCTCGAGGTGCCGGGCATAGGGACCCTGCCGGCGACCCTGATCAGCGCCGGCATCCCGACCATCTTCGTCAATGCCGCGGACATCGGCTACACGGGCACCGAACTGCAGGAGGCCATCAACGGCGACGCCGCGGCGCTGGCCCGCTTCGAGGCGATCCGCGCCCACGGCGCGGTGCGCATGGGGCTGATCGGCCATGTCGACGAGGCCGCCAGTCGCCAGCACACCCCGAAGGTCGCCTTCGTCGCCCCGCCGACCGACTACCTGGCCTCCAGCGGCAGGACGATCGCGGCCGATGAGGTGGACCTGCTGGTGCGGGCCCTGTCCATGGGCAAGCTGCACCACGCCATGATGGGTACGGCGGCCGTCGCCATCAGTGCGGCCGCGGCCGTGCCGGGGACCCTGGTCAACCTGGCCGCCGGCGGTGGCGAGCGTACGGCGGTACGCTTCGGTCATCCCTCCGGCACCCTGCGGGTCGGTGCCGAGGCCCGCCAGGTCGATGGCCAATGGACCGCCACCAAGGCGATCATGAGCCGCAGCGCCCGGGTGCTGATGGAAGGCTGGGTGCGCGTGCCCGGGGAGGTGGTGGCAGGCTGAGGCGCATGGCCTGGCGGCAGGGGCGCCCGGCGCCGATACTGCCGGTAGGGCAGGCGGGAGGCCGTGACGGGATCGCCCCGGGCGGTCCGGCTCCCGCGGGTGATGCAGCGCGAGAGGAGGCCAGTGGATGAGTGCAACTGTCGAACGCAATGTGCGACCGGACTACGACAGCGAGCTACAGGAGATCGCCGACTATGTTCTCGGCTTCACGACCGACAGCGGCGAGGCCCTGGACACCGCTCGCCACTGCCTGATGGATACCCTGGGCTGTGGCCTGCTGGCGCTGCGCTTCCCCGAGTGCACCAAGCACCTGGGACCCCTGGTGGAGGGCACCGTCGTGCCCCATGGGGCGCGGGTGCCGGGCACCTCCTTCCGCCTGGACCCGGTCAAGGCGGCCTGGGATATCGGGGCCATCGTCCGCTGGCTCGACTACAACGACACCTGGCTGGCCGCCGAGTGGGGGCATCCCTCCGACAATCTCGGCGCCATCCTCGCCGTGGCCGACCATCTCTCCCAGCAGCGTGTCGCCCGGGGCGAGGTACCGCTGACCATGCGCGAGGTGCTCGAGGCCATGATCATGGCCCACGAGATCCAGGGTGTGCTGGCGCTCGAGAACTCCTTCAACCGGGTCGGTCTCGATCACGTGGTGCTGGTCAAGGTGGCCTCCACCGCCGTGGCCGCCAGGCTGATGGGCGCCGGCCGCGAGCAGCTGCTCTCCGCCCTGTCTCATGCCTGGGTCGATGGCCAGAGCCTGCGCACCTATCGCCACGCGCCCAATGCCGGCTCCCGCAAGAGCTGGGCGGCGGGGGACGCGACGTCTCGCGGCGTGCGACTGGCCGACATCGCCCTGCGCGGCGAGATGGGCATCCCCGGCGCGCTATCGGCGCCCCAGTGGGGCTTCTACGATGTGCTCTTCAGCCACACCAACAAGGACCTGGCCACCAAGCCGGAAGAGGAGCGACGGTTCACCTTCCAGCGGGCGTTCGGCAGCTACGTGATGGAGAACGTGCTGTTCAAGCTCTCCTTTCCCGCCGAGTTCCACGCCCAGACCGCCTGCGAGGCGGCCGTGACCCTGCACCCGCAGGTGAAGGATCGCCTCGACGAGGTCGATCGCATCGTGCTGACCACCCACGAGTCCGCGATCCGCATCATCTCCAAGGAGGGGGATCTGGCCAATCCGGCCGACCGTGACCACTGCCTGCAGTACATGACCGCAGTGCCGCTGATCTTCGGCAGCCTGACCGCCGAGCATTACGAGGATGCCTTCCATGCGGCCCATCCGCGGATCGACGCCCTGCGCGGCAAGATGGAGGTCGTCGAGGATGAGCGCTATTCCCGGGACTACCATGATCCCGACAAGCGCTCGATCGCCAACGCCATCCAGGTGTTCTTCCAGGACGGCAGCGCCACCGACCGGGTGGCGGTCGAATACCCGATCGGCCATCGCCGACGGCGGGACGAGGGGATCCCGGTGCTCGAGGAGAAGTTCCGGCACAACCTGGCCACCCGCTTTCCGCGCGCGCGCTGCGAGACCATCTTCGCGCTGTGCAAGGACCAGGCGCGCCTGGAGGCAACCGCAGTGCACCGGTTCGTCGATCTCTTCGTTATCTGAAACCCCGAGGCCCTACTGGCGGGGCGCTTGGTGGCCGGGCGAGCGGACTATGCCCAAAGCGTTTCGACATTACTCATCTCATAACCAACGGGTCTTGGTCGGGGGCGAGGGACTGGTCTATAGTTTTTTGATGCGAGGGGCTTGCGCCGCCCACGGAGAATCCGTAAAGTACGCATCCGCTGCTGGCGACGGGCAACGTTGCAGGCGGTGATGAGTGGCAGAAGTGCTTGTTTCTTCAAGGGTTTTTGAAAAGACTCGGTTGACAGGTTCGCCGGAAACGGTAGAATGCACACCACTCGATCGGCAGTCACTCCACGACGGAATGACGCTTCGGTCGCCCGGATCGCTTCCTCGGAAGCCGTCGAAAAGGGCTTGACGCGAAACGCCGATCACGTAGAATACGCCTTCCTTGCAGGGCGCCGGGCCAGACGGCACGGCAACGCAAGATGCTCTTTAACAATCGATCAGGTAATTCATGTGGGCGCTTGTCGAGATGTCGGTGACCAGTCACTGAATATCAAGGCAAGCGACTCGTCAAATGAGACGTTTGAACCTTGAGCCAAGTTTGGTGCACTCAATGCACTATCAAGCTTTGAAACTGAAGAGTTTGATCATGGCTCAGATTGAACGCTGGCGGCAGGCCTAACACATGCAAGTCGAGCGGAAACGATGGAAGCTTGCTTCCAGGCGTCGAGCGGCGGACGGGTGAGTAATGCATAGGAATCTGCCCGGTAGTGGGGGATAACCTGAGGAAACTCAGGCTAATACCGCATACGCCCTACGGGGGAAAGCAGGGGCTCTTCGGACCTTGCGCTATCGGATGAGCCTATGTCGGATTAGCTGGTTGGTGAGGTAATGGCTCACCAAGGCGACGATCCGTAGCTGGTCTGAGAGGATGATCAGCCACATCGGGACTGAGACACGGCCCGAACTCCTACGGGAGGCAGCAGTGGGGAATATTGGACAATGGGCGAAAGCCTGATCCAGCCATGCCGCGTGTGTGAAGAAGGCCCTCGGGTTGTAAAGCACTTTCAGTGAGGAAGAACGCCTTCGGGTTAATACCCCGGAGGAAGGACATCACTCACAGAAGAAGCACCGGCTAACTCCGTGCCAGCAGCCGCGGTAATACGGAGGGTGCGAGCGTTAATCGGAATTACTGGGCGTAAAGCGCGCGTAGGCGGCGTGATAAGCCGGTTGTGAAAGCCCCGGGCTCAACCTGGGAACGGCATCCGGAACTGTCAGGCTAGAGTGCAGGAGAGGAAGGTAGAATTCCCGGTGTAGCGGTGAAATGCGTAGAGATCGGGAGGAATACCAGTGGCGAAGGCGGCCTTCTGGACTGACACTGACGCTGAGGTGCGAAAGCGTGGGTAGCAAACAGGATTAGATACCCTGGTAGTCCACGCCGTAAACGATGTCGACTAGCCGTTGGGGTCCTTGAGACCTTTGTGGCGCAGTTAACGCGATAAGTCGACCGCCTGGGGAGTACGGCCGCAAGGTTAAAACTCAAATGAATTGACGGGGGCCCGCACAAGCGGTGGAGCATGTGGTTTAATTCGATGCAACGCGAAGAACCTTACCTACCCTTGACATCGTGCGAACTTGGTAGAGATACCTTGGTGCCTTCGGGAGCGCACAGACAGGTGCTGCATGGCTGTCGTCAGCTCGTGTTGTGAAATGTTGGGTTAAGTCCCGTAACGAGCGCAACCCTTGTCCCTATTTGCCAGCGATTCGGTCGGGAACTCTAGGGAGACTGCCGGTGACAAACCGGAGGAAGGTGGGGACGACGTCAAGTCATCATGGCCCTTACGGGTAGGGCTACACACGTGCTACAATGGCCGGTACAATGGGTTGCAAAGCCGCGAGGTGGAGCTAATCCCATAAAGCCGGTCTCAGTCCGGATCGGAGTCTGCAACTCGACTCCGTGAAGTCGGAATCGCTAGTAATCGTGAATCAGAATGTCACGGTGAATACGTTCCCGGGCCTTGTACACACCGCCCGTCACACCATGGGAGTGGACTGCACCAGAAGTGGTTAGCCTAACTTCGGAGGGCGATCACCACGGTGTGGTTCATGACTGGGGTGAAGTCGTAACAAGGTAGCCGTAGGGGAACCTGCGGCTGGATCACCTCCTTAATCGACGACGTCGCCGGCACTCGGCAAGTGCCCACAATGAATTACCTGATCGGCCAGAGCAAAGACTGTTTGGGTCGCGGACCCAGTGGTTAGTCGCCGGGTCTGTAGCTCAGTTGGTTAGAGCGCACCCCTGATAAGGGTGAGGTCGGCAGTTCAAGTCTGCCCAGACCCACCAAATTTGCGCAATACGTCGTTGCTTTCCACCTCGTGTAGCAGGCTACACGTCGGCGAAAAGCGCCTCGTCTTGCACAAATTTCCCTATAGACAACGGGAAGTCAGAGGGGCCTTAGCTCAGCTGGGAGAGCGCCTGCCTTGCACGCAGGAGGTCAGCGGTTCGATCCCGCTAGGCTCCACCACTCTCAACCCCCGACAGTCCTTGAAGTTTTAAGCTAGACGCTGAATGTGTCGCCTCGATGACGGGTGTTCACTTACAGCTTCCAGCTTAAAGCTTCCAGCTTTAAATGCTCTTTAACAATGTGAATCATGCTGACAAACGTTCTTTCGAAAGAAAGGACGCGAGATACGTCTCAAGCGTATCCGGCAATTGTCGTGTTGTCATCGCGGATCAGACCCCTTGGGGTTATATGGTCAAGCGATGAAGCGCATACGGTGGATGCCTAGGCAGCCAGAGGCGATGAAGGACGTGGAAGCCTGCGATAAGGTTCGGCGAGGTGGCAAACAACCTGTGACCCGGACATTTCCGAATGGGGAAACCCACCCAGGGTAACCTGGGTATCCCACACTGAATCCATAGGTGTGGGAGGCGAACCGGGGGAACTGAAACATCTAAGTACCCCGAGGAAAAGAAATCAACCGAGATTCCCCCAGTAGCGGCGAGCGAACGGGGACCAGCCCTTAAGCAGGTGACTGATTAGGCGAATGAGCTGGGAAGCTCAACGATACCGGGTGATAGTCCCGTAGCCGAAAATCTGATCCTGTGAAATCGAGTAGGTCGGGGCACGTGAAACCTTGACTGAAGACGGGGGGACCATCCTCCAAGGCTAAATACTCCTGGCTGACCGATAGTGAACCAGTACCGTGAGGGAAAGGCGAAAAGAACCCCGGAGAGGGGAGTGAAATAGATCCTGAAACCGTATGCGTACAAGCAGTGGGAGCCGATTCGTTCGGTGACCGCGTACCTTTTGTATAATGGGTCAGCGACTTATTTTCAGTGGCGAGCTTAACCGTATAGGGGAGGCGTAGGGAAACCGAGTCTTAACTGGGCGACCAGTCGCTGGAAATAGACCCGAAACCGGGCGATCTATCCATGAGCAGGTTGAAGGTTGAGTAACATCAACTGGAGGACCGAACCAGGATCTGTTGAAAAAGATTTGGATGACTTGTGGATCGGAGTGAAAGGCTAATCAAGCCCGGAGATAGCTGGTTCTCCTCGAAAGCTATTTAGGTAGCGCCTCACGTATCACCGCCGGGGGTAGAGCACTGTTTCGGCTAGGGGGTCATCCCGACTTACCAACCCGAGGCAAACTCCGAATACCGGTGAGTGGCAGCGTGGGAGACACACAGCGGGTGCTAACGTCCGTTGTGAAAAGGGAAACAACCCAGACCGTCAGCTAAGGTCCCGAAATCCTGGTTAAGTGGGAAACGATGTGGGAAGGCTCAGACAGCTAGGAGGTTGGCTTAGAAGCAGCCATCCTTTAAAGAAAGCGTAATAGCTCACTAGTCGAGTCGGCCTGCGCGGAAGATGTAACGGGGCTCAAACCAGGTGCCGAAGCTACGGGTGCGTCGAATGACGCGCGGTAGAGGAGCGTCGTGTACGCCGACGAAGGTCTGTCGAGAGGCAGGCTGGAGGTATCACGAGTGCGAATGCTGACATGAGTAACGACAAGGGGAGTGAAAAACTCCCCCGCCGGAAGACCAAGGGTTTCTGTTCGACGCTAATCGGAGCAGAGTGAGTCGGCCCCTAAGGTGAGGCCGAAAGGCGTAGCCGATGGGAAACGGGTCAATATTCCCGTACCTCACAGTATTGCGATGGGGGGACGAAGAAGGCTAGGTGAGCCAGGCGTTGGTTGTCCTGGTGAAAGTCAGTAGGCTGGGGATTCAGGCAAATCCGGATCCCTAAGGCCGAGAGACGAGACGAACAGACTACGGTCTGGAAGTCATCGATGCCACGCTTCCAGGAAAAGCCTCTAAGCTTCAGATACTGTGGGACCGTACCCCAAACCGACACAGGTGGTCAGGTAGAGAATACCAAGGCGCTTGAGAGAACTCGGGTGAAGGAACTAGGCAAAATGGTGCCGTAACTTCGGGAGAAGGCACGCCGCATTAGGGTGAGGGTCCTCGCGACCGGAGCCCGACGCGGTCGAAGATACCAGGTGGCTGCAACTGTTTATTAAAAACACAGTACTCTGCAAACGCGTAAGCGGACGTATAGGGTATGACGCCTGCCCGGTGCCGGAAGGTTAATTGATGGTGTTAGCTTCGGCGAAGCTCCTGATCGAAGCCCCGGTAAACGGCGGCCGTAACTATAACGGTCCTAAGGTAGCGAAATTCCTTGTCGGGTAAGTTCCGACCTGCACGAATGGCGTAATGATGGCCACGCTGTCTCCACCCGAGACTCAGTGAAATTGAAATCGCAGTGAAGATGCTGTGTACCCGCGGCTAGACGGAAAGACCCCGTGAACCTTTACTACAGCTTCACACTGGACGCTGATGTTGCTTGTGTAGGATAGCTGGGAGGCTTGGAAACCCGGACGCCAGTTCGGGTGGAGCCGACCTTGAAATACCAGCCTGGCATCATTGGCGTTCTAACTCAGGTCCGTGATCCGGATCGAGGACCGTGTGTGGTGGGTAGTTTGACTGGGGCGGTCTCCTCCCAAAGCGTAACGGAGGAGCACGAAGGTACCCTCAGCACGGTTGGAAATCGTGCAATGAGTGCAAGAGCATAAGGGTGCTTAACTGCGAGACAGACACGTCGAGCAGGTACGAAAGTAGGTTCTAGTGATCCGGTGGTTCTGTATGGAAGGGCCATCGCTCAACGGATAAAAGGTACTCCGGGGATAACAGGCTGATACCGCCCAAGAGTTCACATCGACGGCGGTGTTTGGCACCTCGATGTCGGCTCATCACATCCTGGGGCTGAAGTCGGTCCCAAGGGTATGGCTGTTCGCCATTTAAAGTGGTACGCGAGCTGGGTTTAGAACGTCGTGAGACAGTTCGGTCCCTATCTGCCGTGGGCGTTGGAGATTTGAGAAGCGCTGCTCCTAGTACGAGAGGACCGGAGTGGACGTACCTCTGGTGTTCCGGTTGTCATGCCAATGGCACTGCCGGGTAGCTAAGTACGGACGGGATAACCGCTGAAAGCATCTAAGCGGGAAGCCCCCTTCAAGATGAGATCTCCCCGAGGCCTCGAGCCTCCTGAAGGACCCAGCAAGACCAGCTGGTTGATAGGTCGGATGTGGAAGCGCTGCAAGGCGTTGAGCTAACCGATACTAATTGTCCGTGAGGCTTGACCATATAACACCCAAGCGGTCTGTCGATGACAGCCGACAAGGGCCGGGTACGACGAGACGACTCGCGTCAGCATGATTCGCAGCCTTTTTCGCCTGACGACCATAGCGTGCGGGAACCACCTGATCCCTTGCCGAACTCAGCAGTGAAACCGCTCAGCGCCGATGGTAGTGTGGGGTCTCCCCATGCGAGAGTAGGTCATCGTCAGGCACTTATTCCGGAAAAGCCCCGGCCTCGAAAGAGGTCGGGGCTTTTTCATGTTTGGGGCCGGGACAATGACCTGTCCTTAGCATGCGACCCGTGTAACCGCCCGGTGAACACACCTTACGCGGAAGGCCATGGCCGGCGACATTAGGTGCCCATCTATTGTTACGTGGGTACCTATTCATGACTACGCCAAGCACCGAGCGTGAGATCCGCCGCCGTCGTCGCTACGCCCCTTCATTCAAGGCCAAGATCGTCGCGGCCTGCCTGCAGGGCGATGCCTCGATTGCCCAAGTCGCCCTGCAGCACGGGCTCAACACCAACCTCGTCCAGACCTGGATCCGCAAGGCCAAGCGCCAGAGCCAGTTGCCGGCCGTGCCGGACTTCGTGCCACTCCCGGTGCCGCCAGCAGCGGGTGACCTGCCAGCGCCGACCACCATCGCCGGGGAGATCCGCATCGAGCTGCCCTCGGCGCGAGGCACGATCACCGTGCATTGGCCGATCACCGAGGCGGCCCAGTGCGTGCAGTGGTTGAAGGGACTGCTGTGATGATCCGCATCGACGAGATCTGGCTGGCCACCGAGCCGCTGGATATGCGCGCCGGCCCCGATACGGCGCTGGCCAGGGTGGTCAAGGTATTCGGTGCCGCCCGGCCTCACTGCGCCTATCTGTTCGCCAACCGGCGCGGCAACCGCATGAAGGTGCTGGTTCACGATGGCCTGGGGGTCTGGCTGTGCGCCCGGCGTCTGAACCAGGGCAAGTTCCACTGGGCCGGAAACTGGCACGGCGATCGGGTCGAGCTCTCTGCCGAGCAGGTCAGCGCCCTGGTGCAGGGATTGCCCTGGCAACGCCTCGGCGCCGGCGGCGTGATCTCGGTCGTGTGAGGAGCGGCACAGACGCGATGGCCAGGCTATTCGCGGATGCGCTAATCCCGCTCCCGCCCGAGGGCTGGCATACTCAGCGGATGAAGACGCCGCCCGATCTGTCCCAGCTCTCTCCCGATCAGCTCCGCCACTTGGCGGCAACGCTGATGACGCAGGTCGAGCAGCAAGAGCAGGTTCTGGCGCAGAGTCAGAAAACGCTGCGACACACCGAGCAGGTCAACCAGAAGCTGACCTATGAACTGGCGTTGCTCAAGCGTCACGCCTTCGGCAAGCGCAGCGAACAGCTCAACGTCCTGCAGATCAGCCTGCTGGACGAGGTGGTGGATGCCGACATCGCCGCCATCGAGGCCGAGCTGGAGGCGCTGAACCTCACCCCCGCCGCGCCGGCGGTGAAGAAGACCCCCAAGCGCGCCCCGCTACCCAAGGATCTGCTGCGCATCGAGATCCGCCACGACCTGGAGAGCGAGCACTGCCCGTGCGGCTGCCAGCTGCGACGGATCGGCGAGGAGATCAGCGAGAAGCTCGACTACACGCCGGGCGTGTTCCACGTCGAGCGCCATATCCGCGGCAAGTGGGTCTGCGATCAGTGCGAGACGCTGACCCAGGCGCCGATGCCGGCGCAGATCATCGACAAGGGCATCCCCACCGCCGGCCTGCTGGCCCAGGTGCTGATCGCCAAATACGCCGATCATCTGCCGCTCTATCGCCAGGAGCAGATCTTTGCGCGAGCCGGCGTACCGATTCCGCGCTCGACCCTGGCCGAGTGGGTCGGCATCTGTGGCGTGCGGCTTCAGCCGCTGATCGATGCCTTACGTGACCTGCTGCTCAGTGAGCCGGTACTGCATGCCGACGAGACGCCGGTGCCGATGCTGGCCCCGGGCAAGAAGAAGACCCACAGGGCCTACCTCTGGGCCTACGCCACCACGCCTTACGCCGGGCTGAAGGCGGTCATCTACGACTTCGCCGCCGGTCGCGGCGGCCAGCATGCCCGCGACTTCCTCGGCGAGTGGCGGGGCAAGCTGATCTGCGACGACTACAGCGGCTACAAGCAGAGCTTCGCCAACGGCGTCACCGAGATCGGCTGCATGGCACATGCAAGACGCAAGTTCATCGACCTGCACGTGGCCGGCAAGAGCCAGATCGCCGAACAGGCCATCGAACTCATCGGCCAGCTCTACCAGGTGGAGCGCGAGGCCCAGTCACTGACCACGGAAGAACGCCAGCAGTTACGCGATACAGGGGCGAGACCGATTGCCGACGCGCTACACCGCTGGATGCTGGCTCACCGGGAGAAAGTGCCGAACGGCTCGGCGACGGCCAAAGCGCTGGACTACAGCCTGAAACGCTGGGCGGCGCTGACACGCTACCTGGATGACGGCGGGCTGCCGATCGACAACAACCGGGTCGAGAACCTGATTCGCCCCTGGGCATTGGGACGCAGCAACTGGCTATTCGCCGGGTCACTGCGCAGCGGCCAGCGTGCCGCCAACATCATGAGCCTGATTCAGTGCGCCAAGCTGAACGGCCACGAACCCTACGCCTACCTGAAGGACGTGCTGGAACGGCTGCCGACGCAAAAGGCCAGCCAGGTCCACGAACTCCTGCCGCAGAACTGGCAAAAAACCGCCTGATCATGTGCCGGCGGTGATGCCCGAACGCTTACCGACCCGTTCGTCGGAAACGAAGGGGAACCGCCTCGGTGGGCCCGCAATGCGAGTCTCAGGAATGAGACGAGTCGAGTCCCGGAGCGCTGGCCGTCGGAAACCCGGCGCGCACATCGTCAGGCACTTATTCCGAGGCCCCCGGTAGCGACAGCTGCCGGGGGTTTTTGCGTGTCACTCGGCCTTGGGCGGAGAATCGCGTATAATGCGACTAAAGTCTAATAACGGAGGTTGCCTTGACCCTGACCACACCGGCCCTGCTGTTTCCGGCCATTTCCCTGTTGCTGCTGGCCTATACCAATCGCTTCCTGACCCTGGCGCAGCTGATTCGCAAGTTGGCCGATGAGGAGCACGACGCCCACCATCACGAGGTAGCGATGCGCCAGATCCTGCTGCTGCGCAAGCGGATCACCCTGACCAAGCGCATGCAGATGGCGGGCGTGTTGAGCTTCCTGCTCTGCACGCTATCGATGTTTGCGCTCTTCCTGTCCCTCAAGCTCCTCGGCATGCTGCTGTTCGGCGTCAGCCTGATCAGCCTGTCGGTGTCGCTGGTGTTCTCCCTCTGGGAGGTGAAGATCTCGACCAACGCCCTGAATGTCCAGCTGCAGGATATCGAGAACTGGAGCCGAAACCGGGCCGCCGGCAAGGCAGTCGACGAGGAGGAGGAGGGCATGCACGGCTTGTGAGCCGTGTGTCCCCCGGCTAGACTGGCGGGCCTTCACAGGAGGCCACATGACCCCCCAGCAGTTGCTGTTCTATTGCCGACCCGGATTCGAGAACGATCTGGCCAGCGAAGTCGCTACCAAGGCGGCCTTGCTGGGCTGGCAGGGCTATCCCCGCGCCGAGCCTCACGCCGGCCATGTCCGCTTCGTGGTCACCGACGAACGCTCCGTCAACGCGCTGCATCGGGCCCTGCCCTTGGCTTCGCTGGTCTTCGCTCGCCAGAGCCTCGTGGCCCTGGAGCCCCTGGAAGCATTGTCACGGGAGGACCGTCTCTCGCCCATCGTCGAGCAGGTCGTGGCGAGTGGCTGGAGCTTCGAGTCGCTGTGGCAGGAGACCCCGGACACCAACGAGGCCAAGGCGCTGGCCGGGCTGATCAAGGCCCTCAAGCGGCCCCTCGAGTCGACGCTCAGGAAGCGCGGGGCCCTGAGGCGCAAGGCTGGCGGCCGGCGCCTGCATCTGCTGTGGACCGATGGCGACCGGGTCCAGTTGGGGATGAGTTTCCCGGGCAATCGCAGCGAGCTTCCCGGTGGCATCCGTCGGCTCCGGTTCCCCCATGATGCGCCGAGCCGCTCCACCCTCAAGCTCGAGGAGGCCTGGCACGAGTTCGTGCCGCGGGATCAATGGGAGGACCGACTGGGCGAGGGCATGCAGGCGGCGGACCTGGGAGCGGCGCCGGGCGGCTGGACCTGGCAGCTGGTCCATCGGGGGATGCAGGTCTTTGCCATCGATAACGGCCCCATGGATCGCAAGCTGATGGCGACCGGCCTGGTGGATCACCTGCGTGAGGATGGCTTCGTCTGGGCGCCGCCGTCGCGGCTGGACTGGCTGGTCTGCGATATCGTGGACAAGCCGGCCCGGGTCATCGACATGGTCGAACGCTGGCTGACGCGGCGCTGGTGTCGGGAAGCGGTGTTCAATCTCAAGTTGCCGATGAAGCGGCGCTGGGAAGCCGTCTCGGAAGGCCTGGCGCGGCTGGACGCCGCCCTCGGCGAGGCCGGCGTCAAGGCGGAAATCGCCTGCCGTCACCTCTATCACGACCGTGAAGAGGTGACGGTGCATGTTCGACTGCTGAACTGACGGCGGGGGAGGGGCTCAGTAGCTCGGTTCGTAGATGCGGACGTGCTCGTCCTCGGTCAGCAGGGGCAGCATCCGCTGCATCACGCGGCTGCGCTGCTCGCTGTCACGCCACTCCTTCCAGGCCCGCAGGTCACGCCACTTGGTGATCATCAGGCGCCGATCGCGGTGCCCCTTCTCGACGAGGGTCTCGCCACCCCCGAAGCCCGGGGCGCTGAGCACCTGGCGCATGGCCTCGCGGGCCGCCTCCTCGTATTCTTCCTCCAGCCCGGGCATGATACGACGTTCGATAATGATCTTGATCATCCACTAGCTCCCTAGACGCTATTCTCTCAATTCCTTAGGCGAGGTCATCGATGGTTGATTCCGCGGATTCCCTGCCCGCTTGCCATGCCGAACTGGACACCACGGGTCTCTACTGCCCCGAGCCGATCATGTTGATGCACAACAAGGTGCGCGACATGCAGCCGGGGGAGGTCCTCAAGGTGATCGCCAGCGATCCGGCCACCACCCGGGACGTGCCCAAGTTCTGCAGCTTCCTGGGCCATGAGTTGCTGCAGCAGCACGAGGACGGCGGCCGCTACTTCTACTTCATCCGGCTGGGCTAAGGCGTGGCCCTACGCTTTGTCTGAAACTGCCTGCGCTTGCCCATCCGGCGTTAAAAATCGGCTCAAAGTACTCATTTACACCGCGTAAACTCCGTCTTTTCGCCGATTTTTGCCTTGTCTGGCCATCGCTCGCCGACTTTTCAGACAAGGTGTAGGCCGGCCTCATTCCGGCTGGTCGGCATCGGGCATGACCATCAGGGCCAGGGCTTCCAGGGTGGCGGGGTCCTCGCGGCGGATGCGGTTGGCGATCTGCCGCTGGAAGAAGTAGACCACCCGGTGGCGACTGTGGCCGGGATAGAGGCAGGCATCCCCGGGCAGGATCGGGGTGGACTCGACCAGCCGCTCGTCGGCGAGCAAGGCCTCGATCGCCCCGTCGCTGTAGAGGCGCCAGCCGAACACCTGCTTTAGCTGCCAGGGCGCACCGCTCTCGTCCATGCACAGTGCATGGGTGCCCTGGGTCTCGGGCAACTGCTGGATCAGGGTCGTCTCCTCGGTCTCCTCGTACTCGAAGTAGGCGGCGGCCTGCTCGAGCTCCAGCACCTTGTGCTCCGGTGGCTCCTCGAACAGCTCCTCGGTCTCCGGGTCCCGGTAACCGACGAAGTGGCCATGCTCGGGGTCATCGAGCCTCTGGCAGGGTGTCAGGCTTTCCATCCATGGCACCAGGCCGACCACTTCGCCGTCATCCCGTAGCCCCCAGGCCAGCAGGGGCATGCCGTAGTAGGCTTCGGATTCGGAAGGCAGCCGATAGACCATCTCCAGGCCGTCGAGCTCGGGAGCGAGACGGACCAGGCGTTTCCTGGCCTGTTGGCGTTGGCGCATGGTGTCCAGGTCGATGACCCGGGCGGGGCGGTGTGACAGCGGGATACCCATGAAGTCCCTCCTGCTGCTGCGTGGTCACGGCATTGGCGGTTGGGCCTGTCGGCAGCGCACAACGTCACTGTCTTCCCATCAATAGCACAGAGTGGTGACCGAGGTTAAGCCTCTGGCGTCAACCGCAGTGACGAATCATGGCCTCACGCAGGTCACGATGACGCTCCCGGGCCGCCGCCAGCGCGGGCCAGGGCGCCTGCTCGGCCTCCAGGGAGAGCCAGCGCTGGCGGTAGGCGGCGACGGTCGGAGGCGGGTCGACGAGCTGTGCCTCGATCAGTTGGTCGAGGCCCTGCAGCCAGCGCCGGGATTGCTGCTGGAGCCCGTCCAGCCAACGGGTCAGCCGGTCATGCCCGGCGGTGGCGGTCAGGTCGGTGCAGCCTGTCCCGTCGGCCAGGGCCGTCTCGAGCAGCGCCGAGGCCTCCTCGAGGCGCCGCTCGGCCAGCAGCAGGGCACGCAGTAGCTCGGCGGTCAGCGGACGCGTCTGCAGGGTCTTGAGGTGGCCCTCGAGGGTGGCGGAGTCCGGGGGCCAGCGGCGGTCGAACTGGTGGAGAGTTGCCTCGCGCAAGTAGTGCAGTGCGGGCAGCTGTGCCTCGACCGCCGCCAGAGCGTCCGGCGCCAAGGGCGCGCTGGCCCGGGAGAAGCTGCCGACCCATTCGCTGGAGTCGAACAGGGCATTCCAGCTCGCCCGGGGCAGCTGCTCGGTCTTGGTCCGGGTCAGCCGCGCCAGGCGCACTCGGTCGGTCTCGCCGAGGCGTTCCGGCACCTCGGTGTTCCAGCAGCCACTCAGGCGGCGCCACAGGGCGAGTTCGTAGAGCCAGCGCTGGCTCGGGGCGGCCACCCGGCCCAGCTGGTTGTTGCGGCCGGCGACCAGGTTGGCGATATGGCAGTCGCGCAGGGCGAAGACCGCCAGCATGCCCTCCCGGGTCTCGCCGACGGGAAAGAGGCGTGCCTCCGGCTCGGGGAAGGCCCCGATGTTGGGCGGGTGGCCGGGGGAGGGAGGTGCCAGGCCCAGGGCGTCCGCCAGGCGCCGCTGGTAGTCCACCAGCAGCGTCTCGGCGGGCCCGTCGCTGCAGCCGGCGAGCAGCAGGCCCAGCAGTAGCGTGCCCCACCAGCCCGCCCGCCGGCGGCCGTCAGTCCCGGAGGTCGGGAAGTTCCAAGTCGCCATGCGCCACCGCCTTGCTTCGTCGTCTCAAGCGCTCGCCGAGCAGCATCGCCGCCACGGTCAGGCCGGCGATCAGCCCGATCCAGTAGCCGTACACCCCGAGCGGGGGGAGCCGGCCGAACAGGCCATACTCGCCCAGCCAGTGGCCACCGCCGAGGCCCACCAGCCAGTAGGCGAGCAGGGTGATCCACATGATCACCCGGGTATCCTTGTAGCCGCGCAGGGCGCCGGCCAGGTTGACCTGCAGGGAGTCGGAGACCTGGTAGAGCATGGCGAGCCCGACCAGCGACAGGGTCAGCTCGAACACGGCGGGGTCGTGGGTGTAGAGGGCGATGACCGGCTCGGCCGTCAGCCACAGCAGCAGGCTGTTGAGCAGGGCCACGGCCACGGCGATCAGGATGCCGTTCCAGGCCACCAGGCGGGCCGTTTCGGGGCGGGCCTGGCCGAGGGTGTGGCCCACCCGGACGGTCAGGGCCATGCCCAGCGACAGCGGCAGCATGAACAGCAGGGAGGTGTAGTTCAGGGCCACTTGGTGGGCCGCCACCGTCACCTCGCCGAGACTGGCGATGAACAGCGCGATCAGGGTGAACAGCGTCACCTCGACGAAGATTGCCACCCCGATCGGCACCCCCACGTAGAGCAGCTCACCGATCATCCGCCAGTGCGGCGGGGTGGGCGAGCGCCACAGCGCGACGTCGCCGTAGGCCCGGCTGCGCCGGGTATAGGCGACCATGGTCAGGCTCATCACCCACATCGACAGCGCCGTGGCGATGCCGCAGCCCACCGCCCCCAGGGCGGGCAGGGCCTGCAGCGGCGCCGGCAGCCCCTCGCCGAACAGCGCGGTGAGGCCCGCGCCGCCATAGATCAGCAGGTAGTTGCTGGGAATGTTCACCGCCAGCCCCACCAGGCTGATCCACAGCGCCGGGCGGGTGTGGTTCATGCCGTCCGAGAAGGCGCGCAGCGCCTGGAAGATCGCCACGCCGGGCATGCCCAGGCCCACCGCGGCCAGGTAGCCGGCGGCGCGGCGCGCCACCTCCTCGGGCACCGCCATCAGCCGGAATACCGGCATCACCGCCAGCCACAGCAGGACGGCGGCGACGATACCCAGGGCCATGCCGATCCACAGCGCCTGGTGCACGTTCTCGCGGATGCCTCCCCGACCGCCGCCCAGCAGGTGGGCCACCACCGGCGTCAGGCCCATCAGGGTGCCGGTCATGAACAGCATCAGCGGCAGCCACAGGCTCGAGCCCACCGACACCGCCGCCAGGTCGGTGGCGCTCAGGCGGCCGGTCATCATCACGTCCACCACGCTCATGCCCGCCTGGGCGAGCTGGGCGCCGCAGATGGGCAGGGCCAGGCGGATCAGGGGGCGGGTTTCCTGGCGCGTGACGGCGAGCAGGTCAGCGGTGAACGGGGCCAAGCGGCATGCTCCATGCGAGGTCTAAACGGCCCCGGGCCTCATGCCGTCGGGGCGGAGCGGATAGTCTATCAGGGGCCACGGGACGGCGGGCTACTCGAAGCCCGCCCGCCGCAGGCCCTCGAGATAGTGGGCCGCATCGGCCTCGCGCCGATAGGGGTCGAGCGCGGTCAGCCAATCCAAGCAGCTGATGCCGGAGGGGAAGGTGCCCCGGGAGAGCTGGTAGCGGTAGTGGCGATAGACGGTGTCCCGGTGGCCGGCCGCCCGCTGCGGCTGGCCGAGGTGGGCATGGGCCGCGGCGAGGAAGGCAGGCGTATTGCAGAAGGCCTCGGGGGCCGTGGCCATGGTGGCGATGGCCTCCTCGTAGAGGTGGGCGCTGAAGAAGGCGATGCCCGCCATGCCGGCGTACCACTCGGGCCGGTAGGGCGCCAGGCGCAGGGCCCGGCGGGCCGCCGCCACCCCTTGCTGAGGGTCGCCGGCCAGGGCCAGGGCGAAGGAGGCATGGGCCAGGACATCCGCATCGTTGGGGTTGAGCTCCAGCGCCAGGGTGAGCTCCCGGTGGGCGACGTCGTAGTGCCGGGCATAGAGCTCGGCCAGGCCGAGCATGCAGTGGGCGCGATGGTCGTGCTCGTCGAGGCCGACCGCCTTGCGGCCGAGCTCCAGGGCCTCCTGCTGCAGGAAGACCCAGTGGCCCCAGGCATAGCAGGCCCACTCGTTGAGGTGGGCCAGGGCCAGGCCCACGTAGGCTCGGGCGAGCTGCGGGTCCTGGGCCAGGGCCTGGCGGAAGAAGCCTCGGGCCTGCTGGATGGCCGCGAGTTCGGGGCGCCGCAGGGCGTGCCAGCCCCTCAGCCAGAGGTCATAGGCCTGCCAGTCCCGGGGAGGCCGGCGACGCGCCTGGCGCAGCCGCTCGGCCTCGAGCCCGCCGACCAGGCGACCGACGATCTGCCCGACGATCTCGTCCTGGACCTCGAAGCAGGCCTCGCCCTGGCAGTCGTACTGCTCCGCCCAGATCTGGTGGGCATCGTCGGTGGACAGCAGGCGAGCGGTCAGCCTCAGGCGCTCGCCACGCCGCTGCAGGCGCCCCTCGAGCAGGTAGTCCACGCCGAGCTCGTTGCCGATGCGCTGCGGCGCGGCGTCGCTGTCGCGGTAGGCCAGCGCGCTGGTCGGGGCGATGACCTCGAGCTCGCGGAAGCGGCCGAGCTCGGTGGCGATATCCTCCGCCAGGCCGTCGCCGAGGTGGCGATCCGCGGCGTCGTCCGTCGCCAGGGCCAGCACGGCCAGGGACGGACAGCCCTCCTGGGCGGCCCGTCGCCGGGCCCGCTCCCGGGCGGCCGTGGCGATGACGCCGGCACGCTCCGGCAGGTCATCCGGCTCGTTCGGCGGGGGAGTCGCCGACGCCGGGCTGCCCGGCTGCAGGGCCAGCAGCGTCTCCCGGAGGCGCTCGGTCTGGGGGCCGGGCGGGCGACCGGTCTCGTCGAGGAGTCGCTCCCGGCAGCGCTGATATTGTGCCAGGGCGGCACCGATACGGTCCTGGTAGAGGTAGAGGCGGATCAGGGTGCGGTGCACCCCCTCATCCAGGGGATCGTCGGCCAGCAGCCGCTGGGCCAGCTGGATGCCCGGGTCGATGGCGCCGGTGACCACATAGTGCTCGAGCAGGCGGTGCATCAGTTGCTGGCGCCGTTCCTCGAGGGCGAGGCGTTGCGCCATCAGCCAGTCCTCGAACGCCTCGCCGCAGTCGGCCATGCCCTGCAGGAAGGGGCCGCGATACAGCGCCAGGGCCCGCTCCAGGGTCTCCGGGGTGCCGTCGGCCTGCAGGCGATCGAAGGCCTCGAGGTCGACCCGGACCTCGGCCGCCGCCAGCCCCAGCTCGCGTCGGTCGACGGCGAGGGCATTGCGGGCCGTCGCCGGCAGCGCCTGGTGCAGGCGTGACAGGGCCTTGCGCAGGTTGCTGCGGGCCTGGGCATCGGGCATCTCCCCCCACAGCAGTCCCGCCAGCCGGTCCCGGGAATGGCGGCGTCCGGGCGTGGCGGCGAGGTAGGCGAGCAGGGCCTCCACCTTGCGGGTCGGAAAGACGATCGGCGAAACCTGCGGCGAGTGACAGGCGAACTCCCCGAGCAGCGAGAGGTGAAGGGTCATGGCGGCGTGCCTCCTTCTCCTCAGTCTATGCGCTGGCCCGGGGCGGCGCTAAGCCCGGTCACGGCCTTGTCACGTTCCGGGAGCGCCTTGCGGCTATAACCAGAACACAGCCCCCGGGGCAGGACCGTCCGGGGCCAACGCCGCGCGATGCGGCATGCCTCGATGAGCCAGGAGGTGGACCATGGTGACGACAGCCGTTGACACACGACAGGCCGGCCCCCGGGAGCCGGCCGCCGAGGCGATCCTTGCCTTCGCGGAAGGCCTGCACGGGGCGCTGGTTGCGCCCGGCGACGAGGACTACGAGCGGGCACGCCGAGTCTACAACGCCATGCACGACCGCCATCCGCGGCTGATCGTCCAGGCCGCGGGGGTCGCCGACGTGATGGCCGCGGTGACCTTTGCCGCTCGGCATGCGCTGCCCCTGGCGGTGCGGGGGGGCGGCCACAGCGTGCCCGGGTTCGGGACCTGCGACGATGGCCTGGTCCTGGACCTCGGCCGCCTGCGGGGGATCCGCGTCGATCCGGCGCAGCAGCGGGTACGCGCCGAGGCCGGCTGCACCTGGGCTGATCTCAACCACGCCGCGGCGGCCTTCGGCCTGGCGACCCCCGGCGGTATCGTCTCCACCACCGGCATCGCCGGGCTGACCCTCGGCGGGGGACTCGGCTACCTCAATCGCCGCTGCGGGCTGAGCTGCGACAACTTGCTCTCGGCGGATGTGGTCACCGCCGACGGGAGCTTCCTGACCTGCAGCGAGGAGGCGCATCCCGACCTCTTCTGGGCGCTGCGCGGCGGGGGCGGCAACTTCGGCGTGGTCACCTCCTTCGAGTACCGGCTGCACGAGGTGCCCGACATCCTCGGCGGGCCGACCTTCTACCCCCTCGACGGCGGGGTCATCCGTGGCTACCAGGCCCTGATCGCCCGGGCGCCGGAGGCGCTGGGGGCGATCCTCGGCATCACCCTGGGGCCGCCCTTGCCCTTCGTGCCCGAGCGCTGGCAGGGGCAGCCGGTGATCGTCGTGCTGACCTGCTGGAGCGGCCCGACGGCCGAGGACGACGGCATCCGCGCGCAACTCGACGGCCTCGGTCCCGTGATCGGCCAGGCGCTGCAGCGCATGCCGTATCCGGTGATCAACACCCTCTTCGACGAACTGCTGCCGGCGGGCCTGCGCCACTACTGGAAGGGCGGCTTCTCCGGCCCCCTCGGCGAGGAGGCGATCGCCGTGCACCTGGACCATGGCGCGCGGATTCCCTGCCTCGAGACCGCGACCCTGCTGTTTCCCCTCGATGGTGCCTGCCGGCGCGTCGCCCCCGAGGCCACCGCCTTCGCCTACCGGGAGGCGGCCTTCGCCACGGTACTGGGCCCCAGCTGGCGCGACCCGGCCGACGACGAGCACCACCTCGCCTGGGGGCGGGCCTACTATCGGGCCCTGCAGCCGCATGCCGAACCGGGGGGCTACGTCAACTTCATGTCCGCCGACGACGGCGACCGCGTCCCGGACAACTACCGCCAGAACTATGACCGGCTGGCGCGGATCAAGGCGCACTACGATCCCGGCAACCTCTTCCGGCTCAACCAGAACATCCCGCCGGCGCTCCCGGCCTAGCTGTGTAAACCCACCAGGTTGTTCACGGAAAGCCTCAGCCGGCTAACCGGAGGCCGATAATCCAGACTGGCATGTGGCCGATGCCAGTTGTACTGATGAAGCCAGGCAGGCAGATGCCTGCCTCGCTCCTCCGAGCTGATGTATGACCGGGCGTAGGCCCATTCCCGCAGCGCGGTCTGAATGAACCGCTCTGCCTTGCCATTGGTGCGGGGCGTATAGGGTCGAGTGCGTTTGCGCTTCAGTCCCAGACGCCGGCACAGGCGGCGGAACGGCTTGGATTTGTAGCATCCACCATTGTCGGTCAGCACGCGCGAGAAGCGAATGCCCAGGTTCCTGTAGTAACGCACGGCCTCCAATAGGGCATAGCACGCACTCCAACCGGTTTCATCGGGATAGCGGGTGCCGAAAGCGACCCGCGAGTGATCGTCGATGGCGATGTGAACATACTCCCAGCCGGCGCCCCGCGTGTTCTGCTGGCGATCGCCGGTGACACGATGCCCTGGGCGTTCGAAGCGGCCGAGTTTCTTGATGTCCAGGTGCAGTAGATCTCCCGGCGCGTCATGCTCGTAACGATTCACGGGACGGGCAGGTGCCAAGGCCGAGAGACGATTCAGCCCCTCGCGTTCGAGGAGCCGTGCGACCGTGCTGTGTCCGATCCCTAACCGCTCGGCGATCTGGCGGTAGGTCTGGCGCTGCTGGCGACGCTCGAGGACCTGCTCGCGAACCTCGGCAGGGACCGCATGAGGGCAGCGACGGGGACGAGAAGAGCGGTCCTGCAGCCCGGCCTCACCCTCTTGCCGGTAGCGGCGCACCCACTTGTAGACCGTCCTCACACTGACACCTTGCGCCTTGGCGACCTCCACTGGCCGAAGCCCTTCGTCAACGACTCGGCGGACCAGCAGGGCTCGACCATGCAGGGTAAGACGGGCATTCTTATGGGTGTTCATCCGGGCCTCCTGGAGGTTGGTTTGGGTCGCACCTCCAATTGTCCGGGTAGGTTCCGGATGAACAACCTACCGAGAGATCACACCTAGCGACCAGGAGCGCCAGTACGGGCGTCGGGGGCACGGTGGCGGTTTTCGCCGCCGTGCCCGGCTCGCTATACTACGCCGCCCATGTCCCAGACCCAGGTGCCCGAGTGAGCCATCGCCTCGAGGATGTCATCGCGCTGTTCGACGGCCTCTTCCTGCCCACCTACCGGACCCGGCTGGTGCGCGGCGGCGACGAGCCGCTCTACCTGCCCGCCGACGCCGACACGCCCTGGCACCGGGTGATCTTCGCACGGGGCTTCTACGCCAGCGCCCTGCACGAGATCAGCCACTGGTGCATCGCCGGGGCCCGGCGCCGCGCGCTCGAGGACTACGGCTACTGGTACCTGCCCGACGGCCGCGATGCCGAGCAGCAGCGCGCCTTCGAGTCGGTGGAGGTGGCCCCCCAGGCGCTGGAGAGCCTGTTCGCCGCCGCCTGCGGGCGGCACTTCAACGTCAGCGTCGACAACCTGGGCGAGGTGGCGGTCGACCGGGAGGCCTTCCAGGCCCGCGTCGCCGCCCGGGCGGTGCGCTACGAGGTCGAGGGCCTGCCGCGCCGGGCGGCGGCCTTCCGGTGCGCCCTCGCGGGCTTCTATCGCCAGGGGCTGCCCCTCGACGCGGCCGTGGCGCGCGGGCGCGAGACACTGACCCCGCTGCCGGCCTGAGCGGCGGCTGCCCACGACGCACTCGCGATCGTCCAGGAGAACGATATTCCCGCCTTGGCGGGCCGATGGATTAGGCTTCAAGGCAGTGCCTCATCCACAAGGAGTCCGGCCGTGGCCACCGCCTTTCCCCTGGAAGATGCCTTCTTCGCCGCCCTGGAACGCGACGACTGGCCGCCGCCGAACCGCCCCTGGGGGCTGGAGGCGGCCGGGCTGGATGGCCCCCGACTGGTCGAGCTGTTCGAGTCGCAGCTGCTCAGCCGCCACCTCGACTACCAGGCGCGCCGCCTGCAGGCCCGGGGCGAGGCCTTCTACACCATCGGCAGTGCCGGCCATGAGGGCAATGCCGCCATCGCCGCGGCCTTCCGTCCTACCGATCCGGCCTTCCTGCACTACCGGGATGCCGCCTTCCTGATCCAGCGCAGCAAGTCGCTGCCCGGCCAGACCCCACTGCACGACATGCTGCTGAGCTTCTGTGCCGCGGCGGACGATCCGGTATCCGGCGGGCGCCACAAGGTGCTGGGCTCGGTGAGCCTCACGGTGCCGCCCCAGACCAGCACCATCGCCTCGCACCTGCCCAAGGCGGTGGGGGCCGCCTACAGCCTGGGCCTGTGGCGTCAACTGGGTGGGGGCGGCCGCTGGCCGGCCGACGGCGTGGTGCTGTGCAGCTTCGGCGACGCCTCCTTCAACCACTCGACCGCCCAGGGCGCCCTCAACGCCGCCGGCTGGGCCGCCTACCAGGGCGTACCCATGCCGCTGGTGCTGGTCTGCGAGGACAACGCCATCGGCATCTCCACGCCGACGCCCCGGGGCTGGATCGAGGCCAGCGTGCGCGCCCGCCCGGGGCTGCACTACCTGAGCTGCGACGGCCTGGACCCCCTCGACACCTGTCGCGTTGCCCGGGAGGCGGAACGCCTCGCCCGACAGCGGCGACAGCCGGTGTTCCTGCACATGCACTGCGTGCGCCTGATGGGCCATGCCGGCTCCGATGCCCAGCAGGTCTACCTCGACCCTGCGCGTATCCAGGCCGACGAGGCCCGCGACCCGCTGCTGATCGGTGCGGGGCTGCTGCGCCGGCATGGCCTGCTCTCCGTCGCCGAGTTGGGGGCACTGTACCGGGACGTCGGCGAGCGGGTGGCGCGGGTGGCCGAGACGCTCGTGGGATGCCCGCGTCTGGCCTCTGCCGCCGAGGTCATGGCCAGCATCGTGCCCCCGGCGCGTCCCTCGCGACGCCGGGCGGTCGCCGCGCCGGCCGTGGCGGACGACGCCCCGGCGCCCATGGCCCGACTGCTCAACCAGGCCATGGCTCGCCTGATGGCGGAGTATCCGCACCTGGTGATGGCGGGGCAGGACATCGGCCGCAAGGGGGGCGTGTATGGCGTGACACAACGGCTGCAGGCGCGCTTCGGGGCCAGTCGAGTCATCGACACCCTGCTCGACGAGCAGAGCATCCTGGGACTGGGTATCGGCCTGGCCCACAACGACCTGCTGCCGATGCTGGAGATCCAGTTCCTCGCCTACCTGCACAACGCCGAGGATCAGCTGCGCGGGGAGGCGGCCACCCTGAGCTTCTTCTCGCGGGGGCAGTACACCAACCCCATGGTGGTGCGCATCGCCGGCCTCGGCTACCAGAAGGGGTTCGGCGGTCACTTCCACAACGACAACGCCATCGCGGTGCTGCGCGATATCCCCGGCCTGCTGCTGGCCTGTCCGTCCAACGGGGCCGACGCGGTGGGGCTGCTGCAGGAAGCGGTGCGGCTCGCCGACGAGGAGCAGCGCGTGGTGGTGGTGCTCGAGCCGATCGCCCGCTACCACAGCCGGGACCTGCTGGAAGAGGGCGACCTGCGCTGGTGCTGCGCCGATCCCGGCCCGGAGCACCGGCTGCCGGCCGGCCGTCCGGGCCGCGACGGCGAGGGGCGGCGGCTGGCGATCATCACCTACGGCAACGGCGTCTACCTCTCGCACCAGGCCCGGGCCCGGCTGGGGGCGACGGGCGAGGGCGTGCGCATCATCGACCTGCGCTGGCTGACCGGCATCGACCACGATGCCGTCCACCGGGAGGTCGCCGACTGTGACGGGATCCTGTGCGTCGACGAGTGCCGGCGCACGGGCTCGCTCAGTGAGGAGATCATCACCGCCCTGGTGGAGCGCGGCCTGGGCTCCGACCGCCTGCATCGCCTGACCGCCGAGGACAGCTTCATCCCGCTGGGCCCGGCGGCCACGGTGACCCTGCCGTCGGCGGAGGCCATCGTCGGCGAGGCTCGCCGGCTGCTGGGCAGCATCGGCTCGGGTGAGGAAGGCGAGACGCCACCACCAACGGCCCCGGCGGCGGGGGGCTAGTTGTGATCTCTCGGTAGGTTGTTCATCCGGAACCTACCCGGACAATTGGAGGTGCGACCCAAACCAACCTCCAGGAGGCCCGGATGAACACCCATAAGAATGCCCGTCTTACCCTGCATGGTCGAGCCCTGCTGGTCCGCCGAGTCGTTGACGAAGGGCTTCGGCCAGTGGAGGTCGCCAAGGCGCAAGGTGTCAGTGTGAGGACGGTCTACAAGTGGGTGCGCCGCTACCGGCAAGAGGGTGAGGCCGGGCTGCAGGACCGCTCTTCTCGTCCCCGTCGCTGCCCTCATGCGGTCCCTGCCGAGGTTCGCGAGCAGGTCCTCGAGCGTCGCCAGCAGCGCCAGACCTACCGCCAGATCGCCGAGCGGTTAGGGATCGGACACAGCACGGTCGCACGGCTCCTCGAACGCGAGGGGCTGAATCGTCTCTCGGCCTTGGCACCTGCCCGTCCCGTGAATCGTTACGAGCATGACGCGCCGGGAGATCTACTGCACCTGGACATCAAGAAACTCGGCCGCTTCGAACGC
Source organism: Halomonas sp. M4R1S46 (assembly GCF_025725685.1). NCBI lineage: Bacteria > Pseudomonadati > Pseudomonadota > Gammaproteobacteria > Oceanospirillales > Halomonadaceae > Halomonas > Halomonas sp. M4R1S46. The sequence goes on from NZ_CP107008.1 coordinate 1,007,590, forward strand.
CCAGGGCATCGTGTCACCGGCGATCGCCAGCAGAACACGCGGGGCGCCGGCTGGGAGTATGTTCACATCGCCATCGACGATCACTCGCGGGTCGCTTTCGGCACCCGCTATCCCGATGAAACCGGTTGGAGTGCGTGCTATGCCCTATTGGAGGCCGTGCGTTACTACAGGAACCTGGGCATTCGCTTCTCGCGCGTGCTGACCGACAATGGTGGATGCTACAAATCCAAGCCGTTCCGCCGCCTGTGCCGGCGTCTGGGACTGAAGCGCAAACGCACTCGACCCTATACGCCCCGCACCAATGGCAAGGCAGAGCGGTTCATTCAGACCGCGCTGCGGGAATGGGCCTACGCCCGGTCATACATCAGCTCGGAGGAGCGAGGCAGGCATCTGCCTGCCTGGCTTCATCAGTACAACTGGCATCGGCCACATGCCAGTCTGGATTATCGGCCTCCGGTTAGCCGGCTGAGGCTTTCCGTGAACAACCTGGTGGGTTTACACAGCTAGTCGGGATCCTGCAGCCGCTGGTGCAGGGTCAGCATCACCTGGATCTCCTCCTCGGGGCGCAGCGGCTCGAGGCCGAGTTCACCGAACAGTTCCCCCCGGGCCCGGGCCCAGTCACCCGGGGGGAGATCGCCGTAGAGGCTCTCGGCGGGGGCGAGCTCGACGAAGGGATCCAGCCCGTAGGTCTCGAACAGCCGGGAGAGCGCCGCCTCGTCGTCGCCGACCCCGGCGGTATAGAGGGTGGCGTTGAAGTGGTCGGTCTCCAGCTCGCGGATCACGTCCAGCGGGCTCACGCCCAGGCTGGTCAGCTCCTCCAGGCTGTAGGCGCCCAGCGAGATCAGCTCGTCATCGAGCCAGTCCTCGTCCGGCTGGATCAGGGTGTGCTTGACGCGGCCGTCGGGCAGCGTCCAGGCGATGGAAAGCGGCAGGTCGCCGTCGTCGCCGGTCTCGACCGCAATGAAGGCGGGCAGCTCATCCATGTCGGGGCCCCTCCTCGAGGGCGTGATGTGCATCGTGGTTCGTGTCGAGCCCGAAGAAGGCGAGGGCGGTGGCGGTGGTGGCCTGGGCCAGCTCGGCCTCCGTCAGTCCGCGCCAGTGGGCGATCTCGCGCACGATCCAGGGCAGCAGGGCCGGCTCGTGGCGCCTGCCCTTGAGTTTGGCAGGTAAATTGCGCGGCAACAGGTAGGGGCAGTCGGTTTCCACCATCATCCGCTCCAGGGGAATCTCGCCGACCAGCGCGCGCAGGTGGTGGCCGCGACGCTCGTCGCACAGCCAGCCGGTCAGGCCGATATGCAGGTCGAGGTCCCGGTAGCCGTAGAGGGTCTCGCGGTCGGCGGTGAAGCAGTGGATCACCGCCCGGGAGATGTCGTCGCGCCAGGCATGCAGCATCTCGCGCATGCGGCGGCCGGCATCGCGCTCGTGCAGGAACAGCGGCAGGCCGCTCTCCGCGGCCAGGCCGAGCTGGGCCTCGAAGGCGCGTTCCTGCTCGGCGGGGGCCGAGAAGTTGCGATTGAAGTCCAGGCCGCATTCGCCCACCGCGACCACCTCCGGTTCGCGGTGCAGCTCGCACATGGCGGCCGCGAGGCTCGGCGACCACTGGCTGGCATCGTGGGGATGCACGCCGGCGGTGGCGTACAGGCCCGGATGGCGGCGCGCCAGCTTCACGGCCTGCTCGGCATGCTCGCGGTCGGTGCCGGTGAGGATCAGGGTCGTCACGCCGGCGGCCCGGGCGCGGGTGATCGTCGCCTCGAGGTCGCGGGCGAAGCTGTCGTGGGTCAGGTTGGCGCCGATGTCGACCAGCGGGGCCGGTGAACGGAACCTCAGCGCCTCGGGCAGCACATCATCGAAGGGGGGCGTTGCGTCGGCCACGGCGAAACACTCCTGTGGAAGCGGGCGCGCATTGTACCCGGGAGAGGCGGGGTGGGGCCACGCCGGCCCGGCCATGCGTTACACTGGCGACCTTGATGAATGAAGAGGTGAACGCGTGACCCTGCTACGTCTGGAACAGCTGCAACTGGCCTACGGTCCCCAGGTGCTCCTCGACGGCGCCGATCTGGTGCTGGAGAAGGGCGAGCGCCTGGCGCTGGTGGGCCGCAACGGGACCGGCAAGTCGACCCTGCTGAAGATCGTGGCGGGGGAGGTCCAGGCCGATGGCGGAAGCATCTGGCGTGCGCCGGGGCTGAAGATCGGCGTGCTCGCCCAGGACCTGCCCGATGCTTCCGGCCAGACGATCTTCGACGTGGTGGCCCAGGGCCTCCCCGAGGCCGGTGAGCTGCTGTCCGAGTATCATCATCTGATCCACGAGGATGATCCGGACATGGCACGCATGGCCAGGCTGCAGACCCGCATCGAGGCCATCGACGGCTGGTCCTTCCACCAGCGCATCGACGTCGTCCTGACTCGGTTGGGCCTGCCCGAGGATGCCGAGATGGCCGACCTCTCCGGTGGCTGGCGACGTCGAGTGGCGCTGGCCCGGGCGCTGGTCGCCGAGCCCGACCTGCTGCTGCTCGACGAGCCCACCAACCACCTGGATCTGGACACCATCGCCTGGCTGGAGGAGCAGCTCGCCGACTTCAATGGCGCCGTGCTGTTCATCACCCACGACCGTGCCTTCCTCTCGAAGCTGGCGACGGCGATCCTCGAGCTCGACCGCGGGCGCCTCGGCCGCTATCCGGGCGACTATGCCCGCTACCAGGAGCAGAAGACCCACGAGCTGGAGGTCGAGGCTCGGGAGAATGCCGAGTTCGACAAGAAGCTCGCCCGCGAGGAGGCGTGGATCCGCCAGGGCATCAAGGCCCGGCGCACCCGCAACGAAGGCCGGGTGAGGGCCCTGCAGCAGTTGCGCCAGGAGCGCAGCGAGCGCCGCGAGCGCCAGGGCAAGGCCTCGCTGTCCGTGGATAGCGGCGCACGCAGCGGCAAGCGGGTGGTGGAGCTCGATCACGTCACCCACCGCTTCGACGACGAGGTGGTGATCGACGACCTCAGCCTGGAGATCCAGCGCGGCGATCGCATCGGCTTCATCGGCCGCAACGGCGCCGGCAAGACCACCCTGCTCAAGATCCTGCTGGGGGAGCTTCAGCCCACCGAGGGCAAGGTGCTGCTGGGGACCAAGCTGGAGGTGGCCTACTTCGACCAGCTGCGCGCCGGCCTGGAGCCCGAGAAGACCGTGTACGACAACGTCGCCCAGGGCAGTGACCGCATCAGCGTGGGGGGGCGTGACCGTCACGTGATGAGCTACCTGCAGGACTTCCTCTTTGCCCCGGACCGGGTTCGCCAGCCGGTCAAGGCGCTCTCGGGCGGCGAGTCCAACCGCCTGCTGCTGGCCAAGCTGTTCACCCAGCCGGCCAATGTGCTGGTGCTCGACGAGCCCACCAACGACCTGGACGTCGAGACCCTGGAATTGCTCGAGGAGCTGCTGCTCGACTTCGACGGCACCCTGCTGCTGGTCTCCCACGACCGGGCCTTCATGGACAACGTGGTGACCAGCGTGCTGGCCTTCGAGGGCGAGGGTCGGGTCCGCGAGTACGTGGGCGGCTACAGTGACTGGGTGCGCCAGGGCGGCAAGCTGCCGCCGGCCCCCTGGGAGGGCGCGGCCCGCCAGGGGGCCGAGCCCAGCGCCGAGGCGGCGCCGGCCACGGCCGAGCCCACCAGGCCGGCGACCGAGTCGACCCCGTCGCCGGCGGCGGCCAAGCGGGTCAAGCTCTCCTACAAGCTACAGCGCGAGCTCGATACCCTGCCGGCGGCGATCGAGCGCCTCGAGGGCGAGGTGGCCGACTTCGAGCACCGGGTGGGCGACCCGGCCTTCTATCAGCAGGACAGCGAGACCGTCACCGCGACCCTCCAGGCCCTGAACGACAAGCAGGCCGAGCTGGAAACCGCCATGGAGCGGTGGATGGAGCTGGAGGCGATGGCGGCCGGCGAGGCCTGACATGAAAAAGGCGCCCCCGGGGCGCCTTGTGCGGGAGAGGCGAGGGCCTATTCCTCGGCCTCGCCTTCCTTGCCGACACGCACCGCCAGGACATCGCACTTGGCGCCGTGCAGCACTCCGGTGGAGGTGGAGCCCAGCAGCAGGGCGAAGCCGTGACGGCCGTGGGAGCCGACCACGATCAGGTCGACGTCCTGCTCCTCGGCGAAGCGATGGATCTCGGTATCGGGCATGCCCACGACCACGTGCTGGTTCTCCTTGGCCACGTGGGGATCGGCGATCTCCGCGAGACGCTGCTTGGCGTGCTCGTCGAGCTGATCCTGGATGCTGGTCAGGTCCATGGGGATATCGCCGCCGTAGGCGAAGCCGAGGGGTTCGAGGGTATGCATGATGGAGAGCCTGGCCTGGTTGCGGTCGGCGATCTGCATCGCGCGCTCCAGAACCTTGTGGGAGTCCTTGGTCAGGTCGACCGCGACCAGGACGTGACGATACTCGTTGCTCATGGCATTGCCTCCGGCAGGGGTCCATCGGGTGGTGGAATGCCTTCCACTCTAGGACGCTTGGCGAGCCACGACAACGACTTGCATCAAACTTCGAACAGGAAACGGTTATGGTCTGGTTGATCATCCTGGGGGTCGTGGGGCTGGTGTTCGCCCCGGCCATGTGGCTGCGCCCGAGTCCGCGTCAACAGCGGCTGATCCGCCTGCGCGAGGCCGCCAGGCGCGCCGGGATCACCGTGCGCCTCGAGAACTCGCCGCTGCACGACGGCGGCGAGCTGCTGCCCGCCTATCGCTGGCCCTATCCGGCCCAGCAGCCGGGGCCCGATTTCGTGCTGGTGCGGGATGCCGTCGCCAGCCAGGCGCTGAAGCCCTACCAGGCCGGCTGGCGCTGGCGGCTGGAACCCCTGCGGCCCCTGCCGAGCGCCGCGCAGCAACGGCTGGCGGCGCTCCTGGCGCGGCTGCCGGAGGATGCGCTGGTGGTGGAGTCGGGCGCGGCGACGCTGACCCTGTGGTGGGAGGAGTCGCTGGACATCGAGGCCCTGGAGGCGCTGGCGACGGGCTTCGCCGAGCTGCGCGACAGCCTGGCCGGGCGGCCGGACCGCCCCGAGGCCCACCGCCGCCTGCGCTCGCCCAAGGCCTGATCCTGACGGGCGAGCCGGTGGGGCTCAGGGCTCTTCGCGGGCCTGGATCGCCATGCCGTTGGCCTCGATCCGTGACAGCAGCTCGCTGAGCTGCCCGACCTCCTCGTCGGCGAGGCCGGCGAGCATCTCCCGGCGCGCCTGGCTGACCACGGCATCGATGCGCTCGAGCAACGGCATGGCCGCCTGGGTCAGGAAGATGCGCTTGGTGCGCCGATCCTGGTCGCAGGGGCGCCGCTCGATGAGCCCCTGCTCGGCGAGCTGGTCGAGGGTACGCACCAGGGAGGGGGCCTCCACACCGATGGCCCGGGCGAGGTCGCACTGGGGCTGGTCGTCGCCCAGTCGCCACAGGTGGTAGAGGGTGACCCAGCGGGTCTGGGTCAGCCCTTCCGGGGCCAGGCGCCGATCGATGATGGCGCGCCACAGGCGTGGCACGCGGGCAAGCTGGAAGCCGATGTTCTGATGCATGGGACTCTGCATTGCGGGAAAGCCTGGCTGGATTGTCCGGAGCGTTAGCGTGTAATGCAAGCGACACCCTCAGGGCGTGCCGCCGCCGTCCTCGCGCGGCGTGGCCGGCGGCGGGGTATCCTTCCCGCGGTCGGGTGCCGGCGACTCGGCGGGGCGGGCGATCAGCCGGCGCAGGTCGAGACCGGGAAGCCCCGGCGGGGCCTGGATCCGTCCGTCGGCCAGGGTCGCCCGCTCCGCCGTCTCGCTGACCCGGAAGCGCAGCACGCCGATGCGCTGGCCGCCGGCGGTCATCACGTCGACCCGCCAGTTCCCCAGCACCGCCTCGGGGAAGTTCTGCTTGTGGGTCCAGGCCCGGTATCCCGCCTCGCGACCGCCCTTGATCACCAGGGGAATGCGGTCGACCAGCTTGCCCTCGTGGCGCCATTCGTGGACGACTTCCTCACGCAGCCCCCGCGGCGCATGAATGGCCGTATAGGCATAGAGCCCATGGTCGACCAGCGTCTCGGGGGTCAGGCGCATGCCGCCCTCCGGGGCCCTGGCCTGCTCATCGAAGCTCGGTGACAGGGCGCGGCCGGACAGCCACAGGCTGGCGGGCGGCACCCACAGGCGACCGGCCCAGCCGGCGCCGGCGAGCAGCGGCAGCAGGGCCAGCATGGCCAGCCAGCGTCCCCGGGTCATGGGGCGCAGCAGGTGCATCAGGCTCGGCAGGCTGAAGATGACCATGGCCGCCAGGGCCAGCAGCAGGCTCTGGGTGGTGGTCAGGTGGAGCAGGGTCGGCAGCGTCACCAGCACCACCAGGAAGACGCACTGGGCATGGAAGGCGAAGTACAGCCAGCGGTGGCGATCGGCCAGGCGGTAGTAGAGCGGGTCGAGGATCGACAGGATCGCCAGGCCCACCATCAGCAGCGTGAACACCGCCTGGCCGCTGGTCCACACCGTGGTCGCCAGCAGGAAGGGCAGGGTAAAGAACAGCGTCTCCTGGTGGATCATCTGGGCGATGAAGGTGGTCACACCGCGAGGGAGGGTCGGATAGCCCCGCCGCGACAGCAGACGACCGATCAGGCTCTCCGAGAGCAGCAGCACCCAGGCCAGCAGCATGGCCAGCGCCAGCATGGCGCCGAGCCACTGCTGGCGCTCCACCAGGAAGAAGCTGCCGACCCCCGCGGCGAAGGCCGCCGGCGGCCACAGCCAGCTCCAGGGTCGGGCGCGTGCGGCCAGCCGCTCCAGGCGCTGCTGCCAGATATCGAGACGCGCTCTCTGAGGGGGCAGTGCGGCGGGGTCGGAAACGCGGTGATCGGTAGGCATCCCCGCATCCTACCAGCTCGCCTCCGAAGTCGGGAGTCGCCGCGCCGCGACGGCCGAGCGATCGCCGACGCGGGGCTTGACGCCGTCGCCGGACTGGACCAAGCTGTCGAAATCAAACGGCCGTATGAATTCTTGCACGGAGATTCGTGGATGATCTATCAAGGCAACGCCATCACGGTGGCTCGTGGTGACGACGACATCGCCACCCTGACCTTCGACCTCGAGGGTGAATCGGTCAACAAGCTCTCCACCGCGGTGGTCCAGCAACTCGACCAGGCGGTGAAGGCCCTGGGCGCCGAGGCCGGCCTCCAGGGGCTGATCCTGGCCAGCGCCAAGGAGGCCTTCATCGTCGGGGCCGACATCACCGAGTTCCACGGCATGTTCGAGAAGGGCGAGGGCGAGATCCAGGCCATGCTCGAGCGGGTGCATGGCATCTTCAATGCCCTGGAGGACCTGCCGTTCCCCTCCGTCAGTGCCATCAACGGCCTGGCCCTGGGCGGTGGCTGCGAGGTCACGCTGACCACCGATTTCCGGGTCATGGCCGAGACCGCCAGGATCGGCCTGCCCGAGACCAAGCTCGGCATCCTCCCCGGCTGGGGCGGCTGCGTGCGCCTGCCGCGGCTGATCGGTGCCGACAACGCCATCGAGTGGATCGCCGGTGGCACCGAGAACGAGGCCGACGCCTGCCTCAAGGTCGGGGCGGTGGACGCGGTGGTGCCCGGCGAGGCCCTCGAGGCGGCCGCCCGCGACATCCTGGCTCGGGCCAACGCCGGCGAGCTGGACCACCGGGCCCGCCGGGTCGAGAAGACCGGGCCGCTCAAGCTCGACGCCATCGAGCAGATGATGGCCTTCGAGACCGCCAAGGGCTATGTGGCCGGCAAGGCCGGGCCGCACTACCCGGCCCCGGTGGAGGCCATCAAGGTCATCCAGAAGGGCGCCGGGGAGGAGCGCGCCCGCGCCCAGGCCATCGAGGCCAAGGCCTTCGGCAAGCTGGCGCTCACCGATGTCTGCTACAACCTGGTCGGCCTGTTCCTCAACGACCAGGTGGTCAAGAAGAAGGGCGCCGCCTACGCGAAGCAGGCTAGCGCCATCGACCAGGCCGCGGTGTTGGGCGCCGGCATCATGGGCGGCGGCATCGCCTACCAGAGCGCCTCCAAGGGCACGCCCATCCTGATGAAGGACATCAAGGAGGAGGCCATCGCGCTCGGGCTCAAGGAGTCCCGCAAGCTGTTCGGCAAGCAGGTGGAGCGCGGCAAGCTCTCCGTCGAGCAGATGGCCGAGAGGCTCAGCAACATCCGTCCGACCCTGTCCTACGGCGACTTCACGCACGTCGACCTGGTGGTCGAGGCCGTGGTCGAGAACCCCAAGGTCAAGGGGGCGGTCCTCGCCGAGGTGGAAGAGTGCGTCGGCGAGGACACCGTCCTCACCTCCAACACCTCGACCATCTCGATCACCCGGCTGGCCGAGAACCTGACGCGCCCCGAGAACTTCTGTGGCATGCACTTCTTCAACCCGGTGCACCGCATGCCGCTCGTCGAGGTCATCCGCGGCGAGAAGACCGGCGATGCCGCGGTGGCGGCGACCGTGGCCTACGCCCGCCAGATGGGCAAGACGCCCATCGTGGTCAACGACTGCCCGGGTTTTCTGGTCAACCGCGTGCTCTTCCCCTACTTCGGCGGCTTCAGCCAACTGGTGGCGCAGGGCGCCGACTTCCGGCGGGTCGACAAGGTGATGGAGAAGTTCGGCTGGCCCATGGGCCCGGCCTACCTGCTCGACGTGGTGGGCATGGACACCGCGGTGCACGCCGGCGAGGTGATGGCCGAGGGCTACCCGGACCGCATGGGCGGCATGGCCAGCGACGGCGGCAAGAGCGCGATCCGGCGGATGGTCGACCACGACCGCCTGGGCCAGAAGAACGCCAGGGGCTTCTATGCCTACGAGGAAGACAAGAAGGGCAAGCCGAAGAAGGTCGTCGACGAGGACGCCATCGCCCTGGTCGAGGGGCTGGCCGAGGGTGAGCGTGAATTCAGCGACGAGGCGATCATCGCGCGCATGATGGTCCCGCTGTGCCTGGAGACCGTGCGCTGCCTCGAGGACGGCATCGTGGGGAGTGCGGCGGAAGCCGATATGGCGCTGATCTACGGCATCGGCTTCCCGCCGTTCCGCGGCGGCGCCCTGCGCTATATCGACGCCATGGGCGTGGACGCCTTCGTCGCCCAGGCCGAGTCACTGGCCGAGGAGTTGGGGCCGCTCTATGCGCCCACCGACAAGCTGCGCGAGATGGCCCGCCAGGGCGAGCGCTTCTACGCCTGATTCACCGCGTTACAGGAGAGAGAGTTCGATGAGTTTGAATCCGAGAGACATCGTGGTGGTCGACGGCGTGCGTACCGCCATGGCCAAGGCCAAGCACGGCGCCTTCCGCCACGTGCGTGCCGAGAACCTGTCCGCCGCGGTGATGCAGGCGCTGTTCGACCGCAATCCGGGCCTCGACCCCAGGGAGGTCGACGACGTCATCTGGGGCTGCGTCAACCAGACCCTCGAGCAGGCCATGAACATCGCCCGTAACGCGGCGATCCTGACCGGCATCCCGCGCACCGTGCCGGCCCAGACGGTCAATCGCCTGTGCGGCTCCTCGATGAGCGCGCTGCATATCGCCGCGGCCAATATCCGCGCCGGCATGGGGGAGTTCTACGTGATCGGTGGCGTCGAGCACATGGAGCACGTGCCCATGACCCACGGCGTCGACGTCAACCCGGCGGCCAGCAAGCACGTCGCCAAGGCGGCCATGATGATGGGCCTGACCGCCGAGCTGCTGGGCAAGATGCACGGCGTCTCCCGGGAAGACCAGGACGCCTTCGGCGTGCGCTCCCACCGGCGCGCCCAGGCGGCCCTGGACAACGGCGGCTTCGACAACGAGATCATCGGCGTCGAGGGCCATGACGCCCGCGGCTTCCGGGTCCGCGTGGATCGCGACGAGGTGATCCGCGCGGATGCCAGCCTGGAGAGCATGGCCGCGCTCAAGCCGGCATTCGACCCGCGGGGCGGCACCGTGACCGCCGGCACCTCCTCGGCGCTGTCGGTGGGCGCCAGCGGCATGGTGGTGATGAGCGCCGAGCGTGCCCAGGCCCTGGGCCTCGCGCCCATCGCCCGGGTGTTGTCCACCGGGGTGGCGGGCTGCGATGCCTCGATCATGGGCTACGGGCCGGTACCGGCCAGCAAGAAGGCGCTGAAGATGGCGGGGCTGACCATCGACGATATCCAGACCGTCGAGCTCAACGAGGCCTTCGCTGCCCAGTCGCTGCCGGTGCTCAAGGACCTCGGCCTGCGCGATCGCATGGACGAGGCGGTCAACCTGCATGGCGGGGCCATCGCCCTGGGCCACCCGCTGGGCTGCTCCGGGGCGCGCATCTGCACCACCCTGCTCAACGTGATGCGCGAGCAGGACACCACCCTGGGCCTGGCGACCATGTGCATCGGCATGGGGCAGGGCGTGGCCACGGTGTTCGAGCGCCTGAAATAGGCGAGCCTCGCGGCCGCAGACCGACCGCCGCGCAGCACGACAACGGCACCCCACGGGGTGCCGTTGTCGTTGGCGGCCTCAGCTAGTCGAGGTCGGCGGAGGGCTCATTCGGCTCTTGGGGCGCGTCGGGCGGCTCATCCGGCTCGTCGGGCTCCCCGGTCTCCGCCGCGTCGTCCACCGGGGCGTCCGCGAGCCAGCCCTGTTCCCGGTAGTAGCGCTTGGCCCCTTCGTGGAGCGGTGCCGAGAGGCCCTCAGTGATCATGCGTTCCGGGGTCAGGTCGGAATAGGCGGGATGCCGGGACTTGAAGGCCTCGAGGTCGTCGAAGACCGCGGCGACGAGGGCATAGACGGCGTCCGGGTCGGTGTCGGCCGAGGCCACCAGGGTGGCGCGTACCCCGAAGGTGTCGACCGCCGGCTGGTCGTCGCCGTAGAGACCGGCGGGGATGGTGGCCCGGGCCAGGAAGGGGGTCTCGGCCAGCAGGCGGTCGACCGCCGGCCCGGTCACGTCGACCAGGCGCGCATCGCACAGCCGCACGGCCTGCTCGATGGAGGGGTTGGGGTGGCCCACGGTGTAGACCATGGCGTCGATGTTGCCGTGGCAGAGTTCCAGCGACTGCTGGTCGGCGGGCAGCTCATAGGCGGGCCGGAAGGCGTCGAGGGTCCAGCCCCAGGCCTCGAGCAGCGTCATCATGGTGCCCCGCTGGCCGGAGCCGGGATTGCCCACGTTCACCGCGTGGCCGGCGAGGTCCGCGAAACCGTCGATGCCGCTGTCGCGGCGCACCACCAGGGTGAAGGGTTCGCCGTGCAGCGACATCACGGCCCGCAGCGTGGGGTCCGGTCCCACGTCCGCGAAGCCCTGGGTGCCGGTGACGGCGTAGTGCTGGAGGTCCGACTGGGCCAGGGCGACGGTCACCTCGCCGGCGCGCACCGCCTCGAGGTTGGCGGCGGAGCCATCGCTGGTGCGCGCCTCGCAGGGGGCCTCGAGCAGTCGGCACAGGGTGCGCCCCGTGGCGTGGTAGACGCCGGCGGGGCTCGCGGTAGCGATGACGGTGGTCGCGGCGTCGTCCTGGGCGAGCGCGGGGGGGCTGGCCAGGGCGGCCAGTAGCAGCAGGGCAGGGCGCAGCCTGGGGCGTGAAGGGGGCATGGCGCGCGGCGACGCCGTCCGGTGGAATTGCATGGCGCACCTCCTGTGTGGTCGACGGCCCTCCGCTCGTCGATAGCCTCAGCATAGCCGCGACCCCTACAGGATGCCGCCGTCGAGTCCCGCGGCGAGATAGAGCCCCAGTTCCTCCACCCGGTCGACGAAGTCGTCCCGCCACTCGCCACGCAGGGTCAGCGGTTCCTGCACCCACTTCCAGCGCAGGCCGGTGACGATGCCCTCCACGGCGCGGCGGGTGCCGGTGCCGTCGTGCCCGGCGCGGATGTAGAGCGCGCAGGGCAGGCCCTGGGACTCCTCCAGCACCGGGTAGTAGCTGCGGTCGAAGAAGTCCTTGAGAGCGCCGCTCATGTAGCCCAGGTTTTCAGTGGTGCCGAGCAGGATGGCATCGCAGGCCAGCACGTCTTCGGGCCCGGCCTCCAGCGGCGCCTTGACCACCACCTCGACGTCCTCGATGTCCGGGTGGCCGGCCCCGCGTCGGGCGGCCTCGCGCAGTCGCCGCGTATTGGCAGAGGGCGCATGGGCCACGATCAGCAGTCGCTTCATCCTCTTCCTCCGCTTGAAGACTCGGCTCGTCGCCATCATGCCATGGCATGGCGTCGTTGACAGGCGTCGACCGGTTGCCGACGCTGAAATCGCCAACCCGTTCCTTCAGGGAGGACCCAACCCATGGCCTTCGCCTTCTCGAAAATGCAGGTGGAAAGCCCCGCTTTCCGGGACAGGGGCGAGATCCCCATCAAGTACACCGGCGAAGGGGACGATCTCTCGCCGCCGCTGAGCTGGTCGAACCCGCCGGAGGAGACCAGGAGCTTCGCGGTGATCTGCCATGACCCCGATGCGCCCCTCGTGCAGCACGGCAGCTATGGCTTCGTGCACTGGGTGCTCTATAACCTGCCGACCGCCAATGCCTCGCTGAAGGAGGCCACCTCGGCGGGCACCCGCGGGCGCAACGACTTCAACCGCAACGGCTACGGGGGCCCCATGCCGCCCGAGGGTCATGGTCTGCACCACTACTACTTCTGGGTGCTGGCATTGGACAAGGCCACGGCACTGCCCGAGGGGATCTCGATGATCGAACTGCTCAAGCAGGTCGAGCCCCACTTGATCGGCATGAATCGCTTGATCGGCACCTACCGCCGCGACTGAGTGGATGCCCTGACCCCGCGCCGCTGGAGCGGGGGCAGGTCGCGCGCACCTCACCCGGCGCCGGGGCGGCCACGTCCTCGTTGTGGGTGACGCTGCGCTCGAGCTCCTCGCAGAAGGCGTCCAGCGCCTCGCTGGTGTGCCCCGGGCGGCGATGCAGCTCGATCTCCATCTGCCCCAGGGGCGGTAGCCCCTCTGCCTCGCCGACGATCCGACAGCCCGCCCGTCCCGCCCTGCGGGGCGGGCGCCTCGCGGGGCGGCCTCCCGCCCCCTCGCTTGTTCCCCGTCAAATGACGCTCCCCCGGGGCGCTGCTAGGATGAAGCCATCCGTCATCCGGGTGACACGCCCGTGTTACCGGGGCGCCTCGCAGGGACGGCACCATGATCCGAACCCCCGCCGACGAGGCCGCGTCCACCGAGGACCGCCTGTCGCCGCTCAAGCTGAAACGCGTCGGCATCGATACCTACCGGGAGAACGTGGCCTACATGCACCGGGAGTGCGACCGCTACCGGGCCGAGGGCTTCCAGGCGCTCGCCAAGGTGGAGGTGCGCGCCAACGGCCAGCGTATCCTCGCCACCCTCAACGTGGTGGACGACGCCGCGATCGTCGCCTGTGGGGAGCTGGGGCTCTCCGAGGATGCCTTCGCCACCCTGGGGGTGGCCGAGGGCCATCCGGTCAGCATCCTGCAGGCCGAGCCGCCGCCCTCGATTCCCGCCCTGCACCGCAAGATCGCCGGCGAGCGCCTGACCCGTGACGACTTCCGCCGGATCATCCAGGACATCGCCGAGCGGCGCTACTCGAAGATCGAGCTGACCGCCTTCGTGGTGGCCTGCGACCGCAACGAGCTCGACCGCGAGGAGGTGTTCTATCTCAGCGACGCCATGAGCCGGGTGGGGCGCCGGCTCGACTGGCACGAGCACCCGGTGGTCGACAAGCACTGCATCGGCGGCATCCCTGGCAACCGCACCTCCATGCTGGTGGTGCCGATCGTCGCCGCCCACGGCCTGCTGTGCCCCAAGACCTCTTCCCGGGCCATCACCTCGCCCTCGGGGACCGCCGACACCATGGAGGTGCTGGCCAGGGTCGACCTGCCCTTCGAGGAGTTGGGTAAGTTGGTGCGTACTCACCGGGGCTGCCTGGCCTGGGGCGGTACCAGCCAGCTCTCGCCCGCCGACGATGTGCTGATCTCGGTGGAGCGCCCGCTCTCGGTGGATTCCCCGGGGCAGATGGTGGCCTCGATCCTCTCCAAGAAGGTCGCCGCCGGCTCCAGCCATCTGCTGCTCGACATCCCCATCGGCCCCCACGCGAAGGTGCGCTCCATGCCCGAGGCCCGCCGGCTGCGCAAGCTCTTCGAGTTCGTGGCCGGCCGCATGGGCCTGACCCTCGACGTGGTGATCACCGACGGCAGCCAGCCGGTGGGGCGGGGCATCGGCCCGGTGCTCGAGGCCAGGGACGTGATGCGAGTGCTCACCAACCACCCGGATGCGCCCATGGACCTGCGCCAGAAGGCCCTGCGCCTGGCCGGGCGGATGCTGGAGTTCGATCCCGACGTGCGTGGCGGCGACGGCTTCGGGCTGGCCCGGGACATCCTCGATGCCGGTCGCGCCCTGGAGAAGATGCAGGCCATCATCACGGCCCAGGGTGCCAGGCCCTTCGATCCCGAGCATCCGCCATTGGCGCCGCACCGCGTGGAAGTGACCGCTCGCTCCAGCGGGGTGGTGACCGCCATCGACAACCTGCAGCTGGCGCGCATCGCCCGGCTCGCCGGGGCGCCCCGGGCCATCGGCGCCGGCGTCGACGTGCTGGCGCGGATCGGCGATGCGGTGGAAACCGGCCAGCCGCTGTACCGGGTCTACGCCGCCTATCCCAACGAACTGACCTTCTCCCGTCAGGCCAGCGAGCGCGACGACGGCTACGCCATCGGCCAGCCTGACCAGATCACCCGACTCAATGTGGAATGCTGATGACTCCCGTGCTGCTGCATTGCGACGACGAGGCGGCCGCCGCCAATGGCCTGGCCGAGTCCGCCGGGCTCCAGGCTAAGGCAGTGGCACGTCACCGCTTTCCCGACGACGAGCTGCGCCTGACGCTGCCCTTCCCCGACGCCCATGCCTTTCCCGAGACCCTGGTGGTCTACCGCAGCCTCGACCGCCCCAACGACAAGCTCATCGAGCTGCTGCTGATCGCCCGCCATGCCCGCGAGCAGGGCGTGCGCCACCTGGTGCTGGTGTCGCCCTATCTCGCCTACATGCGCCAGGACATCGCCTTCCATCCCGGCGAGGTGGTCAGCCAGCCGCTGATCGGCCACTTCCTCGCCGAGATGTTCGATGCCGTGATCACCATCGACCCGCACCTGCACCGCATCGACCGCCTCGACCAGGCGATTCCCCTCAGGCATGCCATCGCGCTCTCCGGCGCCCCGCGGCTCGCCGAGCTGATCGCCGAGAAGCGTGATAATCCGCTGCTGGTCGGCCCCGACGCCGAGTCGCGCCAATGGGTGCAGAGCGCGGCCGCGGTGACCGGCTTCGCCTTCGGCGTGTGCCACAAGACCCGCAACGGCGACCACGACGTGGCGATCACGCTGCCCGAGCTGGAGGTGGCAGGCCGGCAAGTGGTACTGATGGACGACGTGGCGAGCTCCGGCCATACCGTCGCCCGCGCTGCCGAGGCCCTGCTCGCCGCCGGGGCGGCCACGGTGGACGTGGCGCTGACCCATGCGCTCTTCGCCGGCAATGCCATGGACGTGATCGAGGCCGCCGGGGTGGGGGAGGTGTGGAGCACCGACTGCATCGCCCACGCGAGCAACGCCATCCCCATGGCCCCGGTGCTGGCCAAGGCCCTTGATCGGGTATTGACCGAATTATCCTGAAGGACGTTCCAGGTGAGTGAAACGGTGAGGAAACCGGGTGGCCATGTGGTGTTCCAAAGCGGCCCGTGCGGGAAAGGCTGCTGACACCATGATCCCTGTCATGCCGCCAAGCTATACTTAAAGTTCATGTGAAGTTTGATCACTGCTTTTCCTGAAGCAGACAAAAGAGAAAACTCATATGAAGCTCGACATTCAGTTGTTTTCGCTGGCTTGCGGCATGATGTTGGGTTAAGGCTGTTCTGCCTTACTTGGTGGACCATCACACTTGATGGGGCGACAGGGGAACCCTCCCTCATCGACAGGCTCTACCGTGGTTGTGCGATCTTACCTATCGGAAGGGTAATAGGCTTGATATGGGCAGCTTTCGATGGCTTGATAGGAGGTGCCATGTTTTCTTGGCTCTACCATAAAATGACTGGTTCTGTAGATTTCAAGAAGTAACAAGAATCAAGCGCATAACAGGTTTCCGGAAAACGATGCGCTGAATCAGCGCGCCTCGGCTCAAGCCTGGGGTGTCGAGTTGCCAACAATGAAGCCTTCCTGCTCTCCGATTGCACCGGTAAAATGCAGTCACATGGCGATTGTCGAAGCCGCTCCCACCAATCCCACCCCCTCATCTATACTCTCTATATCACTCACGATCTGATCGCCGGATGTATACCGCTTGTCGCGGTGGGCGGCGAGGAGTCCCTGCATGGCCAAACCCAAGCAGCACGACAGTGACTTTCTGCTACGCAAGGCCGATGACGCTGATATTCCTACCCTGGTCGAGTTTCTTTCCAAGCTGGCCCAGCATGTGGCGGGGTCGCAGACGCAGCGATTGAAAACCAAGGAACGTCAACGGTTGGTGGAGGCACTTGCCAGTGCACTGGCGGATACGGACAAGCTGATTATCGTGGCAGAGGTGCCGGGTTACGGCCTCGTGGGCATGGGGGATGTGGCCGTATGGCGAAACGAGGGCATTTGGGAGCAGGCGAGCGCAGAGGTCGAAAAATCCGGGTTTATCGATGATGTATGGGTGGAACCGGAATACAGGAAACGTGGTATTTTTACTGCCATCCTCTGGGAGTTGGTGGCCTTTGCCGAGCACCAGGGCGCGCAGGAGCTGGTTCTGGAATATTCGCTCGCCAATCAAGAGGCCAAAGCGACCTGGAAAACATTGGGCTTTAAACCCACTGGCGTGCGCGCAGCGGCATTTACCGGAAATGTCAAAAAGATATTGACCGATCGATCCTCCTGAGGGCCTCACTAACGACCCGTTGGCATACACGACTCATTTCAGCTCCATGCGAAACCGAAATCGTACGGCCATTTTTCTGGCGAAGCCTGTCTGATTCGATTTAAGGCGGGACGCCCGGCAAATGCAGTCGGCACGACCATCGATGTTATGCTGTCGAATCATACTCGATTGTAATGAATGTCAGCGGGTTGGACTGTGATCGGTATGCGGTAAGCCCGAATGGACGCGCAGGCGCGTTCATCCAATCATAGGATGGGTAAGCTAATAACGGGCGACAAATCCAAGGTTAAACTGGATGCTGTCCACCGCGTACTTGCTGCAATATTTTGGGGAGACCATCGTCCCAAGGAAATTGTAGAGCGCATGGTGGCTGGAGCCGTTTGTTTCAGTCTTTGCCGTGGAGCCAAGCGAATGGGTGTTGGGCGTGCAGTCACCGACAGTGCTACGTTTACTCGGATAGTCGACACTGTGATTGAGCTAGAGTATCGAGATGCAGGCCTAGGGACGTGGATGATGGAGTTCTTGGTTGCGCATCCAGACATCGAGGTACTCCAAGGGTGTTGCAAATACGGGATGCTCAGGGTTGTATGAGAAGTGTGACTGCTCTGGAAACAGTGCTCTCATGAGCACCAAACTCACTGAGTTATCACAAGGCGCAGCAGTACGCGGCCGGTGACCGCCGGACACCCTTTCCATCGCGGCTTCGCCTCCATTCCAAGGGTGTCGCTGTGCTCAGCGTTATGCACATTGGGGACCTTCTCCCAGGGGCACTACCAGGAAAAACCAATGAGGATGAGCTCATGCGGAAAGTGATTGTCGGCGCCATGGTTTCACTGGACGGCGTCATGCAGGCGCCAGGCGGACCCCAGGAAGATCCGACCGGCGGATTCAGCTACGGCGGCTGGCTTGCGAGCGACATCGTCGACGAGATCAATATGTTCACATTCCCGATCGTTCTCGGGGAAGGCAAGAAATTGTTTGACGATGGCGCGAAGACAGCGGCGTTCAGACTGAACGCCAGTCGAGTGTCGCCTAACGGAATTGTGATCGCGCAGTATGTGCGCGCCGGCGCGGTGAAAACCGGCGACTATGCCATGGATCCTCCCACGCAGGCGGAAGTTGCACGGCGTGATAAAATGCAGCGGGAGGGTTAGTAGTCTGCGTCGAAACGCTGGCTGCCTTCGCTGTGGATTGAACTCATCACCACGGCGGCGCATAATCAAGGCACTGCAGACGGGCAGCCAAACCGCTACGCGGATTGCCTGTCGCTGAGTCCTGAGTTCAACCAATAAGTGCAGTATCTGCAGTGTTCAGGGCTCCTGAGTATCCCGACAGGAACACCTGGGGCGGTGTCCGATAGCCGAGCCGTTTCCTCGGTCGAGCATACGGCTTCTCGACGACCGATCGTACCTCGTGATCGGGGAAAGCCCCCGATTTCCGGGAAGAATAACCCAATTATGAAGCGTGCAGTTTGCTCGCAGTAACACACACATTGCAGGAGGCATCGTGATTGTCATTTATGGCATCAAGGAACACCTGAATCCGGTCAAGGCACAGCTCTCTGACGTCATCCACGGTTGCATGCAATCAGTGCTGGGGATGCCGGAAGACAAGAAGGCTCATCGCTTTGTTCCCTTGGAGGCCGAGGATTTCTACTATCCTGGCGGCAGAAGTTCCGCCTACACGGTCATCGAAATCAATATGATGCAGGGGCGCTCTGCGGATACCCAAAAGGCCCTGATTAAAGAGTTGTTCAAAGAAATTGAATCGGACGTTGGCATTGCATCGGTAGATGTGGAAGTGACTATCAAGGAACAGCCAGCCCACTGCTGGGGCTTTCGCGGCATGACCGGAGACGAGGTGCGTGATCTCAAGTACTCGGTCGAGGTGTGACGGGACGGTCAACCGGTCGTCGACAGGGTGCTGTCTTGAGTTTCCTCCACTGCGCTCCGGCGTCAGTTACCACAGGCGCTATATCAGTTTACGCTGTAAGTCCGTTCGCGGCCGATGGCTACTGGATATGGCTTATGGCACACTCCCCCTTGATTCCAACGATCCCATCAGCAGGAGCGATATGAGCGAAGAACTCGCTGATTTTGAAGAGCAGATGTCCCGGGAGATCAATGCCTTCCTGGATGCCGACCCGCCCGGCGCCAGGCCCACCCAGGCCAGGAGAGCCCCATCCCGGCCGCAGGACCCCGGCCAGTCGGCCAAGGCGATGAAGACGGGCCATGTCGTCAAGCTCGCCGTACGCACCAAGCAACTGGAGATGGACACCGTCTTCGAGCATCACTCCTCCAGCATCTCCCGGCTCGAGGCCCAGATGGAGGCCGAGAAGGCGGCTCGCCAGGCCGGGTATCCCATCATCGGCTACGTGGTCGACATCCAGCGGCTCTGACCCTCCCGGAGCGCGCCTGGGTGACCCGGGCGATGAAGTGGTAGCCATGACCCTGCCCACCGCTGGACCCCGACCATCGGGACGGCGACGCCGCGTGCCGATGAGCGTGATGTCCCGGAGACCACCACTGCCAAGGGAGGAGAGCATGAGGCTATTCGACAGGGACCGCCGCGAGGAGAACCCCCACACTCGGCGGCTCTATGCTGCCTGGGAACTGGTCTACACCCTCGTCGACTTCGGCGCGGCCGCGGCCTTCCTCGTCGGCTCGGTGCTGTTCCTCTACGAGAGCCTGCAGACCAGTGCGACCTGGTGCTTCATCGTCGGCTCGGCCCTGTTCGCCTTCAAGCCCACCATCCGTATCTGTCGCGACATCAAGCTGGCCTCGATGGGCGATGTGCAAGAACTCGAGAAGGAGGAGCGGGGAAGCTGAGCGCCTCCCCGCAGCCCCGGTGTGGCTTGACCAGGCCGGCGCGGCTCAGCGGTGCCGACGCAGGAACCAGTGATGGCCGCCCAGCGCGCCGGGCCGCTGGTGGATCCTCGGTCGCCGGCCGTGGTGGCGTTGCAGCCCGGGATGCGGGGCGAGCCCGTGGCGCTCGCCGTCGATGTCGAACAGTCGCTGGATGCGCTCCTCGGTGGGCGGGTGGGTGCGCAGCCAGTCGAGCCCGGCGGGCTGCTGTCGGCCGAAGATCGTCGATAGCCAGCGGCTGTGGTAGCGCTCCAGCTCGGCCAGCGCCGAGGCCAGGCCCTCGGGGTCGCCGGTGAGGGCCACCGCCTCCAGGTCGGCCTTGTACTCGCGGTTGCGGGAGAGCGCCAGCGACAGCAGGGTGCTCAGGGTGGGCGCCACGGCCACCAGCAGCAGGGGCAGCCAGGGAAAGGCCAGTTCGCCGGCGGCCACCAGCGGCAGGCTCGCGAGCAGGGCCACCTGCACTACCAGGGTCAGCCACAGGGTGAGCCGGGTCATGGCCGCCGCCATGGACATCACCCGGGTGTCGCCGTGGCGCAGGTGGCTCGTCTCGTGGGCCAGCACGCCGGCCAGCTCGCGCATCGACAGCGAGTGCAGCAGCCCCTCGGTGACGGCGATGCCGCCATCCCGCCAGGTGCCGACGGCGAAGGCATTGAGATCGGGCGAGGGCACGTAGAAGAGCTGGGGGGCGATGGGCAGGTCGGCGCGGGCGTAGAGGTGAGCGAGCACCTCGTAGAGCTCGGGGGCCTGGTGGCGGCGTAGCATGCCGGCCCCGGCATTGGTCAGGATCACCCGCACGGGCATCCAGCTGCTCAGCAGGCTGGAGAACACCACCGCGGTCAGCGAGATCAGCACGCCCCCGGGGCCGGCGAGCAGGTAGCCGGGCACGGAGAGCGACAGCGCCAGGCCGCCCATGATCAGCAGGGTCTGCACGGCGTTGGTCAGCCGGTTGCGCCATAGTCGGTCGCGTCGCAGTGTCATGGTGTGCCTCGTCGTGGCTCGCTTTCTCACCCTAGCTCCCAGGGACGTTGACCGAATAGTCACGGAAACGCTCCCTGCCCCCCAACACCAGGCGAGCTATACTTCACGTCGGCTATCGCATGATCTGTCGGACGGTGACTGGCCGATGCGCCGCGATGGAGGAGCCATGGGAGACCTGACAGTGGCCGTGGTGCTGGGCGATCCCCGGCTGCCGTATGCCTATGCCGTCGGCGGTCGCTTCGGCGACGAGGAACGAGGGGCGGTCGAGCACCTGCACACGGCGCTCTCGCAGCTCGAGGGCTATCACTTCAGCTACCTCGACCACCATGCCACGCTGATCGACGACCTGCGCAGCGTCCCCTACGACCTGGCGCTGAATCTCTGTGATACCGGCTTTCGCAACCACTGGGAGCTGGAGCGAGATATTCCGGCCCTGCTGGAAATCCTGGGCATTCCCTATACCGGGGCCGATCCCATGAGCATCAGCCTGACCACCGACAAGGCCCTGGTCCGGGCCCTGGCGGCGGGGCAGGGCATCCCCGTGCCCAACGAGACCTACGTGGACCTGGCCGCCGCCCCGCTGGTCCTGCCGAGCATCTATCCCTGCCTGATCAAGCCCAACAGCAGTGGCGGCAGCTTCGGTATCACCCGGGATTGCGTGGTGCAGGAGGCCGGGGAGGCGGAGACCTACCTGCGCTGGCTGGCCGCGCAGCCCGGCGTCGCTGATGCCCTCATGCAGGACTTCCTCACCGGCCCGGAGTACACGGTCGGGCTGGTCGGCAACCCCGCGACCGGCTTCACGGTGCTGCCACCCCTGGAGATCGACTACACGGCACTGGACTCGCGGCTGCCGCCGATCCTCACCTACGGCTCCAAGGCGGACCCGGACTCGCCCTATTGGGACAAGCTCCGCTTCCGTCGGGCCCGGATCGATGACGTCAAGCGGAGCCAGCTGGTGGACTACTCGGTGACCCTGTTCCGGCGCTTGGGCCTGCGCGACTACGCGCGCTTCGACTTCCGCGAAGGCGAGGATGGCCAGCCGCGGCTGCTCGACGTCAACACCAATCCCACCTGGTACTGGGACGGCAAGCTGGCGCTGATGGCCGAGTGGGCGGGCTATCCCTACCACGAACTGCTGCGGCTGATCCTCGAGGCCGCGGTCTCGCGCCAGGGCCTCGACGTCGGCGCCTGACGTCACAGCAGGTCACGGCTGATCTCCTCGTCCCAGTCCCGGCGGGCGAGGAGATCGCCCCCCTCGTAGGCCTTCAGCAGGCCGCGAATGCGAAAGCTGTGGGGCGTCGCGGTCAACTGGGTGCGGCACTCCAGGCGGGTGGACCAGGGGCCGCGGCGATGGGTGGTGATCTGCTCGACCGTCGCCTCGGCCGATCCCGGGTCGTAGTCATGGATCCGGTAGGTCTTGGTGATGGTATAGCCGACCGTCAGGTCGATGTCCTCGATCCGGGCCACGGCGGCGTCGCCGAAGTCTCCCCCGGTGGTCGAGATGCGGTAGGTCGACATGCCGGTCGTCAGGTCACGCTCCACCAGCCGGCGGAAGGGGGCCACCGTCAGGGTGGTCATCTCGGGCATGGGGGCGCGTTCCGGCGGCTCGAAGGGCCGCAGCCGGCTATCCTCGTCACGCGGCGGGCGTACCGGGAGCGACAGCCGGCTGGCGCCGGTGTAGAGGGTCAGGTTGACGGGCTCCGGGGCCGGCCAGATCACCGGCCAGTAGCTGGTCGAGATCGCCAGCCGAAGGGTGTGGCCGGGGGCGAAGGCATGGGCGATGTCGTTGAGCTGGAGCGTGACCTGGTAGCGTCGGCCCGGCGTCATGGGGCTCGGGGTCGCGGGACTGTCGCGCTGGGCCAGGTTGAGGATGCCGTAGCTGACCCGGGCGGAGGCCCCATCGGGGGCCACATCGTTGAGGCGCACGATGACGAAGGCGACGGGACGGTCGACCGCCAGGGCCAGCGAGACGCTGGGGGCGCCGAGGACCTCCAGGCGCTCCTCGAGGGGGTCGGCGTCGAACACCAGGGACTTGCCGTCGTCCTCCCGCTGGTCGATCGGCGCCTCGCCCTCCGAGCCGAAGCCGTACCAGTCGCCGGCGGTCAGCCCGGTGGTCTGCGGCGAGGCCAGGCGCATCCGGTCCTCGCCGTCGGGGTGTTCGCCCAGCGACAGCACGTTCAGGTAGAGCGTCTTCTCCCCCAGCCGCGGCGAGGGCCAGGTCTCCTCCGCCACCCAGCGCCCGGGACGCTCGGCATGCATCGGCGCGGGGGGCACGTATTCCTCCATCCACACCCGCAGCATGGGCTCGTCCATGACGCCGGTCTCCAGCCCCTTCAACCAGTGATCCCACCAGCGCAGGGCCTCCTGGAAGAAGCCGATGGCCGGCCCGGGCAGGGCGGCGTGGGGAAAGGCATGGGACCAGGGGCCGATCAGGCCCTTGCGCGGCACCGTCAGCCCGGCCATCAGCCGCGGGATGGCGTTAACGTAGCCGTCGGCCCAGCCGCCCACGGCGAACACCGGGCAGGTCACGGCCGCGAAGTCCTCGCACACCGAACCGTGCTGCCAGTAGGCGTCGCGATGGGGATGACGCATCCACACCAAGGGATAGAAGGGCGCCTGTTCGATGCGCTGCCGCCACTTCGACCGCCAGTCGGCCCCCACGATGTCCGGGTCCGGGGGCGTGGTGGCGCAGGACAGCAGCACCGATCCCCAGCCGAGGTTCTCGTTGAGCAGGCAGCCGCCCTGATAGTGCACGTCGTCCCGGTAGCGGTCGTCGGTGGAGCACATGGTGATGATCGCCTTGAGCGGCGCGGGGCGCAGGGCCGCCACCTGGAGGGCGTTGAAGCCGCCCCAGGAGATGCCCATCATGCCGACGCGGCCGTTGCACCAGGGCTGGGCGACCAGCCAGTCGATGGCCTCGACGGCGTCGTCGAGTTCCTGGGGCAGGTACTCGTCGAGGAGCACGCCATCGGAGTCGCCGCTGCCGCGCAGGTCGAGGCGGATACAGGCGTAGCCATGGCCGGCGAAGTAGCGGTGCAACGGCTCGTCCCGCAGGCGGGTGAAGTCGCGCTTGCGGTAGGGCATGTATTCGAGGATGGCCGGCACGGGGGCCTGCTCCGCGTCGGTGGGCCGCCAGATCCGGGCCGCCAGGCGGGCCCCGTCGCTCATGGGGATCCAGACGTTCTCGATGACCCGGATGTCGCGGGGGAACTGCTCGACGATCTTCATGGCACTCACCTCTCGGGCAAGCACCGCTGGCGGCGGTGTATCCTGAAGCATATACGATGCCGGGCCGCCTTCGAGGCGGGACCCGGCGGCGGGCATCGGGTCGGGAGGACGGCGAGATGGCGGACGATCACGAGGTCGGGGTGACGGTCATCGAGAATACCTGGATTCTGATGTCGGACGGCTGCCGGCTGGCCGCCAAGCTGTGGTTGCCCGAGGGGGCCGAGCAGGCGCCGGTGCCGGCGATCCTCGAATACATTCCCTACCGCAAGCGGGATTTCCGGGCCAGTCGCGACAGTCAGGTCCACGGCTACTTCGCCCGGCACGGCTATGCCGGCGTACGCGTCGACCTGCGCGGCAGCGGCGACTCCGATGGCGTGCTTCTCGACGAGTACCTGCCCCAGGAACTCGACGATGGGGTCGAGGTGATCCGCTGGATCGCCGCTCAACCCTGGTGCAGCGGTGAGGTGGGGATGCTCGGCATCTCCTGGGGCGGCTTCAACGGCCTGCAGATCGCCGCCCTGCAGCCCCCCGAGCTGAAGGCGGTGATCTCGGTGTGCTCCTCCGATGATCGCTATACCGACGACGTGCACTACATGGGCGGCTGCCTGCTGACCGACAACCTGTCCTGGGCCTCGGTGATGCTCTCCTACAATGCCTGTCCCCCGGACCCGGCCATCGTCGGCGATCGCTGGCGCGAGCTGTGGATCCAGCGCCTCGAGGGCAGCGGGCTCTGGCTCAAGAACTGGCTGGACCACCAGCGTCGCGATGCCTTCTGGCGCCACGCCTCGGTCTGCGAGGACTTCTCGGCGATCCGTTGCCCGGTGTTCGCGGTCAGCGGCTGGGCCGACGGCTACTGCAACACCGTGTTCCGGCTGTTGCAGCACCTGGTGGTCCCGCGCAAGGGGCTGGTGGGCCCCTGGGGACACAAGTACCCCCATCTGGGCGGGCCGGGCCCGTCCATCGACTTCCTCGGCGAATGCCTGCGCTGGTGGGATCGCTGGCTGAAGGGGGTCGACAACGGCGTGGACCGGGAACCGCTGCTACGGGCCTGGATGCAGGACAGCGTCTCGCCGATCAGCGACGACCGTCCCGGTCGCTGGGTGGCCGAGACCCGGTGGCCGAGCGATCGCCTGCACCCCCTGGCGTATGGCCTGTCGGCCTCGGGCCTGGTGAGCGAGGGCGCGGGCCGGCCCGATGCCGCGCCGCTGTCGATCCGCAGCCCGCTGAGCGTGGGGCTCTTCGCCGGCAAGTGGTGCAGCTATTCGGAGAGCACCGACCTGCCCACCGACCAGCGCCTGGAGGATGGCGGTTCGCTGTGCTTCGACACCGCCCCGCTGACGGAGGCCGTGGAGATCCTCGGCCAGCCTGTCGTCGAGCTCGAGCTCTCGGCGAATCGGCCCCAGGCGATGGTCGCCGTGCGACTCTCCGATATCGGTCCCGACGGCACCGTCACCCTGGTCAGCTACGGCCTGCTCAACCTCAGCCATCGCCATGGGCACGACCGCCCCGAGCCGCTGACCCCCGGCGAGACCTGCCGCGTCCGCGTGCGCCTCAACCATGTCGCCCAGGCCTTCCCGGCGGGCAACCGTATCCGTGTGGCGGTGTCGTCCTCGTACTGGCCGCTGGCCTGGCCCTCGCCGCTGCCGGCGACCCTCACCCTCCATCCCCCGGGCTGCCGGCTGCTGCTGCCGTCGCGTCCGGCGCGGACGCAGGATGCCTCCCTGCCCGACCTCGGGGCGCCGCGCATGGCGCCGGGGCCGGCCACCACCCTGCTGGTGCCGGCCCATCGCGAGTGGACGGTGCTGTTCAACCTGGCCACCAACGAGGCCACCCTGAGGGTCATCGACAACGACGGTTGCTGGCGCCTCGACGACCTGGGCCTGACGCTCGGCTACGACGTGACCGAGCGATACTCCCAGGCCAACGACGACTACGCCACGGTCAGCGGCGAGGTGGTCAACAGCCGCCACTTCGAGCGGGGCGACTGGCGCGTGGAGACGGTCACCCGTACGCTGTTGTCCACCACGGCCACGCACTTCCACCTCAACGCCACCCTGGATGCCTACGAAGGGGGCGAGCGGGTATTCTCGCGCACGTGGAACGAAGCCATCCCCCGGGACAACATCTGACGCCACGCGGTCACGGGGAACCCACCTGCCCGCCGGCTGTCCATGCAGGCGGTGCACCCATGCGGGGGCCCTGTTCACCACGCGTCCATCCATCAGCGTTTTCCGAGGAGCCGGAATGAGAACCGCCCTGCGACACGCCCTGATCCCCCTGCTGGGGGCCTGCCTGCTGAACGGCACCGCCGCCGCCGACGACGAGCCCGAGGTGTATGGCTGGGTCGAGAAGACCACCATCGAACCCTGGGGCGTGGAGCTGAAGGCCAAGCTCGACAGCGGCGCGCTGACGTCCTCCATGCAGGCCGAGCACATCGAGGAGTTCGAGCGCGATGGCGAGGAGTGGGTGCGCTTCGAGATCGAGGTCGAGGACGAGGCCACCGGCGAGGTGGTGGCCAAGCAGTTCGAGCGAGAGGTCTATCGCCGGCTGATCCTCACCGGCGCCGGCGGCAAGGACCGTCGCCCGGCGGTACTGTTGACGATCTGCATGGGGGATACCCGCTACCAGGAGCAGTTCAGCC
This sequence comes from Halomonas sp. M4R1S46, assembly GCF_025725685.1. Lineage (NCBI taxonomy): Bacteria > Pseudomonadati > Pseudomonadota > Gammaproteobacteria > Oceanospirillales > Halomonadaceae > Halomonas > Halomonas sp. M4R1S46. The sequence goes on from NZ_CP107008.1 coordinate 1,034,069, forward strand.
TCGAGAATCGTGATGACATGAACTATCCGGTGCTGCTGGGACGGCGTGTCATCCAGGACCTGGGGCTGCTCGACGTCACCCGGACCTTCACGCACTCGCCCGAGTGCGACGAGGACTCGCCGCTCATGGAACATGCCGACAAGGAGTACGACGAGGACATCGGCATCTAGCCTTGGGGGCCGGCCGGCTAGCGGATGTCTTCGACCGGAAGCCGGCGCGTGATGCCGCCCAGCCGCGGGCTCTCGACGCGCACCGTCACCTCGCCTTCCCCCTCGATCAGCCAGCGCGCCCGGGCCTGATGGCTGTTGCCCCGGGAGCGCTGGAACCAGGGCATATGCGCGGCATCGCCCTGGCCGCGCCCCCAGCCGTCGAGGTGGCCCAGTTCCTGGCGGGCCTGGCTGGAGACGTGCAGGCGGCAGCCCAGCGGGCTCGCCCAGGCCACCACGCCGCCGTTCCAGGGCCGCTTGCGCGCCGCCTGCACGCCATGCGTCGGCAGGTAGCCGTGATTGGCGGCCGTCAGCTCCAGCAGGTGCTGACGGGGCCCCAGCGGGGTCAGGTTCAGGTGCTCGATCACCAGCCGCGGCAGCATGGCGGCCACCCGCAGCCAGTAGGCGACCAGGGCGTCGCAGAGCCCGGGCAGCGCCTCGGGGGGCGGATTCCAGAGCCCGCAGACCGGGTCCAGGCCGCCGACCTCCACCTGCCCCAACTGGGGGTGCACCAGCGGCCGCCAGTCGCCGAACAGCCGCCGCCGGTTCTCGCTGAGGTCCCAGCGGGCCAGCCCCTCCAGCGCCTCGCGGTCGAAGCTCGTGTAGTGGTCGATGAAGCGCGCGGGAGCGGGCCGTCCGAGCCGGCGGAACAGGTCCCAGAGCTCGCAGACGATCGCCACGCAGCCCCGCTGGTGGTAGGCGAAATCGATCAGGTCGCCGTGCAGCGGGGTCTCGGGCTCGTAGCAGAACTCCTCGAAGCTGCTCACCGTGGGGTAGCCGACTCGGGCCTCGCCCCAGTCGGCGAGCTGGCGATAGAGCGCCAGGTCGGCCGGGGCCATCCGGCTGTCCGGGCCGTGGGAGAGGGGGCGGATGAAGACCCCGCCGAAGGTGTGCAGGTTCAGCCAGGCGTAGAGGTTGGGGTGGTGCAGGGCGAAGTCGATGACGGCGTGGGTCTCCGGCTCGGCGCCGGGCCGCTGGCCGGCGCCGAGCTGTTCGGGCTCCGGCTGCCAGCCCCAGGGAAACTGGCGGTTGAAGTCGGGGGTATCGGCCAGCCAGTCCGGCTCGGGGATCGTCTGGCCATCCCAGTGTTCGATGGCGCCCTCCGGGTAGAGTCGCCAGTAGGGCGGCGGATCGTCCACCCGGCGCGGCAGCATCAGCCCGGGGTAGCAGGCCGAGGCCACGAAGTCGCCGGCCGGATCGGCCTGGCGCAGGTAGCGGCAGCGGCCGTCGCCGTCGAGGTCCTGGGCATACCAGCGGGGCCGCTCGGGGCTGTCGGAATGGCGGCGCGGTACCGAGCGCACGAAGCCGCCTTGGGTCAGCACCTGCTCGGCCCCGTCGGGCGAGACCCGGGGGCAGATGTAGAACAGCACCTCGCGCAGGGCCTCGCGCTGCGGCTCGGGCCAGTCGTCGGCCAGCGCCTCGGAGTCGAGGTGCAGGGCGAGGACGGCCTCGGCGATGGCCAGGGCGACGCTGGAGCCGGCCAGCTCGGTGCCGTGCATGTTGCCATCCACCCAGACGCCGGGGCGCCGGCGGTCGGGCTCCGGGCCGATGGTCAGCACCCAGATCTCGCGGCCCTGTGGTGTCGTGCCGATGCTGCGAAGGTGGGCGAGCTCGGGGTGAGCCTCGGCCCAGGCCTCGAGCTGGCGGCCGAGTGCCTTGTGGCTCAGGTACTCATGGCGAAAACGGCCATCCTGGTGAGGCTGGGGCATGCCGGGACCTCGGTGAGTGAATGCTTACCTGAGTATGCGCCAAGCCGGCGACGGGGGAGAAATCGCGCTCGTCGGCGGCGCATCGCTGGCCTGGCTCGTGACGAGCGAATCGCCGCCCCGAGCGTGGCGCTCCGCCGGGGCCGGGCGGCATCCATGGGAACATGGCGCCGGATTCGGTTGTCTCGACATGGAAGACGCCATGTACGACCACCATCCGGTTTGCCAAGGGAGCAGGCGATGCACGAACCCGGAACCCTGTCGGCCGTGAAGGCCGAGCTGGAGGCCTTCGGCGCGGCCAACGACCAGGCCGTCGGCGAGGGTCACGAGCGAATGCTCAACATCACGCCGGCCACCGGCGAATTCCTCGGTGTGCTGGTCCGGGCCACTGGCGCCCGGCAGATCCTCGAGGTCGGCACCTCCAACGGCTACTCCACCCTATGGCTCGCCGAGGCGGCACTGGCCACCGGCGGTCGGGTCACCACCGTGGAGTGGGCCACCGACAAGTGGGTGAAGGCCGGGGAGAACTTCGCGGCCGCCGGCGTGGACGGGGTGATCGAGTCCCTGCATGCCGATGCCGAGAAGGTGCTCGAACGCCAGGACGAGGCCTCGCTGGACCTGATCTTCCTCGACGCCGACCGTGCCCGCTATCCGGGGTGGTGGCCGATGCTGCGGCGCGTGTTGTGCCCGGGGGGGCTGCTGGTGATGGACAACGCCACCTCCCATGCCGAGCAGGTCGCGCCCTTCGTCGCGCTGGTGGAGGACGACCCGGCCTTCGTCTCCAGCCTGGTCCCGGTGGGCAAGGGCGAGTTGCTGGCCACCCGGGTCCCCTCGCCTTGACGGCGGCGAGGCAGCGCTGTGGCGTTGCCCGTTGCGCGGGCGATGCCTGCCCACGGGGCTGTTGCGGCTGGCTCGTCTGGCCAGGTCTCCGGCCATCCCGCGGTCATCGCCCCCCAGGTACCGGTCGGTGCACTGGTCAGGGCGGCGGCTGGTGCCTAGGGTGAAAGCGAGGGACTTCTCCCGACGGGGAAGTGCCGGGGGCTCGCCACGGTGACCGCGGTGCGGTCTGCCCGGGTGGCCGAGGTGAGCATGGCATCATTCCATCGACACGCAGACTGGGTGCCTTTGCGCCTCACGATCGCCTTGTCGGCCGCCAGCACGCGACCCGAGCCTGGACGCATGGGCCCCGGTAGCAAGTGAGGTTCACATGGAACCCGACACCGCAAATGGCCCGAATCGCGAGACGCTGTCCAAGCGGGTGTACCAGGGTCGGGTCCGCCCGCCCATCACCGGCTGGGCCGCCACACTGGCCCTGAGCGTCCTGGCGAGCGGCGCGGCGCTGGCCGATGCGGGGGAGGCGAGCGTCCCGCGAGAAACCTTCCTCTATGTGGTCGCCATCGACGCCAGCGAGGGCGAGCATCCGGACATGCTCGCCCTGGTGGGCGCCGATCCGCAACAGCCGGCGACCTACGGGAAGATCTTCGAGGTCCGCTCGCTGCCCGAGGTGGGGGACAACGTCCACCATTGGGGCTACTCGCTGGACCAGGAACGGCTGCTGATCCCGGGGCTGTTCTCCGATCGCTTCCATGTCTTCGACGTGGCCGAGGATCCCCGCGATCCCACCCTGGTTCGCCAGGAGGATGGGCTGCGCCGGGAGAGCGGCTATATGGCCCCACATACGGTCACCCCCCTCGAGGGAGGGGTGGCCCTGGTATCGATGCTTGGCGCCGACACCCCCAGCAGCGGACCCGGGGGCCTGGTGCTGATCGACGACGAGACCGCGGCATTCCAGCGGCACTTCGGGCCGGGCCCCGAGCGGGCGCCCAACGAGGGCGGCCCGGAGTACATGTACGATATCGCCATGAAGCCGGCCCTCGACCGCCTTGTGACCACCACCTGGGGCTACCCGGACGACGTGCTGACGCATCCCTATGCCCCCAACGGCGACAGCGTGGCCGTCTGGGACCTGGACGAGGAGACGGTCATCCAGGTGGTGAGCCTGGGCGAGGGGGCGGGCGCCACGGAGGCCGACTGGCTGCATGCGCCGGAGTCCCGCTACGGCTATACCATCGGCACCGGCGGCGGCGCCTGGCTGTGGGAAGACGAGGATGGCAACGGGCGCCTGGACTTTCACCAGGTGCTGAGCGGCCTGGGATTGCCCTGCGACATGACGATCTCCTCCGACGATCGTTACCTGTTCATCGCCAACTGGTTCAGCGACAGCATCCAGCAGTACGATATCCGCGATCCCTATGCGCCCGCCCTGGTGGGCGAGGCCGCGGTACCGCATCCCTGCATGATGCGCCTGAGCCCGGATGACGAGCGGCTCTATGTCACCAACTCGGTGCTCAGCACCCTGGACGCCGACCCCGAGTTCGGCCCGCGCAACGACGCCTACGGCATCTACCTGCTCGAGGTGGATGGCCAGGGCGGGCTGTCGCATGTCACGGAGGACGGCAGCGCCTGGGCGGACTTCACCCAGGTGTCCCGGGAGGGCGCTACCGGGCCGGCGGGGCCGCACATGGTCCTGTTCGATCCCGGCGTGCCGATCGAGGCCGGGCACCACTGAGGCCACCCGGGCGAGACGGCCCCGCTGTCTCGTCCGGGCGGCGAGGGACGGGGGAGCGGTGGCCGCCTGCCACCCACCACCACCTGGACCGCCCGTGAGCCCCTTACCGTGAGGAGACCATGACCGACCAGTCCACCGTGAAGGTCTACTACGACGCCGTCTGCCCCATCTGCCGGCGCGAGCGGCGCCGCTACGAGCGGCTGGCCGGCGGGTCACCCGACGTGGAGTGGGTCGACGTCACGAGCCACGAGGCCCACCTGCGCGAGCGGGGCATCGACCCGCGCGACGCCCTGCATTCGCTGTATGTCGAGGATGAGCAGGGACGGCTGTGTGACGGCCTGGATGCCTATATCCTGCTGATGCGCCGCGTGCCCGTGCTCAGGCCCCTGGCCTGGCTGATCGGCCTGCCGGGCCTCAAGCCCCTGCTGGCCCGGGGCTATCGCCACTGGGTCCGGCGTCGCCTGGCCCGGGAGGGCCGGCTGGACTGAGGCTCGTCCGGCCGTGGCCAGGCCGCCGGACCGGGACCCAGCCGCCGGACGGCTGGTGCCACCCATCCCCCGCCTGGTTTCGAGAACTCACACCCGGGAAGGCGCCATGCCCCTTATCCTGCAGGTCCTGTTCGTCGTCTCGCTGCTGCCGATCCTGCTGGCCTGGATCGGCGCCCTGTATCGTGTGCGCCAACTCGGGCGGCTCGACAACCACCATCCGCGGGCCCAGCAGGCGCGCCTCACGGGCGTGGGCGCCCGGGTGAATGCCGCCCAGGCCAACGCCTGGGAGTCGCTGGCGGTGTTTGCCGCGGTCTGCGTCATCGCCGTCGGCAGCGGGCTGGACCTCGAGGGCCTCGACGGGGCGGCGTGGCTGTTCCTGGCTTGTCGACTGCTGCATCCGTTGCTCTATGCGGCCAACCTCGCCTGGTGGCGCTCCGGTGTCTATGCGGCCGGCATGGCCGCCTGCCTCTACATCGTCTGGCGGGCGGCGAGCCAGGGCACGGGCAGCACGGTCGTCCTCCTGGGGTAGGCGCCTAGCGTGGTCGCCAGCGAGGCGGCATTTGCTCGACCAGGTAGTCCATGAAGGCCTTCACCTTGGGGGTGAACTCGTGGCGATCCCTGACGCACAGGTAGATATCCATGGGTTCCGACACGGCGTGGACCCCGTCGCTGCCGGGGTCCTCGAACAGCGGCACCAGGCGCCCCTGGTCGATATGGGGCCGGGCGATGAAGTCGGCCAGGCGGGTGATGCCGCCCCCGGCGAGGGCCATCTGGGTCAGCACGTCGATGTCGTCGCTGATCATGGCGGCCTTGACGTCCGGCTCGAAGCGCACCCCGTCGCGAATGAAGCCCCAGCTCATGAAGCGGCCATCCCGCGGGAAGCGGAAGGCCAGGCAGTCGTGCTGGCGGAGTTCCTCCGGTGCCCGGGGATGCCCCGCCTTCGCCAGGTAGGCCGGCGAGGCGCAGAACAGGAAGGGCAGGGAGGCGATGCGCCGGGCCACCAGGCCTTCCTCCAGCTGGGGCGTGAAGCGGATGCTGACGTCGAGGTGCTCGCGGATATGGTCGACGCTGCGGTCGGTGGTGACGATCTCCAGGGAAAGGTGCGGGAAGCGAGCGTTGAACCCCGGCATCAGCGGTGCCAGGACATGGCGGCCGAAGGCGGCGGTGGAGGCGACCCGCAGGCGGCCGCGCGGTTCCGCCTGCAGCGAGGAGATGGCGTCATGGGCCCGTTCGATGTCCCGGGCGATATGCCTGACGCGCTGGTAGTAGAGCGCCCCGCTGTCGGTCAGCGACATGCTCCGCGTGGTGCGCGTCAGCAGCCGCACCCCCAGCGAGGCCTCCAGGCGGGCGATGCCCTGGCTGGCCGCGGCGGGGCTGATGCCCAGCCGCTTGGCGCCGGCGGCGATGCTGCCGGCCTCCACGGCCTTCACGAAGCTTTCGATGGCGCGCAGGGTATCCATTGGTGATCTCGAACAATCTTGCGGCGGATTCGTAAATAAACATTGATAGTGAAGCAAGCCGCCGCTGTCTACAGGAGATCCTGAGCGGGCGCTAGGCTGTGGCTGTCTCGAAACCGGACACACAACGAGGAGTCATGCCATGACAACGACGACCCGGCGCCAGGGGACGGCGTCACGCGACTCGGGCAAACGTCGCGCTGGGCTGCCGCGGCGTCTCGCCCCGCTGGTCTTTGCCTTCTACATGTCGGCGCTGATGACGCTGTTGATGAGCCTGGTGATCACGGCGGTGAACGGGGGCGTGGGCCCCGACTATCTGGCGGCCGTGGCCCGGGCCTATGTGCGGGCCATGCCGGTGGCCTTCGCCGGGGTGCTGATGGTCAGGCCGCTGGTGAGCCGACTGGTGGCCTGGACGATCGCCGAGGAGCGGGACCGTTAATCAGACTCGGCGAGGGCCTTGTCCCGCGGCGGCCCGCGATGCTCACGCCCCGCGGGACAGTCGGGGCTCAGTGTCTCTGCAGGCGCTGCAGGTCCTCCACCAGCCGTCGGCAGATGGCGTCCAGCTTGTCGCGATGGGCATCGCTTGCCAGCTGGCCATTTTCGCCGAAGGCATCTCCCGCCCGGGCCACGGCCAGCTGGTCCGGCAGCACCGTGACACCGATATTGCCGAGCAGCTGGCGAATCAGCGCCAGGCTGCGGATGCCGCCGAGACCGCCCGGCGAGGCGGAGACCACCGCGGCGAGGCGTCCCTGGAACAGCGCCAGGCCGCTCTCGCCCTCATGGGGGCGGGTGAGCCAGTCGATGGTGTTCTTGAGCAGCGGGGTGATGAAGCCGTTGTATTCCGGTGAGGCGATCATCAGCCCCTGGTGTTCGGCGAGCACCCCGCGCAGGGTCACGGCCCTCTCGGGCAGGCCCTCGGCGGTCTCCAGGTCGCCGTTGTACAGCGGCATGGGGTAGTCGTTCAGGTCGATGAAGGTCGGCCTGCCGCCGTGAGCCTCGATGCGCTCGGCGGCGAGCCGCGCCAGGCGCTTGTTGAACGAGGCCTCCCGGCTGCTGCCGGCGAAGACCAGGATACGGGGGGATGGTCGCTCGGTCATGGATGGCACTCCTCGCTTGCCCTTGGGTGGTCTCGATCTTCCGGGTTTCGGCGCCCCGGCTCAACCGTCGAGGGTCGTCTGCGCGGGGCCTATGCTCAGGGGAGCGCGCAAGGCTTTCGCCGGAGCTGTCCCCTGTCGACCGGCTGGACAGGCGAAACGCCCCTGACGACGCTGCAATGAGCGGGGCAGGGTCCCGCGTGGCGGAGGAAGATATCATGAAGCGCAGCAAGCAGCAGGCGCTGAAGGAGCACCACGACCCCGAGGCGATCCGCCGTCGACTCGAGGCACCGTCCCGTGCCCAGAGCACGCCGGATGCCATCCTGGGGGCCATCGACGGTTGCGTGACCACCTTCGCGGTGGTCTCGGGAGCCTTCGGCGCCGGCTTCTCGGCCCGCGTGGCGCTGGTGCTGGGCTTCGCCAACCTGCTGGCCGACGGCTTCAGCATGGCGATCAGCAACTACGAGGCGGTCCAGGCGCAGCGCGAGGGCGTGGAGCGCGCCCGGGAGCGCGAGCGCGAGCATATCGACCTGGTGCCCGAGGGCGAGCGGGAGGAGATCCGCCAGATCTATGCCCGCAAGGGCTTCGAGGGGGAGGTCCTGCAGCAGGTGGTGGAGACCATCAGCCGCGACCGGGAGGTATGGGTGGAGACCATGCTCACCGAGGAGCATGGCCTGCAGCGCGTCGCGCTGAGCCCGTGGCGCTCGGCGCTGGTGACCTTCCTGGCCTTCCTGGTGGTGGGGGCGATGCCCCTGGTGCCCTATGCATTGCCCGGTATCCTGCCCCTGCACCGCTTCCTCGCCAGCCTGGCGGTCGCCGCCTTCATGTTCCTGCTGATCGGCATGCTCAAGAGCCTGGTCTACCAGCGGCCGGTGTGGCAGTCGGGGCTGCGCACGCTGCTCATGGGGGGCGCGGCGGCGGGCCTGGCGTTCCTCACCGGCTATCTGGCACAGGCCTGGTTCGGCGTGGCGCTCTGAGCGGGCGGCTGATGCCGCCCTGCCTCATTGGGGAGCACCGCCACCGGCATCGCTGTCGATGATGAAGGCGTCGCGATGGAAGGCCGCTGCGGCCTGCACCTCGGAGAGGCCTCGGCTGCCGGGTTCGGGGGGAGGCGTTCCGGCGAGCACGGAGAGCACGCTATGGGCTCCCCGTGCCACCGATTCAAGGTTGTAGCCTCCTTCCAGCACGAAGGCCAGGCGCCCCTTGCAGTGGCGGCGTGCCAGAGCCTGGAGGAGGCCGGTCATGGCCCCGAAACCGTCGTAGGAAACATTGAGGGCCAGGTCCTGCCAATGGGCGTCGAACCCTGCCGAGACCAGGATCAGGTCGGGTTGGAACCAGTCCGCCGCCGGTGCCAGGATCTCTCGGAACGCCGTCAGGTAGGCTTCGTCACCGGTACCGCCGGGTACCGGCACGTTCACGGTGGTGCCCTCGCCGATGCCGGCACCGATCTCCTCGAGCCGGCCCGACCCCGGATAGAAGGGCGCGGCCCGGTGGATATCGAACAGCATCACGTCCGGGGAGGCCCAGAAGATCTCCTGGGTGCCGTTGCCGTGATGGGCATCCCAGTCGACGATCAACACCCGCTCACATCCCAGTTCCGACTGGGCGTGGGCGGCCGCTACCGCCACGTTGTTGAACAGGCAGAAGCCCCGGGCGCGCACCGGCTCGGCATGGTGACCGGGTGGCCGCACCAGGGCGAAGGCGCTCTCGGCGCGACCTTCGACCACCGCTTCGACGGCGGCGATGGCTGTGCCCGCCGCCACTCGAGCCGCCTCTATGCTGCCCGGCGAGACCGCGGTGGTGTCCACGTCAAGCCAGGTATTGGCCCCCTCCAGGCTGAAGATATCGCTCAGGAAGGAGGTCGTGTGCACCCTGGCGAGTTGCTCATGGGATGCCTCCCGGCCCGCCTCGAAGACCAGGCCGGGTATTGGCTCCCTCTCGAGCAGCTCGCGGATCGCCGTGAGGCGTGCGGGGTGCTCCGGGTATTTCCAGGGGATGGAGAGCCCGGCGAGCAGCTGGCGGATACGGCGATCCATGCGGTTGGGCAGAAAAGGAACATCGATATTCGGCTGATGCAACAGCATTCGTTCATCGTAGAAGGCGATTACTTTGGTCTGGTCGGCCACGGTCAAGCTCCTGGGGGCATGGTGTCATCCAGCCTTTAGCATAGTCGCTATCGATGGGGAGCCTCGCAACCGGCAACGCCACGGAGGGGGCCGTGGCGTTGCTGATGGGGGGACGCTCGGTCGTGCGCTGGCGCTCGTCGTCGCGGGGTGAGGTCGGACGGGACTGGTCGCCCCGGGATGGCCGGCGTAGGCTGATGCGCAAGCCAACGCAACGGAGAGCGTGACATGGAACACTTCATGAAGGCCGCCCTGAACGAGGCGCGCGATGGCCTCGCGGAGGGGGGCATTCCGATCGGCTCCGTCCTGGTGCACCAGGGAGTGATCCTCGGCAGAGGCCACAACCGCCGCGTGCAACTGGGCAGTGCGGTGCTGCACGGCGAGATGGATGCCCTGGACAACGCCGGCCGGCAGCCGGCGGCGATCTATCGCGATTCGACCCTCTACACCACGCTCTCGCCCTGCGCGATGTGCACGGGCGCCATCCTGCTCTACGGCATTCCCCGGGTGGTGATCGGCGAGAACCGCACCTTCCTGGGCGAGGAGGCCCTGCTGCGGGAGCGCGGCGTCGAGGTCGAGGTGCTGCAGGATCCGGAGTGCATCGCGTTGATGGAGCGCTTCATCGCCACCTCCCCCGAGCTGTGGCACGAGGATATCGGCGAGTAGGAGACGAAGGAATGGCGACCTCGTCCGACCTCAGCCTGTGGCTGACCGGTGATGTGATGACCGGGCGCGGCATCGATCAGATCCTGCCCCACCCCGGGGATCCCCGACTGTACGAAGGCTACATGGATTCGGCCGAGGGCTATGTGCGCCTGGCCGAGACGGCCCATGGGCCCATCCCCTATCCGGTCGACTTCGCCTATGTGTGGGGCGATGCCCTGGCGGCATTGGCCGAACAGGCCCCGGACCTGCGGTTGATCAACCTGGAGACCGCGGTCACCACCAGCGAGGCCGCCGAGCCCAAGGGCATCAACTACCGCATGCACCCCGATAACCTGCCGGTACTGGCGGCGGCGGGCGTGGATGCCTGCGCCCTGGCCAACAACCACGTGCTGGACTGGGGAGAGGCCGGCCTGCTGGAGACCCTCGAGGCCCTGGAGGCGGCGGGCCTGCGGCATGTCGGTGCCGGGCGGGAGCGCGACGAGGCCACGGCGCCACTCTGCCTGTCGACGCCAGCTGGGCGGGTGCGCCTGCTGTCCCTGGGCCTGCCGAACAGTGGCGTGCCGGAGCGCTGGGAGGCCACCTCCTCTCGGCCCGGGATCAACCTGCTGCGGCGTCCGGGCGATGCCGGCGTTCGCGAGGTGGCTCGCCGGATCCGGCGGCGTCCGCCGGGGGAACTGGCCATCGTTTCCCTGCACTGGGGCGGCAACTGGGGCTATGCCCTCCCGGCCCAGCACCGCGCCTTCGCCCAGCGGCTGATCGACGACGCCGGCGTCGACCTGATGTGGGGGCACTCCTCCCACCATCCACTGGGCATCGAGGTCCACCATGGCAAGCTCATCCTCTACGGCTGCGGTGACCTGATCAACGACTATGAGGGCATCGGCGGGCACGAGAGCTACCGGGGCGATCTGGTGCTGCTGTATTTCCCCGTGCTGTGTCATGCCGATGGCCGACTGCAATCGCTGACCATGGTGCCCATGCGGCTGCACCGCTTCCGCCTCGAGCGGGCCGACGAGGAGGCGACGCGCTGGCTGTGCCGGGTGCTCGACCGGGAAAGCCGTCCCCTGGGCGCCCGGGTTCGGCTCGACAAGCGGGAGCGACTGGTGCTGGACTGGCCGGGGAGCGGCGAGTGAGGGGCGAGCGAGGCGCCTGACTCGCACAAGCGGCGAGTGGCGGGCCGCGCCAGACGGTAGTGGGCCCCGGGCCTTGCCGGGGCGCTGGCGGCCCGCCGTCGATGACGCTACCAGGTCTCGGCCTTGGCGCCGCGGGCGGAGTTCTCCTGGGGCAGCAGGGCGGCATGGATCATGGCATTGACCGGGGTCGCCACCCCGGCGGCCCGACCCAGGCGCACCACGGCACCGTTCTGGGCTTCCAGCTCCGAGGGGCGCCCCTCCATGATGTCGCGCTGCATGGAGGCGGTGCTCTGGGCCGGCAACTCGTCGATGAAGGTCAGGGCCCGCTCGACGGCATCCGCCGGCAGGGCCACGCCACGGGCCCGGGCCACCGTCTCGATCTCGGCGAGGATCCGCTCGATCAGCTCGCGAGTCTCCGGCAGCTGGCGGGTCACCCCCAGCGGGGCGCGGGTGATGGCGCCGATGCCGCTCATGGCACAGATGAACAGGAACTTGCTCCATACCGCCACCTCGATGTCCTCGGGCATCTCGGCGTGGACGCCGATGGCGCGGTCGAAGCTGGCCTTGAGGCGCTCGGCGCCGGCCCGTTGCGCGGGCAGGCGTGTCCCGAAGCGCACGAAGGGGTCGACCCCGGCATGGCGGATCAGCCCCGGTGCCTCCCGCCAGGCGAGGATGCCGCACAGGCCGTCCAGGACCGCCGTCTCGCCGAGCACCTCGCTCAGGATATCGGCGGCCTCCACGCCGTTCTCCAGGGGCAGCACCAGGGTATCCGGACCGACCAGCGGGCGGATGGCCTCGGCGGCGGTCGGCACCTGCCAGGCCTTGACCGCCAGGAGCACCACGTCGACCACGCCGATCTCGGCCGGGTCGTCGGTGGCGCTGGCCGGGGCGATGGCGACATCCCCCTTGATGCTGACGACCCGCAGGCCGTCACGGCGGATCGCCGCCAGGTGCTCGCCGCGGGCGATGAAGGTGACATCCTCGCCGGCCTCGGCCAAGCGGGCACCGAAGTAGCCCCCCACGCCGCCGCTTCCCATGATTGCGAATCTCATCGGCATCCTCTCTGCTGCTGTTGGGCGTCCGGCCTTGGAGCATAGCCTGGCGTAGCCGTGCGGGCGACCGTCGGCTTGCCCGGGCCGGCGGTGGTGCCGTCGCGTTCCAGGGTGTAGGCTTGCCGGCTTTCCTCAGCTCCCACAGGACCCGCCCGATGAGCGAGATGCCCCAGTGCCCCGCCTGTGCCTCCAGCTTCACCTACGACGACGGCCTCCAGTACGTGTGCCCGGAATGCGGCCACGAGTGGTCCCAGGATGTCGCCCAGGCGTTGGCGGAGGACGAGGCGACGATCCGCGACGCCAACGGCAATGTCCTTGATGACGGTGACACCGTCACCGTCATCAAGGACCTCAAGATCAAGGGTTCCTCCTCGGTGGTGAAGGTCGGCACCAAGGTCAAGAACATCCGGCTGGTCGACGGTGACCATGATATCGATTGCAGGATCGATGGCATCGGTGCCATGAAGCTGAAGTCGGCGTTCGTCAAGAAGGCCTGAGACTCAGTCCGTCGGCAGGCAGGCCGGCAGGGCCTCGCGCAGGGACCGGGCGTCGAGGCCCAGGTCGGCGAAGGTGCCCACGCCGTCGCCGACCACGTTGTCGCGCTGCATGAGCAGGACCTGGTCGCGGGTCAGCGGTGGGCTCGGCAGCGGCGAGGCCAGCATCGCCAGCGCCCGCCAGGCCAGGAAGGGCACCGGGACCAGCGGCCGCTCCCGATGCAGGTGGCTCATCACCAGTGCCAGGATCTCGCGGTAGCTCAGCACATCGGCCCCGCCCAGTTCGAACAGCCGCCGCCGCGGCGCGTCGGCGCCGGTCAGGTGGGCGATGGCCCGTGCCGCGTCCACCACGTGCACCGGTTGCAGGCGCGTCTCGCCACGGCCGAACAGCGGAATCGCCGGCAGTCGCGTGAGCCGGGCCAGGGTGGCGAGGAAGGCGTCCTCGGGGCCATACAGCACGCTGGGCCGCAGGATGATGGCCTTGGGCATGGCGTCGAGCACCGCGGCCTCACCCCGTGCCCGGGCCCGCACATAGGCCGAGGGCGAGCGGCTGTCGGCGCCGATGCCCGAGAGCTGCACCAGCCGGGCCACGCCGGCCTCCCGAGCCAGTCGCGCCAGGCGCCCGGCCCCCTCCACATGGATGGTCTCGAAGCGCAGCCGGCGGGTCTCGACGTAGAGGCTGACCGCATTGACCACCGCGCCGGCGCCCGCCACCGCCGCGGCCACCTCCACGTCGTCACGGATATCGGCGGCGACGATCTCCAGGGGGTCGCCGGGCTCGACCCCGTCCGGCCTCACCGGTCGCCGGGCGACCAGGCGCACCGGCCGGCCGAGCTCCACCAGCTCGCGCACCAGGGTGGCGCCGAGAAAGCCGGTGCCACCGAACACCGTGATCGGCTTGTCGGGCATGAAGATCTCCCGCCGGACTGGACGTGGTTGGGTCGAGCGTCGCCACGCCGGGCGTCGCCATGCGGTCGCCGACACCTGGCGAAACGTCCCCGAGGATACCCCGTGTCGGTGGCCCTGCCCACCGGCACGCCTGGGCGACGGGCCTCCCGTCGCCGCCCTCGGCGATTAGCGCCTATGGTAGTAACCAGACAAGTCCGAATGCGCCAGCGGAGGGATGGCCATGACCATGACACCCGTGCATGCCCGGCGGGACGATGCCCCGGACCGCCAGCTGGCCGACAGCCTGCTGTACACCGCGTTGCAGGTCGCCGAGGAGGTGGGCTGGCCGGCCGTGACCCTGACCGAGGTGGCCGCCCGGCTGGGGATTCCCGCCGCCCGCGTCCTCGATCACTACCGCGACCTGGATGACGTGGCCAATGCCTGGTTCCTGCGGGGCTGGCGGGCGATGCTCGCCGACACGCCCGGCGGCTTCGCCGACTGGCCGCCCCGCGAGCGTCTCGAGCACTGCCTGCTGGCCTGGCTCGATGCCCTGGCCGAGCACCGTCGGGTCACGATCCAGATGCTGCGCACCAAGGCGCATCTGCCGCATCCCCACACCTGGGTGCCGATGGTCTTCGACCTGTCGCGGACCATCCAGTGGTGGCGCCAGGCCGCCCATCTGGCGGCGCCCTACGGCAGTCGCCGCGCGCGGCTCGAGGAACTTGCCCTGACCGCGCTGTTCCTCGCGACCCTGCGCCACTGGGCCCGGGATGACACGCCCGGCCAGCACGATACCCGGCAGTACCTGCATCGCCGGCTGGCGTGTGGCAAGGCGCTGATGCCCTGGCTCGAGTAGCGGCCAGAAAGTGCGCGGGGTCACTCGCCTCGGCGGGCTCGGAACAGCGGGACGTCGGGGGGAGGGCGCTCGATCAGCCGTTCCGCCAGGGGCGTGCCGCTTGGCACCGGGGTCGCCTTGGCCACGGCGTCGGCCTGCCAGCCGTCGTCGGTGTCGTAGCCGACTCGCCTGGTGGTCCCCGATGGAAGGGGCAGGTAGATCCCCGCACCGAGTGACGCCTCGAGGTAGGTGCCCGGGCGGTAGCGGGAGGTGGCGAAGAAGACGAGAATGGCCGGGGAAGGGGCGAGCGCGACCGTGAGGGTGGGGGAGAGGTCGAAGGCGCAGTAGGGGGCCGGCTCCCCCTCGCCCCGCCTGGCCAGCCCGCAGGTATAGCGCGGGGCCCCCGAGGGGCTGTTGAAGTAGATGCCCGGCAACTCGCTGGAGGTGGTCGAGAGCGTCCCCGAGGCACTGACGTCGACCCGCTGGTGGCAGGCGACCGGCGTCTGGCTGCCGATGGCGATGGTCCGGTCGGGGGCAATGGACGTGGTGGCGATATAGCCGAGATCCGTCTCGGGAATCACCACCCGGATATTGGCCAGGTAATCCTCGCGGCACTGCCAGACCAGGGGCACGCCGCTACGGTTGGAACTCACGACCGGCAACAGGGCGAACAGCGCATAGTCCCCGGTCCTGAGGGATTCGAGAGTCGCGTTCGACAGCTGGATTTCCAGGCAGGTCTCCGACATGGGGGGCTCCCGGCGATGCGGCGGGCGCCCCGGAGGGCGCCCGTGGTGGCGAGGCGTCTGCCAGGTTCAGCCCCAGCGGCAGTAGAGGCTGTTGGGCAGGCCGTTGGTGACGGTCAGCTGCTGGCCGTTGATGCCCTCGACCCGATATGCCTGGTCGGGCGTCATGTCGATGCTCACCCGGGGGCGGGCGGCGATCTGGTAGCGCACCGGCCCGCCGACGTTGTGGCGATTCTCGAGCTCCAGGCTCTCGGCCAGCTGGCCCTCGGGGAAGACGTGCTGCGCTCCCGGGGCGATGCGAATTTCCGACATCAAGTGTCCTCCTCTGTGATGGGTCGGTCGGCAGTGCCGATCCGGCGTGGATGGCCTATGAGGTGATCAGCAGCGGTACCAGGGATTCCTGGGCTTTCACGGACTGGCCCCAGGACTGGCCGCCCCAGTCCCAGCCTTGGTTGATGTCGTAGGACACCGAGCGTGTCTGCTCTGAGGTCAGGTCGAGTAGTACCCCGGAGCTGTAGGCCTTGTAGATCACCGTGCCGGTGTTGACGGTGTTGCTGGCGAACATCAGCAGCACCTTCTCGATCGGTGCGATTACGTCCAGGTTCTTGCCGTATAGCGGGAAGGCACACATCGGCTTGGTGCTGCCACCGGTCTGCTGGGAGATCCCGCAGGTCCACTGGCTGGTGCCCAGGTTGCTGATCGAGATGGCGCTCGGTGTCCCCTCCTGCATCACCTCGACGGTGCCTTGCTGGCTGACCATCATGGTCTGTTCCAGGTCGATATCGGCGCTGGAGCTTGCATGGATCTTGCCGTTGGCGATGATCTCGTCGGTCGAGATGTAGGCCTGGTACTGCTCGTCCCAAGTGATCACGGTGTTGTCGAGAAAGGACGTGGACTGGAACCACACCAGCGGGGCCCCGCCCTGGTTCGCGGTCTTGACCGCCTTGAAGCCGTAGAGGGCGAAGCCGCCGTTCTTGAGCTTCTCGATGGTGTCGCTGTCCATGGAAATGCTGACTTGGTATTGCGTGGCCATGATGAACGTCTCCTGATCGGTCGCCCCCTCGGGAGCGGTTGAGATTCGCCGTCGGATTTTCCGTCCGGCATTCATACTTCAGCATCAGTCACCCAGGACTTCCGCATCATGCGAGGATCAGCTGACCCCGTCCCTTGCCGTATCAGATCGGGTGGCACCACGCCGTCCAGGCCCCCTCCGATGCCGCGGGGGCGCGCTTCGGCGACGGAATGCAGGCACGCTCGGTGAGATCAGGATCAGTTCGGGATCAGTTGTCGGCCATTCCTTGCGGGGCGGGTAGCATTGGCAAACGCTCATCCTTGTGTATGACGTCTCAATCACAAGGAGAATGACCATGAGCAATGCGATCGTGAAACTCGCCATCATCGGTGGCGGCGTCTCGGGGCTGTCGCTGGCCTATTACCTGCAGCGCCAGGTCGCGCAGGCCTCGGAACCGGGAGCGGCACTGGATATCACGCTGTTCGAGCGCAAGGCGTCACTGGGGGGCAATGCCGAGACCGTGGTCGTCGACCTGGGGACCCGGCGATTCGCATCGGGGGAAGACCGGCGCTACCTGCGCTGGGCGGACCTGGGGGTCAATGACGTCAACCTGGCGACCTACAAGCGGCTCGAGGCGATCATGGGCGAGATCGACTACCTCGACCACCTCAAGCCATTGCAGGACACCGAGAGCTATTTCACCCGCGATGGACGCCTCTCGCTGACCGATGACACCTACCTCAGCCGCGGGGTCTCCGATCCGGCCTTCGCGCTGGATGCCGCCGACCACGGCCGCCTGGCTCCCCTGATCCGCGTCGTGCATCGTGCGGCCCTGGATCTGCTCGACAGCATCACGCCCGCCTATACCGTCGCCGCCTATTTCGACGACTGCGAAGCCCGCCCACGCGAGATGCTCCAGACGGCGGCCCATGAGCTGGACATCGACATCGACTGGCAGGATCCCGATCTGCCGCGCCGGGTCGCCTCGGTCCGCACGCTGATCTACTATCCGCGGATCGCGGCGATGTATTTCACCGACGATCGGGGCCCGGGCGAGATGCCGCTGGCCGCGCCCTTCGAGTACTACCGGGTACAGGAGGGGGGCGGGGAGCCCCGGCGGCGCTATTTCGACTATGGGGCCCAACGCTGGCTCGATGCCCTGGCGGCGTACTTGGTGGCGCCGGAGAGGTCGGGGCCGCGAGTCACCATCCGCCGCCATGCCGAGGTCGGCGTACGCCTCGAGCCCGAGCGGGCGGTGGTGCATGACGATCATGGCTGGTCGGAGGCCTTCGACCTGGCCATCGTCGCCACCCACGCCGACGATGCGCGTCGCCTGGTGTCGCTCAGCGACCGGCTGGCGCCGACCCGCGAGCGGCTCGACGCCATCCTCGGGTCGGTGCGCTACACGCGCAGCTATGCCGTCTGCCACACCGCCTCCGATCGCCTGCCGCCCAACAAGAACGTCTGGCGCACCTACAACATCGAGATCCGCGATCCCGGCGACACGCGCTTTCCCTACCGCATCGACTACCTGACCAATCTCCACCAGAACGATCCCGCCAATCCGGACTATGACGAGGCCGGGCTGCCCCAGTACTTCGTGTCGCTGGTCGACGACCTCAACCGTATCCCGCGCCAGGAGATGCTCGACAAGGTGCTGGATCCCGAATGCATCCCCGAGGCGATGCAGGTGCGGCTGCCCGACGCGACCCGCACGCAGATGGCGGAGGGCCTCCACGACTCGGGCTACAAGCACGAGTTGCCGACGCCCGACGAGGCGCTGCAGCGCAAGGCCTGGACCTATTTCAAGCACAATGTGCTCGATGCCGCCTGCCTCCAGGCGCAGCGTGACATCGACGCCTACAACGCCGAGACGGCAAAGGCCTGGCGGAGGGGGCAGGCGTCCTGTCCGCTGCTGTTCGCGGGGGGGTGGACGCGTGGCGCCGGCCTGCAGGAGCAGTGCCTGGAACAGTCCGGGCGGCTGGTCGGCTGGCTGCTGGGGAGCGAATGAGACGCCGCGGTCAGCCGGGGCTCGCGCCCGGGTAGTCGCGCAGCGCCAGGCGCGGCATCACCAGGGTCAGTCCCTGGTCGACGCCTCGTCGCCAGTGCTCGAGCAGGCGGCAATGGGCGGCCTCCGAGCCGTCGTCCAGCCAGGCGGCATGGCGCTCGATCAGCTCGATATGATGCCCTGCCCAGGCACAGGGCTCGTCGGCGACGAAGGCGCGCAGTTGTCCGGCATAGCGTCGAGCGGCCGCGGCCTCGCCATGCAGCAGGCAGGTCTCGGCCGCGGCGACCAGGAAGCGGTAGGCGTTGTGTCCGACACAGCCACGCTCGAGCAGCGCCATCCCCTTGTCGAGGGCGCCGCGTCGTGCCTCGCCGTCTTCCTCGAGCAGTGCCAGGGTGCCCAGTACCCAGGGGCCGATGAAGTGTTCCAGGCGATGGCGTTCGACCATCCGCCAGGCGGTGCGAATCAGGTTGCGCGCCAGCTCAGGCTCCCCGCCGACGAGCCTGAGTCGAGCCTCGCTCTCGAGCAGGAAGGCCTCGAAGCGCCCCGCTCCCATGCCCCTGGCCAGGGCCAGGCCGGTCTCGACATGCGCCAATGCCGGCTGCGGGTTGCCTTGTGACAGCAGGATCCAGCTCGCCGTCAGGCGGGCGACGATCTCGGCGCGGCGATTGCCGACCCGCTCGCCCAGCTCGGTGGCCGCCAGGGTGTCCTCCAGGGCGGCCTGGGTCGCGTTGGTGTAGATGCGTGCCGTGCCCAGCATGAACAGGTTCGAGGCTTCCAGGTCGGCGTGACCATGTTCGCGGCAGAGACGCACGCAGCGCTCGAACACCCGGTGTGCGCTGAGCATATGCCCCTGGGCGTAATGGGTGTCTCCCAGGCCGCTGAGGGCCTGTATCTCGGTCGTCGCCAGGCCGCAGGTTCGTGCCTCGGCCAGCGCGAGCTCCTGGCAGGCCCGGCAGCCAGCGAAGTCGCCACGCGGAAAATGGATGTTGCCCCTGAGGTAATGGATGTCGGCGAGGGCGGCATGGGCCTCGCGGGGCTCGGCCACCGCCAGTACCCGGTCGAGCAGGTGCGCCTCGGCATCCAGTTCGTCCAGCAGGTTGAGGGTCCGCGCCAGGCCGATGCTGGCATCGACCCAGGCGTCGTCGTCGGCGGCCAGCTCCTGGGCACGCACGAAATGGGTGTGGGCCTCCTGGGTGAGCCCCATGGCGCTGCTGATCCGGGCCTGCAGCATCGCCAGGCGATAGTCGTCGCGCGGTGCATAGTCGATGGCCTGACATTGTTGCACCAGCCCCAGCGCCGGGGCGTGAAGGTGCTGGCGAAGCTGTGACTCGATGGCCTCGAGGAAGGCCCCCGGGGCCGCCAGGGCCCGGGCCTTGTGCAGGTGACGGGCCCGCAGGGTGGGGTCGCGGCCGGCGTAGTGCTGGGCCAGGCGCAGGTGCATCCGGTCGCGCTGCTCCCTGGGGATGGCCTCGTAGATGCCCTGCATGATCAGGTCATGCACGAACAGGTAGCTGCCGTCGGGCAGTTCGCGCACCAGGTAGTGGCGCTGTGGCAGGCTGGGACGATAGTCCCGCGACGGCAGCAGCGCCTGCAGCTCCTCGAGGCCGAACCGCTGGCCGATGGTGGCGGCCGCCCGCAGCGCCTGGCGGTCCACCGTGGCCAACTGGTCGAGTTTGGTCTGCACCAGGTGCTTGAGGCTGGCGGGCAGGTCGCCCCCCTTGCGGAACAGCAGCAGCTGGGTCAGGAACAGCGGATTGCCCTGGGCTCGCGTCACGCACTGCGCGACGAAGGCGGGATCGGCGTTGCTGACACATGCGGCCAGCGCTTCGGTCTCGGGCTGGCGCAAGGGGGCGAGGTCGATCAGGGTCAGGGGCAGGTCGGCCAGGCGTGGCCGTAGTCGGGTGTCCAGGGGATCCTGCTCGAGGCGTGACGTCAGCATCCAGATCACCGGGGCGTCGCGGACCTCCTGCAGCAGCGTGGCGAGGAGGGCGAAGAGCGTATCGTCGGCCCAGTGCAGATCCTCGATCACCAGGACCTGGAGCCGCTCGATGGAGCGGCGGCGGATCAGCTTACGTAACGCCTCGCCCTGCCGCGACAGGCGTGTTTCGTGGGTCATGGCCGCGAAGAGCCGCTCGTCCGCCGTGGGCTGCGATAGTCCCAGCAGGGGGCGAAAGAGCATGGCGTGATCGCCGGCCAGCCGCAGCCGGCGCAGCTGTTCCTGGAGCTGGCGTTCCGCGGCATCGGGGGCATCGGGCAGTGCGAGCAGCGAGCGCACCAGTTGGGCGAGGGGGCCCTCGTTGCTGCGGCTGCCGAAGTCGAGCACGGCGGCTCCGTGCCGGTCGGCGTCCAGCTGCTGCGCCATGTCGGTGAATTCGTCGACCAGCCGGGTCTTGCCGATGCCCGCCACGCCGCGTACGTAGAGCACGTGCCCCACCTGGTAGTCCCGCGTGGTCTCGAGTACCGCCTTGAGTTGGCTGATTTCGAGGTGGCGGCCGATCAGATCGAAGTGACTGACCTGCTGAGCGTCCCGGGGATAGAGGAAGCGCCACCAGTCTCGCGAGGCCGCATCGCTGAAGGCGAAGCGCTCGCCAAGCTGCACCGCCAGCCCCCGCTCGACCCAGATCGACGGCAGCTCGGTGTCGGTCGCGGGGGGCAGGGCATCGCCGTCGGTTGCGGACGCCCGGGACGCCGGCCACTGTCGAGTGTCGCAGCACAGGCGTCCCCTTCGGATCCCGGCGGCGGCGACCCGCTGGGCCACGGCGATGGCGCATTGCAGGCAGCGCAGGGCGTCACTGCGGTAGGCGCGCGGCAACCCGAAGCTGGCCTCCAGGCACCTGCCATCCCCGGGCTGGGGGGTGCCCCCGAACTGGTCGATGAGGTTGGCGATCGTCGTCGCGACCCCGTCGGGAAACGCCTCCGCCCAGACGCTCAGGCGGATGACCGTACGGCTCTCGTCGTCGTCCGGCAACGTCGCCACGTCGCTGGAGGGTGTCGTTGGGGAAGCGACCGTGCAGGCGGCGAGTCGTTCGACCTCGGTGCCGTGGACGGTCGCGAGGTGCCGGGCGGTGCGGTAAAGCACCGGCTTGCCGCTCTCGGCACGCTTGATCGAGGCGATGGACACGCACAGCCGCTGCTCGAAACAACGCTGGGCAAGGGCTTCCTGGCTCAACCCCAGGCGCTTGCGCAACTGCTTGAGACACTTGGCATCCAGCACCAGGCGGCCGTCCTGCCGCGTTGTCCCTGCCACGAGCCGACTCCTTTTCTATGCTGAGACCAGCACCGAGTGTCATGAGATTTCTCATGCTCTCAAGAAGATCATAGCCCAGTCGGAGGGTCAGGACGGTTGTCCTGTCCCTCCTCGGGCAGCGGGGCGGACGTGTCGCCGGCCCCTGCGACCCTGGCGCGAGTGCCTGGTGGATTCCGAACCCGCCGCTCTCTCCGGGCGATGCATCGCCTCGATGCCGGGGCGGAGCAGGCCATGGCCGTCTAGCGAAAGGCGCGAGAGGGGGACCAAAGTCTAAAGGCACTAAGTCCGAATTTGTTCGACCCTATGTCCGACATAGAAAGCATAGGGTCCGACAAGGGCCGCGATCCACGAAAGGCACCCCATGTCCCAAGCTCCCGACAGTTCCCGTCGCTCGACGCGACCCGATATTGCCGACTTCCTCGCCGAGGCCATCTTCAGCGGGGAATACGCACCGGGTGAGTTCGTGCCCAAGGAACTGGATCTCTGCGAGCGCTTCGGCGTCAGCCGCAGCACGGTACGCAGCGCCCTGCAGACCCTGGTGGCGGCGGGGCTGCTGACCCGGATCTCGGGGCAGGGCACGCGGGTTCGCCCCTTGCAGGAGTGGCACCTGCTCGATCCGCGGGTCAGTGCCTGGATGGCGCGCTTCGCCCAGCCCAATCCGCGGATCCAGCGGGAGATCTTCGCCTTCCGGGTCGCCGTGGAGCCCTTCGTCGCCCGCCTGGCGGCCGAGCACGCCACCGCGGCGGATCTGCTGGCCATCGAGTCGGCCTACGACGGCATGATCCGGGCCCTGGAGCAGGATGACCTGCGCTGGCAGGGCCTGTCCCACGACGAGCACGACGTGGCCTTCCACGAGGCCATCTTCGCGGCGTCGCACAACCTGGTCTGGGCACAGATCAGCCATGTGCTCAAGCCCGCCATCGCGCTGCTGGTGGAGCGCTCCAACCACAGTGCCGACGAGCTCAACGACAGCATGGAACGCCATCGCCGGGTGATGGAGGCGATTCGCCTGCGTCAGCCGGAGCAGGCCGCCGCGGCGGCACTCACGGTGCTGGAACGTACCGGCCGGGATCTGGGCCTGGAAGGCCTGATGCCCTCTCTTGCCACCCTCGAAGTCCCAACAAGAAGCGAAAAGGAAGCCTCATGATGTTCAACACGCCTCTCAAGACCCTGACCGTCGCCGTCCTCGGCGCCATGGCCTTCAATGCCCAGGCCGCCGAGTACGAGTGGACCTTCCAGACCTCCGAGACCGCGGGGGAGCCGCAGTTCGAGATGAAGAAGGCCTGGGCGGACAACGTCGAGCAGATGTCCGACGGCCGCATTGCCATCGAGATCCTGCCGGTGGGCGCCGTGGTCCAGGCCAACCAGACCCTGCAGGCCGTCGAGTCCGGCATCCTGCAGGGCCACATGACCGATCCCAGCTACTTCACCGGGCGCGATCCGGCCTTCGGCATGATCGGCAACCTGGTCGGCGCCTGGAGCGACCCCTACGACTTCCTCGACTACATGAACAACGCCGGGGGCGAGGAGCTCTACAACAAGCTGGTCGAGCCCTATGGCCTGCACCTGATCGGCGCCGCCGCCACCGGCCTGGAGTCGCTGCCGTCCACCAAGCCGATCCGTTCGGTCGAGGACATGCAGGGCCTCAAGTTGCGCGCCCCGGAAGGCATGGTCTACAACATCTTCGAGGCCGCCGGCGCCACCCCGGTCAACCTGCCGGGCTCCGAGGTCTACACCGGCCTGGAGAAGGGGGTGATCGACGCCGCCGACTATACGGTGTTCGCCACCAACCAGTCCCAGGGTCTGCACGAGTTCGCGCCCTATCCGCTGTATCCCGGCTTCCACTCCCTGCCGATGGTTTCGGTGTCGCTGAACAAGGAGATCTGGGACAGCCTGCCGGCGGACCTCAAGGCGATCCTCGAGACCTCCGTGGACGACCTGGCCTACGAGATGGTCGCCGAGCTCAAGACCCGCGACCTGGAAGCCGTGCGTGAGGCGCGCCAGAACCCGGACATCGAGATCATCGACCTGCCGGCGGAGGAGCGCACCAAGTTCCGCAACATCGCCAAGGAAGAGTGGGCGACCTGGGCCGAGAAGAACGAGATCACCGGCGAGTTCTACGAGTCGGTGGTGGCCTACCTGGAAAACCACAACCTGCTGTAAGCCTTCCGGCCGGCGGACGCCGCCGGCCGGCTGTCACGTCCCGGGCCATCCGCGCGGATGGCCCGCCCCTTTCGTTGAGGAAGTCTCATGACTCGAGAGTCTCGTCGCCCGGAGGGCGGCTCGGCCTCTGACGAGGTTGTCCCTGTCGACCCGGTGCGCAACGTCTTCGATCGCGGCGTCATGGCCTGTGGCCGCCTGGCGGCCTGGCTGGTGTTCGTCGCCATGGTCATCAGTGTCTTCGAGGTCGTCATGCGCTACGCCTTCGGCTCGCCGACCTCCTGGGTGCATGAAAGCGTGGTCATGCTGGTGGGGGTGAGCTTCGCCCTCGGCGGCCCCGCGGCCCTGGCCTGCAATCGGCATATCCGGGTGCGGGTGCTCTACGACAGCGTCGGGCCCAAGGCCAAGCTGTGGCTCGACCGCTTCAATGACCTGGTGACCTTCCTGTTCTGCCTGGGCATGACCTACGCGGCCACGGTGATGTTCTGGAACGCCTCTCACAATCCGCTGGGCGAGTGGCAGCTGGAGCGCTCCGGCACCGCCTGGAACCCGCCCATCCCGGCCCTGGTGAAGGGCATGATCCTGCTGGCCCTGGCGATCATGTGCGTGCAGGCGCTGCTGCACCTGGGGCAGTCGCTGCGCGGCAAGCCGGCCCCCGACCCCGATGACATGGAGGGCACCGCCTGATGGATATCGCCAACGGAACCCTCCTGCTGGTAGGCCTGATCTTCGCGCTGCTGGTCACCGGCCTGCCGCTGGCCTTCATCACCGGCCTGGTGGCGCTCGCCTTCACCTTCGGCTGGTTCGGCCCCGATGCCCTGCCGCTGGTCACCAGCCGGGTCTACGGCTTCGTCACCGAGTACTCGCTGGTGGCAGTGCCGATGTTCGTGCTGATGGCCTCGCTGCTCGACCGCTCGGGGATCGCCAAGGACCTGTTCAACGCCATGCGCGTGTTCGCCGGCCGCCTGCCCGGTGGCGTGGCGGTGCAGACCATCGTGGTGGCCTTCTTCCTGGCCGCGCTGTCGGGGATCATCGGCGGCGAGATCGTGCTGCTCGGCATCCTGGCCCTGCCGCAGATGCTGCGCCTGGGCTACGACAAGCACCTGTCCATCGGCGTGGTCTGCGCCGGCGGGGCGCTGGGCACCATGATGCCGCCGTCCATCGTGCTGATCATCTACGGCCTGATCGCCTCGGAGTCGATCGCCGACCTGTTCACCGCGGCGATCACCCCGGCGGTGATCCTGATGCTCTCCTACATCGGCTACGTGCTGGTGCGCTGCCTGAAGAATCCCGCCATGGGCCCGCCGATGAGCGATGCCGACCGCGAGGAAGGCTTCGCCAACCGTTGGCAGGCCCTCAAGGCGATCGTCGTCCCGGGGCTGATCGCGGTGCTGGTGCTGGGCTCGATCTACGGCGGCGTGGCCTCGGTGACCGAGGCGGCGGCCATGGGCGTGTTCGGCGTGCTGCTGGCGGTGGTCGCCCGCGGCGAGTTCTCGCTGAAGACCATGCACGAGAGCCTGGGCCAGACGCTGATCACCTGCGGCATGATCATCTGGATCGGCATCGGCGCCGCGGCGCTGGTCGGGGTCTACAACCTGATGGGCGGCAACCGCTTCATCTCGGGCATGATCATGGGCCTGGACGTGGCGCCGATCATGATCATCCTGGTGATGATGGCGATCCTGCTGGTGCTGGGCA
Organism: Halomonas sp. M4R1S46; assembly: GCF_025725685.1. Taxonomy (NCBI): domain Bacteria; kingdom Pseudomonadati; phylum Pseudomonadota; class Gammaproteobacteria; order Oceanospirillales; family Halomonadaceae; genus Halomonas; species Halomonas sp. M4R1S46. Next base: position 1,059,648 of record NZ_CP107008.1, read on the forward strand.
TGTTCCTCGACTGGATCGGCGTGGCCATGCTGACCCTGCCGATCTTCGTGCCGATCGTCGAGCAGCTGGGCTACAGCCCGATCTGGTTCGGCATCCTGTTCGCCGTGAACATGCAGGTGTCCTTCCTGTCGCCACCCTTCGGCCCGGCGGCCTTCTACCTCAAGGGCGTGGCGCCGCCCGAGGTCAGCCTCAAGGACATCTTCGTCTCGCTGCTGCCGTTCATCGCCCTGCAGCTCTGCGTGCTGTTCGCGCTGCTGTTCTGGCCCAACCTGGCCATGTGGCTGGTGTGATCTCGCGCCGGCTGCGGCCGGGGCGTGGCCCTGCCGGGAGCGCGGCCATTCCCCTGGACGGCGAGCCCGCGAGCATCGCACGATGCCGAGGGAATGCTGACAGGATCAAGGAGGCTCCATGATCGCTATTCGGCGGTGAATCCATCGTGATGGCGGGAGGAATTTTTCACGATAGGCCATGGTCAAAATGGCCATGAAGTAGCCATAAAGAAAGCGGCGCCTTGGCGCCGCTTTCTGTCTTTTCATGGCCGGTCAATCGGCTCAGGTGGAGCGGAGTCGTGTCGTGAAGGCATCGACGATGTCCCGGGGTGTCGAGCGGATGTTGCAGCGAAAGGCCTCCGTCTCGTCGGGGACCTCGAGGGTCGCGAGCTGGCTGTCGAGCATGTGCGCGCCGGCGAAGAAGTGATCGTCCCGGGCATCGAGCCGCGTCAGCAGCAGCTCGCGGCTGCCGTGAAGATAGAGGATCTTCAGGTCGGGAGCGCCCTGGCGAAGGCGGTCCCGGTAGCGGCGCTTGAGGGCCGAGCAACCGATGACCAGCGACTTGCCCTCGGTGCGGTAGCGCCGGTAGAGGTCGGCCAGGGTCTGTAGCCAGGCGGCACGGTCGTCGTCGGTGAGGGGTTCGCCCCGGGCCATCTTGGCGATGCTGGCGGCGCTGTGATGGTCATCCCCGTCGATGAAGGTGGCGTCGATGGTCGCGGCAACCTGGCGTCCTATATGAGACTTTCCCGATCCGGAAACCCCCATGACGAGAATGCTTTTTGCGTCGGTGTTCATGCGAGAATCTTCTTTATTTTGGCGTCCATTGGGTGCCAGTGATTCTAGCATTTTTCCAGCAAAGGGAGAGAGGCTCCTGGGCGAAAAGCCACGCCTGCCGCATGGGCAGGCGTCGTCGCTCAGCGGTAGCCGGCCATCAGCTCGCGCACCAGGGGGGTAACGGCATCGCGGATTCGCGAGCCGCCCCAGAAATGGCTGTCGCCCTCGGAGCCGTAGCGGTTGGCCATGATCACCGGGGACCGTAGGTCATGGCGTAGCAGCGTACGCTCGGCAGCCAGTTCGGCTCGTTGGAGGAGTCGTCGCTGACGATGTCGCGGGCCGCCTCGCGCAGGGCGGGATCGACGTTGTGGATGGCGGGGTAGGTGTTGCGGACGATCGGCAGCAGTGAGTAGAGCAGCACCGCGATTACCGCCGGCAGGTAGCCGATACCCTGTCCATCAGCGAGAGCACCGGGATCATGATCCCGAACAGGGTGATGGATGAGAACGATTAGCGTTATTGATGGCATCGGCGCTGAACGTGTCGCGAACCCCCGGGGACCGGGCGGGAAAGGGCCAGAAGGCTTCACATCGAAATCATACAGGACTAAAATGGTCCGCAATCGATCTTGAGGGGGCTGTCCCCGGGGAGTCAGGCATTGCTCAAGTTGTCCCGACTGACCGACTACGCGGCCGTGGTGATGGCGCAGATCGCCCGCCATCCCGAGCAGCCGCATGCCGCGGCAGAGCTCGCCGAGGCGGTGCAGCTGCCGCATCCCACGGTCAGCAAGACCCTGAAGATGCTGGTCAAGGCGGGCCTGCTGGAGTCGCGCCGTGGTGCTCAGGGGGGCTACTCCCTGGCCCGGCCGGCTTCACGGATCACCGCCAGCGACATCATCTCGGCCATCGAGGGGCCCGTGGCGATGACCGAGTGCAGCCAGGCCGAGGGCGACTGTGAGCTGGTCGCGACCTGTGGGGTGTCCGACAACTGGCAGCGCGTCTCGCTGGCGGTGCGTACCCTGCTCGACAGCGTGACCCTGGCCCACCTGGCCGATACCACCCCGATCAAGCTGCCGGTGCAGCTGCCCATACAGAGCGTGAGCCTGGCCGTCGAGGCCTGATCACCATCGGAATCACCACCCGAGGCGAGCCCCGCTCGCCGACCCAACCGCCCGGGAGGGGACACATCATGGCAAGTCAGGAAATGGAACAGCTTGTCCGTCGCGAATACAAGGAAGGCTTCGTGACGGACATCGAGAGCGATACGGTACCGCCGGGTCTGGACGAGAACACCATCGCCTTCATCTCCAACAAGAAGGGCGAGCCGGAGTGGATGCTGGAGTGGCGTCTCAAGGCCTATCACCAGTGGCTGAAGATGACGCCGCCCTCCTGGGCGCACCTCGACTATCCGCCGATCGACTACCAGGCGATCTCCTACTACAGCGCGCCCAAGCGCCCCGAGGACCGTCCCCAGAGCCTCGACGAGGTCGATCCCAAGCTGCTCGAGACCTACGAGAAGCTGGGCATCCCGCTGCACGAGCGGGCAGCGCTGGCCGGCGTGGCGGTGGACGCGGTCTTCGACTCGGTGTCGGTGACCACCACCTTCAAGGAGAAGCTCCACGAGGCCGGGGTGATCTTCTGTTCCATCTCCGAGGCGATCCGCGACTACCCGGAGCTGGTCAAGCAGTACCTGGGCAGCGTGGTGCCCCAGGGCGACAACTACTTCGCGGCGCTCAACTCGGCGGTCTTCACCGACGGCTCCTTCGTGTTCGTGCCGGAGGGCGTGACCTGCCCCATGGAGCTGTCCACCTACTTCCGCATCAATGCCGCCAACACCGGGCAGTTCGAGCGGACCCTGATCGTCTGCGAGAGCCGGGCTCAGGTCTCCTACCTGGAGGGCTGCACGGCCCCCCAGCGCGACGAGAACCAGCTGCACGCGGCGGTGGTCGAGCTGGTGGCCCTGGAAGACGCCTCGATCAAGTACTCCACGGTGCAGAACTGGTACCCGGGTGACGAGGACGGCAAGGGCGGCATCTACAACTTCGTCACCAAGCGCGGCGACTGCCGCGGGGACCGCTCCCACATCAGCTGGACCCAGGTGGAGACCGGCTCGGCCATCACCTGGAAGTACCCGTCCTGCGTGCTGCGCGGCCGCGACAGCATCGGCGAGTTCTACTCCGTGGCGGTGACCAATGGTCGCCAGCAGGCCGATACCGGCACCAAGATGATCCATATCGGCGAGGGCACCCGCTCCACCATCGTCTCCAAGGGCATCTCCGCGGGTCGCTCCGACCAGTCCTATCGCGGCCTGGTCAAGGTGGGCCCGCGGGCCAAGGGCGCGCGCAACTACACCCAGTGCGACTCGCTGCTGATCGGCGACACCTGCGGGGCCCACACCTTCCCCTACCAGGAGATCGGCAACAGCACCGCCACGGTGGAGCACGAGGCGACCACCTCCAAGATCGGCGAGGACCAGCTGTTCTACTGCCAGAGCCGCGGCATCGCCGAGGAGGATGCGGTGAACATGATCGTCAACGGCTTCTGCAAGGACGTCTTCAAGGAGTTGCCGATGGAATTCGCCGTGGAGGCCGAGGCGCTGCTTAACGTCACCCTCGAAGGCGCTGTTGGTTGAGGAAACGGCTGCGCGACGCCTGTACGGCGTTGGAAGCAGGATCGAGAATGCTCATTTACGGTCGTAAACTCCGCTTCTCTCACCTGCTTCCGCCTGGTTCAGGTGCCGCTCGCGCGTTTCTCCGGATTCGCGAAAAGGTCAAAACATTCAAGGAGTCGCGCCGGCGGCTCATTACGAATCAAGGGTAGTCAACATGCTCGAAGTCAAGGATCTGCACGTCACGGTCGAGGGTTCCGAGATCCTCAAGGGCCTCAACCTGACCATCGGTGCCGGCGAAGTCCACGCCATCATGGGCCCCAACGGGGCCGGCAAGTCGACCCTCTCGGCGGTCATCGCCGGCAAGGACGGCTATGAGGTCACCCAGGGCACGATCACCTACGAGGGCCGCGACGTGCTCGAGATGGAGATCGAGGAGCGGGCCCGGGCCGGCCTGTTGCTCGGCTTCCAGTACCCCGTGGAGATCCCCGGGGTGAAGAACATCTACCTGCTCAAGGCGGCCCTCAACGCCAAGCGCGAGGCCGAGGGGCTGGGCGAGATCCCGGCGCCGGAGTTCATGAAGCTGATCAAGGAGAAGATCGCCTTCATGCAGATGGACGCCAGCTTCCTGCAGCGCGCCGTCAACGAGGGCTTCTCCGGTGGCGAGAAGAAACGCAACGAGATCCTGCAGATGCTGGTGCTCCAGCCGCGCCTGGCGATGCTCGACGAGATCGACTCCGGCCTCGACATCGACGCCATGAAGGTGGTGGCCAAGGGCGTCAACTCGCTGCGCGCCGAGGACCGCGGCATCCTGCTGGTGACCCACTATCAGCGGTTGCTCGACTACATCGTGCCGGACCGGGTCCATGTGCTGGTCGACGGGCGCATCGTCAAGAGCGGTGACGCCGATCTGGCCCGCGAACTCGAGGACCGTGGCTACGACTGGCTGCTGGAGGGCTCCGCCGCATGAATGAAGATGTGCAGCGCTTCCTCGATCGCCTGACCGAGCGCAATGCCACCCGCGGCCCCGAACCGACCTGGATCGCCGCCCGCCGCCAGGCCGGCGCGGCTCGCTTCGAGGCCCTGGGCTTTCCGCATCGCCGCATCGAGAACTGGAAGTACACCGACGTTCGCGCGATCGCCCGCCACGACTTCGCGCTGGCCAGCGATGCCGACTTCTCGCCGGCCGCGGCGGCGGCCCTGACCCTGCCGCTCGACGGCCACCGCCTGACCTTCGTCGATGGCGTCTTCGCCCCGGCCCTGTCGGATCTCGGCGATCTGCCCGACGGCGTCCAGCTGATGCCGCTCTCGCAGGCGCTGGAGGACAACCACGAGGCCGTCGGCGGACCGCTGGGCCGGCTGACCGGGGTCGAGTTCTCGCCCTTCGCCGCCCTCAACACCGCCTTCATGGAGGAGGGCGCCGTGGTCCGTCTGGCGCCGCGTACCGTGGTGAACAAGCCCATCGTGCTGCAGTTCCTGTCCCGGGCCGGGGAGCAGGCGGTGATGAGCCACCCGCGTATCCTCATCGAGGCGGGAGGGCGCAGCCAGGCCACCGTCGTCGAACACCACGTGGGCGAGGAGGGCGCCGCCAACTTCACCAACCTGGTGGAGGAGATCATCCTCGAGCGCGGGGCGATGCTGACCCACTACAAGCTCCAGGAGGCGCCGATCCAGGACCGCCACGTGGCCAGCATCCAGGTGGAGCAGGCCCGCGATAGCCGCTACACCTCGTTCAACCTGAACCTCGGTGGCGGCCTGGTGCGCAACGACCTGGTCAGCGACCTCAACGGCCAGGGGGCGGAGGCCGCCTTCCGGGGGCTCTTCTATGGCCAGGGCCGCCAGCACGTGGACAACCACACCCTGGTCAACCACAACGCGCCCCACACCACCTCGCGGGAGAACTACAAGGGCATCCTCGACGACCGGGCCCATGGCGTGTTCAACGGCAAGGTGATCGTCAAGCGCGATAGCCAGAAGATCGAGGCCGAGCAGAGCAACGCCAACCTGCTGCTCTCCGATCGCGCCGAGATCGACACCAAGCCCGAGCTCGAGATCTACGCCGACGACGTCAAGTGCGCCCACGGCGCGACCACCGGCCAACTCGACGAGGAGGCCATCTATGCCCTGCGTACCCGCGGCATCGATGCCCAGACCGCCCGGGGCCTGCTGACCCTGGCCTTCGCCGGCGAGGTCATGGAACGGGTCGACCTCGACGCCGTCGCCGAGCGGGTCGAACTGACGGTGGCCGGCAAGCTGCCGGAGCGCTTCAACCTGGCCGGGCTGGTGGAGACCGCCGCGGCCCTGAACGAGGAATAAGTCCATGGCCGACTTCAGCGATCTGCTGCTGGACGTGGTGCGGGTCCGCCGGGACTTCCCGATCCTCGATCGGGAGGTCCATGGCAAGCCACTGGTCTATCTCGACAACGCGGCCACCAGCCAGACCCCGCGGCAGGTGATCGAGACCCTCGATGACTACTACCGGCGCTACAACGCCAACATCCACCGTGGGCTGCACACCCTGGCCGACGAGGCTACTGCGGCCTACGAAGGCACCCGTGAGACGGTGCGCGCCTTCCTGGGCGCCGCCGACAGCCGCGAGATCGTCTTCACCCGCGGCACCACCGAGGCCATCAACCTGGTGGCGGGTAGCTGGGGACGGGCCAACCTGGGGCCCGGCGACGAGGTGCTGATATCGCGCCTCGAGCACCACTCCAATATCGTCCCCTGGCAGCTGCTGGCGAGCGAATTGGGGCTCGTGATCAAGGTGATCCCGGTGGACGAGCGGGGCGTGCTCGACCAGGTGGCCTATCGCGACCTGATCGGCGAGCGCACCAGGCTGGTGGCGGTCAACCACGTGTCCAACGCCTTCGGGACCATCAACCCGGTGGCCGAGATGGCGCGTGTGGCCCATGAGCATGGCGCCCTGATCCTCGTCGACGGGGCCCAGGCCGCGCCGCACCAGACCCTCGATGTCCGCGAGATCGATGCCGACTTCTATGCCTTCTCCGGCCACAAGGTCTACGGGCCCACCGGCGTCGGGGTGCTGTACGGCAAGGCCGAGTTGCTCGAGGCCATGCCGCCCTGGCAGGGCGGCGGCGAGATGATCAAGACGGTATCCTTCGAGACGCCCACCACCTTCGCCGACATCCCCCACAAGTTCGAGGCGGGGACGCCGGCCATCGCCGAGGTCATCGCGCTGGGGCGGGCGCTGGAGTGGGTCGGCGAGATCGGGCTCGAGCTGATCACCGCCTGGGAGGCCCGGCTGCTGGCCCATGCCACCGAGGGCGTGGCCGGCATCGACGGCCTGCGCATCCTGGGCACCGCCCCGGACAAGGCCGGCGTGCTGTCCTTCGTGGTCGACGGCGCCCATTCCCAGGACATCGGCCTGCTGATCGACCAGCTCGGCGTGGCCATCCGCACCGGCCACCACTGTGCCCAGCCGCTGCTGTCCTGGTTCGGCGTCGACGCCACCTGCCGCGCCTCCTTCGCCGCCTACAACACCCCCGAGGAGGTCGATATCTTCGTCGAGGGCCTCGAGCGGGTCGTGGGCATGCTGCGCTGAGGGAAACCAAGGAGTCACATGAGCGATTTCGACCCGTTGGCCAGCCTGTACAAGGGCCAGCTCCTGCCGCTGCAACGCGACGTCGAGGCGATCTCCATCCCCTTCGGCAAGACCGTGACGCTCGCCGAGGACAGTGAGGTCAGCGTGATGCAGGCCAAGGGCAGCTCGGTCAGCGTGGGCCACGAGGGACGGCTGTACCTCATCGAGGGCAGCAACCTGGATGCACTGGGCCTCGAGGCCCTGCCGCGGCCGACGCTGGCCGAGGACGCCTCCGAGGCGCAGATCGAGCAGTTCGTCTGGGATCAGCTGCGCACCTGCTTCGATCCCGAGATCCCGGTCAATATCGTCGATCTGGGCCTGGTCTACGGCTGCCGCATCGAGCGGCTGATCACCGGCGAGCGTATCGTCACCATCCGCATGACGCTGACCGCCCCCGGCTGCGGCATGGGCGACGTCATCGCCGCGGATGCCCGCAACAAGATCCTCGGCGCGCCCCAGATCCGCCAGGTGCACACCGAGATCGTCTTCGACCCGCCGTGGAGTCGTGAGATGATGAGCGACGAGGCCAAGCTGGAACTGGGGATGTTCTGACCGGGGAGGTCGATGTCCACGACGCCGTGGAAAAGCTTCAGGGGATTGCTGATGTCGCTGGGGGCCCTCACGCTCCTGGCGACATTGCTGTTCGTGGGCGCCAACCTGTGGGTACTCGCCGAGACTCGCGGTGCCATCGACCCGACGCTGGCCCAGTGCCGGCCCGAGCGGGTGGGCATCGTCTTCGGCACCTCCCACTGGACGCGCAGCGGCGCCCGCAATCCCCACTTCGAGGGACGCATGCTCGCCGCCTCGCGGCTGGTCGAGGACGGCCGGGTCACCCACCTGCTGCTCTCGGGAGACAACAGCACCCGCTACTACAACGAGCCGGTGACCATGTGGCGGGACCTGCGCGGCCGCCAGGTGCCGAATACGGCCATGACCCTGGATTACGCCGGCTTCAGCACCTTCGACACCCTGTCCCGGGCCCGGGACGTCTTCGGCGTGCGCCGGGCGCTGCTCATCACCCAGTCATGGCACCTGCCGCGGGCCCTGTTCATCGCCCGGGCCCTGGGGCTCGAGGCACGCGGCTGCGCGGCCCCGGAGCGTCCGTCGGACGGCACCCTGCAGTTGCGGGCACGGGAATGGGTCGCGCGGGTGGCGACCCTGGGGGATCTCTATCTCTGGGGACGCGAGCCGCACTTCCTGGGGCCCCGGGAACCGTTGGACATCGTGCCCGGGGAGGAGGCGCGGGACGTCGTGCCGGGGGAGGGGGTCAGCGCCGCTGGCGCGGCTTCTGTTGCCGATACAGTTCGCGAATCAGCGAGCGACAGTTCTTCCAGCAGTCCTCGATGACCGCCTCGATGGGCTCGGGCAGCGGGTGGGTGAGCAGGGTCGAGAGGGCCTGCATCAGCACCCGTTCCTGTTCCAGCAGCTCGTTGATCAGCACCTGGCTGTCGTCGCCGACGAAGCTCTTCAGGCGGCTCCACAGCCACATGTAGTCGTCGCGCTCCACATCGGCGTCGCGCGGGAGGAGGTCGAGGTGCTTGCGGGCCAGTTCCTGCAACTCGCGCATCGACTCGTCCCTGGCCTCGAAGTAGGGGGTCAGGGCCTTGCGCAGGGTCGGCTTCAGGCGCTCGTGGTTGTCCTGAAAATAGTCGATGCTGTCGGCCAGCGCCTCGAGGACGCTGTCCATCGCCACCTGGCGATTGTCGAGAAACATGGGCGGTCACCTCCTCCGGTGACGCAGATTGTGGGGGTGTCGACGGCCTTTTGCCACCCCCGCCGGGGAATTATTTGCTTAGCCTTTAGGCTTGGGCGGCGTCTTGCGACGCGGCACGGCGTTCTTTTCCAGGTGCTCGATGATCAGCCCGGCGATGTCCTTGCCGGTGGCCGTCTCGATGCCCTGCAGGCCCGGCGAGGAGTTGACCTCCATGATCACCGGGCCATGGTTCGAACGCAGCAGGTCGACCCCCGCGACCCGCAGTCCCATGGCCTTGGCGGCGCGGATCGCCGTGGAGCGCTCCTCCGGGGTGATGCGGATCACGCTGGCGCTGCCGCCGCGATGCAGGTTGGAGCGGAACTCGCCCTCGGCGGCCTGGCGCTTCATCGAGGCCACCACCTTGTCGCCGATCACCAGGCAGCGGATGTCGGCGCCCCTGGCTTCCTTGATGTACTCCTGGACCATGATGTTGGCCTTCATGCCCATGAAGGCCTGGATCACCGACTCGGCGGCCTGGTTGGTCTCGGCCAGCACCACGCCGATGCCCTGGGTGCCCTCCAGCAGCTTGATCACCAGCGGGGCCCCGCGGACCATGGTGATCAGGTCGGGGATATCGTCGGGGGAATGGGCGAAGCCCGTCACCGGCAGGCCGATGCCCTTGCGGGAGAGCAGCTGCAGGGAGCGCAGCTTGTCCCGCGAGCGGGTGATGGAGACGTTGTCGTTGAGCACGTAGGTGCCCATCATCTCGAACTGACGCAGCACCGCACAGCCATAGAAGGTGATGGAGGCGCCGATGCGCGGGATCACCGCGTCGAAGTGCTCGAGCTCCTCGCCCTTGTAGTGCATCGAGGGATGGTGCGAGGCGATGCTCATGTAGCAGCGCAGGGTGTCGACCACCCGTGCGGTATGCCCCCGGGCCTCGGCGGCCTCGATCAGCCGACGCGTGGAATAGAGGTTGCGATTGCGAGACAGCAGCGCGAAGTGCATGGCGGGGTCTCCGGTGGCGTGGGCTGAAAAGGGAAAGGGAGCCGGGCTCGCCGTCAGGGCTCGCCGTGCAGGAAGCCGGCACCCGGGGCCACCAGCAGGCGGCGCAGGGCGCGGCGTCCCAGCAGCATGGGGTGGCGCATGTTGCGTCGGTCGGTCAGCGTCAGCTCGACCGGGAACTCCAGTTCGCCGAGCTGCATGAGCGTGCGGATCACGTAGCGCCACTCGGCCTGGCCGTTGGAGCTGGTCACCCGGCGGCGGTCATGCAGGTGCATATGATGGACGTGGGCCGGGCTGCCGGGGCCGCCGCCCCGGGTGGTGAAGCTGACCCAGAGGTGGCCGTCCTGTTCGTAGGACTCGATGTCCTCGGCATGCAGCGACGAGGTGCGGGCGCCGGTATCGGCCTTGGCGCACAGCGTCAGGTGCAGTTCCGGCAGGGTGACCATCTCGCGGCGGCCGATCACCGCCTTGGCCTGGTAGGGCAGTTCCTTCATGGCATCACTCCTCGTGGCGCCGACTCAACGGGACAGGCCGGCCAGGCGGCGGCCGATGGAGGAATCCGGCGCGGCCTCGCGCAGCGTCATCAGCACCGGCAGGCGCAGGCGCGGGATCAGCGCCAGGTCCCGGGCCACGGTGGTGAAGTCCGCCTGGGGCGCCTCGGCGAGCCGGGTCAGGAAGCGCGGCAGCCGCTCGCCGTCCTCCAGGTGGCGCCAGCCGCGTCCCGCCATGGCGGCCAGCAGGTCGGGACCGCAGGCCTCGGCGTCGTCGAGCAGGGCGTCGAACCAGGCGCCGGCCACGCGGGTCTCGGCACCGGCGATGGCCCGCACGCAGGCGCAGAAGGCCTCGACATCGCCGGCTTCGGCGGCCGCCTCGCCCCGAGCGCGCAGGGCCGCGGCCAGGCCTTCGGGGATCGCCACATGTTCCAGACAGTAGCATAGCGAGGTGAGGACCTCGTCGGGCAGGGTCGGCAGGCGTGCCGCCAGGCGGCTGGCCTGGTCGGCGTCCATGCGCACCGCGAAGTCGGCCAGGCCCTGCAGCCCCAGGGCGCGCCAGTCCAGCGCCTGCTGCCCCTCCAGGTAGGCCTCTGCCGGCTCCAGGTGCTGGCTCGCCGGGCGGCCCAGGTCGAGGCTCGCCCGGGCGTGCAGCAGGGCCTGGAAGGGCATCGAGGGCGTGAAGGCCAGGGGGTTGGCCTTCATCAGATTGTCGATCTGTTCGCCGTCCCCGCGGCCCAGGCCCCGGACGTTGCGCCCCAGGGTCTCGAGCAGCCGCTGCAGGAAGGCGTCCCGCGGGGCCGGGTCGAGCTGGCCCTGTTCGTCCAGCGGCAGGGCCAGGAACCAGATCAGCGGGTCCTCGAGCTCGCCGATGCGAAACACCATGGCCAGGCGGGCCTTGCCCTGCCAGGGTTGCGGCCAGGGCCGCTGGCCGGCCTCGAGGGCCGCCAGGTCCTCGAGGGGGCAGGGTTCGACGCGCCGGCCCAGGTGATAGAGCCTCACCTCGGCACCGGTGCGAACGAAGAAGTCGTGAAGGCTGTCGATCGGCTGCATGCTGTCTCCCCACTCTCGGACCGTGCACTCTACCGCGGCACCCGCGTCCTGTCAGCCCGCGGGAGGGCGGCGTCCGCCGGGGACTGGTCAATTCCTGACCAGTCCCCGGCGGGGCCCGTGGCGACGGCGGATGGGGTATCTTTCCAGGGCTTATCCACAGGGACGTTCAGTGTATCTGTGAATGAACGTCCTGCGGGCTCCGGCTATAGCAGGCATAATCGATGCCTATTGGCCGTGGGCCGGGATTTTTCCTACCTTACGTGTCAAAATGGAATATGAAATCGATTACTTATTCCATCCGACTCTTACTATCGCTGGAGGTACCCTCATGTTACGTTCCCTTGCCCTGACCGTGCTGTCCGCCGGCGTCATCGCCATCGCCGGCGGCGCCCAGGCCCAGGAAGAGACCCTCAAGGTCGGCATGTCCGGCGGCTACTTCCCGTTCACCTTCGTCGAGCAGGACACCCTCAAGGGCTTCGAGGTCGACGTCATGGAGGCGGTGGCCGAGGAAATGGACGCCGAGGTCGAGTTCGTGACCGCCAACTTCTCCGGCCTGTTCGGCATGCTCGAGTCCGGTCGCATCGATACCATCGCCAACCAGATCACCATCACCGAGGAGCGCCAGGCGAAATACGTCTTCACCCAGCCCTACGTCTACGACGGCGCCCAGGTGGTGGTCAAGGAAGGCAATGAGGGCATCACGGGGGTCGAGGACCTGCGCGGCAAGACCGTGGCGGTGAACCTGGGCTCCAACTACGAGCAGTTGCTGCGCGAGCTGCCCTATGCCGACGAGATCGATATCCGCACCTACGAGAGCAACATCGAGCAGGACACCGCGCTGGGTCGCGTCGATGCCTTCGTCATGGACCGGGTCAGCGCCAGCCAGGTCATCCAGGAGAAGCCGCTACCCCTGGCGCTTGCCGGCCAGCCGTTCTCCGAGATCCGCAACGCCCTGCCGTTCCGCGACACCGAAGCGGACCGGGCCCTGCGTGACCGGGTCGATGCGGCCCTCACCGCGCTGCGCGAGGAGGGTACCCTGAGCGAGATCTCCGAGCGCTGGTTCGGCAACGACATCACCCGTCCCTGATCCGCTGCCACGGCCGACATGAGCGTTCTCGACTTCGACTACATGGTGGGGCTGGTGCCCATCCTGCTGCGCTATCTGCCGCTGACGCTGGCCATGGCCGCGGCGGGGATGGCGCTGGCCCTGGTACTGGCCTGCGGCCTGGCGGTGATCCGGGTGCTGGGAATCCCGGGGCTGAACGGCGTGACCCTGCTGTTCATCTCCTTCTTCCGCGGCACGCCGTTGCTGGTCCAGCTGTTCCTCTTCTACTACGGGTTGCCCCAGGTCCTGGCCTTCCTCACCCAGATCGACGGCATCACCGCCACCATCATGGGACTGACCCTGCACTTCGCCGCCTACATGGCGGAATCGATCCGCGCCGCCATCGTCGGCGTGGATCGCAGCCAGACCGAGGCGGCGCTGTCGATCGGCATGACCAACGGCCAGCTGATGCGGCGCATCGTGCTGCCCCAGGCCACCCGGGTGGCCGTGCCCACCCTGATGAACTACTTCATCGACATGATCAAGGCCACCTCCCTGGCCTTCACGCTGGGCGTGACCGAACTGATGGGGGCGACCCAGAAGGAGGCGGCCGGCAGCTTCCTGTACTTCGAGGCCTTCATCACGGTGGCGGTGTTCTACTGGGTCATCGTCGAGCTGCTGGCCTGGTGTCAGCGCCGGCTGGAGACCCGGCTCAACGAGGCGTATCGCAGATGATCCAGGTAGCCAATCTCGTCAAGCGCTTCGGCGACGCCACCGTCCTCGATGGCATCGATCTGGCCATCGACCAGGGCGAGATCATCGTGGTGATCGGGCCCTCGGGAACGGGCAAGTCGACCCTGCTGCGCTGCCTGAACTTCCTCGAGCGACCGGATGCCGGGCACCTGATCCTCGGTGACCTGGACGTCGATGTCACCCGCGCGACCCGTGCCGACATCCTCGCGGCCCGGCGGCGCACGGCCTTCGTGTTCCAGAACTATGCGCTGTTCGCCAACAAGACGGCGCTGGAGAACATCGCCGAGGGGCTGATCGTGGTCAACCGCTGGCCCAAGGCCAAGGCGCATGCCCGGGCCCGGGAGATCCTTCAGCGCATCGGCCTGGCCGACAAGGCCGATGCCTATCCGGCCTCGCTGTCCGGCGGCCAGCAGCAGCGGGTCGGGATCGGCCGCGCCATGGCGGCTCAGGCCGAGGTGATCCTGTTCGACGAGCCGACGTCGTCGCTGGACCCGGAGTGGGTCGAGGAGGTGCTGGCGCTGATGAAGCAGCTGGCGCGAGAGCGTCAGACCATGCTGGTGGTGACCCACGAGATGGGCTTCGCCCGGGATGTGGCCGACCGGGTGGTGTTCATGGAGGGCGGCCGCATCGTCGAGCAGGGGCCGCCCTCGCAGCTGTTCAATGCGCCCCGGGATCCACGCACCCGTGACTTCCTGCGCAAGGTCCTGGCTGCCCAGCCCGCCATCCAGCCCTCCTGAACCGGGGTTGGCCCTCGGCGCGTCGAGGCGGGATAATGGGAATACAGACCGACCGGAGCGACATCCCATGAGCGTACACGAGGAACTCGACCAGGCCCTGCGCGAACTCGAATCCACCATGAAGGCGGCCGACATGTGGCGCATGGAGCGTCCCGAGCCCGAGGCCTTCGACAGCCTCCAGCCGTTCTGCATCGACACCATGGCGCTGCCTCAGTGGCTGCGTTTCGTGTTCATCGCCCGGCTGGAGGCGCTGGTGGAGGCTCGCGCACCGCTGCCGTCGACCTGCGACGTGGCCCCTGCGGTGGACGCCTACCTGATCCAGGAAGGCGCCCGGACCAGCGAGCGCGTGCTGATGTGCAAGGTGGTCGAGCGCATCGACCAGTTGGTCACCGAGAATTGAGGCGCCGATGCCCTATTATTTCGCCTACGGCAGCAACATGAACCCGGCCCGGGTGGAGGCGCGGATCGGCACGACCCGTCGCGCGCTGCCCGGGATGCTGGCCGATCACGGGCTGCGCTTCGACAAGGCCTCCCGGGTGGCGGGCATCAGCCATGCCAATGTGGTGCCCGCTCCCGGCGGCCGGGTGGAAGGCGCGCTCTTCGAGCTGGTCGCGCCTGAGCAGATCCACCTGATGGATCCCTTCGAGGGCTACCCTCACGACTACGACCGGCATCGCCTGCCGATCCATACCGAGCACGGGGCCATCGAGGCCTGGGTCTACATCGCCGCCCCGGGCACCACGGCCGAGGCGCTCAGGCCGGCCCGGGAATACCTCGAGCACCTGCTGGCCGGCGAGGCCTTCCTGAGTTCGGCCTACCATGCCCGCCTGGCCGAGATGGAGGCGGTGCACGGCCTGGATGACGCCACCCTGGCCGCGCTGGGGCTGTCCCGCCACACGCCTCGTTAGGCATGCCCCTCACGACGGAAGGCCCGCCGATCGGCGGGCCTTCTGTCTGACGAGGGCTGGCGTTCGCTCAGAAGCGGAAGGTCACGCCACCGCCCACGGTCACCGGATCGATCTCGGCCTCGCC
Organism: Halomonas sp. M4R1S46; assembly: GCF_025725685.1. NCBI lineage: Bacteria > Pseudomonadati > Pseudomonadota > Gammaproteobacteria > Oceanospirillales > Halomonadaceae > Halomonas > Halomonas sp. M4R1S46. Next base: position 1,074,708 of record NZ_CP107008.1, read on the forward strand.
GGCATCGTTGCCGTTGACCTCCACGTCGGCGTCAACGTCGGCGTAGTTGGCGAAGGCACCGACCAGCAGATAGTCGGTGACCGCGAAGTCCAGGCCCACCTGGGCGGCGGCACCGTAGGACTCCTCGATATCGAGACCCGAGGCGGTCTCGTCGTTGAAGTAGGTATAGTTCAGCCCGGCCCCGGCGTAGGGCTGTACCCGGGAGTTGGTGCCACCCAGCGGGTAGTAGTTGAGCATCAGGTTGACCGGGCGACGGTCGACCGAGCCGGCGTCCATACCGCTCACGGTGAGGTCGTGCTCGATGTCCTGGGAGCCGTTGAGCTCGACGCCCAGCTGGTCGTGGAACTGGTAGCCCAGCCCGTACGTGAAGCCGCGCTCGTCGGAGATGTCCAGGTCGCCACCGGCGGCCTGGCCATTGTCACCCTTGACCTCGCTCTTGGCGACGCCGCCGCGCACATAGAGGTCGCCGGCCTGGTAGGCCATGGCGGACTGGGTGGCGATGATGCCGGCCGTGGCGAGGGCGGCAGCGGTGATGATTCGCGTCGTTTTCATGGGAATCCTCCCTGTGTCATCCAGGGTGCCGACGCCGAGTCATTCGGCGTCGCCGCACCAGTGACAGGAAGTATAACGAACAGTGTTTCTAAACGTCTTGTAGAATTTTTCTATGGCCGAGATAGGGTAGGATGCGCATGGTTCATGAGGATGTGCCGGCAGTCCAGACAGGAATTACAAGAATTGTATAATTCTTTCACATTTCCTGCACGATCCTCGCCGGCTGGCCGGGTTTCGGCTTCACTTAGGGATAACGACGCGAGCGGAGCCTCTCATGAGTGGCAGGACTCTCTTCGCCGGGCCGCGTCCCGGCCTGCTGGAACGCCCCCTGACCCAACTGCTGCTGGCGGCAGGGGTGGCGGTGTGGCTGCTGTTGCGGCCCGAGACCCTCCAGGCCCTGCCGCTGGCCTGGCGCTGGCCGCTGGTCGGCGTCGGGGCCTGGGCCTTGGGGGCGGCCTTCGTGCGCCCGCTGACGCTCGAGACCGGTGAGGGCTGGCTGTGGCGGCAGGCCGGGGCACGCTGGAGCCGCCTGGCCCTGTGGGGATTCGCGCTGGTGGTGGCGGGGCTCGGCGTCCGGGGCTGAGGCCGGACACAGAAAAGCCGCCCGAAGGCGGCTTTTCTCGTCGAGATCCGGTCTGCGGATGATCAGGCTTGCTTGGGGCTTCCAACCTGGACGGTACCCAGCCGACTCACAAGTTGCCAACGGCACAAGCCGGGTGGCGATCACGCTGCGGAGTGTGACTGGCGTGGGCAGTACGCTGGTTCGGGTGGGGCCATACTGGTTCGGTTGTCCGTGTATCAGCAAACATCAAAAAGGGCTCCCGCAGGAGCCCTTTCACTACGTTGAGTGCGTCATGCGCGCGCTTTCAGCGCTGGATTTGCTGATATTCGCCAGCATCGGCAGTAACGCTGCTCACCACCAGGATGGCAATGAAGGAAGCGATGAAGCCAGGAATGATCTCGTACACACCGGGTCCTCCCATGAACTCTCCGTTCCAGCCCAGTAAAATCCAGATCATGACGGTGGCGGCCCCCACCACCATGCCCGCGATGGCGCCAGCGCCGTTCGTGCGCGACCACATCAGTGACAGGATGATGAGCGGGCCGAACGCCGAACCAAAGCCTGCCCAGGCGTTACTGACCAGCCCCAGAACCTGAGAGTCCGGATCAGACGCAATGACGGCTGCAACCAGGCCAACCAGTACGACACTGATCCGGCCTACGCCGACGGTTTCCTTTTCCGTAGCCTCTTTACGCAGGAACAGGCGGTAGAAGTCCTCGGTCAGTGATGAAGATGACACCAGAAGCTGGCTGGAAATGGTGCTCATGATCGCAGCCAGCAGTGCCGCATAGAGGAAACCGGTGATCAGCGGATGGAACAGCAGATCCGCCAGGATGATAAAGATCGTTTCCGGATCCTGGACATCCATACCATTGCGGACCGCATAGGCCCGGCCGAACACCCCCAGAGAGATCGCACCGATCAGGGAGATGAGCATCCAGCTCATGCCGATGTTACGGGCAACAGGAACATCCTTCAGAGTCCGGATGGCCATGAAGCGTACGATGATGTGCGGCTGCCCGAAATAACCCAGTCCCCAGGTCACCGCAGACAGCCAGCCGATAAAGGTCAGTCCCTCCGTCCACGATAGTAGCGTGGGATCGACTTCATTCAGGGTCTGTGACGCCTGGGCGAAACCGCCGCCACCTTCGCCAAAGAGCACAACCGCCGGCATGATCACCAGTGCCAGCATCATGATGCAGCCTTGCACGAAGTCCGTCATGCTCACGGCCAGGAAGCCGCCGACAACCGTATAGGCAAGTACCACGCCCAGTGTGATGACGACGCCCGCAGCGTAGTCGCTCAGGCCACCGATGTTGATAACTCCGGAAAACGCGCTCTCGAACAACTTGCCGCCCGCCACCAGGCCTGACGCCGTGTAAACCGCGAAAAAGACCACGATGACGATTGCGGATACCGTTCTCAGCGACATTGCCCGAGTCGGGAACCGGTTTGCCAGGAATTCTGGAATGGTTATCGCATTACCATAGTGAACCGTCTGTTCGCGAAGGCGTGGTGCGACCAGAGTCCAGTTGAAGAACGCACCCACGAGCAGACCGATACCGATCCAGGCCGAACCCAAGCCAGATACGAACATTGCCCCGGGCAAACCCAGCAGCAACCAGCCGCTCATGTCCGAAGCACCGGCCGACAGGGCCGCCACTTGTGGACTGAGGGCCCGGCCACCCAGCATGTAATCTTCAGACGTAGACGTGGATTTGCGCATGGCATAAAAGCCGATGGCGATCATGAGCGCAAAGTAAGCAAAAAGACTGATCCAAACCCCAATAGCCATGAAAACATCTCCAGTTTATTAGTCCGGACGAAGCTCCGACAGGTTGTTAGTACGCCATGCAGGCCAGAACGCCGATGGCGAGCATCACCATCAGGTCGAGCGAGAGCTTGAAGCTGATGGTGGTATTGTTATTAACCATAGGGGCCTCCGGTGTTGTTGTGTTGATGATTGATGCTCACTCGTCTCCCAGCGCGAGCAGTGACGCGTTGCCACCCAGGGCGGCGGTGTTGACGGTCACCGTCTTTTCCGTGGCAAACCGCAGCAGGTAGTGTGGACCACCCGCCTTGGGACCTGTGCCGGAGAGGCCCTGCCCCCCGAACGGCTGGACCCCGACGACTGCCCCGATGATATTGCGGTTCACGTAGACGTTACCAACCCGGACTTTCTTCGCTATTTCATCGGCGAAGGATTCGTTGCGGCTGTGCACGCCGAAGGTCAGCCCGTAGCCGCGGCCGTTGATCGATGCGATCACCTTGTCGATCTCGCTGGCCTGGTAGCGCACGATATGCAGGATCGGGCCGAACTGCTCCCGCTCCAGGGCATCGATGCCCTCGATCTGGAACGCCGTCGGGGCGATGAAGGTGCCGTTGCCGGTATGGGCCGGGTCGAGCTTGGTCTCGGCCAGCAGGCGGCCCTCGCCCTTGAGCCTGTCGATATGTGCCTGGAGGTTCTTGCGGGCATCCTCGTCGATGACCGGACCCACGTCGGTGCCCAGGTCGCGAGGATCGCCGACGTGCAGCTCGGCCATGGCGCCCTCGAGGATCTCGATGACCCGGTCGGCCACGTCGTCCTGGAGGTAGAGCACGCGCAGCGCCGAGCAGCGCTGGCCGGCACTCTGGAAGGCCGACTGGATGACGTCGGCCACCACCTGCTCGGGCAGGGCGGTGGAGTCGACGATCATGGCGTTCATGCCGCCGGTCTCGGCCACCAGGGTCGGCAGGGGCGCATTCTCGCGGCCGGCCAGGGCGCGGTTGATGATCTGGGCGGTATCGGTGCCCCCGGTGAAGACCACGCCGGTGATGCGCGGGTCGCTGGTCAGCACGCTGCCCACGGTGGGGCCGTCGCCGGGCAGCAGCTGGACCACGTCCCGCGGCATGCCGGCCTCATGGAGCAGCTCGACGACGCGGTGCGCGACGATCGAGGTCTGCTCGGCCGGCTTGGCCAACACGGTGTTGCCGGCCACCGCGGTGGCCACCATCTGGCCGCAGAAGATCGCCACCGGGAAGTTCCAGGGGCTGATCGCGGCAAACACGCCCTTGCCGCCCAGCATCAGCTCGTTGGACTCGCCGGTGGGCCCGGGCAGGCGGGTCGACTCGGCGAACAGCTCCTCGGCGCGCATCGCGTAGTAGCGGCAGAAGTCCACCGCCTCCTTGATCTCGTCGACGCCGTCGGTGAGCAGCTTGCCGCCCTCGCGGGAGCACAGTGTCATCAGTTCCGCCATGTGCTCTTCCATCAGGTCGCCGAAGCGGCGCAGGATGGCGGCGCGCTCGACCACGGGGGTGGCATCCCAGCGCGGGAAGGCCGCCCAGGCGGCGTCCACGGCCTTCTCGGCCTGCTCCTTGCTGGTCCACCGCACCGTGCCGACCGACTGGCGCCGGTCGTAGGGGCTGGTGACGTCGTGGATCAGGGCCGGGTCGGTGGCCACGTCGAAGGCCAGTAGCGGCCGGGCCTCGTACCGCTTGCCCATGTGCTGGGCCATGGCGTCCATCAGCGGCTGGTACTGGCTGCGGATGTTCAGGTTCACGCCCCGGGAGTTCTTGCGCTTCGGCCCGAAGATGTCCCGCGGCAGGGGGATCCGGTTGTTGGCCAGGGTCGCGTACTGGCGCAGCGTCTCCACCGGATGCACGCAAAGCGATTCCACCGGCACCTTGGGATCCACCAGCTGGTGGACGAAGGAGGAGTTGGCGCCGTTCTCCAGCAGCCGGCGGACCAGGTAGGGCAGCAGGTCCTTGTGGGCGCCAACCGGGGCATAGATGCGGCAGTAGGTGCCCTCGGGGGCGCGCTTCAGGGCCGCGTCATAGAGGGCTTCGCCCATGCCGTGCAGGCGCTGGAACTCGAACGGGCGCTGGACCGCGTTGGCCTGCTCCAGGATGGTGCTGATGGTGTGGGCGTTGTGGGTGGCGAACTGCGGGAAGATCCGTCCGCGGGTGGCCTCGGACAGCAGAAAGCGCGCGCAGACCAGGTAGGCCACGTCGGTGGAGGCCTTGCGGGTATACACCGGATAGCCGTCGACGCCGAGCTGCTGCGACTCCTTGATCTCGGTATCCCAGTAGGCCCCCTTGACCAGGCGCATCGGGATCACGTCGCCCTGGCGCTCGGCCAGGCGGTTGAGGTAGTGCAGCACCGGCAGGGCACGCTTGGCATAGGCCTGGACCACCAGGCCGAACTGGCCCCAGCCGCGGCAGGTGTCGCTCTCGTAGACGGCGCGGAACACCTCCAGCGACAGCTCCAGGCGGTCGACCTCCTCGGCGTCGATGGTCACCGCGACGCCCAGCCGGCGCGCCAGGCCGGCCAGCTCGCGCACACTGCCGACCAGCTCCTCGAGGACTTGCTCGCGGCGGCCGAACTCGTAGCGCGGGTGCAGCGCGGAGAGCTTGATGGAGATCGACGGGGCGGGCGTCCTGTCGGACAGCGAGCGGCTGGTCTTGCCGACCCGCTCGATGGCGCGAGCATAGGCGTCGAAATAGCGCTGGGCGTCGGTGCGGGTGCGCGCCGCCTCGCCGAGCATGTCGTAGGAATAGGTGTAGCCCTTGTCGAACAGGGGCCTGGAGCGCTTGAGGGCCTCGTCGATGTCACGGCCCAGCACGAACTGCTTGCCCATGACCTTCATGGCCTCGACCATGGCGCGGCGGATCACCGGCTCGCCCATGCGATTGACCATCTTGTTGATGAAGCTCGAGGGCCTGCCCTCCCGGGGCTTGTCGAGGGTCACCACGCGGCCGGTCATCAGCAGGCCCCAGGTGGAGGCGTTGACCATCCAGGACTCGCTCCGGCCGACGTGGGCCTGCCAGTCGGCCGGGCCCAGCTTGTCCTCGATCAGGGCGTCGGCGGTGGCCTTGTCGGGGATGCGCAGCATGGCCTCGGCCAGGCACATCAGCATCAGGCCCTCATGGGTATCCAGGCTGTACTGCTGGAGGAGCTCGTCGATGGTGTCCACCGCCGTGTCCATCTCGCGGATCTCGCGTACCAGCTCGGCGGTCTTGTCGGCGATCCGCGTGAAGTCCTGCCGATCGGCATCGAGGCTCTTGATCAGTTCCTCGACGAAGGCGTTCTCGTCGATGGCATAGTGATCGCTGATCCGTGCGAAGAGGGTGTCGAGATCCTGACGCCAGGTGGCGTCATCCAGCATGTTGTTGGCGTTGAGCATGAAAATCCCCGCTAAAAGCCCGTCGTCACAGGGTAAAGTCCCGGCCGCTGGCGCATGGCCGCCCGCGGACCGAGGGCATCCTATGAGGTTAGGGCCGATCATTAGGTTCTGCTTGTCGATTTCCCGGAGGGATTTGTCGATTTCGCGGATCTTGGCCCTGCGGGGGAACCTTTCTGCGACCTTGGTCTAGTGGCGGGAGGCGGGAGAGGCGAGCCGCTGGCTGCCGCGTCGCCGCACCTGGCTGGGCGGCTGGCCGAAGGCGCGGCGGAAGGCACGGGACAGGGCACTCTGGTTGGTGAAGCCGGTCAGGGCCGCGATCTCGGAGAGCGGCAGGTGGCTCTCGTGCAGCAGGCGACGCGAGGCCTCGAGGCGACGCCGCATCACGTACTGCCAGGGCGGCAGGCCGGTCTGGGCGCGGAAGCGCTCGGTGAAGTGCGCCTCGCTCAGGCAGGCCTCCGCGGCCAGGTCGGCGACCCGCAGCTGGCCGCCGAGGTGGTGATCGATGAACCGGTCCAGCGCCGCCAGGTCGAGACTCCGTCCCCGGCAGGGCGGCTCCCCGGCCAGCCGGGCATGCAGCGAGCCCAGCAGGGTCGAGGCCAGTCGCTCCTGCTGGATGACGGGGAGGGGACCCTGCTGCGACATCAGGCGCAGCTCGTGGAGCAGGAAGTCCAGGTAGCGCTCCAGGGGATCGTCCAGGGCGAAGAAGCGCGGCGCGTCGAACAGCCGCGCCAGCTCATGGTGGTGGCCGGTGAGCGACAGGGCGTCGTGGGGCAGGTCGAGGATCAGCTGGCGGTTGTCGCCGGTGCCGGCATAGTAGTGCATGTGGTTGGCCGGCACGATGCAGCCGGAGAGCGCCGAGATGGAGCCACCCAGCCCCTCGATCTCGAACTCGGCCTGACCACGCAGGCCGATCACGATCTGGTGGAAATCGTGGGCATGGTGGTGGATGGCGGTGTCGAGGGGGATCTGGCGGATGGCGCTGGTCATTATCGGCCTCCGGCATGCAGTGGCGGGTCGTGACGCCGCATTCTACCGGAAACGGCGTCATCGCTCACTGGTCGGCTTGTCGGCGCCTGAGTCGGGTGCGGGCCGCCAGGTGATCGCGCAGCGCGGCCAGCTCGGCCCGGCCCTCGGCATCCAGCAGCGGCTTGCCGCGGGCGACCCGGCCGTGCCGGCCGTGTTCGTCCATCAGCCGCTGGGCACGTCGCCGTATGCCCTCCAGGTAGTCGTCGTGGCGCACCGGGTAGCCGACGATGGTGTTCCACTCGGTCTCGCCGACCCGGCTGTCCAGGGCCTTGTCGAACACCTCGAGGAGGTGCTCCGGCTCGGTGCGGTAGCGGGGCGTGCGCGAGAGCATCAGGATGGCGACCATGCCGCCGAAGATGATCAGGCAGACGAGAAAGACGGTCAGGAACAGGGCCATGGAGCGCTCGGGAGTGGGGCGGTGGGCTGGCCGGATACGCCGAGGGCGAGGGGAGAGCTGGAGCGGGTGAAGGGAATCGAACCCTCGTCTTAAGCTTGGGAAGCTTCTGCTCTACCATTGAGCTACACCCGCGAGGTTTCCCAGTATATCCAGTGGGTTAATGATTACAACCCCGATCGTGCCGGGGCATCGGACGTACAACGTGAAAAAATTTCCTCGGCATGACGAACTTTCCCCGCCGACACTGTCAGAACAGGTGCAGGCAACAGCGCGATGGCAGTCGCTAACACTGTTGTTCTGGCTTGCATATTCGATCCTTTGCCGCCTCAGCCCCGCTGAGGCGGCTTTTCTTTTCTTTGCGTGACTCCCGTGCATGACCGACACCGCCCCCGGCGAGGGCCGGGGGCCGGGGGCGGGTCAGCGTTGAAAACGGGACGAGCGATCAGGAATGGCGCATGCGCAGGATGGCGCTGAGCACATCGCGGCGGGTCACGATGCCGACCAGGTGGCCCTGTTCGGTGACCGGGTAGACCTTGGGCTTGGCGCCCAGCATCTCCTGGGCGAGGTCGGTGATGCTCTTGGTGGGGGAGACGGCGAGCACTTCGTTGCGCATCAGCTCCCGCACCAGCGGAGGCTCCTCGTTGAGATAGGAGCTTTCCAGCACCTTGCCGAGCACGTCCTGCTCGGAGATGAACCCGATCAGCCTGTCGTGTTCGTCGACCACCGGGGCGCCGGGCAGGCGGTGCAGCGCCAGGCCTTTGGCCAGGGTGGATACCGAGGTCTTGCCGGTGACCCGGTAGCAGTCGCGGGACATGATCTCGCGCACGATGGTGGGGGCCTTGCTGGGCATGGCGGTTCTCCTTGTGCCAACGCTGGTACCTGACTCGCCCGTTGCCCGTCGCCTCGTGACGCGTGGTCCCGGTGGCGCGCGACGCGGGGCCGGACCGGACGTGTCTCATGTTCAGCATAGCCGACCGGCAGCGTTGCCATCTCCATGACCCTCGCCTGCCTGCCAACGGTGCTACAGCCAGGAACCCGCGCCGGACGGGCCACTCCAATATGCCACAATGCCGCATCCCCGAACGATGGAGACGCCTCATGGATGCCCGCGAATACCTGGCCCGCAAGGGGCTGGACGGAGAGCGCGACCGGGAGCGCCCCAATACCCTGGAGGAGAAGGCCTGGTCCCGTGCCCGCGAGGCCAGCGATCACCGGCCACGGGCCGGCACGCCCCATGACTGGGAAGACTGGGAGCGCTACCACGATGTCCTCGCCGAAGGCGCCGAGAGTCTGGAGCAGAAGATCGACCAGGAGGCCCACCGCCGAGCCCTGGAGCACGAGGGCGGCGTGGAGCACTTCACCCCCCGGGCGGGCGACCGGGACCGCATCACACCCGCCGAGTCCAAAGCGCCGAGCGAGGCCGCACCGTCCGCCGAGGCCCCGGCGCGGCCCGAGCCCTACGCGGCCCTGCTCGCCCTGGCGGTCCTGTTGCCGCCGCTGGCCATGGGCCTGGCCGGTGGCGGGCCCCGTCGCCTGGCCATCGCGCTGGGCCTGACCCTGCTCGGGTGGGTGCCCGGCGTCGTCTACGTGATCCACTGGTTGCGCCGGGCCTGATCCTTGGCAGGGCGAACGTCACGGGTATAATCGCCGTCAACCCCTTATTTTCTCTGGAGTTGACCTTGGGCTACCTCGTCGGCATCACCGTCCTCTGGGCCTTCTCGTTCTCGCTGATCGGCGTCTACCTGGCCGGCCAGGTAGACAGCTACTTCGCCGTGATGACCCGCATCGCCCTGGCGGCGCTGGTCTTCCTGCCCTTCCTGCGGCCGGCGCTGCTGCGGGGGCGCCAGCGGCTGGCACTGCTGGGGCTGGGCGCCGTGCAGCTCGGCCTGATGTACATCTTCTTCTACCAGTCCTTCCTGCTGCTGTCGGTGCCGGAGGTGCTGCTCTTCACCATCCTGACGCCCCTCTATATCACCCTGCTCGACGACGCCCTGTTCCGGCGCTTCACCCCCTTCCACCTCGTCACCGCCGCGCTGGCGGTGCTCGGGGCCGCGGTGATCCGCTACCGCGGGCTCGACGACGGCTACTGGCTGGGTTTCCTGGTGGTGCAGGGGGCGAACCTGTGCTTCGCCCTGGGCCAGGTCGGCTACCGGCGCCTCTCCGCCGGCCTGCCCGCAGCGCTGCCGCGGCTCGCGATCTTCGGCTGGTTCTATCTCGGCGCCCTGGCGGTGGCCGCCCCGGCCTTCCTGCTGCTGGGCAACGCCGCGGCCCTGCCCACCGGCGGCGTGCAGTGGGGAGTGCTGGCCTGGCTCGGCCTGGTGGCCTCGGGCCTCGGCTACTTCCTGTGGAACCTGGGCGCGACCCGGGTCGATGCCGGTGCGCTGGCCATCATGAACAATGCCCTGGTGCCGGCCGGCCTGCTGGTCAACCTGCTGATCTGGAACCGCGACGCCGACCTGCCGCGCCTGGCCCTGGGCGGGGCGATCATCCTCGGGTCACTGGCGCTCAACGAGTGGTGGCAACGGCGCCGGGCGCCGCTGGCCGCCTGAGGGCGGTTTGCCCGGCTCACGGCGTATCGCCATAATGAGCCGTCGTGAAGCGAAGGACCCGCACATGCAACCCTTCAAGAACATCGGCCTGATCGGCCGCCTGGGCAGTGCCAAGGTGGTCGAGACCCTCAAGCGGCTCTGCCGCTTCCTCGATGGCGCCGGCTACCACGTGATCATCGAGGACCGCACGGCCACCGTGCTGCTGGGCCATGGCCATCCCGAGGCCAGTCGACGCCTGATCGGCGAGCTATGTGACCTGGTGATCGTGGTCGGCGGCGATGGCAGCCTGCTGGGCGCCGCCCGCACCCTCTGCCACAGCGGCACCCTGGTGCTTGGGGTGAATCGCGGACGACTGGGGTTTCTCACCGACATTTCCCCCGACGAGCTCGAGGAACGGGTCGGGGAGGTGCTCAAGGGGCGCTTCGAACTCGAGGAACGGTTCCTGCTCGACGCCGAACTCTACCGGGACGATACCCTGGTGGGCAACGGCGACGCCCTCAACGAGGTGGTGCTGCACCCGGGCAAGGCCGTGCGCATGATCGAGTTCGAGCTGTTCATCGACGGCCAGTTCGTCCACAGCCAGCGCAGCGACGGCCTGATCATCGCCACGCCGACCGGCTCCACGGCCTATGCGCTCTCCGGCGGCGGGCCGATCATGCACCCCAGGCTCGAGGTGATCACCCTGGTGCCGATGTTCCCGCATACCCTTTCGAGCCGGCCCATCGCCATCGATGCGGCCAGCGAGATCCGTATCCATATCGGCGAGACCAACCAGACCTACCCCCATATCAGCTGCGACGGCCAGACCCGGGCCGTGGCCAAGCCCGACGATGTGCTGGTCATCCGTCGCAAGCCCCAGCGCGTGCAACTGGTGCATCCGCTGGGGCACAATTTCTACGAGGTCCTGCGCAGCAAGCTGGGCTGGAGCAACCGCCTGGGAGACTGAGGTGAGCAAAGCCGCCCCCGAAGGCTATGATCTGATCGGCGACGTCCACGGCTGTGGCGCGACCCTGGCGTCGCTGCTCGAGCGCCTTGGCTATCACCAGCGTGGCGGCGTCTATCGCCACCCCCGGCGCAAGGTGATCTTCCTCGGTGACCTGATCGACCGCGGGCCGCGGATCCGACTGGCGGTCACCATCGCCCGGCGCATGGTGGAGGAGGGCGAGGCGCTGATCGTCATGGGCAACCACGAGGTCAATGCCCTGGCCTACAGCCACCGGGCTCCGCCGGACCTCGGCCGGGAATGGCTGCGCGAGCATACGCCGCGCCACAATCGCATCATCCAGGAGACCCTCGATCAGTACCGCGACCATCCCCAGGAGTGGGAGGACGCCCTGGACTGGTTCATGGACATCCCACTGTGCCTGGAGCATGACGGGTTGCGGGTGGTGCATGCCTGCTGGGATCAGGCGCTGATCGACGAGTTGCGCCGCGAGCGCCCCGATGCCCGGATCGACATCGACTTCCTGACCGCCGCCGTGCAGCCGGGCACCCGGGCGTTCCGCATCCTCGACCGGCTGACGCGGGGCAGCCATATCCCGCTGCCCGAGGGCATCCAGATCCAGTCCGGCGACGGCTTCACGCGGCGCAGCTTCCGGGCGCATTTCTGGGCGCGCACCCCCCGGACCTGGGGGGATGTGGTGTTCCAGCCGGACAACCTGCCCGGGGAGCTGGAAAGGCGCGAGCTGACCGAGGCCGAGCGCGCCCGGCTGAGCTTCTACGGGCCGGACGAGCCGCCGCTGTTCATCGGCCACTACTGGTGCGAGGGCATCCCGGCCCTGCCGGCGCCCAATATCGCCTGCCTGGACTACAGTGCGGTGAAGTTCGGCCGCCTGGTGGCCTATCGCTGGAGCGGCGAGTCGCGCCTCGACGCCAACCACTTCGTGTGGATCCGCGTGCCGCGGGAGGAGCAGGCCCGCCCCCAGCCCTGGGAGATCGATTTCGATTGATACATTTCTTTACGAAAATATCGCGCCAGGGCCAGAACTTCCCGCCGTCGTCCGTATCTGAGTAGGTGTTCCCTTGAATGATCCCTTGCTCTGTCCGGCGGCCCCCTCCGCCGGACTTTTTCTTTGTGCCCGGCGCAGCCGCTTCGTCCACCGCTGGAGAGACCATGTACCGGGTGATCCTGCTGCCCCATGACGTCGATATCCATGACCTGCGCCAGGCCCTCTGGGCCCACCGCATCGGCCACCTGTTCACCGAGGAGGCCGAGGGCCAGGTGCTATGGCTGATCGACCCCGCCCAGCAGGCGGCCATGCAGCGCCTGGTGGAGCGCTGGCAGCGCGGCGAGTCCCTGATGCCCGAGGCGCGGGATGGGACCCGCCGGTCCCTGCCGGCGTGGCGGATCCCCTTTCGCCAGGCGCCGGTGACCGCCACGGCCCTGGCGCTGTGCCTCGCCGTGTTCGCCGTGATGGGCGTGCTCGGGGACCTGGTGATCGCCGCCCTGACCATCGTGCCCGTGGGCGTGGTCAAGGGCCAGCTGGCCTTCGGCAGCCTGGCGGAGACCCTGGCCTCGGGCCAGGTCTGGCGGCTGCTGTCACCGGCCTTCCTGCACTTCGGCTGGATGCACCTGATCTTCAACATGCTATGGCTGTGGTTCTTCGGTCGCCAGGTGGAGGCGCTGCATGGCCGCGGGCGCATGCTCACCCTGCTGCTGGCGGCCGGCATCGGCGGCAACCTGGCCCAGTACGCCACCGGCACCGTGCTGTTCGGCGGCATGTCCGGCGTCGACTTCGCGCTGCTCGGCTATGTCTGGTTGATGTCGCGCCGCCGTCCCGCCGACGGCTTCTTCGTGCCGCAGATGCTGGTGGTGTTCATGCTCGGCTGGATGGTCTTCACCATGACAGACGTGGCCGCCGTGGTCGGCTTCGGCAACGTGGCCAACGAGGCCCATGTGGGGGGGCTGGTCGTGGGGCTCGTCCTGGGCTGGTATCATTCCCGCCGTGTCCGTTCCCCCCGTTGAGCCCGAATCCCCGGAGTCCGCCATGAGCGATATGACCTTCGAGCGCATGATCCAGCAGATGACCCCCGCCATCTACGAGCGCCTCAAGCAGGCGGTGTCGCTGCGCAAGTGGCCGGACGGCCGCTTCCTGACGGCCGAGCAGACCGAGCTGTGCCTCGAGGCGGTGATGCGCTACGAGGTGGAGAACGGCGTGCCCGAGCCGGCCCGGATCGGCTATCTCGAACGCCGCACCTGCGGCGCGGACAGCCGCGGCGCCAACGTCTCGCCGGCGCTGGCCGGCCTGGCCCGGGATGCCAGCCGTGATTGAGGCGACCACGCTGCAGGGCTGCCTGACCAAGATGGCCGTGGCGCCGGGCTCGCCGGCCCGTTACACCCTGCGAGCCGGCGAGGCCCGCCTGGACCTCAATGCCCGCCTCGGTCAGCCCCTGCGCCTGACCTGGACCGGCGCCATCGCCTGTACCCACTGTGGCCGGGCGACCCGCAAGAGCTTCGGCCAGGGGCACTGCTATCCCTGTTTCAAGAAGCTGGCCCAGTGCGATACCTGCATCATGAAGCCGGAACTCTGCCACTTCTACCAGGGCACCTGTCGCGAGCCCGACTGGGGGGAGCGGCACTGCTTCCAGCCCCATGTGGTCTACCTGGCCAATGCCTCGGGGCTGAAGGTCGGCATCACCCGCGGTACCCAGGTGCCGACCCGCTGGCTCGACCAGGGTGCGGTGCAGGCGCTGCCCATCCTCGAGGTGGACTCCCGCCAGCAGTCAGGCTTCGTCGAGGTGCTGTTCAAGGAGCAGGTCTCGGATCGCACCAACTGGCGGGCCATGCTCAAGGGCGAGGCCGAGGCGCTGGACCTGGCCGCCGAGCGCGACCGCCTGCTCGACGCCCTGGCCGGTGGCCTCGCCAACCTGCGCGAGCGCTTCGGCGATGATGCCATCCGCCCGCTCGACGCCAGTCCGCGCACCTTCGAATACCCGGTGCTCGAGTACCCCCGCAAGGTGGTCTCCCACAACTTCGACAAGCAGCCCGAGGTGGCCGGCACCCTGCTGGGCATCAAGGGCCAGTACCTGATCCTCGACAGCGGCGTGATCAACCTGCGCAAGTTTACCGGCTATGAGGTGGCGGTCGAGGGGTGAGAGAGTGCGCTATGCTCGGGACGTGATCCTCCAGAGGAAGAGCGTCCCATGAGCGAGATGCGTGCCATGCGACTGCACGCCCCGAACCAGCCGCTACGTTTCGAGCATATTCCTATCCCCGAGCCGGGCCCCGGCGAGGTGCGGGTCCGGGTGCTGGCCTGCGGCGTCTGCCGTACCGACCTCCACGTGGTGGACGGCGAGCTCGACCGGCCCCGCTTGCCGTTGATTCCCGGTCACGAGATCGTCGGCGAGGTCGACGCCCTGGGCGACGGCGTCTCGAGGCTGGTGGCCGGCGAGCGGGTCGGCGTGCCCTGGCTGGGCTGGACCTGCGGCGAATGCGATGCCTGCCGGGCCGGGCGCGAGAACCTCTGCGAGCGGGCCGAGTTCACGGGCTACACCCGGGACGGCGGCTATGCCGAGTACTGCGTCGCCGACGCCCGCTACTGCTTCCCCCTGCCGGCCGAGGAGGCCCAGGCCGCCGCGCCCCTGCTATGTGCCGGGCTGATCGGCTATCGCACCTGGCGACTCGCTGGCGGCGACACGCCGCGACGGCTGGGCATCTACGGCTTCGGCGCTGCGGCCCATATCCTCGTCCAGCTCGCCCGGGCCCGCGGCCAGACCGTCTATGCCTTCACCCGGCCCGGCGACAGCGAGGCCCAGGCCTTCGCCCGGCGCCTCGGCGCGGCCTGGGCCGGGGGCAGCGACGAGGCGCCGCCGGCACCGCTGGATGCCGCCCTGCTGTTCGCGCCGGTGGGCGATCTCGTGCCCGCCGCCCTGGCCCAGGTGCGTCCCGGGGGCAGGGTGGTCTCCGGCGGCATCCACATGTCCGATATCCCGTCCTTTCCCTACCGCCTGCTGTGGAAGGAACGCCACCTGACCTCGGTGGCCAACCTCACCCGGCGTGACGGCGAGGAGTTCCTCGCCCTGGCCCCGCAGGTGCCGATTCGTACCGAGACGCGTGCCTATCCGCTGGAGGAGGCCAGCCGGGCGCTGGACGACCTGCGCGCCGGCCGCTTCTCCGGCGCCGCGGTGCTGGTGCCCTGACGGCGCCGGCCTAGTCGAAGAGATCCGCCTGCCGCCGCGGCGGCCGGAAGGCCGTGGTATCCAGTGGCACATCGCCGGGGAAGCCGAGCCGACGGTAGGTCTTGCGAAAGCGCTGCTCGAGCAACTCGGCGAACACGCCCTGGCCGCGCAGGCGGTGCCCGAAGCGTCCGTCGTAGGCCTGTCCGCCCCGGCACTGGCGGATCAGGCTCATCACCTTGGTCGCCCGCTCGGGATAATGCTCGGCCAGCCAGGCCTCGAACAGCGGGGCGACCTCCCGGGGCAGGCGCAGCAGCATCCAGCCGGCGCTGACGGCGCCGGCCTCCCGGGCGGCCGTCATCAGCCGCTCCAGCTCATGGTCGGTGAGCCCCGGAATCACCGGGGCGACCAGGGTCCCCACCGGCACGCCGGCGCCGGCCAGCCGCGAGATGACCTTGAGGCGCGCCTCGGGCGCCGCCGCCCGCGGCTCCAGGGCGCGTTTGAGGTCGCGATCGAGGCTGGTCAGGCTGACCATCACCCGCACCAGCCGGCGCTCGGCGAGCGCCGACAACAGATCGAGGTCACGCAGGATCAGCGCGCTCTTGGTGACCAGGGTGACCGGGTGGCGGCACTCCAGCAGGAAGGCCAGCACCCGGCGGGTGGTACCACGCTCGGCCTCCAGCGGCTGGTAGGCATCGGTGTTGCCGGCGAGGTTGATCGACCGGCAGACGTAGCCCGGCCGGGCCAGTTCCTCCTCGAGCCGTTCGACCAGGCCGGTGCGGGCGATCAGGCGGGTCTCGAAGTCCAGCCCGGGGGAGAGATCCCAGTAGGCGTGGCTCGGCCGGGCGTAACAGTAGATGCAGCCGTGTTCGCAGCCCCGGTACGGATTCAGCGAACGGTCGAAGGGCAGGTCCGGCGAGGTGTTCCACGCCAGGGCGCTGCGCGCGCGTTCCTCCACCACCTCGGTGGCCAGGCGTTCGGGCACGGCCTCCTGCCACCAGCCGTCGTCGATCGCCTCGCTGTGAGACGGCGCGAATCGATTGGGCGGGTCGAAGGTGGCGCCGCGCCCCTTGTGCGGCAGCGAGGGATGACGAAGGGTCATGGCGGCGTCGCTCGGTACGTGTGTTTATATACAGTATAAAAGCGGCGCTTCCGTCTGCAAGCCGAAGGCCCGGCCGGGGCCAACGGCCAGCGCCCAGTGCCCGGTCACGAGTCCCCCGCAGAGGCCGGTCGGGCAAGCGTGGCGCTCACAGGTGGGCGGGGTTGTGAAGCTTCCGCTCCTCGGCGGGCGGCGGCGTCCACTGGTAGATCCAGGTCTCGGTCAGCGGTTGGCCGTCGCCCTCCAGATAGAGGCGCAGATTGATCGGCTCGGTGCCATCGTCCGGGGGAACGACATCGAACATCGCCCGATAGCCCTGGATCGCCTCCAGGGCGCGGGCCGAGGTGATCTCGACGCGGCCCGCCGAGGTCACGATGACCGGCTTGACCTCGAAGTCTGCCTGGTCATCGAGGGGGAAAGGGCCGCCCTGGAAGTCGACCACGAAGCGCCGGCTGAAGTACTCACGAGGCTGGCCGACGACCCCGCCCAGGCCGGTGCGGGTGGCGACGCAGCGCGCTCGGGGCGGCTGATGTGGCGGGTAGGCGTGCCAGTACAGGCGGTAGCCGAACCGCATCTCCTGGCCGGGTTCGATGGGGGCCTCGGGGTGCCAGAAGGCGACGATGTTGTCGAAGGTCTCGTCGAGGGTCGGGATCTCGGTCAACTGCACCGAGCCGGCGCCCCAGTCGCCCTTGGGCTCGACCCACAGGCTGGGCCGGCGGTCGTAGAAGACGCCGTCGTCCTGGTAGTGGTCGAAGTCATGGTCACGCTGGACCAGGCCGAAGCCGCGGGGGTTGGTGTCGGCGTAGGCATTGAAGCGCAACTGGCGCGGGTTGGTGAGCGGGCGCCACAGCCATTCGCCATCGCCGGTGTGCATCGCCAGGCCGTCGGAGTCGTGGATCTCGGGACGCCAGTCCCAGCCGGCGTCGCGGTCGTTCTCGCCGACCAGGTACATGCTGGTCAGCGGGGCGATGCCCAGGCGCTCGATGCCCTGGCGCGGGTAGAGGGTGGCGTCCACGTCCATGACCACGCCGTCTTCCGGGGTGCTGATCCGGAACCGATAGGCGCCGGTGACGCTGGGCGACTCGAGCAGGGCATAGACATTGACGGCCTCTCCGTCGCCGGGTCGCTCCAGCCAGAAGCGGGTGAAGTCGGGAAATTCCTCGGGGCGGTTCATGGCGGTGTCGATGGCCAGGCCGCGCGCCGACAGGCCGTATTGCAGGGAGTCACTGACCGCGCGGAAGTAGCTGGCTCCGAGGAAGGCGGCGATATCCCGTTGCCAGTCGTCCCGGTGGTGGAGACGGAAGCCGGCGAAGCCCAGGTGCTCGTCGAGGGTCTCGCCCTCGACGCCGGAGGCGCCGAAGTCGAACATCGCCGGATCGTAGGCGACCTCCTGAGCCTGGCCGTCGCGAAGGGTGTAGATCCTGACCGGCCGCCTGAAATTTCGGCCCAGGTGAAAGAGCTGGGCCCGAAAGGGGACCTCGTCCTGGGCCCAGAGGGCGTGATCGGGACGAAAGCTGATGGCCTGGTACTGGTCCCAGCTCAGGTCCTCGAGTGTCGCCGGCAACTCGGGAGGGGCCTCCCGTGGAGGCTGCTCGGCGAGGTGACGGGCCAGGCCCTTGAGCCAGGCATGATCGAAGGGCTCGCGGGGACCGGTGGTGGGGATTCGCCGTGAGGGAGCGGCGAGCAGAGGCGAGAGGGGCAGGAAGGCGCCGCCGAGGATGGTGCTGGCCTTCAGGAAGTCGCGTCGATTCATCGTTGTCGTCCCTGGGATCGTGGCACCATGGTTACCCGCCGCCGACGATCCGACATGGCTCTGGGGATAAACATCTCCCAGAGCGCTACCGCCGGCTGGCCGGTTCCGTGACAGGCGACGTCAGCGACAGACGCTAGTGCGCTGAGGTTCCGGATCCGTCGCCCAGGGATCCATCGGCCGAGCGGCCGGCGGCACGCCGGCTGGATCAGCCGGCATCATCGCCTGACGCGTAGGGGGTGTCCGGCATCAGTTGACGGGGCAGGGGAGCACGGCGGGCGCCGGCCTTGGGCCCGTAGTGCTCGGCCAGGTAGTCGAGGATGGTGGCCTCCATCTCGGGGCGGAACTGCCAGAGTCCCTGGGTATCCTGCATCCAGCGGATCAGGTGCTCCCAATGGTTGCGCGAGCCACTGTTCTGGGTGACCAGCTTGGCGGAATGGCAGACCGTGCAGTTGGCCTTGACCACCTGCCATCCCTCGGCCTTGACCAGGCCGGTCTCGGGGTCGGTCTCCTGGGCGGCCGCGCCCGGGGGGACGAGCAAGGTCAGGGCCAGCAGCAACGGCCGCACGGGTAGCGTGATCGTCATGGGACCCCCTATGCCACCTGGACGGCGATGCGGTGGCAGGCGTTGTTGAGATAGCCCTTGGGATTCCAGCCCGGTACCACCATCGGCTGGGCGCGTCCCTGACTGTCGGTGGCCCTGGCCCAGACCTCGTAGTAACCGGGTTCGGGAAATTCCACCGCGCTCGTCCAGCGCTGCCAGGCGAGCCGGTTGGGCGCCGCCTTGAGCTCGGTCTGCTGCCAGGTGGCGCCGAAATCGATGGAGACATGCACGGCCTCGACCGCGAGATCCCCGGCCCAGGCATGGCCGCGCACCGCCAGCGGTTCGTCCAGGGCATGCGTGACGCCCGATTTCGGAAAGGTCACCAGCGACTTCACCGGCATGGAGTGGATGGTCTCGAAGTCCTCCAGCGGCACCTCGGTGCCGGGCGCGACCGGATGCTTGGGCACGCTGTAGGAGGGCGCCCCCATCTTGGTGCCGTCGTGCTTCTGGTTGCGGATCACGATGCGGTTCAGCCACTTGCCCGATACCGACCCCGGCCAGCCGCCACAGACCACGCGCAGCGGGTGGCCGTTGAGGTAGGGGATATCCTCGCCGTTC
The DNA here is from genome assembly GCF_025725685.1 of Halomonas sp. M4R1S46. Taxonomy (NCBI): domain Bacteria; kingdom Pseudomonadati; phylum Pseudomonadota; class Gammaproteobacteria; order Oceanospirillales; family Halomonadaceae; genus Halomonas; species Halomonas sp. M4R1S46. Next base: position 1,094,082 of record NZ_CP107008.1, read on the forward strand.
ATCGCCCAGGCGATCAGCGACTCGTCCTCCAGCGCCTTCGCCATGGGCACCCCCCGGGAAATGGGCTCCCGCTCGGGGTCGCCGCTGACATGGCTGTCGGCGCCGTAGTAGCCGATATAGACGGCGTCCTCGGCGATGCCGCAGGCCTCCAGCACGTCGCGCAGCCGCGCCCCGGTGAAGGAGGGACAGGCCACCGCCCCGGTGGTCCACTGGTTGCCGCTCGCCGAGGGCACGTACTCGCTGCGTCCGTTGCCGCCGCATTCCACCTGCAGCTGGTAGGTATGGTGTTCGAACTGCTGCTTGAGCTCGGCGATGGAGAAGGTCTGCGGATTCACGCAGGACTCCCCGGCGATCTCGAGTTGCCAGGCATCGACGTCGATGGCCTCCACCGCCGGCGGGATGCCGTTGTTGCGCACGAACATGAACCGGCCGGGTGTCACGTCGTCGTCGAGCAGGTGGGGGGGCGTCTCGGCATTGATGGGACGGTCGTTGAGGACGGTCAGGCCTTCCTTGCCGGTCAGGCGGAAGGGTTCCTCGCTCTGGGCCAGGGCGGCGGGGATCAGGCCGCCGGGCATCTGGTGGGCGAAGGGAATGCTGCCCCCCACCGCCGCGGCCATGGCCAGCAGGCTGGAGCGCTTGAGGAAGCCGCGGCGGGTCACCGGGTCCACTTCACGATCCCACAGCAGCTTGTCGGCGGCCTCGGGGTCCTCGGCGTAGAGCTCATGAAGCCCGCGGGTGCGTGGCGGTGTCTGGGTCATGGTGCTGACTCCTGGCTCGCCCGGCTGGGCGGCTGGCGTGTCTCCCGCCGGGGCATCGTTGTGATGGTGTTGCCTGAATCAGCTTAGCAGCGGATCGACGATCCGCAGGCAGGCCTCGCCGGCTCCCCTCTGGTAGGATGTCCGGCTCGACAAGGATGCCCGGAGACGCCCCGTGAACGATCTTCTGCCACCCATCGCCGCGCCGGACGCGGCCTGCGCCGAGCGGGTCCGTCGCTATCTCGATACCCTCACCAAGCCCCCCGGCAGCCTGGGTCGCCTGGAGGCGCTGGCGGTGACCCTGGCCGGCATCACCGGCGAGGACTTCCCGCGCGTCACGCCGCCCGGCGTGGTCGTCTTCGCCGCCGACCACGGGGTGGCCGAGGAGGGCGTCTCGGCCTTCCCCCAGGCGGTGACGGCCCAGATGGTGGCCAACTTCGTCGCCGGCGGGGCGGCCATCAATGTCTTCTCGCGGCGCCTCGACGCGCGGCTGGAAGTGGTCGACGTGGGGGTGGCCGGCGAGTTGCCGGCGAGCGGGGTCGTGCACGACAGGGTACGCCCCGGCACCGCCAACCTGGCCCGGCAGGATGCCATGTCCCGCGACGAGGCCGGCTCGGCCATCGAGGTTGGCCGACGCGCCGCCGAGCGCGCCGCCGCGGCCGGCTGTCGCTGCCTGATCGTCGGCGAGATGGGCATCGCCAACACCACCGCCAGCAGCGCCATGCTGGCGGTCCTGACCGGGGCGCCGGTGGCCGAGCTGGTGGGCCCGGGCACCGGGGTGGCCGGTGACGCCCTGGCCCACAAGCGAGCGGTCATCGAGGCGGCCCTCGTCGCCCGGGCGCCGGACCCCGCCGATCCCCTGGAGGTGCTCGCCCGGCTGGGCGGCCTGGAGATCGCCGCCATGGTGGGCGCCTACCTGGGCGCGGCCGCCCGCCGCTTGCCGATCCTCGTCGATGGCTTCATCGCCACCGTGGCCGCGCTCACCGCCTGCCGCCTCGACCCGGCCCTGCGTCCCTACCTGATCTTCGGCCATCGCTCCGATGAGCCCGGCCACGGCCGGGCCCTGGCGGCGCTCGACGGCGAGCCGCTGCTGGCCATGGCGTTGCGTCTGGGCGAGGGCAGCGGCGCCGCCCTGGCCTTCCCGCTGCTCGAGGCGGCCACGGCCATGCTGGCGGAGATGGCGACCTTCGGCGATGCCGGTGTCGATGACCGCCGGGCGCGCTGAGCCGGTGGCGGTCTCGCGGCGCCCGCCCGTGCGATGCCTGGCCTTCGGGGGCGCCGTGTTCCGGGCCATCCGGGCCTCCCTGGCCGCGGGGGAGGTCGTGTCATGACGCTGGCCCCGCTGTCCTGGGAGCTACTGGCGCTGATCGGCGCGGCCCTCGCCATCGACCTGCTGCTGGGCGACCCGCCCTGGCTGCCGCATCCCGTGGTGGGCATCGGCCGGGTGATCGCCCGGCTGGAGCGCGCCTGGAACCAGGGACCGGCCGCCGCCCGCCGGCGGCGCGGCATATGGCTGGCGGTGCTGGTGGTGGGCGGGACCTGGGCGCTCAGTTGGGGCCTGCTGGCATGCCTCGCCTGGCTCAGCCCCTGGCTGGCGGTGGCCGCGGAGCTCGGCCTGCTGGCCACGGCCCTGGCCGCCCGGGGGCTCGCCGAGGCCGCCCGGGCGGTGGCCGAGCCCCTGATCCGTGGGGCCTTGCCCGAGGCCCGGCAGCAGCTTGCCCGGATCGTCGGCCGTGACACCGCCGACCTCGACGAGGCCGAACTGGCCCGGGGGGCGGTGGAAACCGTGGCCGAGAACACCGTGGACGGCATCACCGCGCCCCTGTTCTGGGCACTGCTCGGCGGCGCGCCCCTGGCGCTGGCCTACAAGGCGGCCAATACCCTGGACTCCATGGTCGGCTACCGCAGCCCGCGCTTCATGGACTTCGGCCGCGCCTCGGCGCGGCTCGACGATGCCGTCAACTGGCTGCCGGCCCGCCTGACCGCCCTGTCGCTGTGGCTGGCCGCCCGGGCCATCCCCGGCAGTCGCCGCGCCGGGGCACTGGCGGCCACGCGCCGCGAGGCGTCCCGCCATCCCAGCCCCAATGCCGGCTGGCCGGAGGCCATGGTGGCCAACCTGATGGGGGTCCGGCTCGGCGGCCTCAACCACTACGCCGGGCGCCCCTCGCCGCGTGCCACCCTGGGCACGCCCCATGAGGTCCTCACCGCCGGCCATATCGAGCGTGCCATCCGTCACATGCATGGCGGCTGGCTGGCCTTCCTGCTGCTGGCCACGCCCCTGGTGCTGGTGCAGGAGTGGCTGACATGAATCGCCTCTCCCCACCCGACTGGCCCCGCCATGGGGGCCGCCGTGCGCCCCTGCTGGCGCGCTTCGGCCTACCGCAGGACCATCCGCTGATCGACTTCAGCGCCAACCTCAATCCGCTGGGCCCCCCGGCCTGGCTGGGCGACTGGCTGGGCGAGGCCGCGGGTCGGCTCGCCGACTACCCGGACCCGGACGACGACCGGGCCCGCCGGGCCATCGCCGCCCGCGAAGGGCTGACCCCCGAGCAGGTGCTGCCCACCAACGGCGGCGCCGAGGCGATTTACCTGGCGGCGGCCCTGCACGCCGGCGGTCGGGCACTGGTAATCGAGCCGACCTTCGGCGAGTACCGTCGGGCCTGTGACCATTATGGCCTGGCGGTGGCGTCGCTGGCGCTGTGCGGCGAGGCCTTCCGGCTCGACGTCGCCGCCACCGAGCGGGCCCTGGCCGAGGTGGACGTCGCCTTCCTGTGCCGGCCCAACAATCCCACCGGCACCCTGGTGCCCCGGCAGGCCATCGAGCGCCTGCTCGCCCGGGGGCGCGAGACCGGCACGACCCTGGTGGTGGACGAGGCCTTCGTCGACTTCACCGACGGCGACGAGCGCCTCACCCCGCTGCTGGCGGGGGCGCCGAACCTGCTGCTGCTGCGCTCCTTGACCAAGCTCTTCGACCTGCCGGGCCTGCGCCTCGGCTACCTGCTCGGCGCCCCCGCGCTGGTGCGAGGGGCCCGCGCCCGGCAGATGCCCTGGAGCGTCAATGCCCTGGCGCTGGGGCTGGTGGCCCCGCTGCTGGCCGACGCCGACTACCTGGCGCGCACCCGGGACTGGCTGGCCGGGCAGCGTCCGGCCATGCCCGAGGCGGTTCGCGAGCTGGGCTACGACGTGCCGCCCACCCAGGCCAACTACTTCCTGCTGGGCGGAAGGTGGCAGGCGCAGGAGGCGGAGGCGCTCTTCGCCTTCTTGCTGCGCCGGGGCCTGCTGGCCCGGCATACCCACTCCTTTCCCGGCCTCGATGGCCGCTGGCTGCGCCTGGCCCTGCGCGACGGCCCGGACAACGCGCGCCTGCTGGCGGCCCTGGCCGAGTGGCGGCGCCCATGATCGCCTTCGTCTCCGGCGGGGCGCGCTCGGGCAAGAGCGCGGTGGCCGAGGCCCTGGCCCGGGCGTGGCGATCGCCGCGCCCCGGCGGCCTCGTCTACCTGGCCACGGCCCGGGTCGCCGACGACGAGATGGCAGCAAGGGTCGCCCGCCACCGACGCGAGCGCGGCGAGGACTGGGTGACCCTCGAGGCGCCCCTGGATCTGGCCGGTGCCCTGGTTGGAGTCGAGGCGGGCAGCAGCGTGCTGCTGGACTGCCTGACCCTGTGGGCCAGCCAGGCGCTGTTCGAGGCCCGCCTGGCGGAGGCGGAGGGGGCGGCGAGGCTCCAGCAACTGGTCGCGACGGCCCGTCGTCGCGACATCGCCCTGGTGGTGGTCTCCAATGATCTCAACGAGGACCTGCCCCCCCGGGACCCCCTGGTCTGGCGCTACCTGGCCTTCCTGCAGGGCCTGCACCGCGAGCTGGCCCGGCGGGCGGATCGGGTAATCGAGGTGGTGGCCGGCCAGCCCATCGACTGGAAGGGAGAGAGCCCATGAAGGACGCCGCCTTCGGCACGCTGCTGGCGATCCAGTTCCTGACCCGGTTGCCGGTGCCGGTGGCCTGTCCCTGGACCCCGGCCACCCGACGCTGGGCGGCGCGGGCCTATCCGCTGGTGGGCGCGCTGCTCGGGGCCCTGGCGGGGGGCGTCGGCACGCTGCTGCAGCCGCTGTTGCCCACGCCGCTGCTGGCCCTGCTGCTGCTCAGTCTGTGGGTGGCGCTCTCCGGCGGCCTGCACCTGGATGGCCTGATGGACCTGGCCGATGCCCTGGGCAGCAACGCCCCGCTGGACCGCCGCTGGGCGATCATGAAGGATGCCCAGGTGGGCAGCTTCGCCGTGCTGGCGCTGGTCTTCCACCTGGCGTGGAAGGCCGCCCTGCTGTGGGCCCTGCTCGAGGCCGGCGCGAGCCCCTGGTGGCTGGTACCGATCGCCACCCTGGCGCGGCTCGGCGGCCTCGGCCTGCTGGTGGGCGTGTCGGCGGCGCGGCGGGAGGGCCTGGCCCACGCCTGGCAGCAGAGCCTCGGCGCCCGGGATCTCGCCCTGGCGGCGCTGCTGCCGCTGGCCGGGCTCGTCGTCGTGCCCGGTGCGGCCTGGCTGGCCCTGGGCCTGGCGGCCTTCATCATCATCTACGGCCTGGCGGTGCGCCGGGCCTTCGGCGGCATCAACGGCGATATCGTCGGGGCCGCCATCGAGGGAGGAGAACTATGCTTGCTGCTGATCGCCTGGAGCTGGTGGTCGTTCGCCCCGGCCTGAGGGCTGGCCCATGGCAGGGCGAGGATCACTCATGAGCGATATTGCCCGACTCGAGCTGGTCGTGGTGCGCCATGGCCTCACGGCCTGGAACCGCGAGCGTCGCTACCAGGGACAGCGCGACATCCCGCTGCTGCTGCCCGAGGCGCTGGCGGACATGGACCGGCTGCGCGACGCGCTGGCGGACGTCGCCTTCGACGCCATCCACTGCAGCGACCTGATCCGCTGTCGCCAGACGCTGGCCCATCTGCTGGAGGGGCGCGGGGCGACGCCGCGCTTCGATGCCCGGCTACGCGAGCTGGACTTCGGCGACTACGAGGGCCGCACCTGGGAGGCGTTGAAGGACGACCCGGGCTATCGGGCCTGGGTGGATAGCCACGGCAGGCGGGCCACGCCGGGCGGCGAGTCGGCGGAGGATCTCTGGGCCCGGCTCTCGGCCTGGCTGGAGGGCGTGCTGGCCGAGGCCCGCGAGTCTCGGCACCGCCGCGTGCTGGCGGTGAGTCATGGGGGCGCCATCCGCGAGCTGCGACGGCGCCTGGAGGCGGTGGATTTCTGGGACGGGGTGGTCGGCCAGGCCCAGGGCCGCCGTTTCGTCTTCGTTCGACAGGGGAGCGACTGGCAATGCAGCTGTTCATCGGCGGTGCCTGTGCCGGCAAGCGCGACACCGTAGCGGCGCGTTTCCCCGCGGCCGTCTGGCTGAGGGCGGGGGAAGGCGGCGCGCTTTCCGGTTGGCGCGACCGGCTCGCCTCGGGACGCGCCCTGGTGATCACCGGCTGGGGCGACTGGCTCGTCGGGGCCCTGAGCGGCGAGCCCGACGACGACCGGCTGCGAGGGTGGCTGGTCGACGAGCTGGCGGCGATGGGCGAGGCCGAGCGGCAGACGGGCGGCGAGGTCGTGCTGATCCTGCCGGAGATGGGCCGCGGGATCGTGCCCCTGGCGCCGGAGGATCGTCGCCTGCGCGACCTGGCCGGCTGGCTGGCCCAGGACGCCGCGGCCCGGGCCGAGGCGGTCTGGTACGTGCGTCACGGGCTGGTGCGGCGGCTGAGCCAGGTCAAGCCGGTGGCGGATGTGCGTTGACGCCCCCCCGGCCGGTTGCTAGCTTACGCCCACTCTCAGGTGACCAGGGAGCCTGCCGGACACGACACTGATCGACTTCTCGCGACGATCGGTCATGCCCGACAGGCTCCAGGCCCGCGCAGACGGGCCAGGTTGAAACGGGAAGTCGGTGACGCGGCAACGCCAGCCCGACGCTGCCCCCGCAACGGTGATCGAGTCACGGACCGCTATTCGCCACTGTGCTTCGACACGGGAAGGCGGCGGTCCCGAGGCGCCAGCGCCTCCCTCGTCAGCCCGGAGACCGGCCTGTGAGCGCATGCCGGGACGCGGAGGGCGATCCGAGGGCAGGGCGACACGCCGCGGATCCCGCCCCGGAGCCCCTTCCCGCCTGGCCTTCGAGGGTTCATGCCGCGCGGGTGCGTGCGGCCCTGGGAAAACGATCATGATCACACCGTTCTTCCGCCGCCGGGCGCTGGCCGTCCTGTGCCTGGGCGTGGCGCCGCTGGCCGGCGCCGCCGAGACCGACGACAGCGTCAGCGAGACCGCGCTGCGCCTCGACCCGCTGGTGGTCTCGGCGACCCTTTCCCCGCGGACCACCAGCGAGTCGCTGGCCTCGGTCACCGTCCTCGACGAGGCGGCGCTGCGCCGCCAGGACCCCAAGGCCATCACCGACATCCTGCGTGCCCAGCCCGGGGTGGATGTCACGACCAACGGCAGCTTCGGCAAGACCAGCAGCGTCTTCCTGCGCGGCACCGGCAGCGAGTCGACGCTGCTGATGATCGACGGCATTCGGCTGCGCTCCGCCACCACCGGCGGCCCGGCCTGGCAGTTCCTCGACCCGCGCATGTTCGAGCGCATCGAGGTGGTGCGCGGCCCCCGGGGCAGCCTCTACGGCGCCGACGCCGTGGGCGGGGTGGTGCAGCTGTTCACCCCCGAGGGCGAGGACGGGCCCTCGCCGAGCATCACCCTGGGCGGCGGCTCCTTCGACACCCGGCACCTCGGGGCCAGCCTCTCCGGCGCCGAGGGGGGCACCCGCTACGCCTTCTCGGCGAGCCACTTCGACACCGAGGGCACCGAGGTCGTCGAGGGAGAGGGCGACAAGGGCTATGACAACACCACCGGCTTCGCGCGGCTCTCGCACACCTTCGCGGGCGGTGGCGAGGTCGGCGTGCTCGCGCTGCGCGCCCGGGGCAACACCGAGTTCGTCGGCGGCGACACCGATTTCGTCCAGCAGGTGGCCGGCGTCTACGGCGAGCTGCCGGTGACCGAGGCCTGGACCAGCCGCCTGACGCTCAGCGAGGCCCGCGACGAGAGCGACAACACCGATGCCTTCGGCGACTCCGTGATCGATACGCTCACCCACACCGCCCGCTGGGAGAACAGCCTCGAGGTCGGCCCCCACGAACTGGTGGCCGGCGTCGAGGCCAGCCGCGACGAGGTTTCCGGGACCACCGCCTTCACCGAGGACAGCCGCGACAACGTCGCCGGCTTCGCCCAGGCGCTGATGGATTTCTCGCCGCTCTCCGTGCAGGCCGGCCTGCGCCACGACGACAACGAGGCCTTCGGCGAGGAAGTCACCGGCAGCCTGGCGCTGGGCTACGATCTCGACGCCCATCACACCCTGCGGGCCAGCTATGGCACGGCCTTCCGGGCGCCCACCTTCAACGAGCTCTACTGGCCCGGCTTCGGCAACCCCGACCTCGACCCCGAGCGTTCCGGGACCGTCGAGCTGGGCCTGCGTGGCCAGTTCGGCAAGGGGTTCTGGGACCTGGCGGTCTACCGCACCGAGGTGGACGACCTGATCGCCAATACCCTGGTCGACGGCCGCTTCGCCCCCTTCAATGTCGATGAGGCCCGCATCCGCGGGGTGGAGCTCGCCACCGGCGCCGAGGTGCTGGACTGGACCCTGCGCGCGGCGCTGACCTATGTCGACCCGGAGGACCGCGAGACCGGCAACCGCCTGGTGCGCCGGGCCTCCCGCAGCCTGCGGCTGGACGCCGACCGAGCGCTGGGCGACTGGACCCTCGGCGGCTCCCTGATCGCCCAGGGCCACCGCTACAACGACGCCGCCAACGACGAGCGGTTGCCCGGCTTCGGTATCGTCAACCTGCGGGCCGGCTGGCAGTTCGCACCGCTGTGGTCGACGCGCCTGACCCTGGAGAACGTCTTCGATCGGGACGTGGTCACCGCCCGTGACTTCAGCGGGCGCGACTACCTGAATGCCGGCCGCGCGGCCTTCCTCAGCGTGCGCTTCGGCGAGTGATGAGCCGGCGCTGTCGCTGCCTCTGGATGGCGGCCCTGGCCCTGTGGCTCGGGGCCGCCCTGTCCGGTGCGGTCAGGGCCGAGGTCTGCGTCAGCGACGCCGCCGCCCGCGAGGTCTGCCTGGACGCCCCGGCGCGGCGCATCGTCGCGCTCTCGCCCGGCGTCACCGAGTTGCTGTTCGCCGCCGGCGCCGGCGAGCGGCTGGTGGGGGCGGTCAGCTTCAGCGACTATCCGCCCGCGGCCCGGGCGCTGCCCCGGGTGGGCAGCTACGATCGCCTCGACCTCGAGGCCCTGCTGGCCCTGGCGCCCGACCTGGTGGTGGCCTGGGCCGGCGGCAATCCCCGCGAGCAGGTCGACCGGCTGTCGGCGCTCGGCCTGCCGGTATTCTTCTCCGACGCCGGCGACTTCGCCGCCATCGCCGCCAGCCTGGAGCGCCTCGGCGCCCTGGCCGGCAGCGAGGCGGCGGGACGGGCCGCGGCGACGCGGCTGCGTGGGCAAGTGGCCGAGTTGCGCGCACGCTACGCCGATGCCGCCCCGGTACCGGTCTTCTACCAGGTCTGGGAGCGGCCGCTGATGACGGTCAACGGTGAACACTGGATCAGCCGGGCGTTGGCGCTGTGCGGCGGCGAGAACCTGTTCGCCGGGGAGGCGCCGCTGGTACCGCGGATCGGCGTCGAGGCGGTGCTGGCCCGGGACCCCGAGGTCATCGTCACCGGCGGCATGGGCAAGGCCGACTCCACCTGGCTGATGGCCTGGCGCGAGTTTCCGGAGCTGACCGCGGTGCGCCGAGACAACCTCTTCTTCGTCGACCCGGACCTGGTCCAGCGGGCCACGCCGCGGCTGGTGCAGGGCACCCGGGCGCTCTGCGCCCATCTGGAGACGGCCCGTGAACGGCGCTAGGGCGTCTCGTTCCCTCCGGGGGCGGCGCCCGGGACCGCTGGCCTGGCTGGCGCTGGCGGCGCTGCTGGCGCAGTTGGTCGCCCTGGCGCTCGGCAGCGTCTCCCTGAGCCCCGGCGAGCTGGCCGCGGTGCTGGCCGGCGACGGCGAGGCCCTGCACCGCACCCTGCTGCTGGAACTGCGCCTGCCGAGGGCGCTCGCGGCCTTCGGCACCGGCGCCCTGCTGGCCCTGGCGGGCGCGCTGATGCAGGTGTTGCTCAGGAACCCCCTGGCCGACCCCTATGTGCTGGGGCTCTCCGGCGGCGCCTCGGTGGCGGCGCTGGCCGCCATGCTCGCCGGCTGGGGGATGGCGCTGGTCTCCGGGGCGGCCTTCGCCGGGGCGCTGGCCTCGACGCTGATCGTCTTCGGCCTGGCCCATGGCGGCGGCAGCTGGACGCCGACCCGGCTGCTGCTCACCGGGGTGGTGATGGCGGCGGGGTGGGGAGCCCTGATCACCTTCCTGCTGGCGGTGAGCCCGGTGGAACGGCTGCCCGGCATGCTCTACTGGCTGATGGGCGACCTGGCCTACTCGGGCAGCCCCTGGCCGGTGCTGACGGTAGCCGCGCTCGGCCTGGCCGTCGTGCTGCCGCTGGGGCGCACGCTCAACGTGCTGGCCCGGGGCGGGCTGCAGGCCGCCGCCCTTGGCGTGGCGGTCCGGCCGCTGGAATGGACCCTCTACCTGCTGGCCAGCCTGGTCACCGCGGTGGCGGTGACCACCGCCGGCAGCGTCGGCTTCGTCGGCCTGATGGTGCCCCACATGCTGCGCCTGCGGCTGGGCAACGACCAGCGACGGATCCTGCCGGCCAGCCTGCTGGCCGGCGGCACCCTGCTGACCCTGGCCGATACCCTGGCGCGCACCCTGATCGCGCCGCAGCAGCTGCCGGTAGGCGTGATCACGGCGCTGCTCGGGGTGCCGACCTTCCTCTACCTGCTGCAGCGGAGCCAGCGATGAGTGGCCTGGCGGCGCAGGGGCTGGTCATCGACGTGCCGGGCCGCCCGGACGGGCGGCCGCTGGACCTGTGTCTCGCCCCCGGGCAGCGCTGGGGGGTGCTGGGACCCAATGGCGCGGGCAAGACCACGCTGTTGCATACCCTGGCCGGGTTACGGCCGCCGCGGGCGGGGGAGGTGCGTCTCGACGGGCGAGCGCTGGCGCGCTGGCGCCGTCGCGAGCTGGCCCGGCGGCTGGGGGTGGTCTTCCAGGAGCGCCACGACGACTTTCCGGCCACGGTGCGCGAGACGGCGCTGATCGGCCGCCACCCCTTCCTCTCGCCCTGGCGGCAGGAGGGCCCCGAGGATCTCGCCCGCGCGGACGCGGCGCTGGCCCGGCTCGATTTGGGCCATCTCGCCGAGCGGGAGCTGTCGACCCTCTCCGGCGGCGAGCGCCAGCGGGTCAGCCTGGCCACGGTGCTGACCCAGGCGCCGTGCTTCTGGCTCGCCGACGAGCCCACCAATCACCTCGATCTCCACCATCAGGTGGCGGCCATGGCACTGCTCGCCGAGCAGGCCGACCAGGGCAGGGGCGTGATGATGTGCCTGCATGACCTCAACCTGGCGGCCCGCTGGTGCAGCCACCTGCTGCTGCTCTACCCCGATGGCCAGGCCTGCTGGGGCCCGGCCGAGGCAATGCTGACCCTCGCCGCCCTGGAGCGGCTCTACGATCAGCCGCTGACCCGCGTCGAGGTGGACGGCGCCCCCGTCTTCGTGCCGACCCGCTGACGCGTCGCGGCCTCAGTCGCCGCGCTTCTTGAGTCGCTGTCTTGCGCGTCGGTTCGTCGCCATGCGCTCCGGCCGCTTCATCGAGCGCCAGCGGGTGATCTCCTCGGTGGTGCGGCCGCAGCCGATCCACAGCCCGCCCTCCCGCCGGCAGATCGAGACGCAGGAGCTTTCGATGCGCTTGGCCATTCAGTGGCGCGCCGCCGCCGCGGCCAGCCGTCGCTGCCAGTCGCCGCCGTGCACGCGGCGGCATTCCGCTTCGCTGTCGACGTCCACATGACGACCGATATCCGTGACCTCGAGGCCGATGTCGACGAAGGCGTTGGCGGTGAGGTCGAGCATGCGCCGGCGGCCGTCGTCCTTGAGGGCCCGGGCCAGGTCGTCCTGGGTGTCGAACACCCAGATCACCCTCAGGCTGTCGGGGAAGCGCCGGTAGTCCACCAGATGGGTCAGCCAGCAGAACCCGGGCAGTACCGGCTTGGCCGCCTCGCAGGCATCGGTCAGGGCTCTCGTCAGGCGGCGTTCCATCCGGCTGCGTGCTGTCTTGTCGAGCATGAGGCGTTCTCGTCTCTGGTAGGTTGCCTCGTGATGAGGAAGTCGCGTGCCTGGCGCTACAGGGCGTGGCGAAAGCGCAGGATAGGGCGGCCATCCTCGGGGTCGTCGAGGAGGTCGGCGTGCACGCCGAAGGTACGCCGCAGCCGCTCGAGGGTCAGCACTTCCCGAGGCGGGCCGATGTCGACCAGGCGTCCGCCGTCCATCACGCCGATGCGGTCGCAGTCCATGGCCTGGTCGAGGTCGTGCAGGGCGATGATCACCGTCACCGGCAGCCGCCTGACCAGCCTCAGGATCGACAGCTGGTGGCGAATGTCCAGGTGGTTGGTGGGCTCGTCGAGCAGCAGGGCGCTCGGCTGCTGGGCCAGGGCGCGGGCGATGTGCACGCGCTGGCGCTCGCCGCCGGAGAGCGTATGCCAGAGGCGATCCGCCAGGGGCTGCAGGCCGACGTCGGCAAGGGCGCGGCTGACGATGGCGTCGTCCCGCTCCGACCAGGGGCGCAGCGGCGACAGGAAGGGCGTCCGCCCCAGCGCCACCGCCTGGCGCACCACGAGACGGTCGAGGGTGTCCGCCTGCTGCTCGACGAAGGCGATGGCGCGGGCGATCTCGTGGCGCCGCATGTCGCGCATCGGCCGTCCGTCCGCCAGCACGCGCCCTGTCTTCGGCCGGCGCAGCCCGGCCAGCACGCGCAGCAGGGTGGTCTTGCCCGAGCCGTTGGGGCCGACCAGGCCGAAGGTCTCGCCGGGCATCACCGTCAGGCTGACGTCGTCCAGCAGCCTGTGTCCGTGGACTCGCCAGTCGACATGCTCGGCGGCCAGTCTCATCGCGTCCTCGCGCCGCGTATCAGGATCAGGGCGAAGGCCGGCGCCCCGATCAGCGCCGTGACCACCCCGATCGGCAGCACCTGGCCCGGCACCAGGATGCGCGAGAGGACGTCCGCGCCGATCAGGAAGACGGCGCCGGCCAGCGCCGAGGCCGGCACCAGGCGGGTGTGGCGGCTGCCGACGAGAAAGCGCATGGCATGGGGAATCACCAGCCCCACGAAGCCGATGGCGCCGACCATGGAGACCATGGCGGCGGTCACCAGCGCCACGCCGGCGATCAGCACGCCCCGCACGCGACGCACCGGGATGCCCAGCGAGGCGGCGCTGTCGGCGCCGAAGGTGAAGGCATCCAGCGCGCGCCGATACCACAGGCAGATCGCCAGGCCGGCCAGGGCGGCGGGCAACCCCAGGGCAACGTCGTCCCAGCGCCCCCCGGAGAGGTTGCCCATCAGCCAGAACATGATGCCGCGGGCCTGCTCGGCGCTCGCCGACTTGGCGATGATCAGCGCGGTGAGAGCGTTGAACAGCTGCGAGCCGGCGATGCCGGCGAGGATGATGGCGCCCGCGGCCTGGGTCGCGCGGCCGCCCCCGGTGCCGCTGCCGGCGGCGTGGGCGAGCACCACCACCAGGCCGAAGGCCAGGCCCGCCCCGGCGAAGGCGCCGAGCGACAGCGTCAGGGTGCCGGCGCCGAGCCCGAGGATGGCGACCGACACGGCGCCGGTCGAGGCGCCGGCGGAGATGCCCATCAGGAAGGGATCGGCCAGGGGATTGCGCAGCAGCGCCTGGAGCACGACGCCGGCCAGGGCCAGCCCGGCGCCGCAGCAGGCCGCCAGGATGGCCCGACTGAGCCGGTAGCTCCAGATGATGCCGGCATCGATTCGATCGACGGCATACTCCGCTCCCCACAGCCGGTTGGCCAGCACCTTGAGGATGGTGTCCAGCGGAATCGAGGTCTCGCCGATCGCGGTGCCCGCCATCACCGCGAGGAACAGCAGCAGCGGCGTCAGCCAGCACCAGTGCCACGCCGAGCGGGCAGAGTGAGCCGAGCGAGTCGAGCGCGTCGGGGCAGCGGCTGCCGTGGTCGGGGTCATGGATCGAAGGGCGCCGGTCATCGATCGAAGGACTGGGTCGACAGGGCATCGACCAGCGTCTCGAGGCCGAAGATCGTGCGCATCGTGGCGCTCATGGCGTGGGCATCCATCTCGATGATGTGGCCGTTCTTCACCGCTGACATCTGGCGCGCCACGGGATCATGTTGCAGGAAATCGAGCTTGGCTTCGACGCTGTCCGCCGCGTAGCGGCGGCGATCCATGCGGGCCACCACGATGATATCGGGATCGGAGCGGGCGATCGATTCCCAGCCGACGGTCGGCCATTCCTCGTCGGACTGGACAACGTTGTGGAGGCCGAGCTTGTCCATCATGTAGCCTGGCGCGCCGAGCCTTCCGGCGACATAGGGATCCGCCGATCCGTCGGGGGAAGAGAACCAGAAGACCGCCGATAGATCGTCCGGAAGATCCAGGTCCCTGGCCTTGGCAATGGCGTATTCCTCCCGGGCTTCCAGGTCGGCTGACAGGGCGTCGCCGGCCTCTTGAATGTCGAAGATCGTGGCCAGCTCGTGGATGCCCTTGTAGATCGAATCGGTCGAAAAGGCGGCGGTACGGGTGCCGTCGCCGCCGGTGGCATTGTCCTTGCTATCGCAGTCGGCGGGCATGATGTAGGTGGCGATGCCCAGGTCATGGAACTGGTCGCGGGTCGCCACGCTGCCGGTGGGGCCAACGTGCCACTCGTACTGGGCGGCGACGAGGTCCGGCTTGCGATTCACTACGCCCTCGAAGCTCGGGTCATTGTCGGCGATGCGCTCGATATCGGCATTGATATCGCGGAACTTCGGCAGCACCGGATTGAACCAGACCGAGGTGCCCACGACCCGATCTTCCAGCCCGAGAGCATAGAGGATTTCGGTCGCCGACTGGCCGACGGTGACGGTGCGATCCGGCGCCGAAGAGAGGTGAATTTCCCGGCCGCAATTCATCACCGTCAGCGGATAATGGGTCGCATCGGCCACGGCGGATGAGGCCGGGATAAGCGAGAGCATAGCCAGTACCTTGCGAGCGAGAGTCATGCGCCTGTGTCCAGGTGGGGGAGGTGAGGTGGCCGACCGGGGTCTGGAGGTTGCCACGAGTTTCGATGCATTTTCCACTCCCTGTTCCTCGATTTCCACCAGGTAGTCGCGAGGCTTTCGGCACGATATTTATGTTATGTTATAACATATCCAATTTAGCTGACAAGGTCGCCGAGGCACTTGCCGCGCCGATTGCGCGGGGCACGGCCGGTACCTTACGATACCCGTTCGAAGACGGGTGCCCCTGATGGTCAGGGGATAATCGGGAAGTATGGTGAGGCCTCGGCCGATTCCATCGCTGCCCCCGCAACGGTAATGAAGCGCGATCTGCGACGACCACTGGCGTCCCGCCGGGAAGGTGCAGGTCACGGCATGAGGCCTCGGCACATGTCGCCTTCGAGCCCGGAGACCGGCCTGTCGTTTCGTGTCATCCCAGTGCGGTGCGGTGGGCACCGAGAGGATCAGCATGCCTGCGATTTCCGATTCCCCCTCCTGGCGGAGTGTCCGCCGCCGTGCACGCTTCGCGTCTGCCCGCCACCGGCCGGTCGTGACGCCATGACCGTCGTGCCCGAGTTTCCCTTCGTCGCCGTCGTCGGCCAGCAGACGCTCAAGACCGCGCTGCTGCTCAACGTCATCGATCCCCGCATCGGTGGCGTGCTGATCAGCGGCCCCAGGGGCAGCGCCAAGTCGACCCTGGCCAGGGCGCTGGCGGCGATCCTGCCGGACGACGCCGAGGGCCGGCGCCCGCCGCTGGTCTCCCTGCCGTTGGGCGCCAGCGAGGAGCGCCTGACCGGTAGCCTGGACCTGCAGCGGGTGCTCGCCGAGCGCGAGGCGAGCTTCCAGGAGGGCCTGCTGGCCAGGGCCCACGGCGGCCTGCTGTACGTCGACGAGGTCAACCTGCTGGCGGATTCGCTGGTGGACCTGCTGCTCGACGTGGCGGCCAGCGGCGTCAACCGCGTCGAGCGCGACGGCATCAGCCATTCCCACCCCGCGCGCTTCGGCCTGATCGGCACCATGAATCCCGACGAGGGCGAGCTGCGCCCCCAACTGCTGGACCGCTTCGGCCTGTGCGTCGAGCAGCCGGCCACGCCCGGCGTGGCGGAGCGGGTGGCGATCATGCGCCAGCGCGAGGCCTTCGATCATGACCCGCACGCCTTCGTCGCCGAGCATCGGGCCGAGCAGGCGGCACTGACCCGGCGCCTGGCCGAGGCCCGTGAGCGGCGCGGCGAGATCATGGTCGAGCCCTGGGTCTACGAGCATATCGCCATGCGCAGCGAGGCCGCCGGCGTCGAGGGGATGCGCGCGGACGTGACCTGGCACCGCGCCGCCCGGGCCCACGCCGCCTGGCGGGGCGAGGACCGGGTGAGCCGGGAGGACCTGGACGCCG
The DNA here is from genome assembly GCF_025725685.1 of Halomonas sp. M4R1S46. Taxonomy (NCBI): domain Bacteria; kingdom Pseudomonadati; phylum Pseudomonadota; class Gammaproteobacteria; order Oceanospirillales; family Halomonadaceae; genus Halomonas; species Halomonas sp. M4R1S46. The sequence continues at coordinate 1,110,376 of NZ_CP107008.1, forward strand.
TCGAGCCCTGGGTGCTGGCCCACCGCCGCACCGTCGCCCCCGAGACGCCGCCCGACCGGGACGGTACGCCGCCGCCCGACCGGGACGGTACGCCGCCGCCCGGCGACGGGCCGGGCGGCGAGGCCCGGGGTGGGAAATGGCGCGGGGCGGACGCCGCCGGGTCCGCGGCCCCGGGGCAGGATGCCGGCGACACGGCCCAGGGGCAGTGGGGCGCCATGCCGCCGGTGGCGCAGCCGAGCATCGCCACGCCGCCGCCGGACCTGCCGGTGATCGATGCAGTGGCCCCCGTGGCCGGTGCCTCCCCGACGGCCGCTTCACGTCGCCGCCCCGGCCGCCAGGCGGGCCAGCGCCGCACGCGCCGTGACCGCTGCGATGCCCGCGACGAGGCGCGCCCGGACTGGTTCGCTACTCTGGTCGAGAACCGCGGACAGTGGCCCTGGCGACGCCTGTGCTATCGCCGCCCTCGCAGCGGGCAGCCGGTGCTGCATCTGGTGTTGCTGGATACTTCCGCCTCCACCCTCGGCCAACGCCTGCTGGGCCGGGCCAAGGGCGTGGTCGACCGCCTGGCCCGCCAGGCCTATGCCGCCCGGGAGCAGATCGCGGTGCTGGGCTTCGGCAACGACGGTATCACGCCGATCCAGCCCCGCCGCCGCGCGCCCAAGGACCTGCTCGAGCGGCTCGACGCCGCGCCCGGCGGCGGCGGCACGCCGCTGCGCGAAGCCGTGCAGCGGGCGGCGCGCCTGATCCGCCAGTGGCGGCGCCAGGACGCCGGCCTGCAGGTGCGCACCTACCTGATCACCGACGGCCGCACCCGCCAGCCGCTGAGCGGGCTGCCATCGCTCGGCGACTGCGTGGTGGTGGATACCGAGCGCGCCGCCGTGAAGCGCGGGCGGGGCCGCGACCTCGCCCGCCAACTGGGCGCACGTTACCGGCCGCTGGCCGGCCTGGAGGCCTGATGAGCGAAGGTGACATGATGGCCAGATGCCCGGCGGTCTTTATCGCCGCGCCGGCCTCGGGGCAGGGCAAGACCACGGTGACCGCCGCCCTGGCGCGGATGCTGCGCAACCGGGGCAGGGTGGTGCGGGTCTTCAAGACCGGCCCGGATTACCTCGACCCCCGGGTGCTGGCCCAGGCCTCCGGCCAGCCGGTCGACCCGCTCGACCTGTGGATGGCCGGCGAGGCCTACTGTCGTCAGCGACTGTTCGAGGCCGCCCGGGAGGCCGATCTCATCCTGGTGGAGGGAGCCATGGGGCTGTTCGATGGCGAGCCCTCCAGCGCCGATCTGGCGGCGCGCTTCGGCCTGCCGATGGTCGTCGTCATGGACGTCAAGGGCATGGCCCAGACCGCGGCGGCGCTGGTGGCCGGCCTGGCAGGCTTCCGCGATGACATCCGCATCGTCGGGCTGATCGCCAACGCCTGCGGCTCGGCGCGCCATCGTGAGCTGATCGAGGCGGCGCTGCCGGCGCGCGTGCCGCTGCTGGCCGCGGTGCCCCGCGACGCGGCCCTGGCCCTGCCCGAGCGCCACCTGGGGTTGGTCCAGGCCGAGGAGATCCGCGACGACCTGGAAGCGCGCTTCGAGGCCGGCGCCGAGGCGCTCGCCGCCGAGGGCCTGGCCGAGGCCCTGCTGGACCTGCCGCCGGTGGCCTTCTCCGCGGCGCCCACCGAGGCGGCCGCGGCGCCGCCGTGGCTGGCCGGCCGCACCATCGCCGTGGCCCGGGACGCCGCCTTCAGCTTCGTCTATCAGGCCAACCTGGACCTGCTCGAGCGCATGGGGGCGAGCCTGCGTTTCTTCTCGCCGCTCGCGGATCGCGCCCTGCCGGCGTGCGACGCCCTCTGGCTGCCGGGGGGCTACCCCGAGCTTCACGCCGCCGGCCTGGCGGCCAACGCCGCCCTGCGCGACGACATCCGCCTTGCCTTCGCCGCGGACCTGCCGATCCTGGCTGAGTGCGGCGGCCTGCTCTATTGCCTGGAGAGCCTGACGGACGCCGACGAGCATACCCACGCCATGCTGGGCCTGCTGCCGGGCCAGGGCGCCATGCGCGGGCGGCGCGGTTGCCAGGGCATGCAGACCGCCGAACTGCCCGAGGGGCCGGTGCGCGGCCACGCCCATCACCGTTCCCAGGCCAGCGGCACGCCCGAGCCTGTCGCCCATGGCCGCCGCCAGCGCCATCCCGCGCCGGGCGAGGCGATCTACCGCTCGCGGCGTCTGACGGCGTCCTACCTGCACCTGTTCTTCCCCGACAACCCCGCCGCCGTGGCCCGCCTGTTCGGCGCGGACACGGCCGAGGCCTCCCGGGCCGACTCGACAAAGGAATGCCAAGCATGCAACTGAACAAGATTCCCGCCACGGTGGTGACCGGTTTTCTGGGCAGCGGCAAGACCACCCTGCTGGCCGGCATCCTGCGCCGGATCACCGGCAAGCGCATCGCCGTCATCGTCAACGAGTTCGGCGAGCAGGACATCGACTCCAGCCTGCTGCGCGGCTGCGCCATCGGCTGTGAAGAGGAGGGCGCGCGCGCCCTCGACGAGGACGGCGGCATCTTCGAGCTGGCCAACGGCTGCATCTGCTGCACGGTCGAAGAGGAATTCCTGCCGGTGATGAAGAAGCTGGTGGCCCGCCGCGACGACATCGACCATATCCTGATCGAGACCAGCGGCCTGGCGCTGCCCAAGCCGCTGGTGCAGGCCTTCAACTGGCCGGAGGTGCGCCAGCACTGCACCGTCGACGCCATCATCACCGTGGTCGACGGCCCCGCGGTGGCCGCCGGCCGCTACGCCAGCGACGTCGAGCAGGTGGAGGCCCAGCGCCGCGCCGACGATAGCCTCGACCACGATCCCAGCCTGCGCGAGCTGCTGGACGACCAGTTGAGCGCCGCCGACCTGGTGCTGGTCAGCAAGAGCGACCTGCTCTCGGCGGACGAGCGGCAGCGGGTCGAGGCGCTGATCGAGGCGCGGGTGCCGGAAGCGGTCCGCACGCTCTTTATCGATCCGGGCCTGGCCGACGATTCGGCCCGCCTGGAGGCGCTGATGGGCATCGGCGCGGCCAGCGAGGAGGGCATCGACCGCATCGACAACCACCATGATCGGCACCACGCCGAGGGCGCCCATCACGATCACGCCCACGATCACTTCGACGGCGTGGTGATCCGCCTGGGCGAGGTCGACGCCGAGGCGCTGGAGGCGCGCCTGGGCGAGCTGCTGAAGGCCCACGAGATCTATCGCGCCAAGGGCTTCGCGGCGATTCCCGGCAAGCCCATGCGCCGGGTGATCCAGGCGGTCGGCGAGCGGCTGGACGGCTACTACGACCGGCTGTGGGCCCAGGACGAGCCGCGCCATACCGAGCTGGTCGTCATCGGCCGGGGGCTCGACTGCGAGGCGCTGCAGGCCGCCCTGGCCGACGCCGAGAGCGCGACGCCCGCCTGATGCACCTGTTCGCCGCCAAGCCCGGAGGCTTCGTCGACGACGAAGGCATCGTCGACCTGCAGCAGGCGCCCGCCGAGGTCGTGATCCTGTCGGCCGCCGACAGCAGCCTGTCGGCACTGGCCCAGGCGGTCGAGCGGCTGGGGGACGACTATCCCTCGGTGCGCCTCGCCAACTGGATGAACCTGGTCAAGCCCGCCGCCTACGACCTCTACGAGGACCGGGTGCTGGAGCAGGCGCGCCTGGTGATCGTCTCGCTGCTCGGCGGCAGTGCCTACTGGCAGTACGGGCACGAGCGCCTGCTGGCCTGGGCGGCGGCGGACCCGAAACGGCAGCTGATCCTGGTGCCGGGCTGCGACGCCCCGGACGACGCCCTGCTGGAGGCCTCCAGCGTGTCGTTCGACGCCGCCCGCCGGGTGTGGCGCTACCTGCGCGAGGGCGGCGCCGACAACGCCGAGCAGCTGCTGCGCTTCGTCGCCGCCGAGTGCCTGGCGACGCCGCTCGACTGGCGCGAGCCCCGGGCGATTCCCGCGGCGCTGCTCTACGCGCCGGATGCGGCGCTTTTTCAGGCGCCCGACGCCGCGCCAAAGGACGGCCAGGAAGCAACCCTGGCGGATTGGCAGGAGAAGAGGGATCCCTCACGTCCCGTCTGCCTGCTGCTGTTCTATCGCAGCCACCTGCAGGGCGCGAACACCGCGGTGCTGGACGGCCTGATCGCGGCGCTCGAGGCTCAGGGGCTCGCGCCCCTGGCGGTGGCGGTGGCCTCGCTGAAGGAGGCGGCCTGCGTCGCCTTCGTCGATCACCTGATCGAGCAGACCGGCGCCGGCCTGGTGGTCAACACCACCGGCTTCTCGGTCAATCGCGAGCCCGACGAGGGCGAGGTCGCCGGCGGCGCGCTCGGTGGCGAGACGGAAAGCCTGTTCGCCGGCCGACCGGTGGTGCTGCAGGCGATCCTCGCCAGCAGCCCGGAGGAGGACTGGCGCGACAAGGCCGCCGGCCTGCACAGCCGCGACCTGGCCATGCAGGTGGTGCTGCCGGAGATGGACGGACGCGTCATCGCCCGGGCGGTGGGCTTCAAGGCCGAGTCCCACTACAGCGAGCGCTGCCAGCTGTCGGTGACCCGCCATCGGCTGCATCCCGAGCGCGCCGCCTTCGTCGCCGAGCTGGCCCGACGCTACGCGCGGCTGCGCCACACGGCCAACGCCGACAAGCGCCTGGCGCTGGTGCTGGCCAACTATCCGGCCCGTGACGGCCGCATCGGCAACGGCGTCGGCCTCGACACCCCGGCCTCGACGGTCCACCTGCTGCGCGCGCTGGGGGAAGCCGGCTATCCGCTGGCGGACCGGCCCGAGGACGGCGACGACCTGATCCGCCGGCTGCAGGGCAGCGTGACCAACGACCCGCAGTCGCTGGCCTGGCGCGGCAGCTGGCAGAGCCTCGGCGTCGACGACTATCTGGCCTGGTTCCGCACCCTGCCGGCCGCGCTGCAGGAGGCGGTCTGGCGGCGCTGGGGTGCCCCCGAGGACGATCCCAAGCACCGCCAGGGCCGTCTGCTGATCGCCGGCATCCGCCTCGGCGAGACCTTCGTCGGCATCCAGCCGGCGCGGGACATCGACGACGGCCCGGACGCCGACCCGACCAAGAGCTACCACGACACCGAGCTGGTCCCACCCCACGGCTACCTGGCGTTCTACCTCTGGCTGCGCGAGCACTACTGCGTGGACGCGGTGATTCACGTCGGCAAGCACGGCAACCTGGAGTGGCTGCCCGGCAAGAGCACGGCGCTCTCCGCCGAGTGCTGGCCGGACGTCGCCCTGGGGCCGCTGCCACACTTCTACCCCTTCATCGTCAACGATCCGGGCGAGGGCGCCCAGGCCAAGCGCCGCAGCCAGGCGGTGATCATCGACCACCTGATGCCGCCGCTGGCCCGGGCCGAGCTCTACGGCGACATGGCCGAGCTGGAGGCGCTGACCGATGAGTACTACCAGGCGTTGGGCATGGACCCGCGCCGCGAGGCCCTGCTGCGTGAGCGCATCCTCGACCATCTGAAGCGCACCGGCATCGACGCCGAGCTCACCCAGGCCGCGAGCAATCCGGAAGACGCCTGCCGAAGCGACGACGAGCGCCTGCTCAACGAGCTCGACACCTTTCTCTGCGACATCAAGGAAGCCCAGATCCGCCACGGCCTGCATGTGCTCGGCACCCTGCCGCCGGCGGACAAGCGGGCGGCGACCCTGGTCGCCATCCTGCGCCTGCCGAGGGGCGAGGGCCCCGAGCGCCAAGGCCTGCTGCACGCCCTGGCCGACGACCTGGGGCTGCGTGATCCGGAGGATCCCGACCGGCACTTCGATCCGCTGGCGGCCGGCGCCGAGCGCTGGCAGGGCCCGCGGCCGGCGGCGCTGAGAGCGCTGAGCGACGCCCCCTGGCGCAGCGGCGCCGACACCCGCGAGCGTCTCGAGTGGCTCGCCGAGCGGCTGGTCGAAGACCATGTGCTGGCATCCGGCGACCTCGAGGGGCTGGCCCGGGACTATCCGGCCACCGCGGCGCTCTGCCGCCACGCCCGCGACGGCCTCTGGGCCGCCATGCGCCACGGCGCCGAGCGGGAGATCGGCGCGCTGCTCGACGGGCTCGACGGCCGTTTCGTGCCGCCGGGGCCGAGTGGGGCGCCCAGCCGCGGGCGGCTCGACGTGCTGCCCACCGGGCGCAACTTCTTCAGCGTCGACAACCGCGCGATTCCCTCGCCCGCCGCCTGGTCGCTGGGCGAGGCCTCGGCCCAGGCGTTCGTCGCGCGCTACCTGCAGGACCACGGCGACTACCCGCGCCGGCTGGGACTGTCGATCTGGGGCACCGCCACCATGCGCACCGGCGGCGACGACATCGCCCAGGCCCTGGCGCTGATGGGTGTGCGGCCGATCTGGTCGCTCGGCTCGCAGCGGGTGGTCGACGTGGAGGTGATTCCCAGCATGCTGCTGGGCCGGCCCCGGGTGGACGTCACCCTGCGGGTCTCCGGCTTCTTCCGCGATGCCTTCCCCCACGTCATCCGGCTGTTCGACGCCGCGGTGCGGGCGGTGGCCGACTACCACGAGCCGGGTAACGGCAACACCATCCGCGCGGCGGTCGAGGCGCGCCGCGACGAGCTCGAGGCCGCCGGGCTCTCGCCCGAGGCGGCCGATCAGGAGGCCGGCTACCGGGTGTTCGGCAGCAAGCCCGGCGAGTACGGCACCGGCCTGGAGCGGCGGATCGACGGCCGCGCCTGGGACGACGCCGACGACCTGGCCGAGGCCTACCTCGCCGCCGGCGCCTACGCCTACGGCCAGTTCCCGGAGTCCGGCGCCGGGGCGCGCCGCGCCTTCGAGCGCCAGCTCCAGGGCCTGCAGGCGGTGATGCACAACCAGGACAACCGCGAGCACGACATCCTCGACTCCAGCACCTACTACGCCTTCCAGGGCGGCATGGCCAACGCCGGCCGCGCCCTGGGCGGCGAGGCGCCGGCGATCTATCACGCCGACCACGCCAACCCGGCCCGCCCGCGCATCCGCACCTTGAAGGAGGAGCTGGCCCGGGTGGTACGCTCCCGGGTGCTCAATCCCAAGTGGATCGAGGCCATGCGCGAGCACGGCTACAAGGGTGCCTTCGAGATGGCCGCCACCGTGGACTACCTGTTCGCCTACGATGCCACCACCGACCTGGTGGCCGACTACCAGTACGCCCAGGTGACCGATGCCCTGGTGCTGGACGAGGCCAACCAGCGCTTCCTGCGCGAGCACAACGGCGCGGCGCTGGAGGAGATGGCCGAGCGGTTGCTGGAGGCGGTCCAGCGCGGCCTGTGGGAGGACGCCGGCGAGCGGGGCGAGGCCCTGCGGGACCTGCTGCTCGAGTTCGACGAACGCCGGGAGGCCGCGCCCCATGGGGGCTAGGCCGGCTGTGCCCCGCGTCAAGGGCTGGTGCCCCGGGGCCTGGCGGCCGATGGCCACCGGCGATGGCCTGCTGGTGCGCGTGCGTCCTCCGCTGGGGCGGCTCACGCGAGGGCAGATGTTGACGCTGTGCGACGCCGCCGAGACCTTCGGCAGCGGGCTGATCGAGCTCACCCGCCGCGCCAACCTGCAGCTGCGTGGCGTGACCGATGCCGGCTGGCCCGCGCTGATGGAGCGCCTCGTGGAGCATGAACTGGTGGCCCCGGACCCTCAGGCCGAGCGCCGCCCGGCACTGCTGGTGGCCCCGGGCTGGGAGGAGGGCGATGCCACCCATGAGGCGGCCCGTCGCCTGCTGGCCAGCCACGAAGGGCGTCTCGAGGGACAGAGTGACGCGTGGCCGACGCTGCCGGCCAAGTGGGGCCTGGCCGTCGACGCCGGCCCGGCGCCGCTGCTCGGCGAGGCCCCCGCGGACCTTCGCCTCGAGCGTTCCGCCGAGGGCGGGCTGCTGGTGCGCGCCGACGGCCGCGAGCGGGGCACCCCGGTGGGCTCGGTCGAGGACGCCGTCGCGCTGCTGGCGCGCCTGGCGCACTGGTTCGTCGACAGCGGCGGCGCGGAGGCCGGGCGCATGCGTCGCTTCGAGGCGCCGCTGCCCGCCTGGGCGCCGGCCACCACGGCGCCCGCCGGGCCCGGCGTGCCCCTCGCCCTGGGCGACCATCCCCGGGGCCGGCTGGTCGGGCTGCCCTTCGGCCGCGCGCCGGCTTCGGCGCTGCGCGACGCGCTCGCGTCCGAGGACATCACCGCCGTGGGAGTGACGCCCTGGCGGCGCCTGCTGGTGGAAGGGCCAGGAAATGGCGGCGAACCGATCGCGGGCCTTGTGCACGACGAGCGCGACCCGCGGCTGGCCATGGACGCCTGCCCGGGCGCGCCCCACTGCGCACAAGCCAGCGTGGCGACCCTGGGCCTGGCGCAGGCGCTCGCCGAGCGGCAGAGCGGCCGGGTCGTGGGCCGGGTGCACGTGTCCGGCTGTGCCAAGGGCTGCGCCCGCGGCCGGCCGGCCGAGGTCTGCCTGACGGGGCGCGACGGCCGCTTCGACCTGATCCTGGACGGGCGCGCCGACGACACGCCGGTCGTGACCGGCCTTGGCGAATCCGACGCTATTGCACTCACGACCCTGGCGTCAGAAAGGACGAGCCCCGGGGACAAGGCAGAGCGAGGGTCCTACGCCAGGGGTGAGGAGCACGGCTCCGAACGGGCTGGCCAGGGATGGCCAGCACCGGCCCTGCAAGCGGAGCGGGACGCGAGAGCGCCGCAGGGCGTCGGTAGCGCCCAGGGAAGGGTTCATAGCGCCCTCGCGACGCCTTGTTGCCGGGAAGGATTTATTGAGAGGAAACAAATGCCTTACGTCTATGAAACCGACGGACCGGCGATCTACCGGGAGTCCTTCGCCATCATACGGCGCGAGGCCGAGCTGGCACGTTTCTCGCCGGAGGAGGAGCCGGTGGCCGTGCGCATGATCCATGCCGCCGGCCTGGTGGCGCTGGCGCCGTACATTCATTTCCGCGATGACGCGGTGAACCGGGCGCGCCGGGCGCTGGAGGCCGGTGCGCCGATCCTGTGCGACGCGCGCATGGTCGCCGAGGGCATCACCCGCAAGCGTCTGCCGGCGGACAACGCCATACTCTGCACCCTGCACGACGAGCGGGTGCCCGGCCTGGCCCGGGAGATGGCCAACACCCGCTCGGCGGCGGCGCTGGAGCTGTGGCGGCCCCACCTGGACGGCGCGGTGGTGGCGATCGGCAACGCGCCGACCGCGCTGTTCCACCTGCTGAACATGCTGGAGGCCCCGGACTGCCCGCGCCCGGCGGCGATCATCGGCTGCCCGGTGGGCTTCGTGGGCGCGGCCGAATCCAAGCAGGCGCTGTGGGAGAGCGCCGCGGCGCCCTGCGCCATCGTCGAGGGCCGCCTCGGCGGCAGCGCCGTGACCGTGGCCGCCGTCAACGCCATGGCGGATCGCAGCGAATGAGCCGGGGCACCATTGTCGGCGTCGGCCTCGGCCCCGGCAGCCAGGACCTGATGAGCGTGCGCGCCGACCGGCTGATCCGCGGCGCCTCTCACGTTGCCTATTTCCGCAAGAAGGGGCGCACCGGGCACGCCCGCACCATCGTCGAGGGCATGCTGGCGCGTGACGTCGTCGAGCTGCCCATGGAGTATCCGGTCACCACCGAGATCCCCTTCGACGATCCGCGCTACAACGCCTGGCTGGCGGCCTTCTACGAGCGCCAGGTGGCCCAGCTCGCCGAGGTCGCCGGGGCCGGTCACGACGTGGCGGTGCTCTGCGAGGGCGATCCCTTCTTCTACGGCTCCTTTATGCATCTCTATACCCGATTGCAGGGAAGGGTGGCCGTTGAAGTGGTGCCCGGCATCACCGGCATGTCCGCCGCCTGGACGGCGACGGGTAAGCCCATCACCTGGGGCGACGACGTGCTGACCGTGCTGACGGCGACGCAGCCGGAGGAAAGGCTGGCCAAGCGCATCGCGCGCACCGACGCCCTGGTGGTGATGAAGATCGGCCGCCACCTCGACAAGCTGCGCCGTGCGCTGGCCAGCGCCGGCCGCGAGGACGAGGCCTGGCTGATCGAGTACGCCTCCATGGCCCAGCAGCGGGTGGTGCCGCTGGCCGAGGTCGGCGAGCGCGTGCCCTATTTCTCGATCCTGGTGATCCACGGCAACGGGAGGCGGCCATGAGCGAAGAGAGACAAGGGGGCTGGGTCAGGATCGTTGGGCTAGGGCCGGGCAGCGATTCGCTGATCACTCCGGAGGCGTCGGCCGCGCTGGGCGAGGCCACCGACGCCGTAGGCTACGTGCCTTATGTCGAGCGGGTGGCGCCGCGGCCGGGGCTGACCCGCCACGGCTCGGACAACCGCGAGGAGATCCGCCGCGCCGAGCAGGCGCTCGAGATGGCCGCCGAGGGCCGTCGGGTGGTGGTCGTCTCCTCGGGCGACCCCGGCGTGTTCGCCATGGGCGCGGCGGTGTTCGAGGCGCTGGAGGCGGGCGAGCCGGCCTGGCGGGCGCTGGATATTCAGGTGCTGCCGGGGGTCTCCGCGATGCTGGCCGCCAGCGCGCGGCTCGGCGCGCCGCTGGGTCACGACTTCTGCTGCCTCAACCTCTCGGACAACCTCAAGCCCTGGGCGCTGATCGAGAAGCGCCTGCGCCTGGCCGCCGAGGCCGACTTCGCCATGGCCCTCTACAACCCGCGCTCCCGTTCGCGACCGGAAGGCTTCGCCCGCGCCCTGACGGTGCTGCGCGAGGCCTGCGGCGACGCGCGCCCGATCATGTTCGCGCGCGCGGTCTCCACGCCGGAGGAGTGCCTTCGCGTCACCTCCCTGGGCGAGGCTGAGCCTGCGATGGCCGACATGCGCACCCTGGTGATGGTGGGCTCGAGCCTGACGCGGCGCATCGCGGGGGCACAGCGCGAGTGGGTCTATACGCCGAGGTCGGTGTCATTAGAGGGTGTTGATCAATGAGCCAGCCAGGCCAGGACCTCGTCGATGCTGTGCGCCTCGCGGCGGGGTGGCAGCGCCGGGCGGTCGATCATCACCACCGGCAGCCCCAGCTCGCGGGCGGCGACCAGCTTGGCCGCCGCCCCCGCGCCGCCGGCGTTCTTGCACACCAGGAGCTCGACGCCGTGCTCGCGCAGCAGGGCCAGGTCGCCCTCCCGGGTGAAGGGGCCGCGGTCGACGATCACGGTGTGACGCGGCAGCGGCAGCGGCGGCGGCGCGTCGGGATGGTCGACCAGCCGCAGCACGTAATGATGTTGCGGTTGGGCCGAGAAGGTGGCCAGGTGCATGCGGCCGATCGCCAGCAGCACCCGCTGGGGCGGGCCGGCGAGGGCGTCCACCGCCGCCGCGATGCCATCGACCCGCTGCCAGCGGTCGCCATGCTCCGGCGCCCAGGGCGGCCGGGTCAGGGCGAGCAGTTCAGTGCCGAGCCGCTCGGCCGCGGCCACGGCGTTGCGGCTCATGCGCTCGGCGAAGGGATGGGTGGCGTCGACCAGATGGGTGATGCGCTCTTCCGCCAGGAAATTGGCCAGGCCCGCCACGCCGCCGAAGCCGCCGACGCGGGTGGGCAGCGGCTGCGGCTTCGGCGCGGTGACGCGACCGGCGTAGCTGAACAGCGCGGGAATCTCGCGCTCGGCCAGGGTGCGGGCCAGGGCGCTGGCCTCGGTGGTGCCTCCCAGAATCAGGACTTTCATCGGGGCGCTTTGAGCTCCTTCAAACAATTGGCGAGATGAGCGACGGGGACAAGGCGAAGCGAGGGTCCTACGCCGGGGGTGAGGAGGATTCCTCCGAACGGGCTGGCCATGGATGGCCAGCACCGGCCCTGCAAGCGGCGCAGGATGCGAGAGCGCCGCAGGGCGTCGGTAGCGTCCAAGGATGGGTTCACAGCGCCCTCGCGGCGTCTTGGCGCCGGAAAAGCTCAGTTCTTTCATTGAGTTGCGAAAGAATCTCTTATCGAGACGCTTTACCAGGACCCACATGATGAGTGACGCGGACGACGCTCCCTGGCTGACGGTGTTGGGCTGGGGCGAGAGTGGCACGGCGGGGCTCACGCCGGCAAGCCGCGAGGCGCTGGAGGCCGCCGAGGTGGTGTTCGGCGCCCGGCGCCACCTGCGCCTGCTGCCGGCGCTCTCCGCCGAGGTGCGCGAGTGGCCGGTGCCCTTCGCCGACGGCGTCCCCCAACTGTTGGCCGAACGCGGCCGCCGCGTGGTGATGCTGGCCTCCGGCGATCCTTTCTGGTTCGGCGCCGGCGCGACCCTGGCGCGACATCTGCCGGCTCACGAGTGGCGGGCGCTGCCGTCGCCCTCGACCTTCAGCCTGGCGGCCTCACGGCTCGGCTGGTCGCTGGAGGGCGTGACCTGCCTGGGCCTGCATGCCCGGCCGCTGACGCGCCTGCGCCCGCATCTGCACCGCGGGCGTCGCCTGCTGGTGCTGCTGCGCGACGGCGCCACGGTAACGGAGCTGGCCGGCTGGCTTGTCCGCGTCGGCTTCGGCGCCAGCCGGCTTCACGTACTGGAGGCGCTGGGCGGCATCGAGGAGCGCGTGCGCCGCGTGCGCGCCGACGCCGAGCCGCCCGACGACATCGCCCATCCGGTGGCGGTGGGGCTCGAGGTCGACGGCGACGGGCCGGCGCTGCCGCTGACCCCCGGGCGGCCGGACGCCTGGTTCGACCACGACGGCCAGATCACCAGGCAGGCGGTGCGCGCCGCGACGCTTTCCGCCCTGGCGCCGGCACCGGGCGAGCGGCTGTGGGACATCGGCACCGGCTCGGGCTCGGTCGCCATCGAGTGGCTGCTGGCCCACCCGGACAACCGTGCCCTGGGCGTCGAGCGCGATGCCGAGCGGGCGGACCGGGCACGCCGCAACGCCCGCGAGCTCGGCGTCGACTGGCTCGAGGTGGTAGAGGGTGATGCCGTGGCGCTGCTCGAAGAGGGTGCTTTGGCAGAGAAGGGGCCGAGAGAGACGCCGCCGCCCGATGCGGTCTTTATCGGCGGCGGGCTCTCGGAGGCGCTGCTGGTCGCGCTGTGGCGGCGCCTGCCTACGGGCACGCGCCTGGTGGCCAACGCCGTCACCCTGGAGTCCGAGGCGCTGCTGGCCCACTGGCAGCGCCAGGCCGGTGGCGAGCTGGTGCGCCTGGAGCTGTCGTCGGCCGCCGCCCTCGGCACCCGGCGCGGCTGGAAGGCCGCCTATCCCATCGTGCAGTGGCGGGTGGCGCGATGAGAGTCGTGGGGTTCGGCTTTCGCCGCTCGGCGACGCTCGCCACGCTTGCCGAGGCGCTGGAGCGGATCGAGACGCGACACGGCCCGGTCGACCGGCTGGCGGCGGTCGAGAGCATGCGGCCGCTGGTGCAGGCGCTGGGCGACGCGCGGGGGCTCGCGACCCTGGGCGTGCCCGACGCCTCGCTGGCCAAGGCCGACACCCTGACGCAGTCCCGGCACAGCCGGGAGGCCCGCGGCACGGGCAGCGTCGCCGAGGCCGTGGCGCTGCTGGCGGCGGGTCCGGGTGCAACGCTGCTCGGCCCCCGACTGATGTCCACGGATCGACGCGCGACCGCCGCGGTGGCAACAGGAGACACGACATGACCATCCACTTTATCGGCGCCGGCCCCGGCGCGCCGGACCTCTTGACGCTGCGGGGGCGAGACCTGATCGCGTCCTGCCCGGTGTGCCTCTACGCGGGGTCGCTGGTGCCGGAGGCGATCCTCGCGCACTGCCCGGCGGGCGCCCGGATCGTCAACACCGCGCCGCTGTCCCTCGACGAGATCGTCGACGAGATGGCGGCGGCCCACGCGGCGGGCCAGGACGTGGCCCGGCTGCACTCCGGGGATCTGTCGGTGTGGTCGGCCATGGGCGAGCAGCTGCGCCGGCTGCGCGAGCGGGGCATTCCCTACGCCATCACGCCCGGGGTGCCCGCCTTCGCCGCGGCGGCCGCCACCCTCGGCCAGGAGCTGACGCTGCCGGGCGTGGCGCAGTCCGTGGTGTTGACGCGCACGCCGGGGCGGGCCAGCGCCATGCCGGACGGCGAGACGCTTACCAACTTCGCGCGCACCGGCGCGACCCTGGCGATCCACCTGTCCATCCACAACCTCGAGCACGTGGTGGCGGAGCTCGCGCCCTGCTATGGCGAGGACTGCCCGGTGGCCATCGTCTGGCGGGCCAGCTGGCCCGACCAGCAGGTGATCCGCGGGCGGCTGGACACCATCGCCGCGCGGCTCGATCCGGCCATGAACCGCACCGCGCTGATCCTGGTCGGCCCGGCGCTTTCCAGCGAGGACTTCGACGACAGCCGCCTCTACGCCATCGGCTATGACCGCCGCTTCCGGCCGCAGTCGGCGGACTCGCCCTTCGCCGAGGGCGGGGCTTCGGCACAAGAGGGCAACGCATGATCCACCTTTCACTGATCGGGATCGGCACCGGCAATCCCGACCACGTCACCCTGGCGGGCGTGCGCGCGCTCCGGGCGGCGGAGCTGATCCTGCTGCCGCGCAAGGGCGAGGCCCGCTCGGACCTGGTCGATCTGCGCCGGCTGCTGTGCCGCAACCTGCTGGACGAGGCCGCGCGCTCGCGGGTCGTGGAGTTCGACCTGCCGCGCCGCGACGGCCGCGACGACTACCTGGGCGCGGTGGACGACTGGCACGCGGCGATCGCCGAGGTGTGGCGCGAACGGATGACGCGCCACCTGCCCCAGGGCGGGCGGGTCGCCATGTTGATCTGGGGCGATCCCTCGCTCTACGACAGCAGCCTGCGCATCGCCGAGCGCCTGAAGGGGGTGGGGCAGGACGATGCCATGGCGCTGGCGGTCGAGGTCGTGCCGGGCATCACCAGCCTGCAGGTGCTGACCGCCGAGCACCGCATCCCCTTGAACGCCCTGGCCGAGCCGGTGCAGATCACCACCGGGCGGCGCCTGCGCGAGCGCGGCTGGCCCGAGGACGCCTCGAGCGTCGCCGTGATGCTCGACGCCGGCGGCGCCTTCCAGGCCCTGGCCCCGGAGGGGCTGCATATCTGGTGGGGCGCCTATCTGGGCATGGACAAGCAGTGCCTGATCGACGGCCCGCTGGCCGAGGTGGGCCCGGCCATCGTCGAGCGCCGCGCCGCGCTGCGCGAGCGGCACGGCTGGATCATGGACGTCTATCTCTTGTCGCGGACGCCGCTGCTGTCGCGCGCATCGTCCGGCGAGTGCCGCTGAGCCACAACGCTATTCTCTCAATCGATGGAGACCCCCGATGAAGCACGTCGACCCCGAGCGCCATGCGGCGCGCATGGCCCACAAGCAGAGCATCATGAACGAGCGCATCAAGGCCGCCGACAAGGAACGGGGCGTGCTGCTGGTGCTCACCGGCCCCGGCAAGGGCAAGAGCAGCTCCGGTTTCGGCATGGTCGCCCGGGCAATGGGCCACGGCATGAAGGTCGGCGTGGTGCAGTTCATCAAGGGCAAGTTCCAGACCGGGGAAGAGGCCTTCTTCCGCGACCTGCCGGGCGTGGACTACCACGTCATGGGCGAGGGCTACACCTGGGACACTCAGGACCGCGAGCGTGACGTGCGCGCCGCCGAAGCGGCCTGGGCCGAGGCCAGTCGCATGCTGGCCGACCCGGACTATGCGCTGGTGCTGTTCGACGAGCTCAACATCGCCCTTCGGCACGGCTACCTGGAACTCGACCGGGTGCTCGACGACCTCCAGGCCCGTCCGCCCATGCAGCACGCGGTGGTCACCGGCCGCCACGCGCCCGAGGCGCTGATCGAGCTGGCCGACACCGTGACCGAGATGAAGGTGGTCAAGCATGCCTTCAAGGAGCAGGGCATCAAGGCGCAAAAAGGGGTGGAACTCTAGTAGGCCTGATGCTGAAGCTGCGAGATGAGCACCGGGGACAAGACGGCGCGAGGGTCCTACGCCAGGGGTGAGGTGCACGGCTCTGAACGGGCTGGCCATGGATGGCCAGCACCGGACCTGCAAGCGGAGCGGGACGCGAGAGCGCCGCAGGGCGTCGGTAGCGCCCATGGAAGGGGTCACAGCGCCCTCGCGACAGCTTGGCGCCGGAAAAGCTCATCATCACGCTAGGTCAGCGCCACTCCACCATCAAGGTTTCCAGGAGACCGCCGCATGGCAGATCCGAACGGGCGACCCGACCACGCCTTCCCCGAGGCGCAGCGCGAGGGCCTCTACCGGGCCATCTTCGAGCGCCGCGACGTGCGCGCCCAGTTCCGCCCGGACCCGATTCCGTCCGAGGTGCTGGCGCGCCTGCTCCAGGCCGCCCACCACGCGCCCTCGGTGGGCTTCATGCAGCCCTGGGACTTCCTGGTGATCGACGGCCGCGAGGTGCGCGAGCGGGTGCACGGCATCTTCGCGCGCGAGAACGCCCGGGCGGCCGAATGCCACACCGGCGAGCGCGGCGCGCTCTATCGCCGCCTCAAGCTGGAAGGCATCCTCGAGAGCCCGCTCAACCTGTGCATCACCTGCGACCGCAGCCGCGGCGGCGAGCACGTGCTGGGGCGCCACAGCATCGTCGAGACGGACCTGTTCAGCACCTGCCTGGCGGTCCAGAACCTGTGGCTGGCGGCCCGCGCCGAGGGCATCGGCGTGGGCTGGGTCAGCATCCTCGACCCGGACGAGCTGGCCGAGGTGCTGGGCCTGCCGCAGGACGTCTACCCGCTCGCCTATCTGTGCCTGGGCTATGTCGACGACTTCCTCGACCGGCCCGAGCTGGCCCGAGCCGGCTGGCGCCAGCGCCTGCCGCTGGCCGAGCGGGTGCATGGCAATGGCTGGGGGCAGAGCCTGGACTCGCCGACCCTGAGTGCGGCGCTCGAGACACTGGAGTCACGCCGATGAGCCCCTGATGATCCAGGGCACCACCTCGGACCGGCAAGCGCAGGGGCTTGGCAGGGGCGTGGTTGGTCACCAGGACGAAGGCGGCACGGGGCGCAAGCAGGCGGCCTGGGAGGTGCGCCCGGCCCGGTGTCTACGCTTTGTCTGAAAACTGCCTGCGCTCGCCCATCCGGCGTTAAAAATCGGCTCGTGCGCGAGCCCGGTCAAAGTACTCATTTACACTGCGTAAACTCGCACGCGAGCCCGGTCCGTCATATCGCCGATTTTTGCCTTGTGACCCACATGGATGTGGGAAATGCGTTGGCCCGCCGGGAGCGGGCCTAGCCCTGGCCATCGCTCGCCGACTTTTCAGACAAAGCTTAGCGTCCTGGCGGCCATTCATCATATGACGGAAGCCCGTCATCATGCGCCAACCAGGGCACGTCATGTGATCGCCAGATATGAGCGGTCGGGCGCATTCCTGGGTCGTCGTCCAGTGTCGGAACCCGAAGCACGACGTGGTGCTGTCCCGCCCGCTCCGCCATCAGGTGAGTAGCGCATACCGAACAGAACCAGCGTCGCTTCCCCGGTGACGATTCGTAGTGAGAGAGATGTCGTTCACCCGCTATCCAGCGAAAGTGCCGGCGCTCGACACCGGCGGTGGTCGCAAAGGCCGCGGCATGCGCCTTCCGGCAGGTCCGACAATGGCAGTGCCCGATCGGCATATCGAGCCGATCGACCTCATAGGTGACGACACCACACAGGCAGCTTCCTTGCATGCTCACCTCGAATGAATGATCAGGACTTGCGTCCGACACCTGAACCGCCTCAAACCCGCTGAAGCCGCTCGCCGCGAAGCGGAGTCAGGTCGTCCGCTCCATCAGCTCGATTTTTCTGCCGTCGGGATCCTGGGCAATGTGGACCTCCCTGTCGGCGATGGTATGCCGGTTCGCCGTCTCAAGGTGCGGCACGATCTTCTCGAGGTTCGGTACGCTAAAGCCAAGCCGTGTATGGTCCGTGGCATCATCCTCGAGCAACGGATATAGCTCGAACACCATCCCTGCCTCCTGCGAGGCGTAATGGATCGGTCCGTCTCCATGCCGCTCCTTCACGAAGCGAAAGCCCAGGAGCTCATAGAACCGCTTGCTTGCTTCCAGCTCCTTGCAGCGCAGGACGAGAAGGTTGATCTGTATGGCAGGCCCATCCCTATGCTGTGCCGTAGTCATCATGCACCTCGATATACCACTTGGGTTTCATTCGCCAGAAATCCCGTCGGACATGCGACCTCAGATTCTGCTTGGAATCCAGCACGAAGCAATGTTCGCCTCTCCTGGCAAAAACCACCCAATGCCAGAATGGCCTGTCGCCTTCCAGATGCCACTTGATGGAAAGCAGGGCCTTGTCCGGCAGTGCTTCCCAGGACTCGAATGGCGTCTCCGCGGGCGATGTAGGTATCTGGAAGGCCGAGAGAAGGGTTCGGACATGCCGAGTATCAGACCACAACGTCTTGTCCTCGGCATGAATCCCCAGGCTGTTGGCCACTCGCTTGGCTTCCGGGTAGGACACGCCCGCGAGGGCAGCACTCGCGGCGATTCCGCAACCCGATAGTTCTTCCTGGATGACGGGTTCCATGTCATTTCCAATGAATAGCGACTGACGAATGATGGCATGTCTTGGCTGACTCTCCATAGGGACACTCGGCGGCGACTGATTGCGGCTCGTGGGGCGGCTAGGTAGAGTCTCGCCATCTCGAAGGGCGAACCGGCTAGGGCGAGGCGTATGGCATGGCGACACTGATGATCCAGGGCACCACCTCGGATGCGGGCAAGAGCACGGTGGTGGCGGGGCTGTGCCGGGCGCTGGCCCGGCGCGGGGTGTCGGTGGCGCCCTTCAAGCCCCAGAACATGGCGCTCAACAGCGCCGTGACCCCGGAGGGCGGCGAGATCGGCCGCTCCACGGCCCTGCAGGCACGGGCCGCAGGGATCGCCCCGCACACCGACATGAACCCGGTGCTGCTCAAGCCCGAGACCGACCAGGGCGCCCAGGTGATCCTCGACGGCCAGGTGTATGGCCGCATGGGGGCACTGGACTACCACGCCTTCAAGCGCCAGGCGCGCGAGACGGTGCTGGCGGCCTGGGAGCGGCTATCGCGTCGCTTCGACGTGATCCTCGCCGAGGGGGCGGGCAGCCCCGCCGAGATCAATCTCAGGGCCAACGATATCGCCAATATGGGCTTCGCCGAGGCCATCGACTGCCCGGTGCTGCTGGTCGGCGACATCGACCGCGGCGGCGTCTTCGCCCAGCTGGTGGGTACCCTGGCGCTGCTCAGCGAGAGCGAACGCTCGCGTACCCGGGGCGTTGTCATCAACCGCTTCCGCGGCGACATCGGCCTGCTCGAGCCGGGGCTCGACTGGCTGGCGTCGCACACCGGCAAGTCGGTGCTGGGGGTGCTGCCCTATCTCCAGGGCCTGCTGCTGGACGCCGAGGATGGCCTGGGGCTCGCCGGCCATCAGGTGGGCGAGCCGGCGCTGCGCATCGTGGTGCCGGCCCTGCCGCGCATCAGCAATCACACCGACCTGGACCCGCTGCGCCTGCATCCTCGTGTCTCGCTGACCCTGGTGGGACCGGACCGCCCCATTCCGCCGGCCGATGTCATCCTGCTGCCCGGCAGCAAGGCGACGGCCAGCGACCTGGGCTGGTTGCGCCGCCAGGGCTGGGAGTCGGCGATCCGCCGGCACCTGCGCTACGGCGGAAAGGTGCTCGGGATCTGCGGCGGCTTCCAGATGCTCGGCGAGGCCATCGACGACCCGGACGGCCTGGAGGGGGCGGCCGGCACCACCGCGGGGCTGGGGCTGTTGCCCCTGCGCACCCGGCTGGTGCCGGGCAAGCAACTGCGCAACGTGAGCGGCACCCTGCGTCCGGGGGGCACGCCCGTGAGCGGCTACGAGATCCATAACGGGGTCAGCGAGGGCCCGGCGCTGGACCGACCGCTGATGAACCTCGCCGGTCGGCCCGATGGGGCGGTCAGCGAGGACGGCCAGGTGATGGGTACCTATCTGCATGGCCTCTTCGACGAGGCGGGGGCCTGCTCGGCGCTGCTCGCCCGGCTCGGGCTCGCGGACGATGACGCCGCCGTGGACCATGCCGCCCACCGCGAGCGCGAGCTCGACCGCCTGGCCGATGGCCTGGAGACGAGCCTGGACATGGTCGCCATCCGGCGCCTGCTGGAAGGCTGATGCCGGCGTCCCGGCGGTCTTGGGCGAAAGGATCGGGAAACGGGGAATCGCCCCGGGGCCTCGCTGCCCGGTCAAGGAGGTCCCGAGTGGCGGTCATAGTGGGGGCGTGGAGAGGCCGCTGGGATTGTGGCTACCCCTGCCCCTGATGCATGATCACCACCACGGCCGTCTATGTTTGGAGCAATGCGCTGGAGGTGGGCATGGTCGTTGGATAACATGGCGTGCTCGGCGATGTACCGGACGGTTTTGCAGCCCTTCGGTGCTCCGCGCTTTCGTCCTCCAGAGGCAACAGGGTTCCATGGGTAAGCAATCAAAGGTCGCCGAAAGCAGCTGGGAAAATCTGCTGAGGATCTTCACCGTCCCTGAGGCACCAGGGTCGACGCTGAACCGTCTGGACAGCGATATTTCGGCGAATCTTGCCGGCTTCCTGCAGGACCACATCGTCGCGGAAGAGCACGATCTGGTCAGGATCGAGCGAGACTTCGACGATACCGAGATCCCCGAGGCGCCCGTATTCGTCTCCGAACAGACCCGGTTCCTGCTCGACAAGGTGGTCGCGCAATCGGTGCATACCGCGTCGCCCAGCTTCGTCGGCCACATGACATCGGCGCTGCCATACTTCATGATCCCGCTGTCGAAGATCATGATCGCGCTGAACCAGAACCTGGTGAAGACCGAAACCTCCAAGGCCTTCACGCCGCTGGAGCGTCAGGTGCTGGGCATGCTGCATCGCCAGATCTACGAGCAGCCCGGTGATTTTTACGACAGTTGGCTGCACCACAGTGACAAGCGCCTCGGCGCCTTCTGCTCCGGCGGTACCGTCGCCAATATCACCGCGCTCTGGGCCGCCCGAAACCGGGCCTTCGGTCCCGACGGCGAGTTTCCGGGCATCGGCCGCAGCGGCGTGTTCAGCGCCATGCGTCACTATGACTGTGACGGCGCCGCGGTGTTGGTCTCCGAGCGCGGCCACTACTCGCTATCCAAGGCGGCCGATGTGCTGGGGATCGGACGCGATCAGATGATCGCCGTCGAGACGGACGGTCATAACCGTGTCCGGCCCGATGCCCTGGTCGCCACGCTGAAACGGCTCGAGCGGCAGAGGATACGGCCCTTCGCGCTGGTCGGTATCGCCGGCACGACCGAGACCGGCAACATCGACCCGCTGGACTGCCTGGCCGACATCGCCGCGGAGCGGGGGATTCATTTCCACGTGGATGCCGCCTGGGGCGGTCCGACGCTGTTTTCCGAACGCTACCGCCCGCGTCTCGCCGGCATCGAGCGGGCCGACTCCGTCACCATCGACGCGCACAAGCAGCTCTATGTGCCGATGGGGGCGGGAATGGTGCTGTTCCGCGAGCCGTCCGCGCTCGGCAGCATCGAGCATCATGCCCAGTACATCATTCGGCAGGGGTCGAAGGATCTGGGTAGCACCACCCTGGAAGGCTCTCGTCCCGGCATGGCGATGCTGGTGCAGTCGGCGCTGAAGATCATCGGTCGTCAGGGCTATGCGATGCTGATCGACAATGGCATCCAGCTGGCGCGACGCTTCGCCGACCGGATCGCGACGCTCGATGACTTCGAGCTGATTAGCGAACCGGAACTCAATATCCTCACCTATCGCTGGGCTCCCGCCGACGTTCAGGCGCTGCTGGGCGAAGCCGACGACGCGCTGCGCCAGCGTATCAACGACCTCCTGAACCGCATGACGCAGTCCATCCAGAAGATCCAGCGTGAGCGGGGCAAGGCTTTCGTGTCGCGAACCCGACTGACGCCGGGGCACTACGCTGGTCAGGCCATCACGGTCTTCCGGGTCGTGCTGGCCAATCCCCTGACCACCGACCAGGTGCTGCGCGAGCTCATCGAGGAGCAGCGGCAGATCGCCGGGGAGAACCTGGACAGCGCCGACTTCGCCGAGTTGAAGCACCTTCTTGACACCAGGAGCGGCAAGGCATGGTCGCGCGAGCGGCGTTATCACGGCACGAGGCGCCCCTAGTTGTGTAAACCCACCAGGTTGTTCACGGAAAGCCTCAGCCGGCTAACCGGAGGCCGATAATCCAGACTGGCATGTGGCCGATGCCAGTTGTACTGATGAAGCCAGGCAGGCAGATGCCTGCCTCGCTCCTCCGAGCTGATGTATGACCGGGCGTAGGCCCATTCCCGCAGCGCGGTCTGAATGAACCGCTCTGCCTTGCCATTGGTGCGGGGCGTATAGGGTCGAGTGCGTTTGCGCTTCAGTCCCAGACGCCGGCACAGGCGGCGGAACGGCTTGGATTTGTAGCATCCACCATTGTCGGTCAGCACGCGCGTGAAGCGAATTCCCAGGTTCCTGTAGTAACGCACGGCCTCCAATAGGGCATAGCACGCACTCCAACCGGTTTCATCAGGATAGCGGGTGCCGAAAGCGACCCGCGAGTGATCGTCGATGGCGATGTGAACATACTCCCAGCCGGCGCCCCGCGTGTTCTGCTGGCGATCGCCGGTGACACGATGCCCTGGGCGTTCGAAGCGGCCGAGTTTCTTGATGTCCAGGTGCAGTAGATCTCCCGGCGCGTCATGCTCGTAACGATTCACGGGACGGGCAGGTGTCAAGGCCGAGAGACGATTCAGCCCCTCGCGTTCGAGGAGCCGTGCGACCGTGCTGTGTCCGATCCCTAACCGCTCGGCGATCTGACGGTAGGTCTGGCGCTGCTGGCGACGCTCGAGGACCTGCTCGCGAACCTCGGCAGGGACCGCATGAGGGCAGCGACGGGGACGAGAAGAGCGGTTCTGCAGCCCGGCCTCACCCTCTTGCCGGTAGCGGCGCACCCACTTGTAGACCGTCCTCACACTGACGCCCTGAGCCTGGGCGACCTCCTCGGGCCGGAGCCCTTCGTCAACGACTCGGCGGACCAGCAGGGCTCGACCATGCGGTGTGAGACGGGCATTCTTATGGGTGTTCATCCGGGCCTCCTGGAGGTTGGTTTGGGTCGCACCTCCAATTGTCCGGGTAGGTTCCGGATGAACAACCTACCGAGAGATCACACCTAGTCAGCCCGGATGTTGCGCCAGGTGCCGTGATGTGATGATCGTGCAGCCCTCCGGCACCGTCGAGGCGCGGGTCAGGGGCCGACACCGGCCCCGTCGAAGGCCCGCGGGTCGTCGCTGATCACCGCGTCCACGCCCCAGTCCCAGCGCGGGGCGAAGCTCGCCGGGTCGTTGGCCGTATAGCAGACCAGCGCGAGGCCCGCCCCCTTGATGGCCCGGGCGTGGGCCGCGCTCAGGCGCTGCCACTTGGCGTGGACGCTGAGCGCCTCGATGGCCCGGCAGCGGCGCTCCCAGTCCCGGGGCACCCGGTCGAACAGCAGGCCCAGGGCCAGCGCCTCGGCCGGGGCGAGGCGACGGCTGTGGGCGAGGGCCGCGGCGTCGAAGGAGGACAGCAGGCGCCGTTCCGGGGGCAGGGCGTCCAGGACCCGCGGCACCACCACCTCGGCCAGGGCCTGGGGGGCATGGCCCCGGTTCACCTTGAGCTCGAGGTTGGCGCCCATGCCGAGCGAGGCCAGCAGCACCAGCATCTCCTCCAGGGTGGCCATGGGCTCGCCGGCGAAGGCCGGGTCGAACCAGCCGCCGGCATCGAGGTGCTGGACCTGAGCGAGGGTCAGGTCGGCCAGCCGGCCGCGGCCGTCGCTGCAGCGCTTGAGGTCCCGGTCATGCCAGATCACCGGGGTATCGTCGCCGAGCAGCTGGACGTCCAGTTCCACCCAGGCGATGCCGGCGTCATGGGCCGCGCGCACCGCGGCCAGGGTGTTCTCCGGGGCCCGCGCGGAGAGCCCGCGGTGGGCGATCAGGCGGGGCAGGGCGAGGTCGGGATGAGGCATGGGCGTCCTTGTCGTCATGGCCGGGAAAGGCTTGGCGCCATCGGCATAGCCTAGCGCCATGGCGGCGTGTCGAACACCGGCCATCCTCGGGAGTCCGGCGAGTGAATATGCTAGGCTGCGCGATTTCGTTCCCGGTGCCGTGGGCCGGGAGTCAGGCGCTACAGAGGATCCGTCGATGCGAGTCGTGAATATCAAGAACGAGGCACAGCGCGAGGCCTGCCTGGCGCGGCTGTGCGCCGAGGTCTATGGTCACCAGGCCGGCATCGCGCCGCTGGCGACCTTCGCCGGGGTGCTGGGGGTGCTGGTCCAGCAGGAGGCGGCGCGGATGGTGGCGCTGGTCGATGGCCAGTCACGGCCGGTCGCCCTGGCGCTGCTGGTGCTGGACGAGGCGGGCGTGGGCATGACCGTCATGCAGCTGGCCGAGCTTGCCAGCGACACCGTGGAGGCTCCGGCCCAGCGCCTGGTCGGCGAGCTCGCCCTGCGCGCCCCGCTGCGGGTCGACGCGGTCAGCGAGACCCAGGAGGCCCGCTTCCGCCGGGCGGGCATCACGCGCTGGTTCCAGGGCAGGCAGGGCGTGCGGATCGGCCTCTCGGCCAAGCACCCGGCCACCGGCCTCGACGACCTGCCGCGGACCCTGACGGTGGACGAGGGCTCCATCGTGCAGTCCTTCAAGCAGGACCGGGCCCAGTTCGACGACTACAAGCAGCGCTTCGTGCGTGGCCTCGAGAGCTTCCCTGCCACCCTGTGAGGGGGCGTGACTTGACCCGTCGGCCTGGCGGCGCTTGACTGGGCATCCACTCCGTCAGCGGCATAAGGAAGGCAAGCATGGCCAAGCGTATCCAGTTCGCCCGTACCGGCGGGCCCGAGGTCCTCGAGTTCATCGAGGCCGCGCCCGCCGAGCCCGGGCCCGGCGAGGTAACGGTGAAGAACCAGGCGGTGGGCCTGAACTTCATCGACATCTACTTCCGCACCGGCCTCTACCCGGCGCCAGGCCTGCCCTCCGGGCTCGGTACCGAGGCGGCGGGGACCGTCGAGGCCGTGGGCGAGGGCGTCGAGCACCTGGCGGTGGGCGATCGCGTCGCCTACGCCCAGGGCCCCCTGGGGGCCTATGCCGAGCTGCACACCCTGCCGGCGGAGAAGGTGGTGACCCTGCCCGACGACGTCGACTGCGAGACCGCGGCGGCCGCGATGCTCAAGGGCCTGACGGTCCAGTACCTGCTGCGCCAGACCTACCCCCTGCAGGGCGGCGAGACCATCCTCTTCCACGCCGCCGCCGGCGGCGTCGGCTCCATCGCCTGCCAGTGGGCCAGGGCGCTGGGCGTCAGGCTGATCGGGACCGTGAGCTCGCCCGACAAGGCGGCCCTGGCCGAGAAGAACGGCGCCTGGGCGACCATCGACTACACCCGCGATGACGTGGTCGAGCGGGTCCGCGAGCTGACCGGCGGCGAGATGTGCGACGTGGTCTACGACTCGGTGGGCAAGGACACCTGGGAGCTGTCCCTGGACTGCCTCAAGAAGCGCGGCCTGATGGTCAGCTTCGGCAATGCCTCGGGACCGGTGGAGGGGGTCAACATCGGCATCCTCAACCAGAAGGGCTCGCTCTATGTCACCCGGCCGAGCCTCAATGGCTACGCCGACACCCGCGAGCGGCTCGAGTCGATGGCCATCGACCTCTTCGACATGCTCCAGAGCGGCCAGATCACCATCGACATCGCCCAACGCTACCCGCTGGCCGAGGCCGGCAAGGCCCAGGAGGCCCTGGCAGGGCGTCGGACTACCGGGTCGACCATCCTGATACCCTAGCGACGGGCTACGGGCTACGGGCTACGGGCTACGGGCTACGGGCGCTCGTGGCTCGATGCCCGTGGCCCGTTGCTGTTCTTCCGTCTCACCTCTCAGTCGATATCGACATAGGCGCCCATCTTGCGCATGCGCGACTCGAAGCGGGCGACGTTGTCGACCAGGTCGTCGGGGCCGAAGGCCACGCACTCCGCGAGGATGGCCTCGATCAGGGTGATCGCCGAGAGGATCGAGGGGAAGAAGTGCGGCGTGGCATTGGCCACGGTGAAGGTGATGTCCGCGCCGGGCACCAGGGGCGAGCGCATGGTGTCGGTGATGACGATGGGCGAGACTCCGGCGGCCCGGGTGATCTCCAGGGCCCGCATGGTCTCCGCACAGTAGGGCTCGAAGCCGAAGACCACCACCGCGTCGCCCTCGCCGAAGGGCGCCAGCTCGGTGAGCAGGCCGCCTTCCAGCCCGCGCACCAGGTGGACATTGGGCATGGCGATGCGGCCCACATAGGCGAAGTGGTAGGCGCAGGCGAAGGTGTCGCGAAAGCCCACCACCGCGACCTTCTCGGCGGCCAGGATGCGCCGGGCGGCATCCCGCACCCGGGCCTGGTTGTCGGCGGTGAACAGCCGGCCGATGTTGTCGAAGGCGGCATCGCCGACATCGAGGAACACCTGGTCGTCGGTCTGGCTGGCCAGGGTGCGCAGCTGGCTGGCCCGCCCGGAGAGCTCCACCGGCCCGGCCTGGACGGCGGCCTGGAACACCTCGCGGAACTGCTCGTAGCTCTCGAAGCCCAGGCGCTTGGCCAGCCGCATCAGCGTGGACGGCGTCACCTCGGCGGCGGCGGCGGTCTTGCGGATCGACTGCAGGGCGATCTCCACCGAGTGTTCCAGCACATAGCCGGCGGCCACCTTCAGCTGGGGACTCAGCTCCGGATAGATCGCCGCCAGTTGCTGGTTCACTGCATCCAGGCCCTCGGGCGCCGGCTGTGCGCCCGCCGGGTTCAGAGTGTCCTGCTCCGGCACGCTGTTCTCCTTATCGGGTTCCCCGTGAACGACGGGCGCATTGTACCCCAGGCTCGGCCGTCGAGGGTGAAACGAACGTGTCCTTATTGCAAAATATGCGGCACGATCGTGTTGACGGCCGGCCAGGCTGTCCCCTAGCATGGCGCCAACAATACATACGTGTCATATGATTGGTTGGTCGACACGTTTGTTGCGATAGCTTCGTCCACCCTCCCGCCAGGAACCCTCGACTCCATGAGCCACGCCGCCAAGCCCCCCCGCTACGAGACCCTGATCACCGAACGCCACGGCCAGCTGATGGAGATTCGCTTCAACCGTCCCCACCGGCTCAATGCCGTGGTCGAGGCGCTCTACACCGAGCTGCTCCAGGCGTTGTCCGAGGCCGAGGCCGACGAGGGCGTGAGGGCCGTCATCCTCACCGGCGAGGGCCGGGCCTTCTGCGTCGGGGCCGACATGAAGGAGCATGGCGGCGCCAAGCGCTCCCTCTACCAGCGCCGCCAGTACCTGCAGCTGGGCAATGACGTCTGCGAGGCGATCCTTCGCCTCCCGCTGCCGGTGATCGCCGCGGTCAACGGCTATGCCCTGGGCGCCGGGGCCGAGATGGCGGTCTCCTGCGACTTCATCCTGATGGCCCAGGACGCTCAGATCGGCTTCCCCGAGACCAGCATCGGCACCTGCGTGGGGGGCGGCGTCTCCAAGCTCCTGCCCCAGTTGGTCGGTCTCAACATGGCCCGCCAGCTGCTGTTCACCGGCCGGCGCATCGACGGCGAGGAGGCCACCCGCATCGGCCTGGCGACCTCCCACTGGACCGACGACGCCCTGCTCGGCGAGGCGCATTGCCTGGCCGAGCAGCTGGCCAAGCAGGCGCCGGTGTCGATCGCCATGCTCAAGCGGCTGGTCAACCAGGGCAGCGACACCGGCCTGGACAGCCAGCTGCAGCAAGAGCTGGATGCCGTCTTCACCTGCTCCACCACCGCCGATTGGCAGGAGGGCGTCGACGCCTTCGCCGAGAAGCGCGCGCCGCAGTTCCAGGGCCACTGAGTCCCTCCCGTTCCGGATTGTCCCCGTCAACGACCACCCAGAGGTCAAGGTCAGCTCCATGAACCCCATCGAAGGACACCTGCCCATTCGCAGCCCGCTGCATGACATCCTGGCCCCCACCGGCATCGCCGTGATCGGCGCCTCCTCGGACCCCACCAAGCGCGGCTACAAGGCGATGGTCGGCCTGATCAAGGACGGCTACCGCGGCGACATCTACCCCGTGAACCCCAAGGCCGACATGATCCTCGGGGTCAAGGCCTGGCCCTCGGTCACGGCGATCCCCGGCAACCCGCAGCTGGCGCTGATCTGCACCCCGGCGGCCACGGTGCCGGGGCTGGTCGCCGAGTGCGGCCGGCGCGGCATCAAGGGGGCGGTGATCCTGGCCAGCGGCTTCGCCGAGGTCGGCGGCGCGGGAGCCGCGCTCGAGCGTGAGATGATGGCCAAGGCCGAGGCCCATGGGGTGCGCATCATCGGCCCCAACACCTCGGGGGTGTTCAACCTGCACCACCGGGTCAATCTCCTGGCCCTGGACAACGTCAGGCCGGGGGGCGTGGGCATCATCTCCCAGTCGGGCAACATGCTGCTGTCGCTGGCGCTGGAGGCCCAGCACAACGGCCATGTGGGCTTCTCCACCTACGTGGGGCCGGGCAACCAGAGTGACATCGGCTTCGACGACTACCTGCGCTACCTGGGCGAGGACCAGCACACCCGGGTGGCCACCCTCTACGTGGAGGGCTTTCGCGACGGGCGCCGCTTTCTCGACGTGGCCCGGGAGGTCACCGCCATGAAGCCGGTGGTGGTCTACAAGTCCGGTGCCACCGAGGCCGGCCAGAAGTCGGCCAGCTCCCACACCGGCGCCCTGGCCGGCAGCTATGCCATGACCGTGGACCTGCTGCGCCAGGCCGGGGTCAGCGTGGTGCAGTACTCCGACGAGATCCTGCCGGTGGCCGAGGGGCTGGGCCTGCTGCAGAAGGCTCGCGGCAAGCGGGTGGCGGTGATCTCCGATGGCGGCGGTCAGGCCACCATCGCCGCCGACCGCCTGGCCGAGGCGGGACTGGAACTGGCCGAACTTGCCGAGGAGACCCGGGCGAAGCTGCGTGACGTGCTCCTCCCCCAGGCCTCCACCGTCAATCCGGTGGACGTGGCCGGCTCCACCGACGCCAACCCTTCGCTGCTCGCCACCTGCATGGAGATCGTCGCCGCCGACGACGCTGTCGACAGCGTCTTCCTGGTGGGCATGTTCGGCGGCTACAGCATCCGCTTCGCCGAGTCGCTGCTGGGTGACGAGATGCGCGGCGCCGAGGCGATGGTGGACCTGTCCAACGCCACCGAGAAGCCACTGGTGATCTACAGCCTGTATACGCCGATCAAGCCACCGGCGCTGCGCCGTCTGCACGAGGCGGGGCTACCCATCTACGCCTCCATCGAGCATGCGGTGCGCCTGCTCGCCGCCCTGGGCGAGCGCGGCCAGTACCTGGCGCAGTGCCGCGAGGCGAGGGAAGCGCCGCCGGTCGTCGAGCCTCGACCCGAGCAGCTCGAGTGTTTCGATCGGGCCCGCGCCCAGGGGCGCGATCTGCTGGAGCCGGAGGCCAAGGCGCTGCTGCGCGCCCACGGCGTCGAGGTGCCCGAGGAGCGGCTGGTGCGCGACGAGGCGGAGCTCGAGGCAGCCGCCGCGGCCTTCGGCGAGGCGCCGCTGGCCATGAAGGTGGTGTCGAAGGATATCCTGCACAAGTCCGACGCCGGCGGCGTCAAGCTGAACCTGGCCGGCGAAGCGACGCTGCACCAGGCGCGTGAGGCGATCCTCGCCTCCTGCCGGGCCTATGACCCGCAGGCCGAGATCGAGGGGGTGCTGGTCACGCCCATGGCCAGCAAGGGCGTGGAGGTGATCGTCGGGGTGATCCGCGACCCCATCTTCGGGCCGGTGCTGATGTTCGGCCTGGGCGGGGTCTTCGTCGAGATCCTCGAGGACGTGGCCTTCCGTGCCATCCCGCTCTCCCGCCACGACGCCGAGTCCATGGTCGAGCAGATCAAGGCCCGCCGGATTCTCGGCGGGGTGCGCGGCGAGAAGGCCGTCAACAAGGCGGCCCTGGTGAAGTTGCTGCTCAGGGTCTCGGAACTGGTGGAGGCCTATCCGGAACTCGCCGAGCTGGACCTCAACCCGGTGATCGTCAATGCCGACGGCTATGCGGTGGTCGATGCCCGTGTCATTGTCGACCGCGATACCGATCCGTCCGACAAGGAAGCCCACCGATGAGCGTGACCCAACCGCAACTGACCGATGCGCGTCTCTCGCTGGAGGGGCGGGTGGCGACCCTGACCCTGGACCGCCATGACGTCCGCAATGCCCTGACCGGGACCGCCCTGGTCGACGACATCGTCGCCGTGGCCGACTGGGTGAATGCCTGTGACGAGGTCTCGGTGCTGGTGATCACCGGCGAGGGCTCGGCCTTCTCCGCCGGCGGCAACGTCAAGGACATGGCCCAGCGCGGCGGCGACTTCGCCGGTGACGTCGCCGAGGTGGCCGGCCGCTACCGCCGTGGCATCCAGCGCATCCCGCTGGCCCTGCAGGGCGTGGAGGTGCCGATCATCGCCGCGGTCAACGGGCCTGCCATCGGCGCCGGCTTCGACCTGGCCAACATGGCGGACATCCGCATTGCCTCGCGCAAGGCGAAGTTCGGCGAGACCTTCCTCAACCTGGGGATCATCCCCGGGGACGGCGGCGCCTGGTTCCTGCAGCGCCTGATCGGCTACCAGCGTGCCTTCGAGCTGACGCTCTCCGGGCGGGTGATCGACGCCGAGCAGGCCCGCGAGTACGGCATCGTGCTCGAGGTGACCGAGCCCGAGGCCCTGATGGTGCGCGTCGGCGAGCTGGCCGGGCATATCGCCGCCCAGCCGCCCAAGGCGACCCGCCTGACCAAGCGGCTGATGAAGATGGGCGACCGCATGGAACTGCGCGACTTCCTCGACCTCTGCGCGATCTTCCAGGGCATGTGCCACAACGAGCCGGAGCACCTGGATGCCGTCAACGCCATGCTGGAGAAGATGGCGAAGAAGTGAGTCCTCGGGTAGGATCACTCCGCGACACCCGGCCATGCGCCGGGTGTCGCGTGTCCGGAGGGCAGGAAAGGACTGGATTTTCCGGCCCGCGGCTGGTGTGCTGGAGGCATCGTGCCGGTACAGGGAGTGCGCCACATGGCCGACAGCACCCAGTTGTTCCTGGTTCTCGGAGCGACGCTCGCGGCCTTCGTCTGGGGGCGCTTCCGCTACGACCTGGTGGCGCTGGCCGCGCTGCTGACCTCGGTGCTGCTGGGCCTGGTCCCCACCGACGAGGCCTTCCTCGGCTTCGGTCATCCCGCCGTGATCACCGTGGCCGCGGTGCTGGTGCTCAGCCGCGGCTTCGAGCGCTCGGGGCTCGTCGACCTGATCGCCGAGCAGGCCCTCAAGGTCGGCGACCGGCTGATCCTGCAGGTGCTGGTGCTCGCCGGCACCGTGCTGGTGCTGTCCGGGGTGATGAACAACGTCGGTGCCCTGGCGCTGATGTTGCCGGTGGCGATCCGCATGGCCCGGGAGCACGATAGCCCGCCCTCGCTGCTGCTGATGCCGCTGGCCTTCGGGTCGCTGCTCGGCGGGCTGACGACCCTGATCGGCACCCCGCCCAATATCATCATCTCCAGCTATCGCGGCAGCGTCGGTGGCGAGTCCTTCGGCATGTTCTCGTTCTTCCCGGTGGGGGCCACGGTGGCCGTGGCCGGCCTGGTGTTCATCGTGCTGGTGGGCTGGCGCCTGGTGCCCCAGCGGGCCGGCAAGGCCTCCCTCGATGCGATGTTCGACACCGCCCACTACCTGGTGGAGCTGCGGGTCCCCGAGGACGGCAAGGCGGTGGGCTGGTCGCTGCGTGACCTGCACCAGGCCCTGGAGGAGACCATCCCGGTGCTGGCGGTGGTGCGCGGCGACAAGCGCCAGGCCGGCCATGCCTTCCACGGCACGCTGCGCGAGGACGATATCCTGCTGGTGGAAGCCGGGCCCGAGGAGATGAAGCTGATCGAGGACAAGGCGGGGCTGGTGGTCGGCCCCGAACCGCCGCCGGACGACGAGGCGGAGGCGAGCGAGGAAGCGGCGTCGCCTCGCGAGGCCGAGGCGGGGCAGGGCGGCACCGCGGACGCGGACCGGCCCCCGCCGGTGGACACCGAGGGCCTGCAACTGGTGGAGGCGGTGGTGCGCAACGATTCCATGATGATCCATCGCACCGTCACCCAGCTTCGCCTGCACAACCAGTTCGGCCTGCATCTGGTGGCGGTGGCCCGGGACGGCGGTCGCCTCAACCAGCGCCTGCGCGATATCCGTTTCCGGGCCGGGGATGTCCTGCTGCTGCAGGGCGGCGAGGGTGAGATCGGCGAGAGCCTCGCTACCCTGGGCTGCCTGCCGCTGGCCAGCCGCAACCTGACCCTGGGCCAGCCCCGGATGCTGATGGTCTCGGTGGCCATCTTCGCCGTGGCGGTCATCGCCATGGTGCTGGACCTGCTGCCCTCGGCGGTGGCCCTTACCGGAGCCGCCCTGGTGTCGATGATGGTGGGCGTGGTGTCGCTGCGCGAGGCCTACCAGGCCATCGATGGCCCGGTGATTGTCCTGCTGGGGGCCATGATCCCGGTGGGCCAGGCGCTGGAGACCAGTGGCGGGGCCGGCTTGATCGCCGAGGCGCTGCTGGCCCTGGGCAGTGAGTGGCCGATAGTGGCCACCCTGGTGGGGCTGTTCCTGATCTGCATGGTGCTCTCCAACGTGGTCAACAACGCCGCGGCGGCGCTGCTGATGGCGCCCATCGCGGCGAGCCTCGCCGAAGGCTTCGGGGCCTCCCTGGACCCCTTCCTGATGGTGGTGGCGATCAGCGCCTCCTGCGCCTTCCTCACCCCCATCGGCCACCAGTCCAACACCCTGGTGATGGGCCCCGGGGGCTACCGCTTCGGCGATTTCTGGAAGCTGGGGTTGCCGCTGTCCCTGGTGGTGATGGCGGTGGCGGTACCGATGATCCTGATCGTCTGGCCGTTGTAGGTGTGAGGGGCAAGGTGTAAGGAGTGAGGAGTCCGGCGTGATTCCAGCCAGCCTTCACTCCTCACCCATAACGCCTCACCCCTTACTCCCTATGCTGGATGGTGGCGCAGCACCTTGGCCTTGTCGATGACGAAGGCGTCATACTCGAAGTCGTCCACGGTCAGCATGTCCAGCACCTCGGACTCCCGCTGGCGCATGAAGGTGGCGTCGTCCTCGTCGATCACGCCCGCCTCCAGGGCCGCCTCCACGCGCTGCTCGGGGTGCAGGGCCTCCGGCGGCAGCTCGCCCCTGGCATAGGCCTTGTTGACCGTGCGGTAGAGGACCTCGGCGCGGTCCTGGGTGGCCAGCAGGGCGTTGTAGCGGGCCAGCGGATTGTCCTGGGGCCCGTCGTCGACGTCCCAGGTGTTGGCCAGCAGCTTGTGGCGCAGGGCGGTGTCCCGGGACATGGCCTGGGCAATGCGGCGGGTCAGGTCATCGTGGGGGCGCGACCAGCGGCGGCCGCGCGGCATCACCAGCAAGCGCAGTCCCCGGCCCAGGGCGCGGTTCGGCAGGTTGTCGAAGAGCTCGTCGAAGGCCTGCTCGGTGCGCTGCAGCAGGAAGCAGGCGGCATAGTCCAGCACGGCGGCCTCGCCCTCGACCTGGTCGCCTTCCTGCCACTGCTTGAGCAGCATGCTGGCCAGGTAGAGGTTGGAGAGCACGTCGCCGAGCCGTGCCGAGAGCATCTCGCGCTGCTTGAGCTGCGAGCCCAGGCTCGCCATGGCGGCGTCGGCGGCGAGTCCGAAGCCGGCGGAGAGCCGGGCGATCTCGCGGGCGTAGGGGGCGGCGACGTCGTCGAAGGGCACGTTCGGCCGGCCGAGGCCCAGTCCCTGGGTCAGGGCCCGGGCGGCGTTGCCGAAGATCAACCCGGCATGGCCGAAGACGGCGGCGTCGAAGGCCGCGAGGTCGTCGCTATCCTTGGCGGCCAGCTCCTCCAGCACATAGGGATGGCAGCGGATGGCCCCCTGGCCGAAGATCATCAGGTTGCGGGTCATGATGTTGGCACCCTCGACGGTGATCGCCACCGGGGTGGCGCTGTAGCCGATGCCGAGGTAGTTGCGCGGCCCCAGGGTGACCGCCTTGCCGCCGTGGATGTCCATGGCGTCGGCCAGGATCACCCGCTGGAACTCGGTGAGCTGGCTCTTGAGGATCGCCGAGGGCACTGCCGGCTTCTCGCCATGGTCGATGGTGTTGGCGGTCTGGTAGACGGCGGCCTGGGCGATATAGGTCAGGGCGGTCATCCGTGCCAGGGGCTCCTGGACGCCCTCCATCTCGGCTACCGGCACGTTGAACTGGCGGCGGATCCGGGCGAAGCCGCCGGTCCAGCCCAGGGCGTAGCGGGCGGTGCCGGTGGCGCCGGAGGGCAGGGTGATGCAGCGGCCGATGGACAGGCACTCCACCAGCATCCGCCAGCCCTGGCCGATCATCTCCTGGCCGCCGATGATGGTGGACAGCGGCACGAAGACGTCCCGGCCCTTGATCGGGCCGTTGAGGAAGGGACTGCCGATGGGATGGTGACGGCGGCCAATCTCCATGCCCGTGGTGTCCCGGGGGATCAGCGCCAGGGTGATGCCGCGGTCGGCCTCGTCGCCGAGCAGGTGCTCCGGGTCGAACAGCCGGAAGGCCAGGCCCACCACGGTGGCGATGGGCGCCAGGGTGATCCAGCGCTTCTCGAAGTTCAGCTTGAGCCCGAGCACCTCCTCGCCGTCGACGACCTGCTTGCACACCACGCCGGTGTCCGGCAGGGCGGTGGCGTCGGACCCGGCCCGGGGGCCGGTCAGGCCGAAGCAGGGGATCTCGCGGCCGTCGGCCAGGCGCGGCAGGTAGTGGTCCTTCTGTGCCTGGGTGCCGTACTTGAGCAGCAGCTCCCCCGGTCCCAGGGAGTTGGGCACGCCCACGGTGACCATCAGCATCTCGCTGATTGACAGCTTCTGCAGCACCGTGGACTGGGCCTTGGCCGAGAAGCCCAGGCCGCCGTATTCCCTGGGGATGATCATCCCGAAGAAGCGTTCCCGCTTGAGGTAATCCCACAGCTCCTGGGGCAGGTCGGCGCGCTCCCGGGCGATGTCCCAGGCGTTGCACATGCCCGCGGCCACGCCGCACTGGTGAACGACGAAGGCGCGCTCCTCGTCGGTGAGGCCGTCGTCGCCGAACGCCAGCAGGCGATCCCAGTCGGGCCGGCCGGTGAACAGCTCGCGGTCCCAGGCCACGCTGCCGGCCTCCAGCGCGGTGCGTTCGGTATCCGAGACCTTCGGAGCGACCCGCTTGAACAGCGCGAACAACCGGGGGCTCAGCCACCGTCGGCGCAGGGCGGGCAGGCCGCAGGCGGCGATGGCCACGGCGGCGATCAGCAGCAGCGCGCCGAGGATCGGCGCGCCGGCGACCAGGCCGACGAGGCCGAGCCCCGCGGTCACGGCCAGCGCGGGCAGGGCGCCCGCCTCTCGGCGCGTCACGATGAGCAGGCCGGTGACGGCCAGCGCGAGCAGGATCAGGGTCAGCATGGAGGGCTCCGTCGGATTCGAACACTTGTTTGAATGTCTTCAGCCTAGCGCAAGAAACGCCGCCTGGCCACCATCGAAGCCTGGGATGCCGCCAACGAAAACGCCCCGCGCGAGGCGGGGCGTAGGGAGGGAGCCGGGTGGATCAGCTCAGGCGGCGCATCGGCTCGCGCTGGGCGGGGGCGTCACCCGCCACGTAGTAGGGGGCGTCGCTTCTCGGCAGCGGCTCCCGGCCGCGGATCTTGTCGGCCATCTTCTCCGCCAGCATGATCGTCGGCGCATTGAGGTTGCCGGTGGGGATGACCGGAAACAGCGAGGCATCGACCACCCGCACGGCCTCCACACCATGGACCCGGCCGGCGCCGTCGACCACAGCGTCGTCCCCCTCGCCCATGCGGCAACTGCCGCAGGGGTGATAGGCGGTCTCGGCGTGCTCGCGGACGAAGGCGTCGAGCTCGGCGTCGGACTGCACGTCCGGCCCCGGCGAGATCTCCCGGCCGCGGTACTCGTCGAAGGCCGGCTGGGCGATGATCTCTCGGGTCAGGCGGATGGCGTCGCGGAACTCCTGCCAGTCCTTCTCGGTGGACATGTAGTTGAACAGGATCGAAGGTGCGGCCTTGGGGTCCCGGGAGGTCAGGCGCACCCGGCCCTCGCTCTCGGAGCGCATGGAGCCGACGTGGGCCTGGAAGCCGTGGGCCTGCACCGCGCTCTTGCCATTGTAGCTGATGGCGATGGGCAGGAAGTGGTACTGCAGGTTGGGCCATTCCTCGTCGTCGCTCGAGCGGATGAAGCCCGCGGCCTCGAACTGGTTGCTGGCCCCCACGCCGCTGCCCAGGAACAGCCACTCGGCGCCGATCTTAGGCTGGTTGTACCACTTCAGTGCCGGATACAGCGAGATCGGCTGCTTGCACTCGTACTGGATGTACATTTCCAGGTGATCCTGGAGGTGGGCGCCGACATTCTCGTTGACCTGCACGGCCTCGATGCCGAGCTCGTCGAGCACGTCCTTCGGGCCGACGCCGGAGCGCTGCAGGATCTGCGGCGAGGCGATGGCGCCGGCGCACAGCAGCACCTCGCGGCGGGCGTGGACTTGCCGGGGCTCGCCGCGACGCGCGTAGCGCACGCCGGTGGCCCGCTTGCCCGCGAAGGTGATGACATCGGTGGTGGCGCGGGTCTCGATGGTCAGGTTCGGCCGCCCCTTGGCCTGGTCGAGGTAACCGCGGGCCGTGGAGGCGCGCCGCCCGTTCGGGGTGACGAAGCGGTCCATGGGGCCGAAGCCTTCCTGCTGGTAGCCGTTGACGTCCTCGGTGGCCGGGTAGCCGGCCTGCTGCCCCGCCTCGATGAAGGCATGGTAGAGCGGGTTGTTGCCCTCCTTCGGCGTGGTCACGCTGACCGGGCCGTCGCCGCCGTGGTAGGCGTTGGGGCCAATGTCGCGGGTCTCGGCCTTGCGGAAGTAGGGCAGGCAGTCGGTGTAGGTCCAGTCCTCGAGGCCGGCTCGCTTGGCCCAGCCGTCGTAGTCCAGGGCGTTGCCGCGGATGTAGCACATGCCGTTGATCAGCGAGGAGCCGCCCAGGCCCTTGCCGCGGCCGCACTCCATGCGACGGCCGTCCATGTGCGGCTCCGGGTCGGTCTCGAAGGCCCAGTTGTAGCGCTTGCCCTGCAGCGGATAGGCCAGGGCCGCCGGCATCTGGGTGCGGAAGTCGAAGCGATGGTCCGGGCCGCCGGCCTCGAGCAGCAGCACGCTGACGTCCGGGTCCTCGGTGAGGCGGGTGGCCAGGACGTTGCCGGCGGAGCCGGCGCCGATGATGATGTAATCGAATTCACGGG
Source organism: Halomonas sp. M4R1S46 (assembly GCF_025725685.1). Taxonomy (NCBI): domain Bacteria; kingdom Pseudomonadati; phylum Pseudomonadota; class Gammaproteobacteria; order Oceanospirillales; family Halomonadaceae; genus Halomonas; species Halomonas sp. M4R1S46. Next base: position 1,147,418 of record NZ_CP107008.1, read on the forward strand.
ACTGCGACATGGAGCCTCCCTGAAAGAGTCAAAAGGGTCTCGAAGGCGAGACACCTGACGGGGCGCTCGCCGATGGGGGCGCGGAGGACGGTCTCCGCGTCCGGGTGGTGGTCGTGGAAGGGCATCAGGCGCTTCGTTCACCATCCGGAGCGATGAGCTTTCCCGGCGACAAGCCTCGCGAGGGCGCTGTGAACCCCTCCATGGGCGCTACTTTTGCCATCCCTGGCAAAAGACCCTCGCTATGGCTTGTCCCCGGCGCTCATCAGGCGGATGTTGTCCTCGAGCGGTCAGAACACGGATTCGAAGGGCCCCATCTCGACCTGCACCGACTTGGTCTGGGTGTAGTGGGCCAGGGTCTCGACGCCGTTCTCGCGGCCCACCCCGGACTGCTTGTAGCCGCCCACCGGCATCTCGGCGGGGGACTCGCCCCAGGTGTTGATCCAGCAGATGCCGGCCTCCAGGCGCTGGATGACCCGGTGGGCGCGGTTGAGCCCCTCGGTGAAGACGCCGGCGGCCAGGCCGTAGACGGTGTCGTTGGCGCGACGGATCACCTCCTCCTCGTCGTCGAAGGTGAGGATCGACATCACCGGGCCGAAGATCTCCTCGCGCACGATGCGCATCTCGTCGCTGCAGTCGGTGAAGACCGTGGGCGCGGCCCAGGCCCCGGCGGCGTAGTCGCCCTGGTCCCAGGCCTCGCCGCCGGCCAGCACCCGGGCGCCTTCCTGCTTGCCCACGGCGATGTAGGACAGCACCTTCTCCTGGTGCTCGAAGCTGACCAGGGGGCCGAAGTTGACCGCCGGATCCAGCGGGTCGCCGGCCTTGATGCGGGCCACCCGCTCGGCGATCCTGGCCTCGAAGGCCTCCTTGATGCCGCGGGCCACGAAGACCCGGGTGCCGTTGGTGCAGATCTGCCCGCTGGAGTAGAAGTTGGCCATCATGGCGGCGTCCGCGGCACGGTCCAGGTCGGCATCGTCGAAGACGATCAACGGCGACTTGCCGCCGAGTTCCATGGTCACGTCCTTCAGGGAGGAGGCCGCGGAGGCGGACATCACCTTCTTGCCGGTGCCCACCTCGCCGGTGAAGGTCACCTTGTCGATGCCGCCGTGGCCGGTGAGCAACTGGCCGACGCGGCCGTCGCCGTGCACCACGTTGAAGACGCCATCGGGCAGCCCGGCCTCGGTGAAGATCTCGGCCAGCGCCATCACGGTCAGCGGGGTGACCTCGCTGGGCTTGAAGACCACGGCGTTGCCGGCGGCCAGCGCCGGGGCCGACTTCCAGCAGGCGATCTGGATCGGGTAGTTCCAGGCGCCGATGGCGCCGATCACGCCCAGCGGCTCGCGGCGGGTGTAGACGAAGGAGGACTCGCGCAGCGGGATCTGGCTGCCTTCGATGGCCGCGGCCAGGCCGGCGTAGTACTCGAGCACGTCGGCGCCGGTGACGATGTCCACCGCGGCGGTCTCGCTGATCGGCTTGCCGGTGTTGCGGCTCTCCAGCTCGGCGATGGCATCGTTGCGCTCCCGGAGCAGTGCCACGGCGCGCTGCAGGATGCGCCCGCGCTCCATGCCGGTCATGGCCGCCCAGGCCTGCTGGCCACGGCGCGCCGCGTCGACGGCGGCGTCCACGTCCGCCTCGCTGGCCTGCTGGACCTCGGCCAGGGTGCTGCCGTCATAGGGGTTGACGACCGGGAAGGTCTCGCCGGAGGTGGCGTCCACCCGACGGCCGTCGATGTAGAGGGTTTCGGTAGCGTGGTGGGTCATGGGACCTCCAATCAGGACTCGGTGGAAACGGGGTGGGGCGTTGTCGCTGCCGCGGCCACGCCGTGGGCGTGGAGCAGCTGGTCGAGGTATTCCCGGGCCAGGCGCCGGGCACGGTCGGTGTCCAGCCCTTCGGGGGTGAGGGCGCCGCGCAACCACAGGCCGTCGATCATCGCGGCCAGTGCCCGGGCGGCATCCCGGGCCTCCTCCTGGGGCAGCAGGCGACGCAACTGGTGGCAAAGATTGGCGTAGAGGCGCCGGTCGTTGACCTGCTGCAGGCGCTGCAGCTGCGGCTGGTGCATGCTGCTGGCCCAGAAGGCCAGCCAGGTCTTGGCTACCGGGCCGGTGACCTGGGAGCGATCGAAGTTGCCATCGATGATCGCCGCCAGGTGCGCCTCGGGGGCGTTTGTCGCCAGGGCCCGGCGGCGTGCGGTGACGGCCTCGCCCAGGTCGCTGAGGATCTGGCGCATCGTGGCCTCCAGCAGGCCATCCTTGCCGCCGAAGTAGTGGCTGATGATGCCGGCGGAGACGCCGGCATGACGGGCGATGCGCATCACGGTGGCATCGGCCAGGCCGACCTCGTCGATGGCCGCCATGGTGGCTTTGATCAGCTGCTGGCGACGGATGGGTTCCATTCCGACCTTGGGCACCTTGCGGACTCCTCTCTCGGCGTTCGTCTTGCTTCCATGCCCGGAAGCATGGTTACCATAGCTACAGCTTGCCATTTTTTTATTGAACGTTCAATCAATAAAGATAATCGGCAGCCGGCAGGGCCCTCCCCCTGCCTATACTCAACGTCCAACCCAAGGGAGACATGTCGATGCACAAGATGACCATGGGCCTGGCAACCGCCGCGCTTTCGCTGACCGCTTCGCCGCTGTTGATGGCCGCCGAGGACCAGAGCTGCCAGAGCGTGCACTTCGCCGAGGTCGGCTGGACGGACATCACCGCGACCACCGCCCTGACCACCGAGGTACTCGAGGCGCTGGGCTACGAGACCCGGATCGATACCGTCTCGGTGCCGATCGCCTATTCGGGCATGAAGAACTGCGACTTCGATGTCTTCCTCGGCAACTGGATGCCGTCCATGGCCTCGATCAGCGATCCCTACGTGGATCAGGGCCAGGTGGATCGCCTGGGGGCCAACCTGGAGGGGGCCAAGTACACCCTGGCGGTGCCGCAGTACGTCTATGATGCCGGGGTGACCTCGGTGGCCGACCTGGACGAGCATGCCGAGAAGTTCGATGCCACGCTGCACGGCATCGAGGCCGGCAACGACGGCAACCAGCTGATCCAGGACATGATCGACGACGACGCCTTCGGCCTCGGCGACTGGCGGCTGGTCGACTCCAGCGAGGCCGGCATGCTCGCCGAACTGCGCGCCCGCACGCCGGACGAGACGTGGATGGTGTTCCTCGGCTGGGAGCCGCACCCCATGAACACCAACTTCGACATCGCCTACCTCGAGGGCGCCGACGACTACTTCGGCCCCGACCTCGGCGGGGCCACCGTCTATACCAATACCCGCGCCGGCTTCGCCGAGGAGTGCGCCAATGTCGGTGAGCTGCTGGGCAACCTCTCCTTCACCCTGGAAATGGAAAACCAGCTGATGGGAGAGATTATGGATCAGGGCGCCGATCCCCGCGACGCCGCCCGCGACTATCTCCAGGCCCATCCGCAGGTGCTCGAGGGCTGGCTCGAGGGTGTCACCACCCGGGACGGCGAGCCGGGTCTGCCGGCCGTCAAGGAGGCGCTGTCCATCGACGGATGAGGTCCGGGCACGGTGGGCTTGCCAAGGGGCGGGCCGCCGTGCATAATCCCCACCCGTCGCTCGGGCCGAGTCCCGTGAGGCGAAAATGGCTACGTAGCTCAGCTGGTTAGAGCACATCACTCATAATGATGGGGTCCCCTGTTCGAATCAGGGCGTAGCCACCAGGACAGCACGAGACGCCCGCTTGGCCCTTGGTCGAGTGGGCGTCTCGCGTTGTGGGACGGGTCAAGGCGGAAGGCGGGGAGACTTGACGTTTACAAGCCGATCCGTATACTACGCCCCGTGCTCGAGGCCATTCCCCGATAGCTCAGTTGGTAGAGCAAATGACTGTTAATCATTGGGTCGCAGGTTCGAGTCCTGCTCGGGGAGCCAGCTTCGTCCCAGAGTATCGAGCACAGAGGTAACCAGGTCATTCCCCGATAGCTCAGTTGGTAGAGCAAATGACTGTTAATCATTGGGTCGCAGGTTCGAGTCCTGCTCGGGGAGCCACCTTTCCTGCCAGATGTTTCTTGCCCGTTCCGGGCCAGCACGCCATTCCCCGATAGCTCAGTTGGTAGAGCAAGTGACTGTTAATCACTGGGTCGCAGGTTCGAGTCCTGCTCGGGGAGCCAGTGCCGCTGATGTGATGATTCCTTCACCGTCCTGATTCTTTCGTTCCTGCTGGCCCGTGTCGCCTCGGGTTGCCTGTGTGTCCGTGCATCGGTCTCGGTCCTGCCGCCTGTTGCGGTACTCTGGCGTGCTGCTGGTGCTCCGGAGAGCGGGGCCGGGCCGCCGGCGTGACAACGCCCCAACCACAACGCCGGGCCACTGGGGTCCGGCGTCATGGGGTGGCGAAGGGGAGGGGGCAGTCGTACTCGGCGAGGCGCAGCGCAAGGACAAAGGTGTGACTATCTTCGGTCGCGTGAACGAGATGGACGTCGATGAGAAAGGCCTGACCGTACTGACCGGTCGTCGCTGGTCGAGACGCCTCGCGAGTGGTGCCGGGGGCAGCGCCTCGGGGGCAGGAGATGGCGAGCCGAGGTGGCAACCGGCTCATCCCCGGATCACCACCCTGGAGCCGATGTCGATCCAGCCCGTGATCTGGTCGATTTCCTCATTGGTCACGGCGATACAGCCTTGCGTCCAGTCTCGACGCTTATGGATCCACTCATCGGAACTGCCGAGGCCATGGAGACCAATATGGCCTCCCAGACGCGTGTTCGGGGGAGACATGCCATGCTCCGATCGATAGTAGCGGTAATACCGGTACTCGGCATCACTCAGCAGCCCCGTCGCCCGTGCGTCCCAGGCGGTACTCGGCGTGGGGTAGTCGAACTCCATGAAGGTGCGGAACTTGCTGTGAGGATTGATGCGCTGGATGGTGAACTGGCCGACGGGTGTCTGTCTGCTGCCCTGTACGCGAACCCGCCGATAGCCTTGTGAGCCGTAGGCCACGTACGGGATCGTCGTCAAGCGGCGTGCTCCCCGCAACAACACCAGCTGCCGACTGACCAGGTCGATATGCAGCCAGGCATCCTCAGGCCCCACCTGGTCGGGGATCACGAAAGCCTCGACGTTGTGCATCAATGACGCCCGCTGCGTGTCTTCCTCGTCTCCCGCGTGGGGAGAGGTACTGGCGGTTGCCAACGGAGTGACGGCCAGCAGGAGCCCCGAGAGGGTGATGGCCAGCCCCCAGCGCAGGCCCGGGGCATTCTTTCGTTGAGAGGTGTGTGTATTCAGCACGCTTGGCACTCCATGGTATCCCGGTTTTCTTGTTTCCGATCGGTCTCGAGTGTGTCGCGATGAGCCCCGAGGCGACGTCCTCTGCTGTGGAGGCATTCGAGGCGGTGGTAATGCATGTCTCATGCATGCTTCGTTGTCATCTAGCGCCAAAGGGCGGATCCGATACGCCATTCGGCTTAGCCGTCGCTCATAATGTTAATATTTGTAACGTTAGGTTTCTTTTGTTACATGGTCAAGTGTCTCGTGATGTGGTGTTGCTCGCTTCGCGTGTTGTCCGCCCCGGGACATGTCGAAGAACCCTGCCCGGAGCAAGCGTCACAGCCACCCCATGCCACTAGCCGGTTTCAACCGAATGATGGCCGTGGCCCGGCATGCCGCGGAAGCGGGTCCGATCGGTGCCTGGACAGCACCCGCCAAGTCCCGGGGCGCGAGCCGCTCGTCGTTGGTGTCACCGGCTCGTGCATCGCGTCCCCCCGCCTGAAGCGCTACCCGGAGCGGACCATCCCGGCGAGGAGCCCCAGCTAGCAGTGAAGATCGGCTGGCCGTCGTCGATGGAGTCGGGCGGCAGGGCAAGGATGCGGTGGGAAGGCTGGGCCGGCGGCGGCTGGCCTTGAGGCAGACGAGCCAGGCCTTCTGGCGCGATCCCAGATGCCTGCTACGGCAGGCCGAGCCGGCCGGCGAGCCGCTGATTGGTCTCGAGGGGCCGACGCCTTATCAGCCCTCTGTCGGCGAGGCGGTCGGATATGAAGGTAGTGACGGACCAGTGGCTTGGAGGCGGGGCTTGCTCGGGAGGACCTCCCGTCGGGCGAGGATGCCCTCCCGGGCCTGAAGCAAGAGGAGACGGCTGGCAGTTAGTCGTCCGGTGCCGCGTGGCCGGCCGTCGTACTCGTGGCTCCCCGATGTCCCGCCGACGGTCTCATCGCCCCTGTCCCCCTCGAGCAGCGGGGAGCGGCGAACCTGCCACGACGCCGGCAACAGCGTCTATGCTGGCATGTCAGGTGGTTTCTATCAGGAGACGACATGTTCCACATCGAGCGGGTGGACGGCGTCATCGTCCTCACATGCCCGGTATGCCGGGAACAGGAGAAAGTGGCGGACGAGAGGCATCACCTCGAGGAATTTCGCGGCGGTGTGGGAATCAAGGCGGCACGCGGCCGGCGATACCACTGCACGATCTGCGACTTCCGCGGGCCGGCCGACTGCGAACGGTCGGCGATGAGCCGCGGCGGGGTCGGGCCGCCGGCGTGACAACGCCCCAAACACAACGCCGGGCCACTGGGGCCCGGCGTCATGGGGTGGCGAAGGGGAGGGGTCAGTCGTACTCGGCGAGGCGCAGGCCGCTGTCGAGGCGGGCGAAGTCGAGCAGGATCTCGGCGGCCTCCACCACCTGGGCGCGGTCGACCGGCTCCGCTCGGGTCTCGGCGCCGGCCAAGGTGTCGGTCTCGCCACCGACCTCACCCTCGCCCTGGGGCGTGCCGCGGGCGTCGATCCACTCCTCGAGGGGTTCCAGGCCCAGCGCCTCGCGGCGTTGGTTCTCCAGCGCCAGCTGCTCGGCCTCCTGGGCCTCCACTTCCCGGCGGCGCTGCTCGCGGTTGAGACTGACACTGGTGTGCTGCTCGCGCAGGCGCTCGGCCAGCTTGGCCTGGCGCTCCAGGTAGTGGAAGTTGGGATGGTCGTCGGCCCGCCGGCGGTGACGCTCGCGCAGCGTCTCGAGGTAGCGCTGCGGCTCGCCGTATTGGCGGTACTGGACCTGGCGCACGGTGTCCCAGGCCAGGGCGTTGTCGAGGCTGCTCTCGCCGATGAGCTCGGGGTCGATCAGGCTCGGGAACTGGATGTCCGGGGTCACGCCACGGTGCTGGGTGCTGTCGCCGGAGATGCGGTAGAACTTGGCGCGGGTCAGCTTGATCTGGCCATGGCTCAGCTCGTCGAGGGTCTGCACCGTGCCCTTGCCGAAGGTGTCGCTGCCCACTACCAGGCCGCGGCCGTAGTCCTGGACGGCGCCGGCGAAGATCTCCGAGGCCGAGGCCGAGAGCCGGTTGACCAGCACTACCAGGGGACCGTCATAGAGGGTGCCGCTGTCGGTGTCGCCATACAGGCTGATGCGTCCCCGGGCGTCGCGCACCTGGACGGTGGGGCCGCGGTCGATGAACAGGCCGATCAGCGAGTTGGCTTCCTGCAGGGCGCCGCCGCCGTTGTCGCGCAGGTCGAGCACGATGCCCTCGACCCCCTCGGCCTTGAGGCGCTCGATCTCCTTGGCCACGTCCCGGGTGGTGCTGCGGTAGTCCTCCTCGCCGGCCTGCCAGGCATCGAAGTCGACGTAGAAGGTCGGCACCTCGATCATGCCCAGCCGGTGTACCTCGCCGTTGCGTTCCACCTCGATGACCTCGCTCCGGGCGGCCTGGTCCTCGAGGTTGACGGTGTCGCGGGTGATCTCGACCACCTTGGAGCGGGTCATGTCCACGGCCTGGGCGGGCACCACGTCGAGGCGCACCACCGAGCCCTTGGGGCCACGGATCATGTCGACCACGTCGTCCAGGCGCATGCCCACCACGTTGACGATCTCCTCGCCCTCCTGGCCGACGCCGACGATGCGGTCGGCGGGCTGGAGCACCCCGGCGCGCTCCGCCGGGCCGCCGGGCACCAGGCTGGCCACCTTGACGTACTCGCCGTCGGCCTGGAGCAGGGCGCCGATGCCTTCCAGGGACAGCCGCATCTGGATGTCGAAGGACTCGCTCTGGCGCGGCGACAGGTACTCGCTGTGGGGATCGATGCTGCCGGTGACCGCGGCCATGAAGAGCCCGAAGACGTCCTCCTCGTTGGTCTGCCGCAGGCGGGTCAGTTGGCCCTCGTAACGCTGGCGCAGGGTGTCTTCCACCTGCTCGGGGGACTGGTCGCTGATCGACAGGGTCAGGGCGGCGTTCTGGAGGCGCTTGGTCCACAGCGCGTCGAGGGCCGCCTCATTGCCGAGCCAGGGCGTGTCCTCGCGGTCCAGGAGCATGCGCTGGTCGCCGTCGAAACCGAAGTCCAGGCCCTCGTCGAGGCGCGCCAGCAGCCAGGTCAGGCGGGCCTCGGCGCGTTCGTGATAGCGGCGGTAGAGGGCGAAGGGCCGCGACAGGTCACCGTCCAGGACGGCGTCGTCCAGGGTGGTGGCCAGGTCGTCGAAGGCCTCGACGTCGCGGCGCAGCAGGTAGGCGCGCTGGCCGTCGAGGATGTCCAGGTAGCGATCGAAGGCCTGGCGCGACCACTCGTCGTCGAGGCTGACATCCGCATAGTGGCCGTAGCGGAGGGATTCGGCCACTTCCACGGCCGCCTGGCGTTGGGCATCGCTGGGGACGAGCTCCGCCAGGGCGGGACCGGCGACCACCAGCAGGGCCAGGGCCGCCGCGCGCCCCAGGGTGACAAACAGGCTCATCGATGAAGCACTCCCGGATTCATGTACACTCTCCAGTCCAGACTGCGATTCGGCTCGCGAGTTGCATGGACCGAGCGGCCATTGTAGCAGCTCGGTCGAGATCCCATGACCCCCGAACGTCCCGCGATACAGAGGAATCCCATGCCCCAGGAAGCCCGACTCGAGCGGCTGCTCGATTTCCTGCGCCGCTCACCCACTCCCTGGCACGCCACTGCCAACATGGCCGAGCGTCTCGAGGAGGCCGGCTATCGGCGCCTCGAGGAGACCGAGGCCTGGCGCCTCTCGCCGGGCGACAAGGTCTACGTGACCCGCAACGACTCCTCGATCATCGCCCTGCAGCTGCCCACCTCGCCCCTGGTGGCCCTGCGCATGATCGGTGCCCACACCGACAGCCCGGGCCTGCGCCTCAAGCCCAATGCCGCCCAGACCGCCGCCGGCTGGCTGCAGCTCGGCGTCGAGGTCTACGGCGCCGCCCTGCTGGCGCCCTGGTTCGATCGCGACCTGGGACTGGCGGGACGTCTCCATGTGCGTCATCGCGATGGCCGCCTGGAAGGCTTCCTGCTGGATGTCGACCGTCCGGTGGCGATCATCCCCAGCCTGGCGATCCACCTCGACCGCGAGGCCAACGACGGCCGCGCCATGAACGCCCAGACCGAGATGCTGCCCGTGCTGCTGCAGGGCGGCGGGCACGCCGACTTCGAGCGGCTGCTGCGCGACTGGCTGGCCGAGCAGCACGGTGTCGAGGGGCACGAGGTGCTCGACTTCGAGCTGGCCCTCTACGACATGCAGCCGCCGGCCCGGGTGGGCGTCGAGGGCGAGCTGATCGCCGGCGCCCGGCTCGACAACCTGCTGTCCTGCTTTATCGGCCTCGAAGCCCTCCTGGCGTCCGATGGGACGCAAGGCGCGCTGCTGGTGGCCAACGATCACGAGGAGGTCGGCAGCGCCAGTGCCTGCGGCGCCCAGGGCCCCTTCCTGGGTGACGTGCTGCGGCGGGTGAACGCCCAACTGGGGGAGGGCGACGAGGAGGGCCTGATCCGCCTGATCCAGGCCTCGAGGATGATCTCCTGCGACAACGCCCATGCCCAGCATCCCAACTTCCGGGACAAGCACGACGCCGCCCACGGGCCGGCGCTCAACGCCGGGCCGGTGATCAAGGTCAACGCCAGCCAGCGCTATGCCACCAACAGTGCCACCGCGGCGCTGTTCCGGGAGCTGTGTCGCGAGGCCGAGGTGCCGGTGCAGACCTTCGTCACCCGGGCCGACATGGGCTGCGGCAGTACCATCGGGCCGATCACCGCCACCGAACTCGGGGTGCCGACCCTCGATGTGGGGGTGCCTCAGTGGGCCATGCACTCGATCCGCGAGACGGCGGGCAGCCGGGACGTGGCCCACCTGACCCGGGTGCTCACCGCCTTCTTCGACCGCGCCGAGCTGCCCTGACGCTGGGCTTTGAGGTGCGAGGCGAAAGGCGCGAGGAGTAAGGGGTGAGGGGTAAAAGCGCGAGGAGGATGGTGCAGGATGCGAATGAGGTGAGATAGGGGGGTGTGAGGCGTTGGGTGTGAGTCATCATGCTGCCCGACCCTCGACCCTCGACCCTCGACCCTCGACCCTCGACCCTCGACCCTCGACCCTCGACCCTCGACCCTCGACCCTCGACCCTCGACCCTCGACCCTCGGAATCAAGAAAGCCCGCCTGGCGAACCGGGCGGGCTTTTCGGTATCTGGTGGCTACGCCCTGATTCGAACAGGGGACCCCATCATTATGAGTGATGTGCTCTAACCAGCTGAGCTACGTAGCCGTGCAACGGGGGCGAATACTACCCGGGCGACCCCGTTGCGTCAAGCGTCGCGTCCTTAGACGTTAAAGCGGAAGTGGATGACGTCGCCATCCTGGACGACGTAGTCCTTGCCTTCCAGGCGCCACTTGCCGGCATCCTTGGCACCCTGCTCGCCGCCCAGCGCCACGAAATCGTCGTAGGCCACGACCTCGGCGCGGATGAAGCCCTTCTGGAAGTCGGTATGGATCACCCCGGCGGCCTCCGGCGCGGTGGCGCCGACCCTGACGGTCCAGGCGCGGACCTCCTTCACCCCGGCGGTGAAGTAGGTCTGCAGGCCGAGCAGGGCATAGCCGGCGCGGATCACCCGGTCCAGCCCCGGCTCCGCCATGCCCATCTCGTCGAGGAACATGGCGCGTTCCTCGTCGTCGAGTTCGGCAATCTCGGCCTCGATCTGGTTGCACACCGGCACCACCACGGCCTCCTCGGCGGCGGCGATCTCCCTGACCACCTCGAGGTAGGGATTGTTCTCGAAGCCGTCCTCGTTGACGTTGGCGATGTACATGGTCGGCTTGAGGGTCAGGAAGCCGAAGCTCTTGAGCTGGCGCTTCTCGTCGTCGTCGAGGCCGAAGCTTCTCAGCGGCTGGCCCTCGGCCAGGTGGGGCTGGATGCGGTCGAGGATCGCCTTGGTGGCGATGGCCTCCTTGTCGCCGCCCTTGACCACCCGGGTCAGGCGCTGGATGGCGCGATCGACGGTATCGAGGTCGGCCAGCGCCAGTTCGAGGTTGATGGTCTCGATGTCGGTGCGCGGATCGATCTCGTTGGCCACGTGGATGACGTTGTCGTTGTCGAAGCAGCGCACCACGTGGGCGATGGCCTGGGTCTCGCGGATGTTGGCCAGGAACTGGTTGCCGAGTCCCTCGCCCTTGGAGGCGCCGGCCACCAGGCCGGCGATGTCGACGAACTCCATGGTGGTGGGCAGCACCTTCTGCGGCTTGACGATCTCGGCCAGCCGGTCGAGGCGCGGGTCCGGCATCGGCACGATGCCGACGTTGGGCTCGATGGTGCAGAAGGGGAAGTTCTCGGCGTCGATGCCCGACTTGGTCAGGGCATTGAAGAGGGTGGACTTGCCGACGTTGGGCAGGCCGACGATACCGCAGTTGAAACCCATGGGATCTTCCTGGAAAGAGAGTTCGATGGTGGCGATTGGCCGGTATTCTACTCGACCGAGCCGTCAGCCTTAAGCGGTAAGCCGTAAGAAAGCCCGTCCCGGCCAGTAAGGGGTGACGTACCGCTTATGGCTGCACGCTTACCGCCAGCTTTTCCGCCTCAGGCGGAAAAGCTGTGCAGCCGCTGCATGGCGCGCGGCCAGTCGCCGGCGATGGCCAGGGGCAGGGTGGCCAGGCACTCGTCGATGGCGGCGTCGATGGCGGCGCGCTCGGCCTTGCCCGGGCGGCCCAGTACATAGTTGGTCACCTGGCGGGCCTCGCCGGGGTGGCCGATGCCGATGCGCAGGCGGTGAAAGGACTTGTCGTTGCCCAGCGCGCGAATGATGTCGCGCAGGCCGTTGTGTCCGCCATGCCCGCCGCCCTGCTTGTAGCGGGCCGTGCCGGGGGGCATGTCCAGCTCGTCGTGGGCCACCAGCAACTCGTCGGGAGCGAGCTTGTAGAACTGCACCAGCGCGGCCACGGCGCCGCCGCTGCGGTTCATGAAGGTGGTGGGTTCGAGCAGGTGCAGGTCCCTGTCGGCGACACGGACGCGGGCATGGCGTCCCAGGAACTTCCTGTCCGGGCGCAACTCGCCGCCGGCGTCCCGGGCCAGGGCGTGGAGCAGCCAGGCGCCGGCGTTGTGGCGGGTGGCGTCGTACTCGGCGCCGGGGTTGCCCAGGCCGATGATCGCTTTCAACTGGCTCATGCCGGTGTCCTCGCGTGCGGCGTGATGGCCAAAAAAAATCAAGCGCCGAGGCGCTTGATCCGTGGAGACGGGGCGGGCATGCCGAGGGATCGGCATGCCCGCCGGCAACGGCCGATTACTCGGTGTCGCCTTCGCCCTTGGGCTCTTCGCCCTTGGCTTCCTCACCGGCGGCCTCTTCGCCTTCTTCCGCTGCCTCGGCGCGGACCTTGGCCTTGGTGACGCTCACCAGGGCGTTGTCGTGGTCTTCACCGTGGGTCAGCGCGACCAGGGTCACGCCGGCCGGTACCGTGAGGTCGGACAGGTGCAGGGTGGTGCCCAGCTCGATGTTGCTGATGTCGACTTCCAGGTACTCCGGCAGATCCTTCGGCAGGCAGCTGATCTCGACCTCGGAGGCCAGGATGTGCAGCTCGCCGTCCTGATCCTTGATGGCCTTGCTGCTGTCTTCGCCGATCACGTGCAGCGGCACGCTCAGGGTCAGTTCGTGAGTGGCATCGACGCGCATGAAGTCGGCGTGGGTCAGCAGCGCCTTGTAGGGGTGACGCTGCAGGTCACGCACCACCACCTGCTGGGCCTTGCCGTCCACCGTCAGGTTGATCACGGACGAGAAGAAGGCCTCGTCCTCGATCGCCTTGTAGAAGGCGGTCTTGTCGACGGCGATGGCCTGGGGGGCCTGCTCACCACCATAGATGATGGCCGGCACTTGCTCGTTCGCACGACGCAGGCGGCGGCTCGCACCTTTCCCCAGGTCGTTGCGAACGCTGGCGTTGAGGTTGAAATCGGACATGGTATTGCCTCTTGCTAGAAGTAAGGAAGACATCGGGGTCCGCGACCAGGCCCTTCGAGCCTGCCCAAGATCTGCTGCGCGTCGGGCATACGGCGTTGAAATCGTGTTCAGAATGCTCATTTACAACACGTAAACTGCGCTTCTTCACCCGATTTCGCCTTGTCTGCCCCTGGCTCGCGAAATCTTGAACAGTCTCTCGACGTTTCCGGACGCCCCGAAGGGCACGTTCCGGCGCCCCGTCCCGCTGAGTCGGCCTCAGTGGAACATGGCGCTGACGGATTCCTCGTTGCTGACCCGCCGGATCGCCTCGGCGATCAGGCCGGCCACGCTGAGCTGACGGATACGCCCGCTGCGACGGGCGGTGTCGGAAAGCGGGATGGTATCGGTGACGACCACCTCGTCCAGCACCGAGCCGGTGATGTTGTCGACGGCGGGGCCGGACAGGATCGGGTGGGTGGCATAGGCCACCACGCGGCGGGCGCCGTGCTCCTTGAGCGCCTCGCCGGCCTTGCACAGAGTGCCGGCGGTATCGATCATGTCGTCCACCACCACGCAGGTACGGTCCTGGATCTCGCCGATGATGTGCATCACCTGGGCCTGGTTGGCCTGGGGGCGGCGCTTGTCGATGATCGCCAGGTCGGCGTTGAGCTGCTTGGCGATGGCTCGGGCCCGCACCACGCCGCCGACGTCCGGCGAGACCACGACCAGGTCGTCGTAGTTCTGGCGTTCGATGTCGTCGAGCAGGATCGGCGAGCCGTAGACGTTGTCCACCGGCACGTCGAAGAAGCCCTGGATCTGGTCGGCGTGCAGATCCATGGTCATCACCCGGTCGACGCCGGCCTTGACCATCATGTCGGCAACGATCTTGGCGGAGATCGGCACTCGGGCGGAGCGGACGCGACGGTCCTGACGGGCGTAGCCGAAGTAGGGGACCACCGCCGTGACCCGGCTGGCGGAGGCCCGGCGCAGGGCGTCCACCATCAGGATCATTTCCATCAGGTTGTCGTTGGTCGGTGCACAGGTGGGTTGCAGGATGAATACATCCTTGCCGCGCACGTTCTCGTTGATCTCGACCGCGACTTCGCCGTCACTGAACTGGCCGACCGTGGCGTTGCCCAACCGGTTGTCCAGGCTCTCGGCCACTTTCTGGGCGAGTTCGGGATTGGCGTTCCCGGCGAAAACCATCAATTTTGACACGCGCAGCCACCTTTGCAGTGTTGGGTCTTCAGGAGTCGGATCGGTGCCGTTCCGGGGTGGAAATGGCTGGGGTAGCAGGATTCGAACCTGCGCATGGCGATACCAAAAACCGCTGCCTTACCGCTTGGCTATACCCCAGCAACCTTAACCGTGCCGGATCGACCCATGTGCCGCCGTGCCCAGGGGGAGGGGGCGGTCATCGATCCAGGGCATCATGAAGAGGAGAACGGTTCAGGCCGCGCGCCTCGAAGGCGTGCCAGCCCGCCGGCATCTCGGCCAGCAGCGCATCGGCGTCGACCTCGCGATCCAGGCTGGCAAAGACACAGGCCCCGGTGCCCGTCAACATCGACGGTGCCCGGTCACGCAGCCAGTCGAGAACGCGGGCGACCTCGGGATACAGTGTCCGGACCGTGGGCTCGCAGTCGTTGCGCCAGCTCGCCGCTCCCCCCTGCAGTGCGCGCGCCATGGTAATCGGGGGGGTATCCCGTGTCAATTCCGGGGCCTGGAACACCGCCGGGGTGGAGACCGTGACGCCGGGATGGACGACCACGAACCAGGGGGTGTCCAGCGTCACGGGGGTCAGCCGTTCGCCGACCCCTTCGGCCCAGGCGGCGTGGCCGCGGACGAAGACCGGCACGTCGGCGCCGAGGGTCAGGCCCAGCTCGGCCAGGGCGTCGAGGGACAGGCCGAGCCCCCAGAGGCGGTCCAGCCCCAGCAGGGTGGTGGCGGCATCGCTGCTGCCTCCGCCCAGCCCGCCGCCCAGCGGCAGGCGCTTGTCCAGGTGCAGGTCGGCGCCCTGGCGGGTGCCCGTGGCCTCCCGCAGCAGCCGGGCCGCCCGCAGGATCAGGTTGTCGTCGGCGGCGACGCCGGCCAGCGCCGGGCGCAGGCGCAGGGTATCGTCGTCGCGGCGGCCAAGCGTCAGGGTATCGCCGTGATCGAGGAACTGGAACAGCGTCTGCAGCTCGTGGTAGCCGTCGGCGCGGCGTCCGGTGATATGCAGCAGCCGATTGAGCTTGGCCGGGGCCGGCAGCACCAGGCGCGACTCAGGCATCGCCGGGCTCCGGCTGCCAGCGGGTCACCACCAGGGTGACCCGGAGCTCGTCGTAGGTCATGGTCATCCGGCGCGGCAGCCACAGGTCCGCGGCTCGGGTCCAGGCCCGGTAGTCGATGCGCCAGCCGTCCTGATGGAGCGCCTGGGGAAAGCCGCGGGCGTCGCGTTCCAGGCGGTGGGGGCGTTCCGCGGCGGGGAGGCCGCGGATCCAGTCGGTCAGTGCCGAGACCGGCAGTGACCAGCCCAGTTGCTGTTGCATCAGCGCCTCGGGGTTGTCGGCCTCGAAGCGGCCTTCCCCGGTGGTCAGCGACACCCGCCCCTGGCGTCCCTCGAGCACGCTGCGCCCGCTGCCGAAAGGGCCGCTGAGCAGGATGCGGTAATGATAGGGGGTCTGGCGCCAGTCCAGGTTGGCGCTGGTCGAGTCCTCGGGCGTACGCAGCCCGGCCTTGCCGGTCAGCTCCCAGGCCTGGAGCGCCGCCAGTCGTTCGCGCTGGGCCTCCCACTGGCCGGCGCTGCGCTCCATCTCCCCCGTGGGGGGGCGGGTGGCGCAGCCGGCCAGCAGGGCCAGGCCCAGGGCCAGCCATAACAGGTGTCTCGGTCGATGGCGTCGCATGGTCGATTCCCTTCGCGGGTGGTTCAGGGGGTGAGCTCGGGGAGGCGGTCGCGCAGTGCCTCGATGGCCGGGCGGGGGGCGAAGCGCTCTTGCGCCGTCTCGAGCAGCGCCCGGGCGCGCTCGCGCTCGCCCAGCTGCCAGAGGACCTCGATCAGGTGGGCGGCCACTTCCTGGTCGGGCATGGCGGCCCAGGCCCGCTCCAGCCAGGGCAGGGCGGTCTCGGGTTCCCCCTGGCGATAATACACCCAGCCGAGGCTGTCGAGGATGGCCGGGTTGTCCGGCGCCAGTCGGTGGGCGCGCTCGATCAGGCGCTGGGCCTCGTCCAGCCGGCCGGCCAGGTTCTCGTCGGCCAGGGTATAGCCCAGGGCGTTGAGGGCATTGGCGTTGTCGGGCTCCCGTTCGATGATGGCGCGCAGGTGGGTCTCCATGGCGGCCAGGTCGCCGCCCTCGTAGGCGCGCATGGCGCGCTGGTAGCGCAGCCGGGTGGCGTCCGGGTACTGGTCGATGCTGCGCACGAGCAGGGCATCGGCCTGGGCGCGGGCGCCGGCCTCGTCGAGCAGCTCCACCTCCAGGGACACCAGCTCGGGGGCGGCTTCCTCATGGCGCAGCCGCTCGATGCGCAGGAAGGTCCGGGCGTCGAGCAGGCGGTCGTGCTCCACCAGCATGCGGGCCGCCCGGATCCGGGAGATCAGGAAGCGTTCGCCCTCCGGGACCTGGCGATAATAGAGGAGGGCGTTGTCCACTTCGCCTTCCTCCTCGGCGATGCTGCCCAGCAGCAGGAAGGCCAGGGGCGGCGTGTCGCCGTCGCCGATCAGCGGCAGCAGCAGGCGGCGCGCCGGTCGCGGGTGCCCCTCCTCCAGGTAGAGCCGGGCCAGGGCCAGGCGCAGCTCGGGGGTGTCGCCATGGTCCTCGAGCAGGGCGTCGGTATTGGCCTCGGCGGCGGCGAGGTTGCCGAGCCGGATCTCCGCCTGGGCCGTCAGCAGCATCAGCCGCGGGTCGCCGGGGGCCAGCGTGAGTCCGCGCCGGGCCGCCGCCTTGGCGCGCTGCGGGGACTCGCTGTCCAGGGCCACCACGGCACGGATGCGCCACAGCGCCGGCAGCTCCGGGGCGCGAGCCGCCAGCCGCTCCAGTCGCTGGCGCGCCGCCCGATACTCGCCCGCCGCGGCCTCGAGCAGGGCGGTGGCGAGCTCGGCATCCGGCGGGGCGGTGGCGGTATCGGCCAGGTGGCGTCGCAGGCGGGCCAGCAGCGGAAGCGGGTCGGCGCCGGTCTCGAGGGCCCCCTCGACGAAGTCCAGCAGCTCGCCCTCGCCGCCGCGGTCGATCACGGCGAGCCGTTGGTCCAGCGCCGTGGACCAGTCGCCACGCTGCAGGGCGAGGCTGGCCAGCAGCCGGGCCGGGGCGTCGCTCTCGGGTGCCAGGGCCTGCCAGCGGCGGGCCGCTTCCTCGAGCAGTTGCGGGTCCTCGTCGAAGCGGGCGGCCAGGGCGGCGCGCTCGGCCAGGGAGGCGTCCCCGTAGCGTTCGGCGGTCTCGAGGTAGCCGCGGGTGGCGCGTCGATAGTCGCCACGCTGCCCGGCGAGTTCCGCCACCAGCAGCGAGGAGAGGCCCTCGGCATCCAGGCCCTGGGTGATGGGCGGTGCCCCGGCCATGGGGTCCGCGGTCACCGGCTGGGGCGCCAGGCTCTGGCAGCCGCCGAGCAACAGGGTCAGGCCGAGGGCGACGAGCGGACGGCGAGCGAGTGTCATGGGGGATCGGCGGGGCATGCGAGTCTCGAGGTGAAGGCCGAGCCGCCAGCATAACGGCTTGGTTCCGTTGGGCAAAGGACAACGCCCTCGGCGGGGCGCCTCGCGGGGTCGGCCTATGGTAGAATGTTGCGCCGTGGAGACGAGGCGGATGTCCGCCCGGGAATTCTCCACCTCTATCCCGAAGATGCCGGACCACTACCCGAAGACGCCGACACGCATGACGCTGCTTGCCCTGGGAATCAACCATCGGACCGCGACCGTCGAGGTGCGCGAACAGGTCGCCTTCACGCCGACGCAGCTGGAGTCGGCGCTGGCCGAACTGCGCATCCTCCCCGGGGTGCAGGAGGCCGCCGTGCTCTCCACCTGCAACCGCACCGAGCTGTATTGCGTCACCGGAGAGGCCGGCGAGCGGGCGATCCTCGAGTGGCTGGGCCGCTTCCACGGTCTCGAGGTCGAGGCCCTGACGTCCTGTGCCTACCACTTCCTGGACAACGATGCCGCCCGCCACCTGATGCGGGTGGCCGTGGGCCTGGATTCCATGGTGCTGGGCGAACCGCAGATCCTTGGCCAGCTCAAGGAGGCCTACCAGGTGGCGCGGCGCGCCAAGGGGATGGGCGGCGAGCTGGAGTGCCTCTTCCAGCAGACCTTCGCCGTGGCCAAGCAGGTCCGCACCGAGACCGGCATCGGGCGCAACCCCGTTTCGGTGGCCTATGCCGCGGTCAGCCTGGCCAGCCGGATCTTCGACGACTTCTCGCGCTCCCGGGCGCTGCTGATCGGCGCCGGCGAGACCATCGAACTGGTCGCGCGGCATCTCCACGAGGCCCGGGTG
Source organism: Halomonas sp. M4R1S46 (assembly GCF_025725685.1). Taxonomy (NCBI): domain Bacteria; kingdom Pseudomonadati; phylum Pseudomonadota; class Gammaproteobacteria; order Oceanospirillales; family Halomonadaceae; genus Halomonas; species Halomonas sp. M4R1S46. The sequence continues at coordinate 1,165,982 of NZ_CP107008.1, forward strand.
AAGCAACTGACGGTGGCCAACCGCACCCGGGAGCGCGCCAAGCAGCTGGCCGGCCCCCTGGGCGGCGAGGCCATCACCCTGGACGAGATTCCCGAGGCGCTGGTCCGGGCCGACATCGTGATCGCCTCCACGGCGGCGCCGCTGCCGATCCTCGGCAAGGGGATGGTGGAGCGGGCCCTCAAGCGCCGGCGCCATCGGCCGGTGTTCATGGTCGATATCGCCGTCCCCCGGGACATCGAGCCCGAGGTGGGTGAGCTCTCCGACGTCTTCCTCTATACCGTCGATGACCTCGAGGAGGTCATCGAGGAAAACCGCCGTCACCGTCAGGTCGCCGCGGACCACGCCGAGTCGCTGATCGAGCATGGCGTCGGCCGCTGGCTGTACGAGCGCCGCCTGCGCAGTGGCGGCGAGCTGATCCGCGACGTCCGCGCCCGGGGCGAGGCGCTGCGCGACCAGGCCCGTGACCAGGCGCTGGCACGCCTGGCCCGGGGCGAGGATCCCGCGGCGGTGGTGGAGCGCCTGGCCCACCAGCTGACCAACCGGCTGCTGCACCGGCCCACGGTGGCGCTGCGGGAGGCCGCCAGCGACGAGCGTCAGGAGTTGCTGGACGCCGCCACCGAGCTGCTGCTGGACGACGCCGCCAGGGCTTCCCACTAGGGCCCCCGACGATGAAGGCTGCCCTGCGTCAGCGTCGCGACGCCCGTGCCCGGTGCTCCCGTGCTCCCGCCGGGCGCGTCTTTCGATTCCGACACTTTCCGATAGGACTCCGTTGATGAAAGCATCCCTGCGTCAGCGTCTCGACGCCTTCGCCGAGCGCTTCGAGGAGCTCGCCGCCCTGCTGGCCGATCCCGAGGTGATCACCGACCAGTCTCGCTTTCGCGACTATTCCCGCGAGTACGCCGAGCTCGACGCCCTGGTGGAGGCCTGGCGCGAGTATCGGCGCGTGGAGGGCGACATCGAGGCCGCCGAGGCCCTGGCCGACGATGCGGATGCCGAGATGCGCGAGCTGGCCGAGATGGAGCGCGACGAGGGCCGCGAGCGCCTCGAGGCGCTGGAGGGGCGGCTCAAGCAGCTGCTGGTGCCCCGCGACCCGGACGATGCCGGCAACGTCTTCCTGGAGATCCGTGCCGGCACCGGCGGCGACGAGGCGGCCCTGTTCGCCGGCGACCTCTTCCGCATGTATTCGCGCTACGCCGAGCAGCACGGCTGGAAGGTCGAGGTCATCAGTGCCAGCCACGGCGACCAGGGCGGCTACAAGGAGATCATCTCGCGGGTCAAGGGCGAGGGCGTCTACGCCCGACTCAAGTTCGAATCGGGGGCCCACCGGGTGCAGCGGGTTCCGGCCACCGAGTCCCAGGGGCGCATCCATACCTCGGCCTGCACCGTGGCGGTGATGCCCGAGGCCGCCGAGGTCGGCGAGGTCGACATCGACGCCGGCGACCTGCGCGTCGACACCTACCGGTCCAGCGGGGCCGGCGGCCAGCACGTCAACACCACCGACTCGGCCATCCGCATCACCCACCTGCCCACCGGGGTGGTGGTGGAGTGCCAGGAGGAGCGCAGCCAGCACAAGAACCGCGCCAAGGCCATGTCGCTGCTCGCCGCCCGCCTCAAGCAGGCGGCCCAGGACAGCCAGCGCCGGCAGCAGGCCGACGAGCGGCGCTCGCTGGTCGGCTCCGGCGATCGCAGCGAGCGCATCCGCACCTACAACTTTCCCCAGGGCCGGGTCACCGACCACCGCATCAACCTGACCCTCTACAAGCTGGGCGAGGTGATCGGCGGCGAGCAGCTCGACGAGGTCATCGAGCCGCTCATCCACGAGTACCAGGCCGAGCAGCTGGCCGCTCTCCAGCAGGAGGCCTGATGCGCCTGGACGACCTCCTGCGGGACGCCAGCCGCCGGTTCGCGGCCGCCGGCTCGCCCAGTGCCCGGCTCGACGCCGAGGTGCTGCTGTGCCACGTGCTGGGAGTCGACCGGACCTGGCTGTATACCTGGGGGGACCGCGACGCCGAGCCCGACGCCGTGGCGCGCTTCGAGGCCCTGGTCGCGGCGCGGGAGGACGGGCGGCCGGTGGCGCATCTCACCGGGGAGCGGGAGTTCTGGGGGCTGGCCCTGGCCACCTCGCCGAGCACGCTGATCCCCCGTCCGGATACCGAGACCCTGGTGGCGGCCGCGCTGGGCCTGGCGGCCGAGGCCCCGGGCCGGCTGCTCGACCTGGGCACCGGCACCGGCGCGGTGGCCCTGGCCTTCGCCTCCGAGCGCCCGTCCTGGGCGGTGACCGGCGTCGACCTGCGCCCCGAGGCGGTGGCCCTGGCCCGGCACAACGCCACGCGACTGGGTATCGGCAACGCCGATTTCCGGGCCAGCGACTGGTTCGCGGCCCTGGCCGGTGAGCACTTCGCGCTGATCGTCGCCAACCCGCCCTACCTGGCCGATGACGACCCCCACCTGGAGCAGGGCGATGTGCGCTTCGAGCCGCGCAGCGCCCTGGTGGCGGCCGACGAGGGCTTGGCCGACCTGTATCACCTGGTCGAGGCGGCCCGCGCGCACCTCGCCCCCGGGGGCTGGCTGCTGCTGGAGCATGGCGCGACCCAGGGCCCGGCGGTGCGCGAGGCGCTGTGCGCCGCCGGCTATGCGGCCGTGACCAGCCGAACCGACCTCGCCGGCCACGAGCGGGTCAGCCTGGGACGTCGTTGAGGCGGGGCTGGAGCCGGACCGGTGGCTGTGTTACACCTGATAACAGTAAAAAACGCCATTGGCCGCCGCCTTTTCGTGAGTGAATACCATCAATCATCCGTTTCACGGTGATTTTCAGGCGATGACTCCGCCGCGGCGGCCGGATACTCACTGCTTTCCGGCGCGCCAGCCAGGATGACAATGAAAACCAAGACCCGCTCGCTCGACCGTATCGACCTCAAGATCCTGCGTTGCCTGCAGGAGAATGCCCGCATTTCCTATGTGGACCTCGCCTCCCAGGTGGGGCTCTCCACCACGCCTTGCCTGGAGCGCGTCAAGCGCCTGGAGCGCTCCGGGGTGATCCGCGGCTACAAGGCGCTGCTCGACCCCCGCGCCCTCCGGGCCAACCTGCTGGTGTTCGTCGAGATCAGCCTGGAGACCCAGTCCCCGGCGGTGTTCGACGAGTTCCGTCGCGCGGTGGCCAAGCTGCCCCAGATCCAGGAGTGCCACCTGGTGTCGGGGCAGTTCGACTATATCCTCAAGTGCCGCATCCCCGAGATGTCGGCCTATCGCCAGCTGCTCGGCGACGTGGTCCTGACCCTTCCCGGGGTCAAGGAGTCGAAGAGCTATGTGGTCATGGAGGAGGTCAAGGAGGACTTCACGCTGCATGTCCCGGACATCGAGGAGTTCGACGAGAAGTGAGCCCCATGAACGATGAGGCGCTGTTGCGCTACAGCCGTCAGATCATGCTCGAGCAGATCGACATCGACGGCCAGGAACGCCTGCTGGCCGGCCATGCCCTGGTGGTGGGCGCCGGCGGGCTCGGCTCGCCGGTGGCCCTGTATCTCGCCGCGGCGGGCCTCGGCCGGTTGACCCTGGCCGACGACGATGCGGTGGAGCTGTCCAACCTGCAGCGCCAGATCGCCCACGGCACGGCCGACCTCGGCCGTCCCAAGGCGGAGTCGGCCCGGGAGGCGGCCCTGGCGGTCAACCCGGACTGCGACGTCAGGGCCGTGACCGAGCGCCTCGCGGCCGAGGCCCTGGCGGCCGCGGTCGCCGAGGCCGACGTGGTCCTCGACTGCACCGACCGCTTCGAGAGCCGCTATGCCATCAACGCCGCCTGCCGCGAGGCCGGCGTGCCGCTGGTCTCGGGGGCGGCCATCCGCTTCTCCGGCCAGCTGGCGGTCTTCGACCCGCGTGACCCGGACGGGCCCTGCTATGCCTGCCTGTACCCCCCGGGGGAGGGCGGTGACGAGGAGCTGCGCTGCGCCGAGAACGGCGTGGTGGCACCGCTGGTCGGGCTGGTCGGCTGCTTCCAGGCGCTCGAGGCGCTCAAGCTGGTCAGCGGCGCCGGTCGGGTGCATCAGGGCCTTTCCACCTTCGACGGCCTCACCGGCCAGTGGCGGCATTTCCGCGTGCCGCGGGACCCGGCCTGCCCGGTGTGCGGCGGCTGAGCTCCCCGGTCGCGCCCGGCGCGGCGCCCGGGCCGCGTCATCGTCTCCTCGCCCCCTCGCTGCGGGGCCTCGCGGCCGAAGTGCCCTACTCGTAGGTCACCACCAGGAAGGCCAGCAGCTCCTCGTCGCTGACGTTCTCGATGACGTGTTCCTGATCGGCCTGGTAGTGCGCCGAATCCCCCGTGGCGAGTCGGCACTCGTTGTCCCCGGCGATCACCCGGGCGCTGCCCCGGGTAATGGTCAATAATTCCCGTGTCCCCTCGAAGTGGGAGGTGCTGCGCAGGCAGGCACGGGGGGCGATGCGCAGCTCGTAGAACTCGACATGCTTCTCGAGGTGCAGCGGCGACAGGGTGCGGATGCGGCATTCGCGGTCGTCGCGAAACAGGTGGGTGGCGTCGTCGCCGCGCACCACCTCGATGCGGGAGGCCGTCCAGGGCTGGTCGACCAGGTCGCCGATGCTCAGGCCGAAGGCCTGGGCGATGCGCAGGGTCACCGCCAGGGTCGGGTTGGCGCGGCCGCGCTCGATCTGGCTGAGCATCGAGCGGCTGACCCCGCAGGCGGAGGCCAGCTGGTCCAGGGTCAGGCCGCGCTTCTTGCGCAGCTCGCTGACGCGGTCGCCGAGCAGCTGGCCGCCGTCGTCAGGCGTTGTCGGTTCCTTCATGGGTTCGTCGGCCCTCCCGCCATCCACTATCGAGGAATAAATTCTTGCATAGTGGATTTTATCCACTATGCTGGAATTGATTCCTTCATGGTAAGCATTCGGGCAAGGATTGCCAGGGAGGAGACTCATTCCCAGCGTCGAGGAGGCGACATGAAGGCACTGGTCAAGCGAGAGGCGGCGCCGGGGCTGTGGCTCGAGGACGTGCCCGCCCCGGGGGCCGGCATCAACGACGTGCTGGTACGGGTCAAGCGCACGGCCATCTGCGGCACCGACCTGCATATCTACAACTGGGATCACTGGGCGGAGCAGACCATCCCGGTGCCCATGGTCGTGGGCCACGAGTTCGTCGGCGAGATCGTCGAGGTGGGGGCCAACGTCAACGACTTCCATCCCGGCCAGATCGTCTCGGGAGAGGGGCATGTGGTCTGCGGGCGCTGCCGCAACTGCCTGGCGGGTCGCCGCCACCTGTGCGCCCATACCCGGGGGATCGGCGTCAACCGGCCAGGCGCCTTCGCCGAGTACGTGGTCCTGCCCATGTCCAACGTCTGGGAGCACCGCCCCGGCATCGACCTGGACGTGGCGGCGCTGTTCGACCCCCTGGGGAACGCCGTGCACACCGCCCTGCAGTTCGACGTGCTCGGCGAGGACGTGTTGATCACCGGGGCCGGCCCCATCGGTGCCATGGCCGCGGCCGTGTGCCGACACGCCGGGGCGCGTCACGTGGTGATCACCGATCTCAATCCCCGGCGCCTGGCCCTGGCCGAGACCCTGGGGGCGACGCGCACCGTCAATGTCGCCGAGGAGAGTCTGGCCGAGGTGCAGCGCTCGCTGGGCATGGTCGAGGGCTTCGACGTGGGCCTGGAGATGTCCGGCAGTCCCGCGGCCTTCCAGGACATGCTCGCCAACATGTGTCACGGCGGCAGGGTGGCGATGCTCGGCATTCCCACCGAGGAACTGGCCATCAACTGGAACACCGTGATCTTCAACATGCTGACCATCAAGGGCGTGTATGGCCGGGAGATGTACGAGACCTGGTACAAGATGTCGGTGCTGGTGGAGTCGGGAATGGATATCTCGCCGGTGATCACCCACCGCCTGCCCTACACCGACTTCGAGCAGGGCTTCCAGGCCATGCTGGCCGGGGAGGCCAGCAAGGTGATTCTGAACTGGGATTGATCGGTATCCGCGTAGCGCCCGGAAGCGAGGAGTGCCGAGGGCAAGGTGTCGCGAGGGTCCTGCTCCATGGGTGAGGAGGATTCCTCCGAACGGGCTGGCCATGGATGGCCAGCACCGGACTTGCAAGCGGAGCAGGATGCGAGAGCGTCGCAGGGCGTCAGAAGCGCCCAGGGATGGGTTCACAGCGGCCTCGCGATGGTCCGGCACGCCGGAGCTTGACGCCGGAACCGCGCGTTTTCGGGATGTCAGCGAAGCCTCAAGACTGGACAGGACAACGGAACGAGAAGGATACGACACCATGTACGGCGACTTTCAACGGCACCTGCGCGACGAGCTCGCGGCCATCGACGAGGCCGGCCTCACCAAGCGCGAGCGCGAACTGGCCACCCCCCAGGGGGCCCATGTGGGCGTGGCGCGCGACGGCGAGGTGCTCAACCTCTGCGCCAACAACTACCTGGGGCTCGCCCAGCACCCCGAGGTCAAGGCGGCCGCCATGGCCGGCCTGGAGGAGTGGGGCTACGGGCTGGCCTCGGTGCGCTTCATCTGCGGCACCCAGACCCTGCACAAGACCCTCGAGGCCAGGCTGAGCGAGTTCCTCGGCAGCGAGGACACCATCCTCTACCCGTCCTGCTTCGACGCCAACGGCGGCCTGTTCGAGACCCTGCTGGGGCCCGAGGACGCGGTGATCTCCGACGAGCTCAATCACGCGAGCATCATCGACGGGGTGCGGCTGTGCAAGGCAAGCCGCTACCGCTATCGCAACAGTGACATGGCCGACCTGGAGGCCCAGTTGCAGGCCGCCGACGCCGCGGGCGCGCGCTTCAAGCTGATCACCACCGATGGCGTCTTCTCGATGGACGGCTATATCGCCAGGCTGGACGAGATCTGTGATCTGGCCGAGCGCTACCAGGCCCTGGTGCACGTCGACGACTGCCACGCCACCGGCTTCATGGGGGAGGGGGGGCGCGGCACCCACGAGTACCGGGGCTGCCTGGATCGGGTGGATATCCTCACCGGCACCCTGGGCAAGGCCCTGGGCGGTGCCAGCGGGGGGTACACCAGTGCCCGCAAGGAAATCGTCGAGCTGTTGCGCCAGCGCTCGCGACCCTACCTGTTCTCCAACACCGTGGCGCCGCCGGTGGTCGCCGGTGCCCTCAAGGCCCTCGAGTTGGCCGGCGAGTCCAGCGAACTGCGCGACCGACTGAAGGCGAACACTGCCTTCTTCCGCCAGGGACTCGAGGATCTGGGCTTCGAGCTGCTGCCCGGCGAGCACCCCATCGTGCCGGTGATGCTCCACGACGCCGCCCTGGCGGCACGCTTCGCCGAGGCAATGCTGGCGGAGGGCGTCTACGTGATCGCCTTCTCCTACCCGGTGGTGCCCAAGGGCAAGGCTCGCATCCGCACCCAGGTCTCGGCGGCCCTGACCCGCGAGGACCTGGAGGCGGCCCTGGCAGCCTTCGGCCGTGTCAAGGAACGCCTGGGACTGGCTGGCAACGCCTAGACCGCATGGCTTGCAGTGCAAGCCATGCGGTCTAGCGGGGGATCGCGATGCTCCCCCCTCGGGGCGCCGACGGTCCGGCGCCCCTCCTGATCGTGCCACGCCGGGCCCGGCGTGGCGCCGGGTTTTCTCTTCCCCGGCGACTCCTCTCCTCCCGCCTCGCTGGTGCTGTCTCGCCTGCCACGCGAATCGGCCTGTCGCGATTCAGCGAATATAATCAACTGCCTGCGTCTTCCCGGTCGCGGTCGGTCCGGGTCAAGTCGTGATGGGTTATCGTATATTCAACGGAATTGCCGAGCCGTGGTAGTGCCTTCCCCGGGCGCTGGATGAGCGCTTCTCAGGCGACGCCGCGACAGCTTTTTCTTGACGACATGTTCTTTCTAAGATTAACAAATATCTGATAATAAAAGATTATATCTTTTCTATGCTCGGATAGGTGTTGAATACTTGACATCAAGCCGGCAGGTGGTGTCAGACTAGGGGGGAGCGGATCGTTGCCGGAAGCGGCTCCCCGTGCAGACGATTTGCGGTCAAAGTATTCAACAACAATAACAGGACGCGACCTATGGTCAGTTCCGCCACGGACCAGCCGGCTTCCTGGTACCGCGCCTCCATCGCCGTCGACCTCGAGCCCTGTGCCCCCCTCGAAGGGGAGGAGCACGCCGATGTCTGCGTGATCGGCGGCGGGGTCACCGGCTGCTCGGCGGCCCTGCATCTCGCCGAGCGCGGTTACTCGGTGATCCTGCTGGAAGCCGGCGAGGTTGGCCATGGTGCCTCGGGTCGCAGCGGGGGCCAGATCCTGCCGGGTCTGGGCACCGATATCACCACCGTCGAGCAGGCCCTGGGCCGATCTCGCGCCCGGGAGATCTGGGAGATGAGCCGCGAGGCGGTACGCCTCACCGCCGAGCTGATCGAGCGCCACGCCATTCCCTGCGAACTGGCCTGGGGCTACCTCCACGCCGCCGTGAAGCCGCGCCATGTCCGAGAGCTCGAGGCCTTCCGCGAACAGCTGGCGCGGGACTACGACTACCCGGCCCTGGAGTGGCTGGAGGGCGACGCCCTGCGCGAACACGTGGCCACCGATGCCTACCCGGCCGCGCTCTACGACCGCGAAGGCGGCCACCTGCATCCCCTCAACTATACCCTGGGCCTGGCCCGGGCCGCCCAGCGCGCCGGGGTGCGGCTGCACTCCCGCAGCGCCGCCCGGGACATCCAGCGCGGCACGCCGGCCACCGTGACCACCGACGGCGGTCGGGTGACCGCCGACTTCCTGGTGCTGGCGACCAACGCCTATCACGGCGGCCTGGTGCCGGAGCTGTCGGGTCGGGTGATGCGCGCCGCCAACTACATGATCGCCACCGCGCCGCTCTCCCCGGCGCAGGCGGCCCGGGTACTGCCCCGGAACGATGCCCTGTCCGACGCCAACTTCGTGCTCGACTACTACCGCCTTTCGGCGGATCGCCGCCTCATCTACGGGGGCGAGGTCAGCTACGATGGACGAGAGCCGCCGCGGCTCCAGGAACGCATGGACGCCAAGATCGCCCGGCTCTTCCCGGTGCTCGCGGGTGTGCCCATCGACTACCGCTGGGGCGGTGACGTGGCGATCACCCTGAATCGGGCCCCCGACTTCGGCCGCCTGGGCGACAACCTCTTCTATGCCCAGGGCTATTCCGGCCATGGCATGGCCCTGGCGGGGCTCGCCGGCAAGCTGCTGGCCGAGGCCATCGCCGGGCAGAGCGAGCGTTTCGATGTCTTCGCCGCCATGCCGCATCGCCAGTTCCCCGGCGGCCGCGCCCTGCGCAAGCCGCTGCTGGTCCTGGCCACCCATTTCTACAAACTGCGCGACCGGCTCTGAGAGAGGCCGCGGATAACCGAAGAGGCACCCCCATGAGCGAGACCATCACGGCGGATATTGCCGACCAGCCGGGTACGATCCCGGCCGCCGAGGAGACGCCGCAGGAGGCGGCACGCCGCAAGGCGTCCTCCATCGAGATGCAGGGACTGCACAAGCGCTTCGGCCGCGATACCGTGGCGCTCGACGGCGTCGACCTGGACATCCGGGCCGGCGAGTTCTTCACCCTGCTGGGGCCGTCCGGCTGCGGCAAGACCACCCTGTTGCGCATCCTCGCCGGCCTCGAGGAGCCGGATGCCGGCTCCCTGGTGGTGGGCGGCAAGAACGTCACCGAGGTGCCGCCGCACCGGCGTAGCGTCAACACCGTCTTCCAGTCCTACGCGCTCTTCCCGCACCTCTCGGTGCGCGAGAACCTGGCCTTCGGCCTGAAGATGCGCGGGGTGCCGGCCGCGGAACGCAACGCCAAGGTCGACGAGATCGCCGGCTTCATCAAGCTCGGCGACCTGGTCGAGCGCCGCGTCGACCAGCTCTCCGGCGGCCAGCGCCAGCGCATCGCCCTGGCCCGGGCGCTGGTCTGCGAGCCCGACGTGCTGCTGCTCGACGAGCCGCTCTCGGCGCTGGATGCCGGCCTGCGCAGCCAGCTGCAGGTGGAGCTGCTGCGGGTGCAGAAGCGCCTCGGCATGACCTTCGTCTTCGTCACCCACGACCAGCAGGAAGCCATGGTCATGTCCGACCGCATCGCCGTGCTCAACGGCGGCAACATCCAGCAGGTCGGGGCGCCGCGGGAGGTCTACGAGCGACCGGTCAACGCCTTCGTGGCGCGCTTCATGGGGCACGACAACCTCTATGCGATCAACGCCCGCCAGGGCGATCGCCTGACCACCGCGCTGGGCGAGCTGACCGCCGAGGACGCCGGCGACGGCGAGCTGCTGTTGATCCGCCCGGAGACCCTGGATGTGCTGCCGGGCGAGGTCGAGGGACGCAATCACCTGCAGGCCCGGGTGGCCGAGCGGCTCTATCGCGGCAGCCACGCCGAGTTCCGCCTGGAGATCGGCGAGACCACCCTGCAGGCCACGGTGAACAACCGCGGCCGGCACCTGCCCGACATGGGCGACCGGGTCACGGTGGTGGTGGCGCCGGAAGACCTGGTCACCCTGAGCGAGTGAGGAGGCGGACATGTCCTATACCGGCGTAACGCCTACCGCGCGCAGTCGTGCCATGGTCCGCGAGGCCCGGCACCTGCTGTTCACCGTGGCTCCCGGCGCCACCTGGATCGTGGTCTTCCTGGTGCTGCCCAGCGCCTACCTGATGGGCGTGGCCTTCATGAGCAACGGGCCCTACGGGCTGCCGGAGATGCCGCTGTCGCTGGAGTCCTTCAAGCGCCTGGCCGGCTTCGGCTTCCTGGGCTGGAGCCCGGGCAACCTCTATACCCTGATCCGCTCGCTGTGGCAGACCCTGGTCTCCACCGGGCTGGTGGTGCTGGTGGCCTATCCGATCGCCTACTACATCACCACCTGCCGCGAGAGGTGGCGGCCGATCATGCTGCTGCTGGTGGTGGTGCCGTCCTGGACCAACCAGGTCATCCGCACCTTCGGCTGGATGAACCTGCTGGCCCCGGGCACGCCGCTGTCCGGCCTTGCCGAGAGCCTCGGGCTGATCGCCCCCAACATGGGCCTCTATCCCTCCAACTTCGCGGTCACCCTGGGGCTGGTCTACAACTTCCTGCCGTTCATGGTGCTGCCGCTGTATGCGGCCTTCGAGAAGCTCGACACCGCCCAGGTGGAGGCCGCCCAGGACCTCTATGCCTCGCCGGTCCGGGCCTTCTGGCACGCGGTCTTTCCCCAGACCCTGCCGGGCCTGCTGGCGGGCATCGTGCTGGTGGCCATTCCGGCCTTCGGCATGTACGTGATCCCGGAACTGCTCGGCGGCGGCAAGGGCATGATGCTCGGCAACCTGGTGGCCACGCAGTTTTCCGGCGGCGCCAACTGGCCGCTGGGCGCGGCCGGCGCGATCCTGATGCTGATCGCCACCTTCGTGGGGCTGTTCGCCATGCGTCGCATCGGCAAGCGCCTGGGTGGCGGCGAGGAGGTGGTGATATGAGAAAGCGGACCCTGCAACGCGGCCTGACCGGCTTCTGGTGGCTGACCGTCGCCTTCCTCTACCTGCCGCTGGCGGTGGTGGTGCTGTTCTCCTTCAACGCCTCCAACAGCGCGGCCAGTTTCTCCGGCCTCTCCTTCCGCTGGTACCGGCGGCTGATGGGCAACGAGGAGATCCTCTCGGCCTTCGCCAACAGCATGGTGCTGGCCATCACCTCCTCGGTGATCGCACTGGCCATCGGCTGCCTGATCGGCTATGGCATGTACCGGCACCGGCATCGCAAGCTCGGCTGGCTGATCGTGTTGATCTACCTGCCGATCGTGCTGCCCGACATCGTCTTCGGCATCTCCGAGATGGCCTTCTTCGTGCAGATCCACGACTGGACCGGTCTGCTGCAGCCGGGGCTCGGCACCATGATCATCGCCCACGTGACTTTCCAGATCCCCTTCGTGGCGCTGATCGTCTACTCGCGCTTCGTGGGCCTGGACCCGACGCTGTTCGAGGCCGCCAAGGACCTATATGCGACGCCGGTCAAGCGGGTGGTGCACTTCATGCTGCCGACCATCAAGCCCGCGTTGATTTCGGCGTTCTTCCTCTCCTTTACCCTGTCGGTGGATGACTTCGTCATCAGCTTCTTCACCTCGGGACCGGAGAGCGCGACCCTGCCGATCTATATCTGGGGCGCCATCAAGAAGGGGGTCTCCCCGGAGATCAACGCCATCGCCGCGCTGATGATCGGCGCCGTGGCCGTCGCCGCCATCCTGAGTCTCACCTTCAGTCGTCGCCGGCAGGCCTGACCGGCATCATCATCCCCAAGGGAAACGAGGAGAGCACCATGAAAATCAACAAGATCGCACTGGCCCTGTCGCTGGGCGGGCTGGCCCTGGCCGGCCAGGCCCAGGCCCAGGAGGGCAAGCTCTACCTGTTCAACTGGACCGAGTACATGGACCCCGCCATCATCGAGGCCTTCGAGGCGGAGTACGACGTCGAGGTGGTGCAGAACTACTTCAATTCGCTGCCCGAGATGTTCGCCAAGCTCAACGCCGGGGGCGTCTCCCAGTACGACATCATCGTGCCGTCCAACTACTACATCCCGCGGCTGATCGAGACCGGCCTGGTCCAGCCCCTCGACAAGTCCAGGCTCGACAACCTCGGCAACGTCATGGAGCAGTTCCAGGACCCGAGCTACGACCCCGGCGGCCAGTACAGTGCGCCCTACCAGTGGGGTACCACGGGCATCATCTACAATGCCGAGACCTTCCCCGACGCGCCCAAGAGCTGGTCCCTGCTGTTCGACCCCGAGGTCAACCCGCAGCATCCCTTCGCGCTGATGGGCGATGGCCAGGTGACCATGGGCGGGGCCTGCGCCTTCCTCGGCCACGGCTACGACTGCACCGGCATGGACGCCTGGAAGGAGGCCGCCCGGCTGTTGATCGAGACCAAGAACCGCGACACCTTCAGCGGCTTCTCCGACGGCACCCCGGCGCTGCAGCAACTGGCCCGCGGCGTGACCCATGCCGGCCTGTCCTACAACGGCGACTTCCTCTACTTCAAGGAGGAGAACCCGGATTCCTTCGCCAACCTGGCGTTCATGATTCCCGACGAGGGGGCCGAGAAGTGGGTGGATGCCATGATGATCCCCGCCGAGGCGCCCAATCCCGACCTGGCCCACAAGTTCATCGACTTCATCCTGGATGCCGAGATCGGCGCCCAGCTCTCCAACTACAACTACTACGCCAGTCCCAATGCCGCGGCCGTGCCGCATCTCGACGAGGTGCTGACCCAACCGCCGGTGCAGCCCAGTGATGCCGACATGGAGCGACTGCGCTTCACGCCCAGCCTGGAAGGCCAGCAGCTGCAGACCTTCCAGCAGCTGTGGGCCGAGGTCCAGGCGCGGTGAGACGACGGGCCCCGGTCCGTGCCGGGGCCCCATCCCCAGAGCGAAGGAATATTTCATGAGTAACCGCCAGGAGCAGCCGCTCTTCAACGACTGGTTCCAGACACGCGGCATCACCGAGGTCGAGTGCCTGGTCACCGATCTCACCGGCATCCTCAAGGGCAAGATCATGCCCGCGAGCAAGTACCTCGGCGGCGGGCGTCCCCGGCTGCCGGACTCGATCTTCATCCAGACCGTCACCGGTGGCTATCCCGACGACGAGGACATCCACTTCTGGAACCCCGCCGAGCGCGACATGGAACTGGTGCCGGACCCGGGGGCCATCTACCTGGTGCCCTGGGCGGAGGATCCCACCGCCCAGATCATCCACGACTGCCACTACCTGACCGGCGAGCCGGTCGAGCTGGCCCCGCGCTACGTGCTCAAGCGAGTGCTGGCGCTCTACGAGGCGCGCGGCTGGAAGCCGGTGGTGGCCCCCGAGGTCGAGTTCTTCCTGGTCAAGACCAACACCGACTCGGACTATCCCCTGGAGCCACCGATCGGCCGCACCGGCCGTCAGGAGAGCAGCCGACAGTCGTTCTCCATCGACGCGGTCAACGAGTTCGATCCGCTGTTCGAGGAGATGTACGACTACTGCGAGGCCATGAACCTGGACCTGGACACCCTGATCCACGAGGAAGGCGCCGGCCAGATGGAGGTCAACTTCCAGCATGGCGATCCGCTGCAGCTGGCCGACCAGGTGGTGATGTTCAAGCGCACCCTGCGCGAGACGGCGCTGCGCCACGGCATGTACGCCACCTTCATGGCCAAGCCCATGGCGGGCGAGCCGGGCAGCTCGATGCATATCCACCAGAGCCTGGTGGACGTGGAGAGCGGCCGCAACGTCTTCGCCGGCGAGGACGGCACGCCCAGCAAGCTCTTCCACCACTTCATCGGTGGCCTGCAGCGCTACCTGCCGGCCGCCATGCCGCTGCTGGCGCCCAACGTCAACTCCTATCGGCGCCTGATGCGCACCGAGACCAGCGGCTCGGCGCCGATCAACGTCGAGTGGGGCACCGACAACCGCACCGTGGGCCTGCGGGTGCCGGTCTCGTCCGCCGAGGCGACCCGGGTCGAGAACCGCCTGGCCGGCGCCGACGCCAACCCCTACCTGGTCATGGCGGCATCGCTCGCCTGCGGCTACCTGGGCATGCTCGGCCAGCTCGAGCCGCGCCCGCCGATGGTCGGCTCGGCCTGGTCCAGCGGCAGCAAGCTGCCCGACGACATCGGCCCGGCCCTGGACCTGCTGCACGAGTGCAAGCCGCTGGCCGACATTCTCGGCGAGCGCTTCACCAACAGCTACCTGGCGGTGAAGCGGGCGGAGCACCGCGAGTACTTCCAGGTGATCAGCTCCTGGGAGCGCGAGCACCTGCTGCTCCGGGTATAGGACACCCAGCTCTCCGCTGACAGGGATACGGGGCGCCGGCCATGCCGGCGCCCCGTTGCGTATGGGGTGTCAATCGGGTGGAAAGAAAAGCATGTCTATAGGCTTGGTTTTTTCGGGGTGTGCGCCGTATCATGGGGCGTCATGTGTTGAATAAAATAACCATCAAGGAGGCCTCATGAGCGTCTCGAACGATACCGAACACGTCGCATCCTGGTACGCCGCCACCGCCAAGGCGTCCCCCGAGCGGCCCGCCCTGGAAGGCGAGGTGAGCTGCGACGTCTGCGTGGTGGGGGCCGGCTTCACCGGCCTCTCCGCGGCCCTTCACCTCGCCGAGCAGGGCCACAGGGTGGTGGTCCTGGAGGCCGCCCGGGTGGGCTTCGGGGCCTCCGGGCGCAACGGCGGCCAGATCGTCAACAGCTACAGCCGCGACATGGATGTCATCGAGGCCAAGTACGGCGCCGACACGGCCCGGGCGCTGGGCGACATGGCCTTCGAGGGCAACCGTATCATCCGCGAGCGCATCGCCCGCTATGGCATCGACTGTGACCTGCGCGACGGCAACCTCTTCGCCGCCTGCAACGCCAGGCAGATGCAGGGGCTGGTCGAGCACAAGGCGCTCTGGGAGCGCTACGGCCACCGCGAGCTCGAACTGCTGGAGGGGGAGGCGGTCAAGCGCGAGGTGACCTCCGAGCGCTACGTGGGGGCCCTGGTGGACCATTCCGGCGGCCACCTCCATCCACTCAACCTGGTGCTGGGCCAGGCCGCAGCGGTCGAGTCCCTGGGGGGCGTGATCCATGAACGCACGCCGGTGACGGCCGTCGAGCACGGCCAGCCGGTGCGCCTCGCCACGCCGCGTGGCGAGGTGCGGGCCGAGCGGGTGGTGATGGCCGGCAACGCCTACCACCAGGGCATCATGCCGGCGCTGGAGGGCAAGTCCATGCCCTGCGGCACCCAGATCATCACCACCGAGCCGTTGGGCGAGGCCCGGGCCCGGGCGCTGCTGCCCAACAACCTCGCCGTCGAGGACTGCAACTACCTGCTGGACTACTTCCGGCTGACCGCCGACAACCGCCTGATCTATGGCGGCGGCGTCAACTACGGCGGCCAGGATCCCGCCGACATCGAGGCGGTCATCCGGCCCAAGATGGAGAAGACCTTCCCGGGCCTCGCGGACGTGCGGGTCGACTACGCCTGGAGCGGCACCTTCCTGATGACGCTCAACCGGCTGCCGCAGTTCGGGGTGCTCAACGACAACGTCTACTACGCCCAGGGCTATTCCGGTCACGGCGTGACCTGTACCCACCTGGCCGGCCGTCTGATCGCCGAGGCCATGACCGGCCGCGAGGAGCGTTTCGACGCCTTTGCCGATCTGCCGCACCTGCCGTTCCCGGGCGGGCGGATGCTGCGGGTGCCGCTCTCGGCCATGGGCGCCTGGTACTACGAGACCCGCGACCGCCTGGGGATCTGAATAATCCTTCCTCACCCTGGATAAAAAGATGAGCTGTTTCGGCGCCAAGCCCCGGAGTGCCGGACCATCGCGAGGGCGCTGTAGACCCATCCATGGGCGCTACTTTTGCCGTCCCTGGTCAAAAGACCCTCGCGCCGGCTTGTCCCCGACGCTCATCTCGCCTGACGTCAAGATGATCTCCGAAAGGCCTTTCAGCTCTTGGGTCGCCGGTTCTCGGGATCGTACAGCGGCTGGTAGCCCACCGCCTCGATGTGCAGCGGGTAGCGTTCGCCGAAGTACTCCATCAGCAGGGTGTCGCCTTCCCGGGCGACCTCCGCCGGCAGGTAGCCCAGGGCGATGGTCTTGCCCAGCGAAGGGCCGAAGGCGAAGCTGGTCACGTAGGACCGCCGGCCCAGGGCATCCACCAGCACCTCGCCGCTCCCGGGGTCGAGGAGCGGCGCATGGCCCACCGGATAGCGGGGTACACCCCTGGCGTCGTGATGGTCCTCCAGGGTCAGGGTGCAGAGGTAGGCCGGCTGGCGCTCGCGGCCGCGCTGCTCCAGGTAGGCCGCCTTGCCGTGGAAGTCCTCGGGCTTGACCTTGGGCCGGGCGAGTCCGGCCTCATAGAGGTTGTACTCGGTCAGCAGGTCGGCGTTCTGCAGCCGCAGGCTCTTCTCCAGGCGCCGGCTGTTGGCGTAGGTCTCGATCCCCACCGGGGTGACGCCCTGCGCGAACAGCAGGTCCCACAGGGCCAGGCCGTAGCTGAACGGCACGTAGAGCTCCCAGCCCTGCTCGCCCACGTAGGAGATGCGGAAGGCCCACACCGGCAGGCCGCGCAGCCGGATCTCCCGGGCCGTGGCGAAGGGGAAGGCCTCCTCGTCGAGCGCGCCGGGGTCATCGGCCACCCGTTGCAGGGTGCGGCGCGCATTAGGCCCCCAGACCCCCAGGGTGGCCAGACCGTCGGTGCGATCCTCCAGGCGCCAGCGGGTCAGGTCGCGGGCCTCGGCCAGGCGGGTGATCCACACCCGATCGCGGGGACCGGTGTCGCCGCCGCAGATCACCCGGAAGGCGTCGGCGGCCAGGCGCACGATGGTCAGGTCGGAGTGCACGCCGCCGGCCTCGTCGAGGAAATGGGTGTAGACGCCCTTGCCGGCGGGCGTCGCCCCGCCCACCCGGGCCACCGACAGGTACTCCAGCAGGGCCTCGGCATCGGGCCCGATCAGGTCGTAGATGGCGAAGTGGGACAGGTTGATCATGCCCACGTCGTCGCTCATCGCCAGGTGTTCGGCGTTGGAGACCCGCCAGAAGTGGCGCGCGTCCCACTCGGCCGGGCGCTCCGGCACCCGATCGCCATAGCGCTCCAGCAGGTGGTCGTTGGCGGCATAGCCGTGGGCGCGCTCCCAGCCCGCCGTCTCCATGAAGTGCCCGCCGAGTTCCACCTCGCGAGGCCAGAAGGGGCCGCGGCGCAGGTTGCGGCCGGATGCGAAGGGCTCGCGGGGATGCACCGCCGGGTCGTAGATCTTGCGGGCGATCTCCTCGCAGCGGCCATAGACATAGTCCGGCGTCGTCTGCACCGGGTAGAAGCGGGCGATGTCGATGCCGTGGGGGTCGAGCGCCGGTCGCCCGGTGGTCAGCCAGTCGGCCAGTACCTTGCCCATTCCCGGGCCGTCCTTGACCCACACCGCCTCGCAGAGCCACAGGCCGCGGGTCTCGGGGGACTCGCCGACCAGCGCCCCGCCATCGACGGTGACCGAGAGCAGGCCGTTGAAGGAGTGCTTCTCGTCCCAGCCCAGGTCGCCGAGCACGGGGGTGAGCTCGATCGCCCGCTCGAAGGCGGTCACGACCTGGTCGAGCTCCAGGTCGCGCATGGAGGGCGAGAGCCGCGCCTGGTGGCGCTCCAGGATCTCGTGGGGGCGGACCAGCCTGGGGCTGGTGGTCTCGTAGTAGCCCCACTCGATCTGCCCGCCCTCGGTGGTGACGGGGTCGCCCGTGTCGCGCAGGTAGGCCGAGGTGCCCTGATCGCGCAGCAGCGGGTAGCCGATCTCCTTGCCGGTGCCGGCGAAGGTGTCGAAGGGGCCGAAGAACAGCAGTGGGTGCTCGACGGGCATCAGCGGCAGGGCGGCGCCACCCAGCGCCGCCGGAATCGGGCCCCAGATGCCGGAGGTGACGATGACCACCGAGGTGGCGATGTAGCCCTTGGGGGTCTCGACCCCGCAGACCCGGCCGTCGCGGACGTCGATGTCCAGCGCCGGGGTGTCGGTGAAGGTGGTGAGCCTGCCGGAGGCCTTCGCCCGTTCGATCAGCTCGCCGGCGACCTGCTGGGAGCGCGGCACCACCAGGCCGGCGTCCGGGTCCCAGAGGGCCCCCTGGATGAGCGTCTTGTCCAGCAGAGGGAAGCGTTCGGCGGCCTCGTCCGGGCCGATCAGGCGCGCCCGGGTGCCGAAGGCCTTGCCCGAGTCGACCTTGCGGGCGAGTTCCGCCATGCGCGCGTCGTCGCCGACCCGGGCCACCTCCAGGCCGCCGATCCGCGCATAGTGGCCCAGGTTCTCGTAGAACCGCTGGCTGTAGGTGGTGGTGTAGCACGACATCTTGTCGTGGGCGGTCATGTAGCAGAAGTCCGAGGCGTGAGCCGTGGAGCCGATGTCCGAGGGGATGGCGGACTTGTCGAGCCCCACCAGGTTGTCCCAGCCCAGCTCGATCAGATGGTGGGCCACGGAAGCTCCGACGATGCCGCCCTGGCCGATGATCACCGCATCCGCCTGCTTGGGGAGTGTCGCCATGGTCGTTCTCCTTCGCTCACCCGCCCGGAAAGTGTGGCTCCTCTGTCAACGTAATGCACCTCGTCGCCCTGGGCTGCTCGACGGCGACCCCGGCATGCGCCTTGGCGACAGGTGGCGTGCCTCGATGTCGCCAGAGGCGCGACATCGCGGGGCGAGCAGGACTGTCGCTTTCCGCCGACGCCCGGTCAGCAATTATGGAACATCGATCAGCATGCCATCGCCGGCGCGTCGAGGCATTATGCTGTCGTTACACGGGCGGCGCAGGAGGCGTCGTCCCGCTCTCGTCGCTCGCCAGCATCACGCCTCTCGCGGAGCCGAGGTCGAGCCATTGGAGGAGGTGACAACAGATGAGCAAGTCGATCGTGGTGGGGAGCACCCTGGCCGTGCTGGGGCTGGGGGGCATGGCCTTCGGTGCCTGGCAGATCCAGGAAAGCCGTCAGCCGCAGTTCGCCGATATCACCGGCGTGGAGCCCCTGACCCGCACCGTGGAGACGCCGCGGGAAGTCTGCGAGGACGTGGTGGTCCAGCAGCAGGCGCCGACCCGCGACCCGCATAGCGTGGTCGGCACCGCCGCCGGCGCCATCGTCGGCGGCCTGCTGGGCAACCAGGTCGGCGGTGGCAGCGGCAAGAAGATCGCCACCGTGGCGGGGGCCGTCGGCGGCGGCCTGGCCGGTCGCGAGGTGCAGAAGCGCATCGAGTCCGGCCAGACGGTCGCCACCACCCAGCGCCAGTGCCAGACGGTGACCGATTCCCACCAGGAAACGGTGGGCTACGAGGTCAGCTGGCACTACGACGGCCAGCAACACACCACCCAGCTGGATCGGCGCCCCGAGGGCGAGCGGGTCCGGGTGGTCAACGGTGAGCCGCAGTGGCGGGAGCCCCAGGCCTAGGCCCGTCGAGCCAACGACGCGTCCTCGACAACGAGAAGGGCCGACCCCGGCGGGTCGGCCCTTCTGCGTGCATCGGTGTGCCTGGTATCAGCCGGCCTTGGCGGACTGGCGGTCGGCCAGTCGCGCCACGGCCTCCCGGGCCAGGGGGGACAGGCCGTGGTCGGCCTCGCCCAGGCAGGCGATCAGGCGCTGCTTCATGGGACGGGCCCAGAAGGTTTCCAGGTGGGTGCAGACCGCCTGGGCGGCCTGTGTCGCTTCGCGACCGGCGCCCAGGTTGATGGCGATCTGGTTGACCATCTGTACCAGGGTGGTGACGTGATCTCGTGACATCCTCGACTCCTCAGCCATGGGCCCGGGCCGCCGGAGGTGCGGCGGCGGGGCGATGATAGACCAGGTGGCGGCCGGGGCGGGCGAAGCCGACCAGCAGCAGGTCGGCCGCCCGGGCCTGCTCCACCGCCAGGGCGGTGGCCGCCGAGACGGCCACCAGGGCGCCGATGCCGGCGCTGGCGCTCTTGTGGACCATCTCGTAGCTGGCGCGGCTCGAGACCAGGGCGAAGCCGTCGGCGTCGGGGCCTCCCTGCCGCGACAGGGCGCCGATCAGCTTGTCCAGGGCGTTGTGGCGGCCCACGTCCTCGCGGACCAGCCGGATGCGCCCGAGCCCGTCGCACCAGGCCGCGCCGTGCGTGGCACCGGTGGCCGCCTGCAGTGCCTGGTGATCGGCCAGTCCGGCCAGGGCACGCTGGATGGCCGCGTCGGCCAGTGCCGGCGCCTGCACCACCGGAATGGGCCGGATCGCCTGCTCCAGCGCCTCGGTGCCGCACAGGCCGCAGCCGGTGCGCCCGGCCAGGTTGCGCCGGCGGGCCTTGAGTTCCGCCAGTCGCTGGCTGGCGATCGTCAGGTGCACGGCCAGTCCCCGCGTTTCCTCGCGGACCGTCAGGTCATAGCACTCGTGAGGGTGCGCCAGGAGCCCCTCGGAGAGGCTGAAGCCCAGGGCGAAGTCCTCGAGGTCCTCGGGCGTGGCCATCATCACCGCGTGGGAGATGCCGTTGTAGACCAGCGCCACCGGCACCTCCCGGGCCAGGGCATCCTCGAGCGCCTCGGCGTACCAGCCCGTGGGGCCACGGTGGACCTCCACGGGGTGGCGCGCCACCGCGGAGGCCGCGTCCGCTCCTGGCTCGCCGGCCACACGCCCCCTTGCCTCCGCGTTCGCGGTCATGGCGTCGCTTCCGGGTGGGGCGCCGTGGTATCCCGGGCCGTGTCCAGGTACTCGCGCTGCACCCGGTCGAAGTCGTCGAAGCGGCGCTGCCAGGCGGAGGGCCGGCTGACCTTCTCCACCTGGACCGCGGTGACCTTGTACTCGGGACAGTTGGTGGCCCAGTCGGAGCTGTCGGTGGTGATCACGTTGGCGCCGCTGCCCGGGTGGTGGAAGGTGGTGTAGACCACCCCGGGTTGCATGCGCTCGCTGAGCCGTGCCCGCAGCACCGTCTGGCCGGCGCGGCTGGTGATGCCCAGCCAGTCGCCGTCGCGGATGCCGCGCACCTCGGCGTCGGACGGATGCAGCTCGAGCACGTCCTCGTCGTGCCACACCTGGTTGTCGGTGCGCCGGGTCTGGGCGCCGACATTGTACTGGGAGAGGATCCGCCCGGTGGTCAGCAGCAGCGGGAAGCGGCGGCTGGCGCGCTCCTCGGTGGCCACGTACTCGGTGATCGCGAAGCGGGCCTTGCCGATCGGGAAGTCAACCTCGTGCATGGTCGGGGTGCCCAGCGGATGCTCGGCGTTGCAGGGCCACTGCAGGCTGCCCTGCGTCTCGAGCCGGGCGTAGCTGACCCCGGCGAAGGTCGGGGTGAGCCGGGCGATCTCGTCCATGATCTCGGACGGGTGGGCGTAGTCCATGGGGTAACCCAGGGCCCGGGCCAGCTCGAGGGTGACCTCCCAGTCGGCCTTGCCGGCCAGCGGCGGCATCACCTTGCGGACGCGGTTGATGCGCCGCTCGGCGTTGGTGAAGGTGCCATCCTTCTCCAGGAAGCTCGAGCCCGGCAGCAGCACATGGGCGTACTTGGCGGTCTCGTTGAGGAAGATGTCCTGGACGATCAGGCACTCCAGCGAGGACAGCGCCGCCTCCACGTGCTGGGTGTCGGGGTCGGACTGGGCGATGTCCTCGCCCTGGACGTAGAGCGCCTTGAAGCTGCCCTCGATGGCGGCGTCGAACATGTTGGGGATGCGCAGCCCCGGCTCGTCGTCGAGCTCGACGCCCCAGGCCGCCTCGAACCGCCCGCGGGCCTCGGCATCGGCGACATGCTGGTAGCCCGGCAATTCATGGGGGAAGGAGCCCATGTCGCAGGAGCCCTGCACGTTGTTCTGGCCGCGCAGCGGGTTCACGCCCACGCCCTCGCGGCCGATGTTGCCGGTGGCGAGTGCCAGGTTGGCGATGCCCATCACCATGGTCGAGCCCTGGCTGTGCTCGGTGACGCCCAGGCCGTAGTAGATGGCACCGTTGCCGGCGGTGGCGTAGGTGCGCGCGGCGCGGCGCACGGCCTCGGCGGGCACGCCGGTGATCGCCTCGCTGGCCTCGGGGGCGTGGCGCTCGTCACGGATGAACTCGCGCCAGGCACGATACGCCTCGGTGTCGCAGCGCTCGGCGATGAAGTCGTGGTCCTCCAGGCCTTCCGCGACCACCACATGGGCCAGGGCGTTGACCAGTGCCACGTTGGTGCCCGGGCGCAGCGGCAGGTGCTGGGCGTCCTCGAGGTGGGGCGTCTTGAGCAGGTCGATGCGCCGCGGGTCGGCGACGATCAGCGAGGCGCCCTGGCGCAGCCGCTTGCGCATCAGCGAACCGAACACCGGGTGGGCGTCGGTGGGGTTGGCGCCGATGACGATGATGGCGTCGGCCTCCATCACCGAGTCGAAGGTCTGGGTGCCGGCGGACTCGCCCAGGGTGGTCTTGAGCCCGTAGCCGGTGGGCGAGTGGCAGACCCGTGCGCAGGTGTCGGTGTTGTTGTTGCCGAAGGCCGCGCGGATCAGCTTCTGCACCAGGTAGGTCTCCTCGTTGGTGCAGCGCGAGGAGGTGATGCCACCGATGCTCTCGCGGCCGTGCTCGGCCTGGATCGCCTGGAGGCGCTCGGCGGCGAAGGCGATGGCCTCCTCCCAGCC
Source organism: Halomonas sp. M4R1S46 (assembly GCF_025725685.1). Lineage (NCBI taxonomy): Bacteria > Pseudomonadati > Pseudomonadota > Gammaproteobacteria > Oceanospirillales > Halomonadaceae > Halomonas > Halomonas sp. M4R1S46. The sequence continues at coordinate 1,188,986 of NZ_CP107008.1, forward strand.
GACCTGGCGCCAGGGCTGGTCGAGGGACGCGCGGACCATCGGCGTGGTGATGCGGTCCGGGTGGGTGGCATAGCCGAAGGCGAAGCGACCCTTGACGCAGGAGTGGCCGTGGTTCGCGTCGCCGCCCTTGTAGGGGACCATGCGTACCAGCTGGTCGCCCTTCATCTGCGCCTCGAAGGAGCAGCCCACGCCGCAGTAGGCACAGGTGGTGATCACGCTGTGCTCGGGCTGGCCGGCGTCGATGACGCTCTTCTCCATCAGCGTCGAGGTCGGGCAGGCCTGGACGCAGGCGCCGCAGGACACGCACTCGGAGTCCATGAACGCCTCGGCCTGCCCCGCGGCGACCTTCGAGTCGAAGCCGCGGCCGTCGATGGTCAGCGCGAAGGTCCCCTGGACCTCCTCGCAGGCCCGCACGCAGCGCGAGCAGACGATGCACTTGCTGGGGTCGAAGCTGAAGTAGGGGTTGGAGTGATCCTGCTCGGCGGCCAGGTGGTTCTCGCCCTCGAAGCCGTAGCGCACCTCGCGCAGGCCCACGGCACCGGCCATGTCCTGCAGCTCGCAGTCGCCGTTGGCCGGGCAGGTCAGGCAGTCCAGCGGGTGGTCGGAGATGTAGAGCTCCATGATGTTGCGGCGCAGCCGGGCCAGGCGGTCGTTCTGGGTGGTGACCCTCATGCCCTCGGCGACCGGGGTGGTGCAGGCCGCCGGGGTGCCGCGCTTGCCCTCCACCTGGACGGCGCACAGCCGGCAGGAGCCGAAGGCCTCCAGGCTGTCGGTGGCGCACAGCTTGGGAATGTTGATATCGGCGAGCGCCGCGGCGCGCAGCACCGAGGTGCCCTCGGGCACGCTGATCGCCACGCCGTCGACCTCGAGGCGCACCGGGGCCGCGTCGGCGGCGGGCGCCGGCGTGCCGAGATCCCTGTCGTGCTGGCGGGGGTCGAAATGCTGAATCATGAGCGGTCTCCTTCCGGCGCTCGCCGAAAGTCGTCGGGGAAGTGGGTCAGGGCGCTGCGCACCGGGAAGGGCGTCATGCCACCCATGGCGCACAGCGAACCGTCTTCCATGGTGTCGCAGAGCTCGCCGAGGAGCTCGAGGTTGGCGTCGCGGTTGTCGCCGGCGAGGACTCGCTCGATCACCTCCACGCCGCGGGTCGAGCCGATGCGGCAGGGGGTGCACTTGCCGCAGGATTCGACCTTGCAGAATTCCATCGAGAAGCGGGCCTGGGCGGCCATGTCCACGCTGTCGTCGAACATCACCACGCCGCCGTGACCGACCCCCGCACCGACTTCGGCGAAGGTTTCGTAGTCCAGTGGCATGTCCCACTGGCTCTCGGGCAGGTAGGCACACAGCGGTCCGCCGACCTGGACGGCGCGCAGCGGACGACCGCTGGCGGTGCCGCCGCCGAAGTCTTCCATCAGCGTGCGCAGGGTGGTGCCGAAGGCCAGCTCCACCAGGCCGCCGCGCTTGACGTTGCCGGCCAGCTGCAGCGCCAGGGTGCCGCGGGAGCGGCCCATGCCGTGATCGGCGTAGGCCAGCGCGCCCTCGGCGAGGATGAAGGGCACGGCGGCCAGCGACAGCACGTTGTTGACCACGGTGGGCCGGCCGAACAGCCCCTCGATGGCCGGCAGCGGCGGCTTGAAGCGGACCAGGCCGCGCTTGCCCTCGAGGCTCTCCAGCAGCGAGGTCTCCTCGCCACAGATGTAGGCGCCGGCGCCCAGGCGCACCTCCAGGTGGAAGGCGCGGCCGCTGTCGCGGATATCCTCGCCCAGGTAGCCGGCGGCCTCGGCCCGGGCGATGGCGGCGTCGAGGATCTCCTTGGCCAGCGGGTATTCCGAGCGCAGGTAGATGTAGCCCTGGGTGGCGCCCACGGCGAGCCCGGCGATGGCCATGCCCTCGATCAGCATGTAGGGATCGCATTCCATCACCAGGCGATCGGCGAAGGTGCCGGAGTCGCCCTCGTCGGCGTTGCAGACGATGTACTTCTGGTCCGCCGGGGTATCGAGCACCGTCTGCCACTTGATGCCGGTGGGGAAGGCCGCGCCGCCGCGGCCGCGCAGGCCGGAGGCCTTGACCTCCTCGACGATGTCCTGGGGCTCGCGGGTGAGCGCCGTCTCGAGGCCGCGGAAACCGTCGAGGGCCAGGTAGTCGGCGATCGACAGCGGGTCGGTGACGCCGATGCGGGCGAAGGTCAGACGCTGCTGACGTTCCAGGTAGGGAATCGCCTCGGTCGGTCCCAGGGCCAGCGGGTGGGTGTCGCGGCCCTCGAGCAGGCCGGTGTCGAGCAGCGCCGGCACGTCGCCGGGCGCCACCGGGCCGTAGGCGACCCGGCCGGTGGCGGTCTCGACCTCCACCAGGGGTTCGAGCCAGGCCAGTCCCCGGGAGCCGTTGCGCACCAGGGTGAGGGCGAGGCCACGGACGCTGGCCTCGCGCTGGAGGCGGTCGGCGACGGCGTCGGCGTCGAGGGACAGCGACGTGGTGTCACGGGGCACGAAGACGCGTACAGACATCAGACTACCTCCAGCAACTGGGTGCGCAGCTCGTCGACCAGGGCGTCGAAGCGGTCGGCGGTGACACGGCCCAGCACCCGGTCGTCGACGCGCAGCGAGGGGCCGCAGGCGCAGTTGCCCAGGCAGTAGACCGCCTCGAGGGTGATCTCCCGATCGGGCGTGGTCTGGTGGTAGTCGACGCCCAGGCGGGCCCTGGCGTGGGCCTCGAGCCGCCGGGCGCCTACCGCCTGGCAGGCCTCGGCGCGGCAGATCTGGACCACGTGGGTGCCGGGGGGCGTGGTGCGGAAGTGGTGGTAGAAGCTGATCACTCCATGCACTTCGGCGCGGGTCTGGCCCAGCGATTCGGCGATGAGGGGGACCGCCCCCTCGGGGACGAAGCCGAAGCGGTCCTGGAGGGCATGGAGGATCGGCAGCAGCGCGCCGGGTTTGTGCTTGAGGGCGTCGATCTCGGCCTGGATCGACTGCGGCGTCCACTCACGGGAATCGCTCATCGGGGCCACCTGGCTCTTGTCGTTTAGATATGCATGACAGTACATATTTAAGAATTTGGCATGCACCACGGTCGCGACAAAGCTAGCATTGGTGTCTCCATTGCAAAATATGAAGCTTTGTTCACATGAGGCGAATCCGGATCACCCCCGCCTGGTACTTCAGCGACGAGACCGGCAATCAACTCGATCCCAAGCTGTTTGCCCTGCTCGAGGCGGTGCATCGGCACGGCAAGCTCACCCGGGCCGCCGAGACGGTCGGTATCTCCTACCGCCATGCCTGGAACCTGCTCAACAAGTGGGGGGAGTTCTTCGGTATCGTGCTGGTCGAGCTCGAGCGGGGGCGGGGGGCCCGGCTGTCGGCCCTGGGCGAGAAGCTGCTGTGGGCCGAACAGCGGGTGATCGCCCGCCTGGGGCCCCAGCTCGAGAGCCTGGGCTCGGAGCTCAACCTGGCCATCCAGCAGACCCTGGAAGGGGTGAAGCCGGTGCTGCGCCTGCATGCCAGCCATGGCTATGCCGTCGAGCTGCTGCCGGAGTATCTCCACGACCTGCGCCTCGACCTGCAGTACTGCAGCCCCCGGGAGGCGCTGGCCGCGCTCCGGCGTGGCGCCTGTGACCTGGCCGGTTTCCACCTGCCCCGGGGGGCGCTCGGTGCCAGGGTGAGCCGCGACTATCGCGACCTGCTCAAGCCCAGGAGTCATCGCGTCCTGCGCTTCATCAGCCGCTGCCAGGGCCTGATGGTGGCGTCGGGCAATCCGCGAGGCATCGAGGGGCTCGCCGATCTGGCCATGGGTGAGACCCGCTTTATCAATCGCCAGGCGGCTTCGGGTACCCGGGCGCTACTGGACGGCCTGCTGGCCGAGGCGGGCGTGGCGTCGCGGCAGATTCCCGGCTACGAGCTCGAGGAATACACCCACTCGGCGGTGGCGGCCTATGTCGCCGCCGGCATGGCGGACGTGGGCTTCGGGGTGGAGGCGGCGGCGCGGCGTTTCGGCCTCGATTTCGTGCCGCTGGCGCTGGAGGACTACCTGCTGGTCTGTCATCGCCGCACCCTGGCCGAGTCGAAGCTGTCGGCGCTGCGCGAGGTCCTCGCCGGCCGGGCCTTCCAGGACGCGGTGGCGGCGTTGCCGGGGTATTCACCGGACGGTTGCGGCACGGTAGAGAGCATCGAGTCACTGCTGCAGGGGTAGGGGAAGCCGGTCGAAAAAAACGGCGCCCGAGGGCGCCGCGAAGCGGGGGGCGAGAGAGAGCAGAGGGTGGGTCAGGTCATCGCATAGCCCAGCACCACGAAGCCGCTGGCGGTCAGCAGGGCCCCGAGCAGCGCATAGGGGAACTGGGTCAGGCCGTGCTGCATCGGCAGGCAGCCGCTGCCTTGGGAGGAGAGCACCGAGGAATCGGAGAAGAAGCAGGCGTGGCTGCCGAAGCTCGACGCGGAGAGCAGCGCCCCCACCACCAGCGGCATCGGCGCGCCCATGTGCTGGGCCATGGGCACCACGATGGGAATCGAGATCACGAACACGCCCCAGGACGAGCCGGTGGCGAACACCACCACGGCCATGGAGACGAATACCAGGGCCGGCAGCAGGGCCACCGTCAGGTAGGGCGAGAGGGCGTCGATCATGAAGGCGGTCATGCCCAGCTGGTCGTTGACCTCGCGCAGCACGAAGCCCACGGCGACGATGGCCAGTGGCAGCATCATGGTGCGAAAGCCGTCCATGATGGCGTCCATCAGGGTGTTGAAGGTGGCCAGGCGCTGGATCAGGTAGAGCACCAGGGTGAACAGGGTGGCGACGATCACGCCCTTGAGCAGGTCGATCTCGAACCAGGCGCTGGCGCCGATCAGCACGGCCATGGGGGCCAGGAAGTTGACCACGCCGAGCCAGGGGCGCATGGCCGGGGCGTCGTCGTCGCCGAGGGGCTGGTCCGGGGCGCCGTCGGGGATCGGCTGGCCGGCGCGGGCGCGGGCTTCGGCGGCCTTCATCGGCCCCAGGTCGGGCAGCTTGCCGATGGCGACCAGCAGCACCAGGCCCATGGCCACCCAGCCGTAGAGCATGAAGGGGATCGACTGGATGTATAGCCACATGCCGGGGCCGTCGGTGGCCGCGTTGGTCTCCAGCAGTTCGGCGAAGTACACCGCCCAGGTGGACAGGGGCACCAGGATGCAGATCGGCGCCGCGGTGGAGTCGACGATGTAGGCCAGCTTCTCCCGGGAGACGCCGAAGCGGTCGGTGAGTCGCTTCATGGCCGCCGAGGTGGCCAGGGCATTGAGGTAGTCGTCGATGAAGATCAGCACGCCCAGCGCGGCGGTGCTGAGCAGCGACTGGCGGCGGGTCTTCACCATCCGCGTCATGAAGTGGCTGAAGCTCAGGGTGCAGCCCGACTTCTCGAGCATGGCGATGAAGCCGCCCATCAGGCCGCAGACCAGGATCAGCCAGGCGATGGTCTCGTTCATCATCACCGACAGCGAGATATCGGCGAGTTCACCGACGAAGTCGTCGGGCTGGAGCAGGATCAGCCCGGCGAGCACCCCGACCGCCAGGGCCTCGAGGGTGCGGTGGGTGGCGATGGCCACCACCAGCACGATCAGCGACGGCACCAGGCTGATCCAGCCGTAGTCCGTGCCCGGGCGATGGGCCAGCGTCAGCCCGACGACCGAGCCCAGCACGGCCAGCACCAGCAGCAGGGTGCGGCCCGTGCCGCGTCGGGCCGGCAGGGAGGGGGCGAAGGGATGGGTGGACTGGCTCATGGGCGACCTCCGTTGTGCACTGTCGTGGGTCGGGCGGCAAGAGCCGGGGCAAGGGGGATTGTGGTTGTCATTTCGTGGCTCCCTTGGTGGCGGATGGATGAACGGGGTGACCGGGCCGGCACGGGGCGGCCCGCACCACCGCCGGCGAGGCGGGCCGGGGCATCGGGGACGCGGGTGGGATGCCGGCCGACCCGGCGTCGTCGGCGGCTCAGACGTGGCGCAGGTACCAGTCGTATTCCAGCTTGCTGACCGCCTGCATGGCCTGGTCGCGCTCGGCGCGGCGGTTGGCCAGGAAGACGCCGATGAAGTCCCGGCCGAGGGCCTCGCAGAGGGCCTCACTGTCTTCCAGCAGGTCAAGTGACTGGCGCCAGCTGTTGGTCAGGCTGGGCGCCACCTGGTCGTAGGCATTGCCGGTGATCGCGGGGGGCGGCGTGGGGCGGCGCTGCAGGCCGTGGTCGATGGCCGCCAGCAGCGCCGCCATCAGCAGGTAGGGGTTGGCGTCGGCGCCGGCGACCCGGTGCTCGATGCGCCGGGCCTCATTGGGCCCCGAGGGGATGCGCACCGCCACCGAGCGGTTGTCGTAGCCCCAGGTCGGAGCCATGGGCACGTAGAGTCCCGGCTGGAAGCGGCGGAACGAATTGAGGTTGGGCGCGAACAGCGCCATGGAGGCCGGCATCAGCTCCAGCAGCCCGGCCACGGCCTGCTGGAGCCGGGGCGTGCCCAGGGGGGCGCCGTCCTCGGCCGCGAAGACATTGCGACTCGCCTCGTCGAGCAGGCTGATATGCACATGGGTGCCGTTGCCGGCCTCGTCGCCGTAGGGCTTGGCCATGAAGGTGGCCTCGAAGCCGTGCTGGAGCGCCACGCCCTTGATCAGCCGCTTGAGCAGCACGGCGCTGTCGCAGGCCGCCAGCGCATCGTCGCAGTGGATCAGGTTGATCTCGAACTGGCCGGGGGCGCACTCCTTGAGGGCGGTGTCCAGCGGCAGGCCCTGGGTGCGCGCCGCCGCATGGATGTCCTCGAGGAAATCGGCGTACTCGTCGAGCTCGCTGATCGAGTAGAGCTGGCTGTGACTGGCGCGCTCGCCACTGGCCGGCGAGCAGGGCGGCTGGATCATGCCCAGGGCGTCACGCTGGCGGTCGACCAGGTAGAACTCCATCTCCACGGCGACCACCGGCGTCAGGCCCGCCAGGCGGAAGCGCTCGAGGACCCGGGACAGCACCTGGCGCGGGTCGGCGAAGTAGGGGGTCTCGTCGACATCGTGCATGGTCATCAACAGCTGGGCCTGGCGGCCATTGCGCAGCCAGGGGCTCGGCATCAGCGTGCCCGGCACGGGGCGGCAGACCCGGTCGCCGTCGCCGCTCGACAGTCCCAGCCCGGTCTCCTCGACGGTGTTGCCGAGGATGTCCAGGGCGAACACCGAGGCCGGCAGGTTGACGCCGTCGCGGTAGGCCTTCTCCAGGTTCTCGCGGGGGATGCGCTTGCCGCGCAGCACGCCGTTGAGGTCGCTGATCAGCAGGTCGATGCTGGCAATTTCGGGGTGACGTTCCAGGAAGTCACGAGCTTCGTCGACGGGGAGGGGCGGCATGATGACACCTGTTTCCTTGGGACATTGGCGTTGTGGTCATCTTTGGTGAAAGCGGTGCTTGTTGTCAAATACTTTACGTTATTGGCGAGGGCTTTGGCGGTGACTGTCGGGCATTCTTTTTAAAAGATCTTTTAAAAACAGCTATATGAAGTCGAATGGCCCGTTGATGACGCTGTCCGGGTTGGCAAGATTAATCAACCGCGCTATGTTGAGCAAAGCATAACAACCACGCTGTCACGCTTTATCGAGGAGGCTGCCATGCAGACCCGACCCCTGGTGGGGGTGATCGCCTGCCGCCGAGAGGTGGAGGGCCATCCCGCCCATATGGTCACCGACAAGTACCTGAGCGCCCTGCGGGAGTATGGCCTCGAACCGGTGGTGCTGCCGGTCTGGGAGCCTGTCGAGGAGGCGGCCATCAAGCCCCTGCTGGCCCGCCTGGACGGCCTGGTGCTGACCGGCAGCTACACCAATGTGGCGCCACAGCGCTACGGGGCCGAGCGCGCCCCCGAGAACACCCGGGACGACCGGGACCGCGATGCCGCGGCCATGGCCTGGGTGCCGGTGGCCCTGGACCTGGGGGTGCCGCTGCTGGGCATCTGCCGGGGCTTCCAGGAACTCAATGTGGCCTTCGGCGGCAGCCTCTACCAGGCGGTGCAGAACCAGCCGGGCAAGCTCGACCACCGGGAGCCGGCCGGCAACCGGGAGGCCCAGTACGCGCCCAGCCATGACCTGGAGATCCTGCGGGGCGGGCGGCTGGCGGGGCTCTACCCCGAGCGTCAGGCCCGGGTGAACTCCCTGCACCAGCAGGGCATCGAGCGGCTCGGCGAGGGCCTCACCGCCGAGGCAGTGGCGCCCGACGGCCTGATCGAGGCCCTCTCGGTCACCGATGCGCCGGCCTTCACCCTGGCGGTGCAGTGGCACCCCGAGTGGCGCCCCCGGGAGCATCCGCTGTACGACGCCCTGTTCACCGCCTTCGCCCAGGCCTGCGCCCAGCATCAGGCCAGCCCCTCGTCCCTGCCGGCCTGAGGGCCCATGACAACGGAGACCCATCATGCAGACCCAAGAGTGCCAGGCCCTGGACCGGGCCCATCACCTGCACCCCTTCACCGACTTCAAGGCACTGGGCGAGGAGGGCAGTCGCGTCATCACCCATGCCCGTGGCGTCTATATCCATGACAGTGACGGCCACCGCATCCTCGACGGCATGGCCGGGCTGTGGTGCGTGAACCTCGGCTACGGGCGCCACGAGCTGGTCGAGGCGGCCAGCACCCAGCTCGCCGAGCTGCCCTACTACAACACCTTCTTCAAGACGACCCACCCGCCCGTGGCCCGCCTGGCCGAGAAGCTCTGCGACCTGGCGCCGGCGCACATCAACCATGTGTTCTTCACCGGCTCCGGGTCCGAGGCCAACGACACCGTGCTGCGCATGGTGCGCCGCTACTGGTCCCTCGAGGGCAAGCCCGAGAAGCAGTGGATCATCGGCCGCGAGAACGGCTACCACGGCTCCACCGTGGCCGGCATGAGCCTGGGCGGCATGGCGCCCATGCACGACCAGGGCGGCCCCTGCGTGCCGGGCATCACCCATGTGCGCCAGCCCTACTGGTTCGGTGAAGGGCGGCTCGGCGAGGGCCGCGACCGGTCGCCGGAGGCCTTCGGGCGCGAGTGTGCCGCGGCCCTGGAGGAGAGGATCCTGGAACTGGGCGAAGAGAACGTCGCCGCCTTCATCGCCGAACCCGTGCAGGGCGCCGGCGGCGCCATCATGCCGCCGGCGAGCTACTGGCCGGCGGTCAAGGCGGTGCTGGCCAAGTACGACATCCTGCTGGTGGCCGACGAGGTGATCTGTGGCTTCGGCCGCCTCGGCGAGTGGTTCGGCAGCCAGCATTACGGCCTCGAACCGGACCTGATGCCGATCGCCAAGGGCTTGTCCTCGGGCTACCTGCCCATCGGCGGCGTGCTGGTCGGCGACCGGGTGGCCGAGACGCTGATCGAGGAGGGCGGCGAGTTCTTCCACGGCTTCACCTACTCGGGGCATCCGACCTGTGCGGCCGTGGCGCTCAGGAACCTGGAGCTGCTCGAGGCCGAGGGCATCGTCGAGCGAGTCCGCGACGACCTGGGGCCCTACCTGGCCCGCCGCTGGGCCGAGCTGGCCGAGCATCCCATCGTCGGCGAGGCGCGCTCGCTGGGCCTGATGGGCGCGCTGGAACTGGTCGCCGACAAGGCCACCGGTGAGCGCTTCGACAAGGCCCTGTCGGCCGGCAACCTGTGCCGGGACATCTGCTTCTCCGTCGGATTGGTGATGCGCTCGGTGGGCGATACCATGATCATCGCCCCACCGCTGGTGATCACCCGCGACGAGATCGACGAACTGGTGCGCCTGGCGCGCCAGGCCCTGGACGAGACCGCGCGCCGCCTGGCCGAGCAACGCCCGCCGGCTGCGTCCCCCGCTCCCCAACCCGAGGAGATTCGCGCATGAGCCTCGCACGCCATCCGACGACCCGCGACGACTGGCAGGCGCTGGCCGCCTCGCTGACCCTCGAGACCCGCGCCTACATCGACGACGCCTTCGTCGACGCCCAGGGCGGCGCGACCCTGACCACGATCAACCCGGCCACCGGCGAGGTGCTCGCCGAGGTGGCGAGCTGCGACGCCGCCGATGCCGAGGCCGCGGTGGCGGCCGCGCGGCGCGCCTTCGACGGCGGCGCCTGGTCGCACCTGGCCCCGGGAAGCCGCAAGGCCGTGCTGCTGCGCCTGGCCGACTTGATGGAAGCGCACCGGTACGAGCTGGCGCTGCTCGATACCCTGGACATGGGCAAGCCGGTGTCGAGTTCGCTGGGCGACATGGCCGGCGCCATCGGCTGTCTTCGCCATCACGCCGAGTCCATCGACAAGCTCTACGGCGAGGTCGCGCCCACCGGCGATGACGCCCTGGGCCTGGTGCTGCGCGAGCCGCTGGGGGTGGTGGCCTCCATCGTGCCGTGGAACTTCCCGCTGATGATGACCGCCTGGAAGATCGCCCCGGCGCTGGCCGCCGGCAACAGCGTCATCCTGAAGCCCTCGGAGAAGTCGCCGCTCTCGGCGCTGCGCCTGGCGAGCCTGGCCCGCGAGGCCGGCCTGCCGCGCGGGGTCTTCCAGGTGCTGCCGGGCTTCGGCCACAGCGTGGGCAAGGCGCTGGCGCTGTCGATGGGCGTCGACTGCCTGGCCTTCACCGGCTCCACCGCGGTCGGCAAGCAGCTGATGCAGTACGCCGGCCAGTCGAACCTCAAGAAGGTCTTCCTGGAGTGCGGCGGCAAGAGCCCGAATATCGTCTTCGCCGACTGCCGGGACCTGGACCGGGTGGCCGAGCACGCCGCCGCGGCGATCTTCCACAACCAGGGCGAGGTGTGCATCGCCGGCTCGCGGCTGCTGGTCGAGAACACGATCCGCGAGCCTTTCGTGGAGAAGGTGCTGGCCGCCGCCGAGGCCATGCAGCCCGGCGACCCGCTGGACCCGGCGAGCTTTATGGGCGCGATCGTGGATGAAACCCAGCATGCCCGAATCCTGGACTATATCCGCCGCGGCGTGGAGGAGGGCGCGACCCTGCGCGCCGGCGGGCAGGCCCTGGACGGGCCGGGGCTCTTTATCCCACCCACGGTGTTCGACGGCGTCACCGAGGCCATGGCCATCGGCCGCGAGGAGATCTTCGGCCCGGTGCTGTCGGTGTTCGGCTTCGATCGCGAGGAGGAGGCGATCCGGCTCGCCAACGACAGCGACTACGGCCTGGCGGCGGGGCTGTGGAGCCAGGACATCGACCGCATCATGCGCGTCACGCGCCGGCTGCGCTCGGGCCAGGTGTTCGTCAACAACTGGGCGGACATGGACCAGACGGTGCCCTTCGGCGGGGTCAAGCAGTCGGGCAACGGCCGCGACAAGTCGCATCACTCCCTGGAGGAGTACTCCGACCTCAAGAGCGTGTGGATGACGCTGGCGCCCTGAGCCTCGCCACGCGCGGGGCCACGCCATGCGGTCCCCCGGCCTGACGCCCGGCGCCCCCACGAGGGGCGCCGGGCGTCGTTCGTGGACGCGTCAGGCGGCGTCCTCGGCGGCGGCGGGCGGGATGTTGAGGTTCACCCGGAACAGGTTGTCCGGATCATGGCGGCGTTTCACCGCCTGCAGGCGTTCGTAGTTGACGCCATAGGCGCTGGCGACGCGATCGCCCTCGTCCTCGGTCAGGAAGTTGACATAGCCGCCGCCCGTGGCGAAGGGGGCGAGCGCATGGAAGACGTCGCGTGCCCAGTCGCGGCAGCGGTCATCCTCGGCGGGCTCCTGCCAGCGGGCATGCACGTTCATCACGTAGTAGGCGTCGCGGCCGGCATAGGCGGTGGCGGTCGGCTCGACCCGCGACATGGCGCCCCCCAGCTGGGCCAGGAAGATCTCGCACTCCGGACCCGGCAGTGCCTCGGCCGCCGTGATGGCCTGCTCCAGGGCCTCGTCGGCGAGGTCGGCGAAGTCATGGGATTTCCAGTAGTTGCGGGCCCCCGGGGCGAGCAGGGGGTCGAAGGCCGCCTGGAAGCCGGCATACGGCTGGGTGCCTAGCATCTGACCGACCGGGTCGCCGAACGCCAGCACCGGGGCCACGTCGCGCTCGGCGCTGGCCGGATCGCCGCAATGCAACAGGGCGAAGACCACCACGCGCTGCCCATGAACGGCCTCGGGAAGGAAGGGCAGGGGCGGGGCGTCGCGCAGGATCGCCCAGACGCTGAGCTCCTCCGGCGCCTGGCGGGTGAAGTCGCGCCAGGCCTGCAACACCTGGCGGGCCTGCTCAAAGGGGTAGACCACCAGCCCGGCATGGATCTCCGGGCCCACCGGGTGAAGGCGGAACTCGAAGGAGGTCACCACCCCGAAGTTGCCGCCGCCGCCGCGCAGGGCCCAGAACAGCTCGGGTTCCTGCTCGGCCGAGACGCGGTGTCGCTGGCCGTCGGCGGTGATCACATCGGCCGAGAGCAGGTTGTCGGCGGTCATGCCGAACTTGCGGGTCAGCCAGCCGAAGCCGCCGCCCAGGGTGAGGCCGGCCACGCCGGTGGTGGAGTTGATGCCCAGGGGGGTGGCCAGGCCGAAGGCCTGGGTCTCGGCATCGACGTCGCCGAGCAGGGCGCCCGGCGCCACCCGGGCGGCGGCTTGCCGGGGATCCACGTGCACCGAGCGCATGGCCGAGAGGTCGATCACCAGGCCGCCCTCGGCGATGGCGTTGCCGGCGATATGGTGGCCGCCGCCCCGCACGCTCAGGCACATGCGCCGGGAGCGGGCGAAGTCGATGGCCTGCACGATGTCCTGATTGCCCTGGCAGCCGGCGATCAATGCCGGTTGGCGGTCGACCATGCCGTTCCAGACGCGTCGCAGCGGCGCGTAATCCGCGTCGGTCGGGAGGATCAGGTGCCCCCTCAGGCGGGCGGCGAAGTCGTCGACGGCCTCGGCCGGCAGGGTGGCCTGGTCGCCGTCCAGGGTGCGATAGGTGGGCGCTGTCATGGTGCTTTCCCTCATCTGCATGGGGACCACCGGAGTGGCGCGGCCCCGGCGGGATCCCGCTGGGTCGTTGCGATGCCTCTCCTGCTCAGTCTGGATGGCGGCGGCCGGCACAGCGACTCAAATTCCCTAGGGGAAAAGTAGCGATGCGGGTGTGATGACGGCGCGCCCGGCCGGGCGGCGGGGCGAGGGGCCCGCCAGGGGACGCTGGGCCGGGCGATGAGGGAGCCGGGACGCGGCAGGCCCCGGCGAGGGGGCGGGGTGAGGGATCAGCTGGTCGTCTCGCGGCGCTTCCTGACCGAGGTACCGGCGACGCCGAAGTCCTGGGGAGCAATGTCGGCCAGCACGACCCGCACGCTCTCCGGGGTGCAGTCCACGGCCTCCACGCAGGCGGCGGTCACCTTCTCGATCAGGGCTTCCTTCTGGGCGTCGCTGCGCCCCTCGATCAGCTGGATGTTGACGATCGGCATGAGTCACTCCATTTAATGGAAAAAGTTTCCATATAGTTGCATCGGGTGAGGGCGCTGTCAAAGGGGCGGACGCAGGAAGGCCGGCGAGCGCCGGCCTTCGAGAGGGGAGGCTCAGGGGCGTCCGCCACCGGCACCGCCAGCGCCGCCACCGGCACTACCACCGGCACCACCGGCGCCGCCGCCGGCATTGCCGGCGCCCGTCGCGCTGGCCGCGGCGCCGCGCTCGCCGGCGGTCGTGCCGGTCTCGAGGCTGCGACCTTCACTGGCATCGGCGCTGACGGTCTGGCCATCGGCGCCGACGCCGCCGGTGGTGACCGCGTCGTAGGCGGTGCCGAGCCCGGGCTGGGCAGCGTCCGGCATGGTCTCGTCCTCCTGGAGGCCTTCCAGGGTCGTGGAGGCCTCGCTTTCCTCCACGACGATCGAGTCCTCGCCGGTGTCGGTCTCGGTGTCCGCCACGATGTCGGCTTCGGCTTCGGCCTCGACGGCCTGGCTTGCCTCGACGGTGGGCTCCGTCGCATCGGTGTCGCCCTCCTGGGCGAAGGCCGGCAGGGCCAACAGGCTCGAAGCCAGGGCGAGGGGGATCAGTCGCGTGATCATGGCAGTCTCCTCGGGGCTCGGATGATCGGAGTTGCATCCGGTCTGATGCAATTGTCCTGGTGCCGTGGCCATCATCTTGGTGCAAATACGAAGCGTTGACAAAGTGTCGCCCGGCGACGACGCCGGGCATGACGCGGTGTTTCGAGAAGCCGCCCCCCTTCGGAGGGATGGCTCAGAAGCTGCGGGCGGGGGTGGCGCAGCTGACCAGCCGGCAGGAGACGTTGCCGACGTTGCGGAAGCGGTGGGGCACGTTGGTGTCGAAGTAGTAAGCCTCGCCGGCACCGAGCACCCGGGTCTCGGCGCCGATGGTGATCTCGATCTCGCCCTCCAGCACCACGCCGGCTTCCTCGCCCTGGTGGGCGATCATCTCGCGGCCGGTGTCGGCGCCGGCGGGATAGGTCTCGATCATGAAGTTCAGGGCGCGGTCGCCGCGGTTGCCGCCGACCAGCTTGTAGATGACGTCACCGGTCCCCACGTCGGCCAGCTCATCGGCCGAGTAGAACACCTGGTCGCGGCTCTCCAGGTCCATGGTGAAGAAGTCCCCGACGCTCATGGGGATGGCATCGAGGATCTTCTTCAGCGAGCTGACGGACGGGGAGACCTTGCCCTGCTCGATCAGCGACAGGCTGGAGTGGGTCACCCCGCAGCGCTTGGCCAGCTCGCGCTGGGAGATACCCCTCAGGTTACGCAGGGCGCGCAGGCGCGCGCCGACATCGTCTGCCATGGGTCGTCCTCTGAAATCCACGGGGCGGGCCGGCAAGGCCCGCTCCCGGTGCTCAGCACAGGGCGTCGAGCTTTTCCTTGAGTAGCTTGTTGACCTGCTGGGGGTTGGCGGTGCCCCGCGAGGCCTTCATCACCTGGCCGACGAAGTAGCCGATCATCTTGCCGCGCTTGTCGGGTTCGGCATCGCGATACTGGGCCACCTGGGCGGGGCTGTCGGCAATGACCTGGTCGATCATCGCCTCGATGGCGCCGCTGTCGGTGACCTGCTTGAGGCCCTTGGCCTCGATGATGGCGTCGGCGGAGTCGCCTTCGTGATGCCACAGGGCCTGGAAGACCTGCTTGGCGGCCTTGCCGTTGATGGTTTCGTCCTTCACCCGGGCGACCAGCTCGCCCAGTTGGGTGGCCGAGACGGGGCTGTCGTCGATGGCCAGGCCCTCCCGGTTGAGGGCGCCGGAGAGCTCGCCCTGGACCCAGTTGGCGGCCAGCTTGGCATCGCCGCAGACGTCCTTGACCCCCTCGAAGTACTCGGCCATGGCGCGGTTCGCCGAGAGCACGCCGGCGTCGTAGGCGGAGAGCCCCAGCTGGCCCTCGAAGCGGGCGCGCTTCTCGGCGGGCAGCTCCGGCAGGTTGTCGCGCAGGTGATCGACGTAGGCCTGGTCGAGCACCACCGGCAGCAGGTCGGGACAAGGGAAGTAGCGGTAGTCGTTGGCCTCCTCCTTGGTCCGCATGCTGCGGGTCTCGTCGGCCTCGGGGTCATAGAGGCGGGTCTCCTGGACCACCTCGCCGCCATCCTCGATCAGCTCGATCTGGCGCTCGACCTCGAAGGCGATGGCGCGCTCGACGAAGCGGAAGGAGTTGACGTTCTTGATCTCGGCGCGGGTGCCGAAGGTGTCCTGGCCGGCGGGGCGCACCGAGACGTTGACGTCGCAGCGCATCGAGCCCTCGGCCATATTGCCGTCGGAAATCCCCAGATAAGTGACAATCGAATGGATCGCCTTGAGGTAGGCCGCCGCCTCCTTGGCGCTGCGCATGTCCGGCTCGGAGACGATCTCCAGCAGCGGCGTGCCGGCGCGGTTGAGGTCGATGCCGGTCATGCCGTGGAAGTCCTCGTGGAGCGACTTGCCGGCGTCCTCCTCCAGGTGGGCGTGGTGCACGCGGATGCGCTTGGTGCTGCCGTCCTCCAGGGTGATTTCCACCTCGCCGGGCCCGACGATGGGCTGGTACATCTGACTGGTCTGGTAGCCCTTGGGCAGGTCCGGGTAGAAGTAGTTCTTGCGGTCGAACACCGAGACCTCGGGGATCTGGGCGTGGATGCCCAGGCCGAACTGCACGGCCATGGCCACCGCGGCCTCGTTGAGCACCGGCAGCACCCCGGGCAGCCCCAGGTCCACGGCGCAGGCCTGGGTGTTGGGCTCGGCGCCGAAGGCCGTGGAGGCGCCGGAGAAGATCTTGGAACGGGTGGCGAGCTGGACGTGGACTTCCAGGCCGATCACGGTTTCCCATTGCATCAGGCGGTCTCCTCGGCGAGGGCGGGACGGCGCAGGTGCCAGTCGGTGGCCTGCTGGAACTGGTGGGCGACGTTGAGCAGCCGGGCCTCGGCGAAGTGGGTGCCGAGGATCTGCAGGCCCACCGGGCGGCCGTTCGCGAAGCCGGCCGGCACGCTGATGCCGGGGATGCCGGCC